>CAWCKL010000005.1:0-84570 GCA_963796095.1 uncultured Acidobacteriota bacterium
ATCGCAGAGGGTGACCACATCACGCCACCCTGCCAGTCGAGAGCCATTCTGTCGAAGGTGAGCAGCAAAGATTAAGGAGCTCTTCAACGTTCAGGGCGGTCACATCGGAATCATGGCGGGAAGCGGCGCAAACAAACGCACCTGGCCCAAGATTAACGCCTGGCTAGACCCGCGTTCACGGTAGCGTCCGGGTCGTCGTACGATATACCGGAAAAATGAATTCGGTTCCTATACGGGGTCTGACGGTGGGAGCCTGCCACTTGAGAGCATCTTGTGACCGAGAATGTGGCTAGGCCAGCACGCGGAGTACAAGATAAGTCACACGGCGTTCTGCGTTCGGAAATACGGCCGATCGACGCGCTTTTCAAACCGAATAACGTCGCCGTAATTGGTGCGACGGAGCGCGAGGGAAGCGTTGGGCGCGCGCTTCGTCTCAAATCTTCAGACTCCCGCATTTCAAGGCAAGGTCTATCCGGTCAACCCTCGACATCGAAATATTCTCGGCCTGGCGGCGCACCTTTCTATCCATGCGGTCCCGGAGCCGGTAGATCTCGCCGTCATCGTGACCCCGGCAGCCACGGTTCCCGCGATTGTCAGGGAATGTGTGGCTGCGGGCGTGAAGTCTGCGATTGTCATCTCTGCGGGTTTTCGTGAGCACGGCGCTGAGGGGCAAACGCTGGAAAAGCAAATCACCGAAGAGTTAGCACGCGGCCACATGCGACTCCTCGGCCCGAACTGTCTCGGGATCATGAACCCACGGTTTGGACTCAATGCAACCTTCGCCCAAACCATCGCGCGCCCGGGCAACGTTGCATTCTTAAGTCAGAGTGGTGCACTGCAGACCGCGATTCTCGATTGGAGCCTGCGCGAGCGAGTGGGCTTCAGCGCATTCGTTTCCACCGGCTCGATGCTCGATATCGGCTGGGGCGACCTGATTGATTACTTCGGCGATGATCCTCATACACAGAGCATTCTTATTTATATGGAGTCGATCGGCGATGCGCGCTCTTTCTTGTCGGCGGCGCGGGAAGTAACGCTTACCAAGCCGATCATCGTGTTGAAAGCTGGACGGTCGGAAGGCGGATCGAAAGCAGCGGCCTCTCACACTGGCGCTCTTACCGGCAGCGACGACGTTCTTCAGGCGGCATTTCGACGTGCTGGTGTCCTGCGTGTGAGCAGCATCGCAGATCTGTTCTATATGGCGGAGGTGCTAAGCAAACAGCCTCGGCCCCGCGGCCCAAGGCTTACCATGTTGACGAATGCCGGCGGTCCGGCCGTGCTAGCTACGGATGCGCTCATTGCGGTTGGCGGCGAGCTTACTACGCTTTCAACGGAATCCCTCGACGCACTCGACCGTTTTCTGCCCGCCCACTGGAGCCATGGCAATCCGATTGACATACTCGGCGACGCCGATCCCGACCGCTATGAGCGCGCAACTGAGATTGCACTTGCCGACCCCAACAGCGACGGTCTGCTTGTCATCCTTGCCCCGCAGGGCATGACCAATCCCGCCGAAGTTGCGGAACGATTAAAGCCCCACGCCCATGCGCTCGGCAAACCGCTTCTCGCGAGCTGGATGGGGGGAGAAAGTGTTGCCGCCGGCGAAGCCATTCTGAATGGCGCGGGAATTCCAACATTTACTTTTCCGGACACCGCCACCCGAATCTTTACCCTGATGTGGCGCTATGCCTACAACCTTCGCGGCATCTATGAAACCCCGGCTCTCGCGGATGGCCCGCAAGAGGAGAGTGAAGCGCGGGGGAAGATACGCACGATCATCGATGAAGCCCGAAGCTGCGGGCGAACGTTGCTCACTGAATTCGAATCAAAACAGATCCTTACGCTATGTGGAATTCCAGCAGTGGAGACAAGGATTGCCCGCACCGAGGAAGAGGCCGAAGCGGCAGCGGCGGCAATCGGGTTTCCCGTTGTCGTGAAACTGCATTCCGAGACCATTACGCACAAGACCGACGTCGGCGGCGTGAAGCTGAATCTTGCCGACACCGCAGCCGTTCGCGAGGCCTACCGCGCGATTGAATCTTCCGTCACCGAGCGCGCAGGCCGCGAGAGCTTTCAGGGCGTGACGGTGCAACCCATGTGGAAAGCGGCGGGCTACGAGTTAATTGTTGGCAGCGCCACGGACGCGCAATTCGGCCCGGTCGTGGCTTTTGGCTCAGGCGGGGAATTGGTAGAGGTCTATTGTGACCGGGCACTGGCGTTGCCGCCGCTCAACACCACACTGGCACATCGCTTACTCGAGCAAACTTTAATTTTCAAAGCTCTATCTGGCGTGCGCGGCCGTAAGCCGGTGGACATTGCGGCGCTCGAAGCCTTGTTAGTGCGGTTTAGCCGCCTCATCGTTGACAACCCCGCCATCAAAGAGGCGGACATCAATCCGCTGATCGCTTCCGCCGATCAGATCCTCGCGCTCGATGCCCGTTTCGTTCTTCATGATAAGAGTCTCGCTGCGAACCAGCTTCCCAAACCTGCCATCCGGCCCTACCCGGCGCAATACGTTTCGTCGTGGACGATGAAGGATGGCACACCTGTGGTCCTGCGGCCGATCCGTCCCGAGGACGAACCGCTCGTGGTGAAGTTCCATGAAGCACTTTCTGAGCGCAGCGTCTTTCTCCGCTATTTTCAGTGGTCCAAGCTCAGCCAGCGAGTTGCTCACGATCGGCTGAGACGAATCTGTTTTATCGACTACGATCGCGAGATTGCAATTGTCGCCGATTGCACTTCGCCGGCCACGGGCGAGCACGAAATCCTCGCCATCGGGCGGCTGAGCAAACTTCCCGGGGAACGCAACGCCGAGATGGCGCTGCTGGTGCGCGACCAGTATCAGCGTCGTGGTTTGGGAATCGAGCTGCTGCGCCGCCTGATTCAGGTAGCCCGCGACGAGCACCTGGATTCAATACAGGCCTATATGCTCCGCGAGAACATCGAGATGCGCAGCATTGTAGAGAAGATGGGTTTTCATGTTGGACCGGCGGACGAGACTGGAGTTCAACTTGCTTCTCTCCGCCTGAATGTCGCGTGACTGGGCAGCGGGAACGTCCGCCTTAAAGACCGCCTAACGAGAAGAATCGACAGTCGCCGCTTTTTTCGCTTGTTCCGCTGTCAGCCGTTGGATCGTCGCCCGCAGCCATGCGCCGAGCGCTTCCTCAAGCTCTTGCTGTGTCCCGGTGCGGTATAACGACGCGATCGTGTCTCCAGCGGCTGACAATGGGATGTGAATGCATGGAGTCTGTTCCGTGCGCGCGTCCCGTGGCACGAATTGCATCAGGAGGCATTCGTCACACGGCTCGCGGTCCTTCGAGTTAAAGTTCATGCAAGTGGGGGAATCCTCGAAAACAAAGCGTGGCCGCCACGCCTCGCGGGGCAATCGTCCGTAGCCGCCCTGCTCAAGAAACTCCAGTTCGAACTTCAGCACATCCAGCAGATTGCGATCATCCTTTGGCATAAGGCTCACCCTGATCATTAGTTTGAACCCAAGTCCCAGAGTCATGCCGTGACGGACATCACAGTTGGCGGTGAGGGCTATCACCAGTTTATTCAAACGTGAATGTAAAGGGCTTACAATCACAGGGATATGTGACCCGGGTCACGGAATCTCTGCCTCCGGGAGTGCAATATTGCATTTTGCAACTGCTAATCTCGGTCGGATCTAGGACCGATGAAAACTAGAATGGAGCTTGACGATGAAGAGCATTAACTTCCAAGTGTTTACTTTCGCAACAGCATTGGCTGTTGTTCTCACTCTTCCCTTATCCGTGCATGGGCAAGATGCATCGACGCTCTTCAAATCAAAGTGTGCCGCCTGCCATGGTGCCGACGGAACCGGTTCGTCGATGGGAAAGAAAATGGGTGCCCACGATTTCACAAGCGCTGACGTGCAGAAAATGTCGGACACCGAGCTCACGGATATCATCACGAACGGGAAGAACAAGATGCCGAAGTATGCCTCTCTGACGCCGGAAGAAGTCAAGGGGCTGGTGGCTTATATCCGCACGCTGAAAAAGTAGTTCTCGGGGCATCAACGGTAGAGCGATTGTTCGGGGCAGCGGAGTTTGCGCGGCGTAGCCCGATGTGTGTCTGCGAGGCGGCGCACGGAAAATAGTAAGGAGCAACGGTTTCACATGAAACTGCGAGAACGAATCCGGGACTGGGCGCAACCGATCTATTTTCTGGGGCAGAATCCCGTCACCCTTACCGGCGCCGTGATCACGACCAGTACGGCCCTTACCACCATCGCTTTCTGGTTCTATGACATCTTTCTTCCGGGACCGCCGCATCCTTACATTGGCCTTCTGGTCTTTCTGATTCTTCCCGGCATCTTCGTGCTCGGACTGGTGCTGATTCCCCTGGGCATCTGGCTCAAGCGACGAAGTCTGCTTGGGACTGGGCAACTGCCGCAAATTTATCCTGCCATTAACCTGCAGCTGCCGATGGTCCGGCGTACTTTGGAATGGGTACTCGTGGCTACAGCGCTCAATCTCCTTATCGTTGGGACCGCCTCCTACCGTGGCGTGGAGTATATGGACTCGGTGAGTTTCTGCGGAACCACTTGCCACCGCGTAATGGCCCCTGAGTATACGGCCTATCAAAATTCTCCGCACTCGCGTGTGGCTTGTGTCGAGTGCCACATCGGGCCTGGCGCGGGCTGGTTTGTCCGATCAAAGCTTTCCGGCCTGCGTCAGGTTTACGCGGTGACGTTCCACACCTATTCGCGGCCGATCCCTTCGCCGGTAAAGTATCTCCGCCCGGCACGCGAGACCTGTGAGCAATGCCACTGGCCGCAGCGTTTTACGGGCGACAAATTTCTGGTGAACACCAGCTACAAGGACGACGAAAAAAATACTCCTCAGACGGACGTATTGCTACTCAAAGTCGGCGGACGCACCTCCCAGGGTTCGGTCGGAATTCATGGGCGCCACCTCGCCGAAGCAGCCCGCATCCACTACATTTCCACCGATGCCGAGCGGCAGACCATCCCGGTCGTGTATTACACCGACGACCAGGGAAAAACCACCGAATTCATTTCCAGCGATGCCAAGCCAAGCCAACAACAGTTGGATAAGGGAGAGCATCGCGTAATGGATTGCGTGGACTGCCACAACCGGCCCACGCATGCCTTCGACCTTCCTGATAACGCAGTGGACAAGCGGATGTCGCTGGGCGGGATTAGTCCAGATCTTCCCTACATCAGGAAAAAGGCGGTCGAGGTTCTGAAGGTGAATTATCCCACGCGCGAAATCGCAAAGCAGAGCATTATGGAAGAAGTCAACAAGTTTTATCGGACGAATTACCCCCAGATCTATCAAACGCGACGGCCGCTGGTGCAGCAAGCGGGTGAGGAGATTTCAGAGATCTACCTGCGCAATGTTTTCCCGGACATGCGCGTGACCTGGGGCACCTATCCGAACAATCTTGGGCACAATGATTCGCCGGGCTGCTTCCGCTGCCATGACGGCAGCCACACCAGTGCCGATGGGCAGACGATCACCAATGACTGTTCTGCGTGCCATCAGGTTTTGGCGTCGGGTGAAGAAAATCCCAAGATCCTGACGGACTTGGGAATGAAGTAGGGAAAGCTGTCGGAGTATTACCTTGTTGAAGGGGATCCAACGCGCGATCGTTACCAGCAGGCGATCGAATCCCAGTTACTTATTGTTGCTGGTTTCGGTAAGTCTTCTTTCAGTTTGCACGCTGATACCTACTCGGGCTGGCGCCCAACCGAAAACGCCCCATCCATTGAAGCAGGATGAAAGCTGCCTCGCCTGTCACGGCCAGGCGGGAATGACGTCGTCCACCGGCAAAAGCATCTCGATTGATCCTGCGAAGCACGCAGCCAGTGTCCACGGCACTCTGGGCTGCATCGACTGCCACACGACCATTAAAGATTTTCCGCATCCCGACAAAGTGCCGAAGGTTCAATGTTCGACTTGCCACACCGACGAGGCTTCCCATGTGGCTGGCAGCATTCATAGCGCGCTCGGGGACGTAGCTTGCCAATCCTGCCACGGCGACCCCCACGAAGTTTCGGCGGCGGCACAGACGGCGCCGGCAAAATGCGCGCAGTGCCACGCAGACGAAGTAAAAGACTTCAGGAAAAGCGTTCACGGACAAGCCGCCGCGGCAGGCGATCCGGATGCGCCGAGCTGCGGCTCCTGCCACGGTTCCGTCCATCAAGTTCAGGTGTCGAGCGACGCCGCGTCGCCAGTGGCCAAGAAGAATCTGCCTGACACGTGCGCTTCCTGTCACAGCAATCAGCAATTCCTCTCACGGCATAAGATTCCGTTTGCACACCCCGTTGAACTCTACCGGCAAAGCGTGCACGGACGAGCTCTGGTCGATGGAGACGGGGCTGCCGCAACCTGCTCGGATTGTCATGGGAGCCACGGGATCTTTCCCCCGAAAGATGCGCGTTCCAAGACCAACCACTGGAATATTCCAGCAACCTGCGGGCATTGCCACGCGGACATCGCCAAGACCTACGGTGAAAGCGTGCACGGACAAGCTATGAAGGAGGGCGTGTCCGCGGCTCCGGTGTGCAGCGACTGCCACGGGGAGCATCTGATTCTCGGGCCGAAAGAGCAGGGATCGCTGGTGAACGCAGGACGCGTCTCCATGGCGACTTGCGGGCGCTGCCACAGCGATGAACGCCTGGCATTGCGTTACAATCTGCCGGCGGACCGGGTTCCTTCTTACGCCGACAGCTATCACGGTCTCGCGCAGCGAGGCGGATCTCAGATTGTTGCCAACTGTGCTTCCTGCCATGGCGTGCACAATATCTTTCGGTCGAGTGACGCGCGGTCGACGGTGAATGCGGCGAACCTTTCGAAGACGTGTGGCGTTTGCCACGCGGGTGCGGGCGACCATTTCATCGTCGGTCCAGTACACGTGCAGACCGCAAGCGGACCAGCGCATCCAGTCGTAAAGTGGATTCGTTGGACCTATTGGCTTCTAATCCCGTTGACCCTCGGCTTCATGATTGCGCACAACTTGCTGGACTTTGTGGCGAAGCTCATCCGGCGGCAGCCACGAAACGAAACCGGGGCGCAAGTGTCGCGCATGAATCGAAACTTCCGCATCGCGCACTGGGGCGTGATTCTCAGCTTCCCCACGCTGGTGTTCACTGGGTTTGCGCTGAAGTATCCGGAGGCTTGGTGGGCGCGTCCGCTTTTGCTCTGGGAGAGCCACTTCGCGTTCCGCGGATTGGTACATCGCAGCGCGGCGATTGTGCTGATTGCTTCTACGATCTATCACGTGATTCATCTCTCGATAAACCGGCGAGACCGCTCGTTCCTGAAGGCGATGTTGCCGCAACTCAAAGATGCAACCGATCTCGTGCAAGTGTTCTCTCACAATCTGGGACTCACGAAAGTCGAACCGCGGTTCGCGAAATTTAATTACGCGGAGAAGATGGAGTACTGGGCGTTCCTGTGGGGCACAGTGGTGATGACGGTCACCGGCTTTTTGTTGTGGTTTAACAATTTCACGTTGCGCTATTTCCCCAAGTGGGTGTCGGACGCCGCCACCGCCATTCATTATTATGAGGCATTGCTCGCGACCTTCTCCATTCTGCTCTGGCACTTCTACATGGTGATCTTCGACCCGCTGGTTTACCCGATGGATACGGCTTGGCTCAACGGAAAAGTTCCGGCCGACCATTACCGCCATTCCCGGCCGGAGTATTTGCGGGCTTTAGAACGGGCTCACTTGGTCGAGCCGCAGACTGAGCCTGCCGACGAGGGGGATGAGCAAGCGGTCGCCGCCAGTGCAGGCGACGAACCAGGTTCGTGATGCGTCCTAGCTCTTAGTCGCGGCTGTAGTCTTACGGCGGTTGCCCTCTATTCCCCATTGGGACGTAGTTTACTTATTTCGCACTCCCGCTAAGCCGGTCGCGCCGGTGGTGTGAGCTATATCACATCTTCTGGCGCGATTGGCGTGAGACTATGTGCCGGACAGTAGACTTCTGATCCAGGGATACACCGCGCGGTAATGCAAGCCATGGTCAGCTCGGCAATACGGAGAGACGAACAGGATTTGCGCGATGCGCGCTTCGCCATGCGGCTTTCGCTGACCTTTGGTTTGGGGATGCTGATCGGTAAGACCACGGTTTATTTCATGACACATTCGGCCGCCATTTTTTCTGATGCGGCCGAGTCGGTCGTGCACGTGATCGCCGTGGGGTTTGCCAGTTTTAGTCTCCGGCTAAGCACAAAATCAGCTTCCCCTCATTTTCTCTACGGTTATGAGCGGATCACCTTTTTTTCTGCTGGATTTGAAGGTGCAATGATCGTTATGGCCGCCATCGCAATTCTTTATGAGTCGATCCGGAAGTGGATCGGGGGACTACAGCTTGAGCACCTGGGAACTGGCGCATTGCTGATCCTGGTGGCCGGAGTTCTTAATGCGGGGCTTGGTTATTATCTGCTGCGGATCGGGCGGCGGACCAATTCGCTCATCCTGGAGGCCGATGGCAAACATGTCTTGACCGATAGCTGGACCAGCTTTGGGGTTGTAGGAGGACTAGGCCTGGTGCTACTGACGGGCTGGAAACCGTTCGATCCGCTGATCGCTAGCGCGGTCGCCGCAAATATCCTTTGGTCAGGGGGGTGCTTGGTCTGGCGTTCGGCAATCGGGCTGATGGATTATTCCGATCCGAAAGCCGGCCGGAAAATTCGGGACAAACTGGACGCAATTTGCTCGGAGCTGACCATCCAATACCACGGCGTGCGCTTCCGAACTACCGGATACCGGCAGATCATCGAAGTACACTTGTTGTTCCCGCGCGTGACCTCGGTCAGCGAGGCCCACCGCCTCGCAACTATTCTGGAAGAACGCCTGCCGTCCGAGCTAGGGATGCCCGCTGAAATCATTACGCATCTGGAGTGTTTAGAAGATCATGCTGAGGTCCACCACGAACAACACTACACCGGCAAACCTGAGTAGGGGCCGGTGCAGTGCTCCGGAAAGTCTGGGCCGGCGGAGGATTGGCCGGCCCGTCGAGTGACGTTCTACGCGGTAATGAGGGATTCTAAGGCAACGCGGTTGGGAATTACGAGCGTGCAGCCGTTCTGTTGGATGAGGCGCTGCTTTTTGAAGCCCGCGAAAAGCCGGCTGACGGTCTCACGCGAAGTGCCGATCATCTGTCCGATCTCTTCGTGAGTTAGGGCCAGCTTCACTTGAGTAGGGTTTGTGGCTGCCGCGTTCTGGTCGAGCCATCCCACCATCAGTCGAGCAAGCTTCTCGCTGGCGGAATCAGAAAGGATGAGGTCGCGGATTTCGCGGCAGGTACCGGCGTAATCCTGGCTGATGTGCTGGGTCACCCACAGGGCAAGCTCGCCGTGAAGGCGCATGAGGCGCAGCAAATCGCTTTGTCGCAGGAAGCTGATCTCGCATGGCTCCTGGGTCTCGGCCGTGGCTTCGTACGGTCGTCCGGAAACTACCGCGGCGACTCCCAGTGGGCAGCCGGGATCAACCATTCGTAGGATCAGGGTTCTGCCGTCGCTGCCACAAATAGAAAGCTTCACCCGACCTCGACGGACAATGAACACTCCCCGCGGAGCCTGGCCTTCCGCGAATAAAACCGCTCCCGTGGGATAGGTGGTGGTTATTGCCTCTTGTTCCAAGGCATCGGCTACGGATGGCGGAAAATCGCACGAGGTTTTCACTGCTGGTGAAGGTTTCTGGGCATGATTGATGATATGTGTGGCCATATAATACCTCCGCTCACAAGTACTTTGGCAAGTCCCTCGCCACACTTGAAGGGCACGTAAGGCCTTAGTTAAATTCTCCTAAGCCAAACAAAGTAAACAGGTTGATTCGAAGGCAAAATTTCTGGCTATGCCGACTGCCTGCCGAAGCTGTGCCCGAAGTGCGTGCTTTCACACAGCTCTGTGTGATCTCCATCACCGGTTGATTGGTTACATGAACCAATAGGATGGTTACTGATGACGAGGCTTTTCTGCGCTTCGCGCAGCACTCGGACGTGCGCCCTGGGCCAAGCGCGTGCCTTCGCCGACTCTCAGGCCAAACTTGCGTGGATCGTGTTCAGCAGAGCGGTCCGGGTGAACGGTTTTTCGAGGAGCGTGATGCCGCGCTTCAACATCTCCCGTTCGGCGATTAGCTCACCTGTGTAACCTGACATGTATACGACTTTCAGGCTCGGGCGAGAGGCATTCAGGCGCTCAACTAATTCGGGACCGCTCATGCGACGCATCACCACGTCGGTCAACAGCAGATCAACTGGATCCGGATGAGACTCCGCCCATTCGAGTGCGGACTTTCCGTCATCCGCCTCAACTACCGAATAGCCGTGTTCTTGGAGGAGCTGTCGGGTCAAGCTGCGCATGATTTCGTCGTCTTCCACCAGCAGGATTGTAGCGCCTTGCCTTTTTGGGCTGACCGTCTCGACTTCAGCGCCGGATCCGAGCCCGATTTTGTGCTCCGCGCTGGGGAGATAGATCTTGAACGTGGTCCCGTGTCCCGGTTCACTGTAGACCAGGATGTGCCCCGCACTCTGTTTAACAATTCCGTAGACCGTGGCCAGGCCCAAGCCAGTTCCTTTACCCAGTTCTTTGGTGGTGAAGAAGGGCTCGAAGATGCGCGACATAGTCCCTTCGTCCATACCATCGCCAGTATCACTCACTGCAAGCAGGACGTATTTTCCCGCCGGCATGGCCTGATTTTGCTGCGCGAATGCCTCGTCAAATCGTACCGCGGCAGTTTCGAGAATAAACTTGCCACCCCGCGGCATGGCGTCGCGCGCGTTGACCGCGAGGTTTACCACGATCTGGTCGAGCTGGCCAGGGTCGGCCTCGATCACTGCCGAGGGTGACTTGGGCACAATGAGAATCTCGACATCGTCTCCCAGCAACGGACGCAGGAGTTTGCTGACATCACGCAAGCGCTCGTTCAGGTCGAGGATACGGGGTTGGATTGCAGACATTCGGCTAAACGCGAGTAGTTGTTTAGTCAATGACCTGCCGCGGTCGCTTGCCTTCTTGATGTTCTCTACGTAGAGCGAAGGTTCGGCAGCGGGATCGATGCGGTCGCGGAGAAATTCGGTGCAGGCGTTGATGATCCCCAGGATATTGTTAAAGTCGTGTGCGACCCCTCCCGCAAGCCGTCCGATCGCTTCCATCTTCTGGGCTTGACGAAGCTGGCCCTCAGTCCGTTTCTGGGTCGTGATGTCGCGCACGATCGCCGACGCTCCTACGATCTCGCCGAGCGCATCGCGCAGGGGAGACACGGAAATGGAGACGTTCAGATGGCGCCCATCCTTGGTTACGCGCACTGATTCATAGTGCTCGGTGCTCTCGCCTTCTGCGATTTTCTGAAGGATCCCGGAGATTTCGTCGGGCTGATCGCTGGGGGTTAAAAGGGAGATGTGCTTTCCGATGACCTCCTCTGGCGCGTACCCATACATATGCTCGGCTCCCTTGTTCCAACTGGTGACAATGCCGTTCAACTCTTTGGTGATGATCGCGTCTTCGGAGGAATCAATTATCGATGCCAGCTTTGACCGGTATTCGCCAAGTTGCTCGGCTGTTCTCCGATGCAGTTCTTCATTCGCTCTGCGCAGTTCTTCCGCGATTCGCTTGCGATCGCTGATGTCGCGGATCGCGCTTAGCACGAACACGCCGTTCACTGCGGAGACCGGGCTGAGACTGATTTCTACGGGGAATTCCGAGCCATCGCGCCGTCTTCCGTAAAGATCCAGGTCCGCTCCCATTCGTCGCGTTTTCGGCGCTTCCGCAAAATTCTGGCGATGACTGTGGTGCTGGCTGCGATAGCTCTCGGGGACAAGCATTTCAACCTTGTGGCCGATGAGTTCGTTGCGGTCGTAGCCAAAGAGATCTTGTGCTTGTGAATTGACTTGAACGATGGTTCCATGGTGATCGACGGCGACGACGGCATCCGGAAGGGTCTCCAAGAGATCAGTGGAAAGGAGAACTTTCACCATGGTTTCCGGCTGAGACTGAGGGCGCGGGCTCATCGTGATCGGAGGAAGGTTGCGACATTAACAACTCCGCGGTTCGAACTATCGGTCTTTAAATCTATGTCGGAACCGGGTTGCCTGTAAAGGCGTGCAGCCTGAGCGAGCGGGTGGAAGCAAATGTCGTCTCCGATGGCGGCCACAAACAGAGCATCTCCTGAAATGTTGCTACCCACCGCATGCCGATTCGGGCGCTTCGGATGAATATCTTTGCACCACGTCGCAAGCAGGAGAACCGGGTATACAATAGCTACCACTTTGCGGTCCAACCAGGAGATTGCGGATGAAAGGTAATCCAAAAGTAGTCAAAGAATTAAATGATGCTCTACGGGAAGAGTTGACGGCGATCAACCAGTATTTCCTGCACGCGGAAATGTGCGAAAACTGGGGCTACAAGAAACTTGCCGACTACATCAAGAAGCAATCCATTGATGAGATGAAGCATGCCGAAGAGCTGATCGAAAGAGTGCTATTTCTCGACGGAACACCTTCTATGCAGCCCTTACAACTGAACATTGGTGGAACCGTGCGGCAGATGATTGAGAGCGACCTGGCGCTCGAGGTTTCTGCCGTTAAACAGTACAACGCAGCGGTGCAGCTCGCGACGCAGGAAAAAGACAACGGTAGCCGCGATCTACTGGTCAAGCTGCTCAAAGATGAAGAAGATCACGTGGACTGGCTCGAGGCCCAACTTCACCAGATCAAAGAAATGGGCTACGAGCGCTACCTTTCCATGCAGACGGGCAACTTCGACGAGAAGTCGTAGTCAGCGGTGCCCACGGCGTTCGCGGTGCATTGTTACAACCTCGAGACCACACCTTTATGCTCCGCGCTTCCGTTTTTTCATCCTGCCCGTGTTCGCTACTTCCGAGGCTTTCCTACGCGCCGCGCGGTTGCGAACATCATGACGACCGTATCCAAATCTTTCGGTTGCACTTTGCCCGGTGGGATGTGCATGTGAGTCAGATCTTCGAGCTTTTGCAACAAATCCACCAGGGCCATTGAGTCAATCAATCCGGACGAAACCAGCGGTGTGTTTTCCTCGAGCTTCAGGTTCGGTTTTCTAATCAACCTGACGATATGTTCAATCATCTGTTGCGCTTCAGGTGTCATATCGATTGGCTTTCCTCGGGTTCGATGTTGAGTTCCGCATGCTCGCGCAACAATTTCTCGCGCGTGGCCGAACGCGCCGCTTTCCCAGCTGTGCTCTTCACAATCCATTTCGGTGGCTTCAAGAAAATCGTACGAACTGTGACGCCAAGTCCAGCTACGACAAGATTACGGAGCTCGTATTCGATTTCTGCAGAACCTGCGAGAAGTGGTTCCCGCTCTACTTCCGCAATTACCACGATGTCATCCGTCCCTAGATCGGGGTTGTACACGCCCATCGCAACTACGCGGCCATCGTGAATGGCGGGGTGGCTCGCGACAATCTCTTCAATGTCTTGCGGGTAGAGATTTTCGCCGCCGACAATGAGCAAGTCTTTCTTCCTGCCGACCACGAACAGTTCGCCTTCGAGATAGAATCCAAGATCACCACTGTGGTACCAGCCATCGATAATCGCTTTGGCGGTAAGGTCGGGCCGATTGTAGTATCCCTCGAAGAGGCAGTCACTTTTAATAAGAATGTTGCCGACCTGGCCTTGGTCACGCAACTCGCCAGAATCGGACGCAATACGCACCTCATGGTTGGGTAACAATCGACCGGATGATTTAAAGGAGACGGATCCGGCAGCGCCCTCCGCAACTGGAACGATTAAATGTTTCGTACGAAACTGTTGCCCATCGGCGCAGATACTGGCTGGTCCTGAATGCCGACTGATATCCGATTGGGTCACCGCGAAAACGTTTTCCGCCATGGCGTAGGACGATTGCATGGTGTTGCTCTTTAATCCAATGGATGCGAAGGCACTTTGGAATTCATGCATGCTGCGGGCGCGGACCGGTTCTGAACAATTAATCAAGGCACGGACGGACGAAAGATCGTACTGTGCCCACCGGCTCCACGGTGTGCGGCGGGGAACGAATTGAAGGGCAAAGTTCGGCATCCACGCGAGGGTGCACTTGTACGCACTGATGATCTGTAGCATGGTTTCAGGATGCATCACCCAATCCAATGGCGATTGCATCACGACCGGTACGTGGCAAACCATTGGCAGCATAAAGCAGGCGATCAATCCCATGTCATGGTACAGAGGCAGCCAGCTGTAGATGCGGTCCGTCGACTTATCTATTTTCAGTGCCTGCGCCAGATGTCTGAGTTGCCGCAGTACGGCGGCATGAGTAAGGGCCACGCCCTTCTGCAGTCCGGTGGTGCCTGCTGAATACTGAATGAATGCAAGGTTCTCGGATAAATGCTCGAGCTCAGGAAGTTCAATCTCCGTGTTCGGCGTCCCATCACAGCTAGCGTGAAGCAGCGCGGTTTGATCGTTGAGAGACACATAGCTCAGCATTTCGTCGGGAAACGCTTCATCGATGATCACGGCTTTGGCGCTCAGGTTTGCGGTTACTCCGGCCAATCCGGAGAGGTACTTGGAAGGTTCAACCTTGAAGTTGGGATAAGCAAGGAAGGCGGGCACCGCGCCTAGCATCATGGTTCCGACAAAGGCAGTCATGGAGGGAATGCCTTGCTGCATGATGACGATCACTCGATCTCCGATGCTCACGCCGTGGTCGCGAAGGGCCTTGGCTTGCAGGCGTGCGCGCCGGCGGAACTCCGCAAAGGTCGCTGTCTCCCGTTCGTCTTCGTCGATCCAGGCAGTCACAAATGGACGATTCGCGGGCGCGGCATCGAGTGCCTCGATAAGATTGCGAAATTGGTTCACGCTGTGGTCATTGTATCCGGGGAGTGTGAAAGACTTTCAGTTACGATAACCCAAGCGAGGAACGTTGGTTCGAGAGATTCTATATAGCCTGGTTTTCCTGGTTAGCGTTGCGGTCTTCGCAAACGTCCGCGCGCGACAGGTGCGGCAGTCTATTCTTCTGATCGGCAGCTACCTGCTCTATCTCAGCTGGGGCGTCTGGTTCGCGGGAGTTCTTCTTATTTCGACGGGAATGAATTTTTGGCTTGGGGAAAGGCTTCGGCGAAGGCCCACTCGACTTACGCTGATGACCGGCGTCCTACTGAACCTTGCGTTCTTGGGCAGTTTCAAATATCTCCCCGAAGTAGCCGTGAACCTTCCGATCGCATCGCTCCAGGGGTTGGCTCACCTTGCGTTACCCTTGGGGATCTCATTCTGGACATTCCAGGCGATGAGCTACCTGTTTGATCTTTACCGTGGCGAGGAGCTCGACCCGTCATTCTTTGAGTTTGCGTTATACATGGCTTTCTTCCCGGTCGCGATTTCGGGGCCAATCTGTCGCATGCCCGATATGCTTCCACAATTCCGATCCGAGGAGATCACCTCACGGAGCAACATTGGGCGCGGGTTTACTCGTATCGCAACCGGCGTCCTCATGATGCAACTGGCGAGACTGGTGGGACAGGGAATTCTCTCCGGCGATGGGATTAACCGCGGGTTCGATCATGCCACTCGCTGGAGCGGTGCCGACGTGTGGTGTCTGGCATTCGGGTACGGGTTGCAGCTTTTCTTTGACTTCGCCGGTTATTCGCATATTGCTATTGGCGCTGCGAGAGCGCTGGGCTTCGAGTTACCGGAAAACTTTGCGCGTCCGTTTCAATCCACGACGCCTTCGATTTTCTGGACGCGTTGGCATATGTCGCTATCGTTCTGGATTCGCGACTACGTTTTTCTTCCACTGGCGATGCCGCGCCGCGACCTGTGGTGGCGAAACCTTACGCTGGTGATTTCCATGGTCCTGTTTGGATTGTGGCATAGGGCAACCGTGCTGTTCTTGCTATGGGGCTGCTATCACGGAGTTCTTCTGGTCATGCATCGGCAGCTGCAACAGTTTCGCGCCAAGTTAGACCAGGCTCCCCGGGCAACCGTTTGGACGACCCTCTCATGGTTCGTGACGAATCTGTTGATCAGTTTGGGATGGATACTTTTTCGCGCCAATTCTCTACCGCAAGCAATGCGGATGTTGTCGGCGGTGCTTTCTCCCGCAAGTTATCTTTCCCACTTTCTCAGCGGGAGCCTGTATTGGTTAATTTTTGCTTTGGCGGCCGGATACGCCGCGGTGCTTGCGGCGAACGAGTTGCTTGATCGCTACTCGGCCGAAATTGAAACCGCACCAGCGCACTCGGGTTCAGCAATCGTTGCCGGCATCGCTCGCAACCGGTGGTATTGGATCCCACCTCTGTATGGATTGACGTTACTTTTGGTTTCGATCGTGACCCACACGCAAGATGCGGGCGTGGGTCAGTTCATGTATCGCCGTTTCTAAACTGGGGATTGCACTGTCCGGTCGTTGCTGGCGAAATAAATGGCGCCAGCGAATTCCATGAAGTAAAGGCAGGCACGCCCAGATTCGCTGGTCCCAGACTGATTTACGCGGCCCGAATCAAAACGCTACTCACAAGACGCCACACCACTCTTGTGAGGCCCTGAGGGCTGCTTGAAGGTGTGATAGAAAATTTCGAATCGCTGTGCGGCCTGTCGGTCGAATTTTGGTCTCAAGACCTCGTACGCTGCTTTCCCTTCTTTGCGAATCACTTCCTGCAAGGTGAGAGGGTGAGCATACAACTGCTGGGAAAAGTGCAACAGCTTCTCCAGATCGATGGTATCGGATGGTTCTTTCTTAGCAACCTTCCCACTCACGTGCTCCAGTGGGTGGGGGGATGCAGTTGCTGTTTCACTTCGTTCGAGCGATTCATCAATCATAGTGTCCGTAACTTGAGCGCGGGCCAGGCATTTGGATACGAGCAAGGTTCTGCCACCGTTTTCAAGAGCGCGGCGGTGGGAGGCCCGAGGCGAGCGCCGGAAGGAACTTCGTTGGGATTTCATGCATGGCTCCTCTGGATGACTACGCTGGCGAGGCGTGACTACACTACGATAGTTTCAAAATAATGGCTTTGCTAGGGAACAGTCCAATGCAAAATTTGCGTTCCTGGCATCAAAACTATCGTCTCGAGAGTCCTCAGGCCCGATCTGCGACGGTTGCGCGGCCATCGACTCTATCAGCCTATTTCTCGGCGCAGCCCTCTTCAAAAACCTGGGTAAACCGGATGAATGAAAGGGTTCTCAAGTTATCAACAGCTTATTCCGATGACAACTGTATTGCCCCTTTGCTACCCCCTTTGCTAATATGGCCAAATTTCTGGGAACCACGCTCATGTGTAACCGGCCCAGTCCTTTGCTGTTGCCGCTGTTTCTAGTCACAACCATTTACGCCCACAACCTCCTTTTCGGCCAATCCACTCCAAGCGGTTCTGGGGAATCCTCACATCTCACCTACCTCCGCACCGTTTCCGAAGTACGTCTCGTGTTTTTCGCGACGGACGAACACAATCACTTAGTGGAAGGACTTCAGAAGAACGACTTTGCCGTGGTCGATGACGAGAGGGTGATTCGAGAGTTCCGTAGCTTCACCCGCTCTGACGTAATCAAACTCGATGTCGTCGTGCTGATGGATTCCAGCCGAATCCGTTTTGCCGCATATCAAAAAGGAGATCGCGGAGGTTCAACAACTGATTTCCCAGTCGCCGTGGGGCCCACGCGACAACCTATCGGTTCTGTCATTCGGCGGTATGGGAGCGCAGCTCATCTGCGCCGGAAATTGTGGCAGTTCGTTTGCTTCCGATCGGCTTGCTTCTTTGCCCAGAGGGGGACCGACGCCACTGTTTGACGCGGTTGAAATTGCGACGAACCTCCTGGTCCAGCGCAGGCAGCCAGATGTTTGGCCAGTCATCATTCTCTTCTCTGATGGTGGCGACAACGTCAGCAAGGCCTCATTTTACGAGGCTTTAGAGAGAATACTGGTCAGTGAAGTGCAGGTGTATGCCATCGACCTGAACAGTCTGGGGAGGCCGTCAAATACAAGCGCAACCCCACAAAGGATCGCCGACGACTCGGGCGGTCGTTTCCTCCCGATCAGCGAGGGTGCCGTCAGAATCTTTAATGATGTCATCGATGATCTGCATTCAGCCCGTTTAGTAACGTACGTATTGCCGGAGTCAGACGCAGATTTCCACTCGATTCGCATTCTCCCCACCCGCAACCTTAAACTGCAATTCCGCTGCCGCCGCAGTTACTACTTCCGCCCGGGCAGCGCACCTTCGGAGGACAGTCCATGAAACGGGTATTTTCGCTGATTTTCTTGTCGTGCACTCTGCCGGGTTTGCTGGCAGCGCAAACTGGAATCTATCAACACGGCACGGTTGTGAGGATGCACATGGGCGAATGCATTCCCGCCGGACACGGATTCATGGTGGCGTTCGGCGGCCCGTCGACCCCGATGGGACCGGAGCCCTGCCCGGAATACACCCTGGTGGCAGATAACGTCGTGTTCGTCATCGTGGGAAAGTTGTCCAATTCGTTGATGCCGCTGGCTGAAACCATCGACTTCCGTTTTCACAAGAACGAGATTGCTGTCCGGGTCGACGATTCGAAACACGAAGCCAAGTTCGCCCTCAAGGAGATGACGGTGCGCTCCGAATGGGACCGCATGCAGCGACATATCGAGGAAAGAATGAAGGATCAGGTTGATCACGAAGCGGAAGTGCGACTGCGATGAAAACTCAGGATCACGGGCGAAACACCGAACTCTCGGGCGGCTCCCAAGCTTTACGCGAGATGCGATCCATTGAAAAAAGATCTGAGGTCCGGACGTAACATCCCGAGCCCTGCATGCGGCCAATCAGTTTCAGTTTGGCGGTGTCGATGTAATGCCTGGCGGCGTCGATGACGCAATCCTCGCGTAGATGCATCACAAGTACGCGCCCGAGCACCAGGCCACTCTTCGATCCCAGTTCGACGATTTGCATTAGTTCGCATTCCATCGACACTCGGCTTTCGGCAATGCACGGCGGCTTTACGTACACGGATGGGACAGCGGTGAGGCCGGCCTGCGCGAGTTCACTGATGCCGGCCTCGAACTCGATGGCCGTAATGTTCATGGCTGCGGCGGTTTCTTCAGAGACCAGGTTGACCACGAACTGCTTGGTGTCACGAATGTTGCGTCGCGTGTTTTTCGGTCGTGCGTGATCATGGCTGCCGATGCCGATTCCCACCACCGGAGGATCGCCCGCGAACGCGTTGAAGAACGAGAATGGCGCAGCGTTCAACTGACCATTCAGGTCCTGGCTAACAACCCAGGCGATCGGGCGTGGAACGACCGTCGATACCAAGAGCTTGTAGCGCTCCCTAGCCGCGATTGTGGCGAAGTCGAACAGCATGCAGGTCCTCCTGAGGCGGGCAATCTACAAGCGACAGCCTACCCAATGACTACAATTTAGTGCACGGTGCCGTCAGGCGTGACCAGGGGAAATCCATCGCACGGGCGCGCGACACTGAACTGCGCGGCCGCAGCCCCGGGGTCGTACTGGTTAAGAAAGACTCCATAATTGAAGTGTAAGATGCGGTCGTCTGGCCGTCTCGCGAGCGCCCATTGATACTGCGCCACTGTGTCATCGGGGCTTTCGTCCGAATTGTCTGCCTTCATCATCAACCGCAAAATCTGATCGGAATGGTTCAGTTGATTCGTGAAAGGAGGCTCTTGCAGCCGTCGCAACATCTCCGCGGTTACTCGGGAACGATCAAATTTGGTGAATGCCAACAAGCGCTCGCATTCGGCTTGCGTGGGTACGTCTTCAGCCTGAAGTGGATGCCCCGTATCAGAAGGCAACTGCTTCGCGATCTGAAGGAAAATGGCGCGAGCCAGCAAGTAATCACCATGCGGAGTTAGGTGCACGTGCTCGTACACGAGTTCGCTACCAATGATTCCATTTGGACTTTCTTTGGCAAAGATCGCATCCGCGTCAACCAATACAACAGCCGCGGATGACGATGCTACCGAACGGTTGAGGTCATTGATTTTGCTATCAGCACGAAAACGCAAGGTGTCGAGTTCCCGGGCACGAAGAAAATACTCCCTCGCCGCGTTGTAATCTCCGAGAGCCTCCAAGCAACGGGCGATCCGGAACGCGAGTTCGGCGTATTCGTCATCAATGTTCGCGGCCGCGCGATACGATTTCAATGCCTTCGCGTAGGAGCCGGCATTTTCCTGCTCAGCTCCTTGTTGAACCAGGGTGGACCAGGAGCGCAAACCATCCGCTCCCAAACCCTCGCGGTGCAACGACCCAAACGGCGCACAGTCCTTCAGATTCGTGGCCACGGTGGACACTATTACTCTGGCGCCGGAGTTGCGAGCCACGGCGATAGTGTCACGCAGGTTGGATTCGAAGTTCGCGTAAGCATACTTCATGAGCGGCGAACTGGCGCGAACCTGCTTGTCGAGAAACATCGCCATCCCGCCCCAGTCTTTTTTCGGCGTGCCCACCTTGGTGAGGAGCTGTCCAATGCGGGTCGAGCGATAGAAAATGCTGCCGCGAATGACCGGAAGGCTCATTCCGGCAGAAGTAAGCGCGGTACCGGGACCATACGGACCGACGACCTCGTTGTTACCCGAGTAGATAATGAATACATCCGGCCGATACTTCGCCAGCCCTTGAGCGATCGGCAACACCACGTGCGAGTTGATGGCGACGCTGCCAGTGTTCACAATCTCAAATTTCATGGAGGGATAGCGTTCGCTTAGCATCACGTCCAGGTATCGGCTGAATCCGAAGGCCGGCTCGGGATCTCCCATGGCTGCCGATTCCCCGAGGACGACAATGCGAAAAGTTCCGGGCGGTTTTTCCGTGGGAATGGCATACATTTGTGGCGTCTTGATCATGCCTGGCGGGAAAAACGGAGCGGTAAAGAACAAGTTATAGCAAGAGGCAGGTTGGCCCCGGACAGTGCAGGGAACGGTGACATCGGTGGGAAATCCGACTCCGCAAATCCGCAAAGCTGCTTCCACCAGCCCGAGTAGCAGTAATGGAGTAATGAGGGTGATCGCGATGCGCAGCGTCCAAACACGCCAGCCGGAAGCAATATGCTCGGTTTCTTTAGAAGCAAGCATTGTGACCTGTTCTGCCATAGCATCAGATGGTTGAGTTCCCACACAACGATCAGGGCTGGATCGGATCTGATTCCTTGGGCGTAACCTTGGTCGTCAGACCCGTTTGTATCCAGCCCTGGCCGTCCTCGGGCGTACGCCCCGCAAACTGCGAGGACACCCTTTCGCCGAGGAAGGCCGAATCCATGTACTCACTTCGGCATCCGTCGATCTGCAATCCGATTTGCTGCTCGAGTTATCCCTTTTGTCCCTGGTTAGCCACCTTCACGCTCTGTTTGGCTTGCGTGAGCATCTGCTGGACCAAGTCTTTTTGCGGGAAATCGGGATGGTATTGCAGCAGTTTTTCCCACGCGGCCACCGCACCGTCGACATCATTCTTGCCTCGCCATTTGATGATGCCGATATTCATCAGCGTGCCCGCGTGTTTCGGATCGTATGCCAGCGACTGGTTTAGTTGTGCGAGGGCTCCATCCACATCACCGGTGTAATACAAGCAGGACGCGTAGTCGGCTCGCACTCCAAGGCTTTTCGGATCGTACTGCAGCGATTTCTCGAAGTATCCTGCGGCCTCTTTGAATTGATGAGCACTCTTGTAGATCAGTCCGATCTCATTCCACAGCTGAGGGTTCTTTGGGTCAGACTTTAATTTCTCGAGGACCGGCGCGGCCTTCTTGTCCGCCATACGTTTCAGGTCGTCCAAGGTAGGCGCTTCTTTTGGCATCTGCTGCGTCTTTGGCAGTGGTCCCGTGTACTCGCTCGTTGGCTGAGAGGACGAGCCGGTCGCGTGCGCTTCAGTCGGAAGCGGCGCGGATGCCGAACCTCGAAGTAAATAGCCCGCCAGAAACCCCAACACAACGCACACTGCGCACATCACGATCAACTGCCTGACCTGCCAACTTGGCTTGGATGCCGCGGGTAAATTCGGTTCGTCTGCCATCCTTGAACTCCTGTTTGCGGGTTGCCAAGGCGAACATCTGGGCAAGCTTCGCAAACGCCCGTAAAAGGGAGTGCATCGGGATTGCCAAAACTAGTGCTTGCGGCGGCTAGGCCGGTTGTGGTTCTGATTTCAGCGACTTGTGAGTGAAATAGGGCTGACCGCTAACGTTAGAAGGCTGCGGAGAATCGGGTCTTTCCCCTCACTGCGGGCGCGTTTTGCCCCTAAGTTCATGGTATTACTTTTTTCTCGCATGCTGGCCGGAAACCTGGGCGCTGGAGACCGTGCCGTCGGCATTGTGGGTGGTCTGGTGGCAGGTTAAGGTGCAAGTGTTGCTGCCGCGGTTATAGGAGATCGGTGCGCCGTTGTTTTGTCCCACCACGTTAATGTCAAAATTCACTAGGCGTTCGCCCGAAACTCCAGGAGCTACCGAACCCATGCCGTGCGCGGTATGGCAGACGGAACAGGAGAAGCCATCCTGAGACACGTGGTTGTTGTGCTTCGTAAAGCTGGTGTTAGCCACAACTTTGTTCAGATCGTGACACTTGGCGCACATGCCATAAGGCCCGTTGAGGCTGACGTCTGGATTGGGAAACAAGTTCGTGACTTGTCCACCGGGCACGGTGGCTTGGCTGAATTGATAGTTGTGCTCGAGGATGTGCGAGTAGACCGAACCGTGAGGACCATTCGGCCCGATTCCACCGAACTCGCGATTGTCGTCGCTGTTGTGGCAATCGCCGCAGAAAATCCGCACTCCCATCAAGCGACCCGCCGTGCCATTCTGATTCAGCATGTTGGTGAGCAAGCTCGGCTGCGGTAGCGGGCTCAGACTATCGTGAGTCACAGGATGGCTCGAGGTCGCAGTCGCAGCGAACTCGGGGATTACGTTCAGGCGATCCGGCGCTAAAACTAATCTCGTGGGCGCGTATCCGTAAATCATCAATCTCTGTTTCCCTACGCTCGTACCATGACAGCGCAGGCAGTTCTCATACTGGTTTAGGGCGGGAATCAGAACTGTCACTCCGTCCGTCGCGCTGATGCCGGTCACGTTCGCCTGCGAGGGACGAATCGCGGGAGGGGCGGCAAATGTGACCACTTGATTGGATCCGTGAGCGCTGTGACAATCCACACAAGTGGCGTGGCGATTGTTGTTGAGCACAGCGGTTTCGGCTGCGTCGTGAAAATTGGTCCCCGCAGGCAGGGGATGGCTTATCTTAGCGATCTCAGCCATGACGTTCGGAGCCGCCGGCGCGAGCAGGGTTCCACCGCCGTGACAAGTCATGCAATCCTGGGTCGCATTATCCGTACCGGGTGCTGGCGGGTTGGCCGGTCGAAGCAGCCGCGCTGGCGCCGTTGCATCATGCTCCATGTGGCACGAAGAGCAAGCATTGAGTGCCACCGTGCTGTAAGAACCCACACGCGCGTTGGCTGCCGGCTGGTTAGTTGCCGTTTGATGTATGCCGTTCGTCCAGCCCGCAAGCGGGTTTGGTTGTCCGGGAATGATCCGGTTGGGATCGTGGCAGGCGAGACACATCTGGCCGCTGGAACTGTCGCGGACCAGGAAATCCTGCGCGACCTTATCCGTGCCCTGCACGTGCGGGTCGTGACAACTGGTGCACTCGATATTCCCGTTGATCAGTTTCACGGCCCCAGTTGGGTCGGCCGTCTTGCCCTGCGAAACTAATGAAGCTACCAGATTGGAGGCGTCCTTCATCGGCAAGATCAGGCTGAAGGGATGGGTGCCGCCGAGGTTTGTCCCAAAGGAATCGGTGCTGTTCATCGATCCCGTCATGGGCAACGTGCCATAGGCTGCCGACTGTCCCACGGCGACCGTGCCGTCGTGGCAACTCAGGCACAGACTGCTGGTCAATCCGAGGGTGGGCTGGGTGTTGCCTCGCTCGACGTAGGTCGAACTAGAATACGGAGTATACGTCGACTTCGACAGTGTCTGGTTCCACAACGGAGATACTCCTCCGAGTCCGCTATGTGGGGCGTGGCAGAAGGTGCAGCCCAGGCTTCCCTGCGAATACACCGACGCTCCGCTAGGGGGTGACAGGTTGTGCATGCCCATCACATCGCCGGTCGCCTGCGCCGTGGCGAGGCCTTGAGCCAGAACCACTAAACAGGCTGAGGCTAGGACCCACCTCATTGCTTGCCCCCGTCGGCCGCTTTCGCGGCTGCATAGTAGTGAAATACCTCGATGCGGCGATTGAAAGAATCCACGACATAGATGCGATCGTTGTTGTCAATTTGCAGTCCGGTCGGCAGTTGGAAATCGCCGAGTCCGCTTCCGCGCTGCCCGAAGTAATACAAAAGCCGGCCTTCCCGGTCAAAGACCTGCACGATGCCCCAGAGGCCATCTACGGCATAAAGATGTCCTTCGGAATCGAAGCTGATCCCCTTGGGTCGGAACATCGATCCCGCAGAGTCTCCGATCTTTCCGATGGCATAATGAAAGCTACCGGATCGGTCGAGGACTTGCACCCGAAAGTTCATGGCATCGACAACGAACAACTCAGGACCGTTCAGCCGCAACTCCGTCGGATAATTAAATTCGCCTTCTCCGGTACCAGTTTTCCCAATCGTCGCCAGCACGCTGCCCTTCATATCCATTACAAAAATCTTGTTGCGCAGGGTGTCCGTGATGTAAATGCGTTGAGCCGCCGAATCGATCGCGATTCCAGTGGGACGTTTGAAATATCCTTCTCCGCCCTTCAGGCTGCCGATCACATGCCGGTACTTCCCCTTGACGTCAAAGACGAAAATCTTGCCCGCCTGCGAATCGGTCACATAAATATTGTCCTGCGCATCTACCGCAACGCACTGCGGCGACAGCATCGGATCCTTGCCGCTGTCCTTGCGGGAGAGAAACTTGTATTTCTTTTCGGTGAAGTCGAAGATGTGAATCCCGTCGGCTCCGGGGTCGGTTACGATGATTCGTCCATGCGAATCGGTTGCGATGCTGTAGGGACTGATCAGAAAGTGGAAGTCAGGTTCGCCGGCGATGACGTCGACCACGCGAGTCCAGAAGCCCCGCTTCGGTTTCACCTCACGCTCCAGGCTGAAGCTGCGCTCAAACGTCAGTTTCCGGCCTCCGTCCAGCAGCAACTCCGGAGGAGCGGGCTGGACAGCAGTTGTTTTGGAGGGTTTGCCGGCGACCGCGGGGATGCCGAGCAACACGACAAGACCGGCAACGGTAAAAGCCCTCTGCAACTGTCCCGCGAACCGTTCGCTCAGAAGAAATCGAACCATCTGGACACTCCGATGAAATACGAGTTCGCGGTTCCCGGAGGAATGCCGGCCGCACTGATGCTCTGAGTGAACCTGGTAAATCCGCCCAGCAGGCCAATTCTCCTGAGATGGTACTGCATCTGAGCATTGAAGATCTCCGTATTATTGTGCGAATTCGTCGTGCTACTGAGCGTGTTGCTGAGAGCGCGGCTGTAGTTTGCCGAAAGCGTGAGCCGGCGCAGAGGCGTCGCGGAGATCCCGCCACCGTAGCTGTCCCCGCCGTAAATGATGAGATCGCTCGCCGGCACTCCAGGCGTCGGTGGAAGGGGCACTAGCCCGGCGTTTGTGAGAATCGAGTTTCCGCTTGCCTGCGTGTAGTTACCGGTCACGGTGAACCGCCGCATGCTGAAGGAAGTCGAATAGCTCTTGCTGTCATTGTCGCTGCCCGGTTGATTCGTCAGACCGCTGTGGCTTCCGTTAAAGCTTGCAATCCACGTCAAGCCATGTCCGAAGCGGCGATGCAACCTTGCGCTGTAGTTGTAGTAAGACGATGTATAGGTGACTAAGATCGACTGCACGTTTTGGGCGTAACTGAACGAACCTGAAGTCTCCCAGCGTTTGATCCTGTGAAAATAGTTCACATTGCCGATGAAACCCACCGAGTTGCTGCCCTGCCCATTGGACTCCTCCACTACGCCCGCGGAGAAGGTAAACATATCGAAGAGCCTGCGCGCATAATTCACCGTGCCGGTAATGTAGGTCCCGGTGTAGCTCTTGTCAAAATAGTATTGGTCATAATAAGTAGCCTGTGCTTGCGTGGACAGATAATTGGTGAACTGATAAGTAGCGCCTCCGCCCACCGTGAAAGAGCGTCGAGCCTGAGCCGAGATTGAACGGTGTTTGCACGGTTCCGCTGTTGATGAGGTTCTGGTTCAAATACCCCGATAGATTGTCGGTGTAGCTCTGGTTCACAAACAGGCTCAGCTTTTGTATCGGGTGGACGGTGGCGCCGGAAGTCTCGGTGCTGGTCGTGTAGTTGGTCGTGTTGTCCGCTTGTCCCAGGAAATCGGTAGTTGCTTCCGAGCGGGTGTAATTGACATAAAAGGAGCCGTTGATCGGCAAGTTGCGGTTCGCACCAAAACCAAAATCGTGGCCGCTGGTGTTCGATACCGATTCCTGCTCGCCGGCCAGGAATTCCGGGTAGATGGAGTGGAGAGGTTGTGATCGTAGTAACCGTTCAGGTGAAAACCCTCTATCGCGTACGTGGACCTCACATTGAACAGCTTCGTATCAGCGCCGGTCTCTTGATCGGTTCCGTATACGGTGCCCGATCCGCTGCCCTGCGAGTAGCTGGTTGACAGAGTGGGCAAGCCCGGAATCAGGGCGCTCCATCCAATGCCGAAGCCCTGCCCATGGCCGTGAGTGGTGAAGTCGGGTTGACCCGGGAGTCCGAACGTGCCGGTGCTGTTGTAGTCGTCGCGATAGCTGATTGATCCTGGGAAATGGCTACCGGTAAACAGATTAGCTGTCCCGGTAAATCCGCTCGCGCCGGTCAATGATTGGAAATTGGAATTGGCCTGTGACTGATTGTAATACGGGGTGAAGTCGAAGGAGAGGAAGTTAGGATTGTAATAGGAGCCGGAGACATTGCCATTAAGTCCGAAGTTCAGTCCGTGACTCGATTGGACTTCGTTTCCGTAGTCTCCCTGGTACCCCACCGTGAGCAGGCCGCCTGCCTTCATCTGAAGGTTGTCTCCAATTTGCACTTGGGCTCGGGCCAGCGGTATTACGATCACAAACAGCAGCCCAACAATGCCGGCTGCCAATCTCGTCATTGTGCTAGAGCCTTCCACCCCTGAACTCCTCAGTTAAATCCGCCAAGTACAGTTACTGAAGGCACACTCTTTGCCACTCTCGGCAGCCCATCAGGAGCCTGTAACGAATTGAAAATAAAAATCTTACGTGTTCAATGACGAACACCAAAACGATCATTCCGATATAGGCTGCGCCATATAACCCGCGCGGCGTGCTGAATTACTCAACAGGGAAGGGACCACCGACAGCGGGGAGACGATGAGCTGTTGCGCTCAACGCGAGCCTCCCGTGGCGTGGGTAGCAATGCCGCACGAGGCGCACAGGGCGTGCGCTACTCATCGCGGCAAGCTCTTACACGATTTCGATCTTGGCTTTGGCGCGAAGGCTCTTCGCGAGATTCGAGCGCAACTGTTCGTACTTGCGCTTTTGCAATTCCGTTCGCAGGTTAGTCTGGATGTCTGCCAGGCTCTGCTTTCTGGCCGGATTGTGCGCATTCAGCCGGAAAATTGTGAACGCGTTTTCAATCTGGATCAGGCCGCTCACTTGTCCCGCCTGCATGGTCAGCGCTGCCTTCACGATCTGAGGTGGCAACTTGTCGCGGCCTACAGCCTTGTGGTCACCCATGTTGACGCGGAAATCGTCCTCGGAGATTTTCTCCGCCAGCAACCCGAATTCCTCGTAGCTCTTCGTCGCCTTGGCTTGTCGCAGCGCGTCTTCCGTGCGTTTACGGTTTTCGCTCACTACGTCCGCGGTAACGTTGGCATTTCGGGGCGGGAGAATGGAGATGCTTTGTATGCTAAACGACTCCGGTTGCTCGAAGCGTGCTGCGTTCTTGTCGTAATAGGCTTTGACCTCGCTCAGCGATACGGCGGCTTTGTCTTCCACGTCAGTCTTCAACACTTCCTCGATCAGAAGCGAACGCTGGATCTGCTGCCGTAGCACCTGACGGGAGCCGTGCATCTCTGTCTGCATGTATTGTTCGTACTCGTCGGGGCTGTTGAACTGCTTGCGAAAATCGGCCTCGGCGCGGTTCAGGCTCGCTGCCGAGACAGTCAACTTTCGCCGCCCAGCTTCCTGATATACGAGTTCTTCGAAAATGATCATCTCGAGCGCACCCTGGCGGATGGCAGCCTCCTGCGCTTTGGGAAATCCATTGTGCTGCTTGGCATACGGAAAGATGGCGAACATCTCGCGCACAAGATCGCGGTCCGTCAGCACCGCCCCATTCACGCGTGCTACCGGCTTGTCGCTCACCTGCAATGTTGATGCGGGTGAAGCAGTCGCGGACGGCGTCCCCACGCTGGTTGGAGTATGAGAGGCCACTTGGGCCGCGGCGGCCGCCGCCACCACAACTAGCAGGATGCAGATTGAGAGCTTGTATCTCATAAATTCCTCGCTCGTTACCTCAGAAAAAAAGGGGGAGAGATAATCTCTCCCCGTGGGTTCAAACCGTCTTTACTGGAACTGCGTCGTAATGGTGTTGGTATTGTTGGATTCGTTCGCTTCACCAAAGTGGCATTGACGGCAGAACTGCGTCGTCGAAGGTGCCGACGTTCTGGCGTACGTCTGAAGGTTCGGGTTGTACGGGCCATTCACGAAGAAGTAGGTGGCATAGAATTTGCCGCCGCCGTCGTTCATGATCGGGCTCGCGGTGCTGGATGTGTAGACGGTCATGACGTGCTGATTGTGGCAAGTCGTGCAGGCCACATAGGGCAGACCAGCGGTGTTGACGCCGTATGGAGTGGACCACTTTCCAGGCGCCAGAGCCGGCCAACCGTAGTTAGCTACAAATTGGGCATACGGACTTCCGGGAGTTACCGTGAATTTCCCGTTTGCCCAGACCAAGCCAGGCTGAGTCGTGCTGATGTTGGCATTCACGCCCACCGGGTGATCGTTGGTGTAATTGCCGGCAGTAGTGCCATCATTGCCAAGCAGGGTTGGAATCGGCTTGTTCCCGTACGCGGTATTGGTCAGCAGGCCAATCTTTTGTTCGTAGGACTGATTGGTCATCATGTTGGAGGCGGTAAGGTTGCCATCGTGGCAGCTCAGGCAGAGCAGGATGCCGCCGACTTCAGTGCTGCCGCTGGTGATGCTGGTGGGCAGAACTTCGACGTATTGCCCGTTGTCGCCGAACTTAATGGTTTGGCCATACAGTGGGCTGGCATCCTGGCCCCACAATGCATAGCTGCCGGCGTCTGCTGCGCCGCCGTGACCGGAGCCGAATGAGCCACTATGCGGAGCATGGCAGCCCGCGCAGCCGCGGCCCTGATTGTTGTGCGCGCCGAGTACGTCGACTGTTGACGACCAGTTTTGGCCCATCATCAATCCCGTGACGGCAAGAACGAAGATTGCGAGTAACATTACTTTCTTCATATAAAGTAAAACCTCCTCGTTTAATTGCAAAGCTTTAAACCCTTGGAGGCTTAGGCCCGGGCTGCAACTCCTTGCAACCGCCCCCCTGACCTAAGTCATGCAACTGTCCAACCGAACCAGAGACGTCGCCGGCGCTGCGGCGATTCGAAGTAAGTGGTTGAATGTAAGAATGTTAAGTCGATATGGTCCCATTCCGTCCTAACCCGGGAAAGAGGGCTACTGGGGGAAAAGAACCAATGCCTATTTTGCTGTTGGTCAAATTCCGCAATCGGATGTGAATCAACGCAATGCCGGGGCTGCGTTTGAAGCGATTGTGTTGAGAAACGCAACAGTAGGAAATTGCAGGAGGCCCGGGCGGCCATCATGTGGGACGCTGTAACAAGCGACACCCTCGGGAACTGGTTCGCTTGAGAATCGTTTTCGCCGAGGTGGCTCTATTTGCTTTGAGGAGTCTTTGCCTGCATTGCAGGATCCGCTATCGGAACCACCTCGTTGTTGGATACGCCGGCCTTCTTCTCCCGCGATGCGTCTTTCTGCTTGCGCAACTGATCGGCCTCGGAGTCGGTGACGTATCGGAATTGCTGGACTCGTCCGGGGAAGATCTCCGAGGTGAAAACTCGGTTTGCCTTGTCGATCGTGATTCCAACCAATCCCTGAAACATGCCGGGCAGAAGTCCATGGCCACCAAAACTAATGAGCAACTGCGCGTCGTGATTGAAGACCTGCACGCGATCCTGCATCCCGTCAACCACCCAGATATGGTCATCGCTGTCAATGGCAACGCCTTTGGGCCGCGAGAAATATCCCGGGCCGTCGCCGGCTTTGCCGAAGGTACTGACGAATTTGCCGTCGCCATCGAAGATCTCGATGCGGTTGTTGAGGGAATCAGCCACGTAGAGATTGCCGTCCCGGTCGACCGCCAATCCCCCCGGCCGGGCGAAATCTCCGGGCGTGGTGAGTTCGTGTTTGTGCCCGCCGGTGCCGATCCGCCGCTTCAGCTTCAGAGTGTCAGCGTCATAAACCAAAACCTGATCCTGATCGATGTCAGCAACATAGAGAAGACGGTTCTCGGTATCAATGGCCAGCCCACCCGGTTCGACCAATCCGTCAGTGATAACGTCTTCAGGTTCGTGTTTCGGCGTTGAAAACCAGGACGTGACGCAACCCAGGGTCGGAGACAAACAGGCGATCATTGTCGTCCATGGCCAGGCCGATGATGCGAACGAAGTGCCCGTGGGTTTTGTTTTTGATAAGCTCGACGTCTCGAGTTTCCGTGTTGAAGATGAAGATCGCTCCCACCTTCTGGTCCGCCACATAGAGGTTGCCTTTTGAATCCACCGCCATGCCATAAGGCTCGGCCAGCTGGAAGAGAACTTTGGTATTGTCGGTGGCGGGTTGTGTGCCCGCGAGGCGGTCCATCCAGGTTTGCTTCTTGGTGTTGGGCTTGTCTACCTGGGAGATTTTTTCAGTGGCGTAAAACGCCTGGTACCTGATGCGGGCGATTGCCGGCGGGTTCGGCCAAACGATATTGGAATAGTCGATCACTGGCGGCGTCTTCGGAGGTGTAGCGTCGGCCGGCTTCTTCTTCCCGCCGAACAGGGAGATCGGCGTTCCCAGCCCCAAGCTCAAAAGAACAAGCAACGCCAGAAATCTCTGGCCGCCACGCATCGGCTTTGGTCGAATGGAAAACATTATAATTTTCTCCTAACTGCGACCTATCGCGTCTTCAGGTCCTTGTGGCACGTAGAGCAAAATGCCATGTTGTTGGCCTGATCCTTGACCAGCAAGTCGGGCTGAGCCGAGGAGTGAGGCTGATGGCAGGTCAGGCAGTTCATCGGTGTTTTCACCTTGGCCGGATCGGCTGGATCCAGCAAGTCAGAAACCGGGTGCCCCGCCACCGGATGTCCCATGCCAAACTTCAGGGGCAACACCACCACCTTGTTCTTAGTGAAGTAGTCGTCTGGAAGCTTCACGCTTCCATTGAAAATAGTCAGCTGGTGCTCACCTTCCAGCTTTTTCGGCTGGGCCTCCGGTCCGTGGCACTCCAGGCAAAGTGAGTTCGTAGTCTTGGCGCGTAGCAGATGGTCGTTGTCCCCGCCGTGCGGCTGATGACACGTGGCACAACCCTGACGGAAGGCTGGCTGGTGGTGGACCGGCTTCTTGGCCTCTTCGGCGATATCGCTATGACAGCCCAGGCAGATCTCCACCCCATTCGTTTTGGGAAGCCCCGGCTGCCTGCTGGCGTGGGGGCTGTGGCAATCAGTGCACTCGCCCACTGCCCCCGGATGCTGAACTTTGGCGGTATCGATTAGCTTGGCCTTATCTTCGTGGCAAGTCACGCAGAGCGCCTTGACGTCTGTTGGCGTCAGCACCACCTTCCCATTCTTGGCCGGGGCGTGGCACACTTCGCACTGCTTATCGGCAAATGGCGGATGGGTGAATTTTGCCATCAACTTGGGAGCGGTAGAGGCGTGGGGATCGTGACAGCTCACGCAATTGGCGCTTTCGAAGGGCTGATTCTGGTGCGCCTTCTGCAGGTCCGCTGCCTGGACGTCATGGCAATCTATGCAGAGGGCGGGCGGCGCCTTGGTGAGATGAAAATCGAACTCAGCCTTGCCGATCTCCCCCGTTTTGTGCGTTACGTGGCAGGTGTCGCAGCCCATGTCGAGGGCGGCATGGCGGCTGCCTTTTTCGGGCACATTCAGCCCGGTGGTATGGCAGCTCAGGCAGAGGTTTTCTTTCTGATCCCCCGAGGTCGGCTTCAACAACTGATTCTTATAGTCCGAGGAGTGCGGATCGTGACACTTCACGCAGTCTCGAACTGCTGGGGGATGGACCGTACCTTTTATGTCAGCGGCATTTTTGTCGGCGTGGCAGGTCAGACAAAGGGCGAGGGGCGTGGTCGTGATCAGCTTTACCCGAGTGATGTCTTTATTCACCCGAATCTCGTGGCAGCTGGTGCAGCCCATGGCCATGGCTGAATGGACCGACTTGCCTTTTGTCTTGTCTTCATGGCAGGCGAGGCAGGTGGAAGTGTCCGCTTTCGGGTCAAGCGGGACAGGATGTTTCGCAGCGTAGACGGGGCCAGATAGGACGAGCACCACGGTGAAACAGCCCAGCGCTCTTTCTATGTGAGTCATCCTCGGACTCGATTTGAACAATTCCAACGTCACACCCGCTACGTCTCCTCACTGGCGTGTGCACGCTTCTCGCCTTATTTCTTCCGCCGCGCGTCTCTCGAACAGCCCTTGTAAAAGATTGCAACAAAATCAGTTGGGAACCGAATTCGGTTCGATAAGAAATCGCGAGTGTTGAAAGGTTCATCACAATGGGGATTCTCCCACAGTGAAATGGTCAAAATGACCCAAGTCATTATGCTTCATCCTTTGCGTTTCTGATCGGCTGGGAAATCGAATTGCCGAACTTCTTCCAAGCGATCACTGGCAGGGTGCGTCAAATTCCCACGGAACTCGAATCTGCTGTGTGCTATGGCTCAGGCCGCGAGCTTCAAGTTTTCACGGTTGCTGGCTGATGGTCTGGATTTTCAGCAACTTCGCTGATTCTTAAGCGTTGGCCGGAAACGTGCCTTTGCCACTCGGGGAAGAGGAAAGATATGGCCGCAAACTTCTACTCCGTAGTTCCGAAAACCGTCCGGAAAACCTGGCAAACCCTCGGAGCGATCAAGACGGGCGTCGTTCTGCTCATTCTGGTCGTCATCATTTCGGCAGCGGGAACCGTGATTCTGCAGCGCCCCGCCACCGATGCCGACGAAATGCGGAGGGCCTACTCGCCCCAGGTACTGCGCATGCTGGATGGCGTAGGACTGACCGACGTCTTCCATGCCTGGTGGTTCATTACCCTGCTGGTGCTGGTGAGCCTCAGCATCATCGCCGCATCCATACAGCGCTTCCCAAACTCTTGGCGTTACTACGCGCGTCCGTATAAGAGTCCTGATGAGGCCTTTCGCAAAGTGCTCGCGACGCAGGCAGTGATTCCGATTAAGGATGAAGAAGCGGCATTGAGCATCGCGGAACGAGTGTTCCACAAGGCAGGTTTCAAGTCCGAGCGGATTGTCCGCGAAAACAACTTTTCTCTATTCGGTGAGCGCAACCGCTTTTCTGAATTGGCAGTTTATATCGTGCATGCCAGTCTGCTTCTCATCTTTCTTGGGGGCATCGTCGACGGGCTTTATGGCTGGCGTGCATTCGTCACTCTGACCCGCGGACAACAGTCGAGCCAGGTGCAGACCCAAGGCGGCAGCAAACGCAATCTTGGTTTTGCCGTCCGCTGTGACGGCGCCGGCCAGGAGAACTATACCGATGGCACTCCCAAACGCTGGTGGTCAGATCTGGCGATTGTAGAGAACGGGCAAACCGTCGTGAGCAAGCAGATCGTCGTCAACGATCCGCTGGTTTATCAGGGCGTACGCTTTTACCAGGCGAGCTACGGTAAGACCGGAAAGATCGACAAGTTGGTGCTCACTGCTACTCCTCGCGATGGCTACGCCCCCAAGGAACTCACCATCGGTCCGGATGAAACCCTCCTCCTTGATCCCGACACGACGGTTCGCCTCGCCGAGTTCATTCCCGACTATGTGCTGCGCGACGGTCAGATCTATACCCGCTCCGCTGATCTGGAAAATCCGGCCGCTCATCTGGTGGTCGAATCCAAGAGCACCGGCAAAGCCATAAACGTTTGGCTACCTCCGATTCCCGGCTTTGAGGAGAACTCGTCTTCCCGGTACGCATTCGAAGGCAAAGACGTGCAAATGGCCTACTTCACCGGCTTGGAGGTTTCGCACGAGCCCGGGCAGTGGTCGGTTTGGGCAGGTGTTCTGGTCATGGGGCTCGGCCTCGCCGTGGTTTTCTACTTCGTTCATGTGCGCGTGTGGGCCGTGCCAGTGCGCGATGCCCGTGGCGGGCTGATGCTATGGATCGGCGGAACCGCGAACAAGAACAAAGATGTATTCGAGCAACGTTTCCGCAAGGTGGTTGAACAAATCGAATCAGAAATCAAAGTTTCGTCGAAAGCAGGCGCCGACACGCCTGTTACTGCACTCGCCGGAAGGTGAGATCCGGCATATGGAGGATGCGTCTATGGCACGAATCGCAAGAGCCGAACAGCAACCAGCCGCAACCGGTACGACGCTGGTCGTAATGGTGGGATTGGGAGTGACTTTCCTGTTGTTCATGGCATTTCTGAATGTGGTCAAGAGCGGCAATCTGCTCAACGAATCCAACCTGCTCTACGCCACGCTCATTTTCTATTCAGGTGCGGGAACACTTTATCTGGGCTTCGGAGTCACCGGCATTCCTTCTTATGTCCGCTTCGCCTCGCTGGCGACTTGGGCCGGCCTGATCGCTAACACGGGAGCCGTGGCGCATCGCTGGTATGAAGCTGGACATCCCCCGTTCGCGAGCATTTACGAGATGCTGCTCAGCTTCGTGTGGACACTCGCCGCACTGACACTGATTGCCGAGAAAAAATTCGAGGTCAAGGTCATCGGCACCGTTACCATGCCGGTGGCGATCGTCGGCGTCGTCCTGATGCAGTTGCTGCGGACCGAAGTTCACCCACTCGTGCCCGCGTTGCAATCGACCTGGCTGCATGTCCACGTCACGCTAGCGATGCTGGCCTACGCGGCCTGTGCGCTGAGCTTCGCCCTGGCCATGATGTTCCTCATCCAGGACAAGATGAAGACTGAAACCTTCCTTGCCGCGACCAGCCTGTTTGGTATCGCCACATACCTCGGCGTGCTGACTCGTTTCGAGAAATGGGGCGGCCTGAGCGTGATCGCCTGGAATCCAGAAGAAAAATCCGAGGTGTTTCTGGCCAAAGGGGTGCGCTTGTTCGTTGTGATTCCCGATCTCGGCTGGCTGATGTTGTTAGTGCTTGCGGCTGTAGCCGCACCGCTCGCTCTCTATCTGATCTGGCGCAAAACCGGCAAGGAGAACCTCATCGACATTGCCAACCGTGCAGTATTCGTGAGCATCCTGCTGCAAGTGTTGGCACTGGTTTTCTTCCTGCTGCGCGCGCGTGACGGTCGCTATGGTTCGCTCGATGCCGACGGCCTGTTCTCGACCAGCCTCGCAGCCAGTCCCTTCATTCTCTCGGGCCTGGTAGGCGGCATCTTTGTTTCACTGCTGTACCTCTTACTGCTGTGGCGGCGTGAAGATCTCGAGCGCATGCTGCCCAGCTCCGAGGAACTCGACCGCATCACCTACAAAACCATCGCGATCGCATTTCCCTTACTCACCCTGATGATCGCGGCCGGCGCCTACTGGGCTAATCGCACCTGGGGTTCTTATTGGAGCTGGGATCCAAAAGAAACCTGGGCCGCGATTACCTGGTTGGTATACGCTGGTTACTTGCACATGCGTGTCACCCGTGGATGGCGTGGCCGGCGCGCTGCGTACTTCGCCATCCTGGGCTTTGCCGTAGTGATGTTTACTTTCTTTGGCGTGACTTACCTGCTGCCCGGAATGCACGCTTATGCTTAGCCGCCCTCAATCCGCGACCAAGGCAACCGGGCCACCGGGAGTGGCAGTCCAAACCACCGCTCCGGTCCGCCCTCCTCCGAGTCGGCCGGCCGGCAGCGAGCACACCATGTCTGCAGACCGCTCACAGGTGGAGGATATCCGATTGAGTTCCGTACGGGTCAACTGGCAGCTTAAGGCAATCTTGCCGGTAGGCCTCGTTCTATTGTCGGGGCTGCTGCTTTTCATTCTCGCGACCGTGTCTCTGCGCGACCCCGAACGCCACGCGGTGCTAATCGTCGCGGGCGCGGGAGCAGTCGCCATCTGCGCCGTTTTAATCGTCGTGCTTGCCTACGTGATTCAACGGCCCATGGTCGAACTGCAGGAGAAAATCGCGCAAGTGAGTGAAGGCAACCTGAACGTCGCGGTCAGCTTCGCCCAGCGCAACGACGAGATCGGAGACCTTGGCCGCAACTTCAACTACATGATGCAGCAATTGCGCGAGAGTCGGGAAGAAATTGAGCGCCTGCATCGCACCCAGATATCTCGCGCCGAACACCTCGCGACCCTCGGCGAGTTGGCCACCGGCCTGGCCCACGAGATTCGAAACCCGCTCGCCGGAATCGCGGGAGTGATCGAAATCGTCGGCCGCGATCTGCCTGCGACCAGCCCCGCGCGTGCCGTCGTGAAGGACGTTCGCTTGGAAATCGCGCGCATCAGCCGCATTCTGACCGATCTTCTGGAAACGGCGCGGCCTCGTCGGCCCGAGGTTCGCCGAAGTAACCTCAATACCACCGTGGAACACGCGGTGATGTTGGCACGCCAGCAGGTGCTCTCCAGACCAATCAAGATCGAACTGCAGAAGGCGCCCGATCTGCCGGAGGTCGAGCACGACAGCGATCAGGTTCATCAGGTGCTTCTGAATCTGCTCTTGAATGCCGTCCAGGCTATAGACAAGGTTGGCACAGTGAGCGTCGCGATCGGCTGCCGAGATGGTTTCGCCAGTGTGGTGGTCAGCGACACGGGACGCGGCATTTCTCCTCTAAACCTGCCAAATATCTTCCGTCCCTTCTACACCACTAAGGGGGACGGCACAGGCCTCGGTCTCTCTCTTGCCAACCGCATCGTGGAAGATCATCATGGTCGCATCGAAGTCAGCAGCGTAGTCGGGAAGGGAAGCCGCTTCGAGGTGCTGCTGCCATTTCAAATGCCCACCCAGGTCGCCGCTTCCTAGACCGCGCTCATCCACGCTGGTCCTCGGTGAACGGGTCACAACGGTGAGTGATCAGACTCACTGCCCAGTTCGTTGCGACGCATACCCTGAAGTTAGCTTCTCTGGCGGTTCTTATGGCCGTTTTCGCAAGCCACCGGAAGCGCTTCGAGCGGATCCTGTTCGGTGTGGCCTTGATCGTGGCCGTACTCATCGTGGTTATGGGGATCGGCGCTGTCCTTATCCTCCCGTACCTTCACCACCTCCGCTAGGATGCCGAATCGGTCCTTTGACAGGGCCGGGTACCGTCGCTGTAATCCTCCTGCCTCAATTCCAACTACAATGTCAGCCAGTGCTGGTTCGAGAGGGTTTGAATATCTTTTCGATCCGTTTTCCTGGCGGTCGTGATTGCCTTCGCCCTGATTCTGGCCGCGTTCCTCATAAACCGGGCGCGGCCGAAGATTGAAACCGAGCAGCCCAGCGCGGAATTAGTACGGGCCACGGGAAAGTGCGCCGAATGTCACGCGCGAACTCAATATTCGGTCGTTCACGAATACGAGATGAGTTTGCACGCCAGGAAAGGCGTGAACTGCCTCGGGTGCCACCAGCCCGCACCGGGTCAGGATAAAAAGGACAACCACGGCTTCGTAATCTCCGCTAAGCTCACCGCTGGCAATTGCCGCGGCTGTCACGAGAACATCTATCAGCAGTTTTTGCGCAGCCGCCACACTGCACCGGCATGGGCAGCTATCTATGGTGAGAAGGGACTCACGCCGGAGCAGGTGAGTTTTTCGGAAACGTACCAACCCGGAGGCACTGCACAGGCCGCCGCATCCGTTCGTGCACATGGAAGGCGGATCGGCCATGATCAGCGGGTGTGAACAATGCCACAGCGTAGGCAAACCGAATACTGACGGCACCATCGGAACTTGTACCGCGTGTCATACGCGGCATACCAGTTCGGTTCGGATCGCCCGCCTACCAAGCACTTGCGCGCAGTGCCACATGGGACCGGACCATTCGCAGATCGAGATTTACGAGGAATCCAAACACAGCATCATGTTCCAGGCGCAAGAGCGACTACTGAACCTGGACGCCCCTCCAAAAACGCTCACGACGCGCGACATGTTCATCCCAACTTGCGCCACTTGTCACCTGAGCGGGATCAATGGAGTCGGCATAACTCACGATCCGTCCGAACGGTTGTCGTACTACCTGGCAAATGCCATCAGCGAGAAACGTCCAAACTATGCCACGGCCCAGGCCAAGATGAAGCAAGTGTGCTCTCAGTGTCATACGCCTGTGTTAATTGATCGGGTCTATAGCCAAGCCGAACAGGTTGTCCAGACCACGAACGACCGCGTTCGCGTAGCCCAAGACCTCATGAACGGACTGCACCAGGACGGCGTGCTTACCGGCCCACCGTTCTCCCAACCGATTGATTTTGTGTTCTTCGATCTGTGGCACTATGACGGGCGAACCAGCAAACATGGCGCATTCATGGGTGGGGCAGACTTTGTTCAGTGGCACGGAAATTACCCTATGATGCAAAAGACCGTCGAGCTTCAGTCCATGGCTTCTGAGCTCAGGAGACAGCATGGCAGAGGCAAGTGATCGCTGGTGGACTCGTCCTCAGCTTTGGGTGGAGGTGTTCGCGATCCTGAATGTCGGCTTTCTCACCTTCGATATCTATCTCGCACATTCCGTCAATCAATTTCGTAACCCAGCCGAGTTCATACCCCTGATCTTCTCCGCCACCGCGCCCCTGGTGATGATTTTCGGCTTGGCAGTGCGCTATCGCTGGCCTCCCCTTTGGAAGGATTTGGGATACTTGGTCGGCTGGGCCGCAATTTTCGTGGGCCTCACCGGAGTCATTCTCCATCTCCAGAGTCACTTCTTTTACGAGCGCACTCTGCGCGGACTGACTTATTCGGCGCCGTTTGCCGCGTCCCTCGCTTACACCGGCTTGGGATTCCTGCTCGTCATGAACCGTATGGTTGCGTCGGAATCGCTCGAATGGGCACAGTGGGTTCTGCTGCTCACTCTGGGTGGTTTCATTGGGAATTTCGTTATCAGCCTGAGCGATCATGCGGAGAACGGTTTCTTTAATCCCCTCGAGTGGGTTCCGGTCGTCGCGAGTGCAATCGCCATAGGCTTTCTTACGGTGCCCCTGGTTACGCAGGTCTCGCGTCTATTCATTGACCTATGTGCCGCGGTTCTACTCTTTGAAGCAGCCGTGGGCCTCTGGGGCCTCCTGTTACACGCTGAGGGCAATCTGCGTGGACCTTCAGTTCACCCGTTCGATAACTTCATCTATGGCGCTCCTCCCATGGTACCTCTGCTGTTTCCAATCTGATGGTGCTAGGTATCATCGCGCTTTGGCAACTTCGAACCACGCACTCCTAAGTTGCTCCGGTTTCCCCCACTGAATCAGGACGAGAAGCATCGTTATTGAAGCTAGAGGCGATTTTCCACGACCCTTGGCCATTCGACAACTGACCCCGACCAAAGATTATCCCTTGCGTTCCGTAGTAATCTAAATGTCGATGCCGCCGGAGAAAATCATGATCGTGGACGACGAGCGCCTGGTGCGCTGGTCCCTGCGCCAGAAGTGCGAAGAGTGGGGCTACCACGTGATCGAAGCCGATGCCGGCGAACCCGCACTCAAGCTGGCGCAGCACGAATCACCCGATCTTGTCCTCCTCGACGTGCGCATGCCCGACCTTACCGGGATCGAAGTCCTCGATCAACTCAAGAAAAGCGGCGATGCCCGCGCCGTCATCATGATCACGGCCGATCCGCAACTTGACGATGTTAAAGCAGCGCTCAAGCTCGGCGCCTACGACTTTGTGGGGAAGCCGGTCGACTTCGAAGAGCTTCGCGTGACCATCAAAAACGCCCTCGAGGCCACGAGCTTACGCGCCGAAGTCCAGACCCTGCGCGGCGAGGTACGCCGCGACGCTGGCTATAACAGCGTGGTAAGCGTCTCCCCGAAGATGACCGAGCTCATGAACTTTGTCCGCAAGGTTGCGTCCAGCGAGGCCACCACCATTCTGATTCAGGGCGAAAGCGGCACTGGCAAGGACCTCATCGCAAAAGCCATCCACTACGAAAGCTCCCGCCACGAAAAACCCTTTGTCGCCATCAACTGCTCCGCCATCCCGGAGACGCTGATGGAAGCCGAGCTTTTCGGCCACGAAAAGGGTGCGTTCACCGATGCCAAGCAGATGAAGAAAGGCCTGTTCGAGGCCGCCGACGGCGGCACGCTCTTTCTCGACGAAATCGGCGAACTCTCTCCCCTGCTGCAAGCCAAACTGCTGCGCGTCCTCGAAGACCAGGTCATCCGCCGCGTGGGCGGCATCAAGGATATGCAGGTGGATGTACGCGTGATCGCCGCCTCCAACCGCGATCTCGAAAAGGCCGTGCGCGAAGACCAGTTTCGTCAGGATCTTTACTACCGGCTCGCCATTATTGCGATCTTCATCCCGCCGCTGCGCGATCGAAAAGAAGATATCCTTCCCCTGGTGGATTTCTTCATCGACCGCTACAACCGCCGATTCAAGAAGTCGATTCGTGGCATTACCGATGACACTCGCCGTCTTATTCTCACCCACAACTGGCCGGGCAATGTCCGCGAGCTCAAGAACACCATCGAGCGTGGCATGATCCTCGAAGAGGAGCCGTTCCTGCGCCCCGTATACCTGCCGTTTTCCGTGGGCGAATCCGGTGGCCGCACCGTCTTTGAACGAACGTCACCCGCCGACGGCGGACAGACCCTGCCCAACGGCCGTACCCTCCCGCGGCTCTATATCCCGGAGGGCGGCACGTCACTAGAAGAAGTTGAGCATCACATGGTCGAGCTAGCCATGCGCCAAGCCAACGGCAACCAAACCCACGCCGCCAAACTCCTAGACATAAGCCGCGACGCCCTCCGTTACAAACTAAAGAAATTCGGCCTCATCCGCGGAGATAGAAGCCTCCCAGACTGCCGTCGCCGAGGATCCGTGAGAACTAGTACATAAGAAAATGCAGGGCGGGTGCATCCGCCCTGCAAAGTGCGCCTCCAGGTCGTTTAAAAGAATCCCAACGCCTTCGGGCTGTAACTTACCAGCAGGTTCTTGGTCTGTTGGTAGTGGTCGAGGATCATCTTGTGGGTCTCGCGTCCGAAACCTGATTGTTTGTATCCGCCAAACGCTGCATGCGCCGGATACAGGTGATAGCAATTTGTCCAAACGCGGCCGGCCTTGATTTCGCGACCCACGCGGTAGGCGTTGGTGGCATTGCGCGACCAAACGCCTGCGCCCAGACCGTAGACGGTGTCATTTCCAATCGCGATCGCTTCTTCGAGGTCTTTGAACTTGGTCACGGAGAGCACCGGACCAAAGATCTCTTCCTGGAAGATGCGCATCTTGTTGTGACCGGTAAAGACCCTCGGTTTGACGTAGTAGCCGTTCTCCAGATCGTCTCCGAGATGAGCTTGTTCGCCGCCCGCCTCTTGCCTGGCATTCCAAGCGTGGATCAGCGACATCCAAGATTCATACGGCAGCGAGCTGGTGAGTCTCGAATTTCTTCGCAGCGGTCTTCGCAGCGATATCGAGAACGATTCGCCCATTGACCTTTCCCTTTTTGAGCCGGTCGAAAATATCGTTGATCGACCCCAGTGGTTGCTCCTCGATGGTCGCCTTCACCTTGCCTTCGGCGGCAAACTGCAGCGCTTCCTCGAGGTCTTTGCGCGTGCCCACAATCGAACCCCGCACGGTCTGGCCATTCAGCACCAGATCGAAAATGGAGACCGGGAATTCGCCGGGAGGCAGACCGTTCAGGACACAGGTCCCGCCACGGCGCAGCGTTCCGAGCGCTTGTTTGAATGCTGGAAGCGAAACGGCAGTGACCAATACACCGTCGCCTCCGATTTTCTTCTGGATCACCGCGACCACATCTTCTTTCTTCGCGTCGACGGTCACTTCAGCCCCAAGCTTGCGGGCCAACGCCAGTTTCTCTGGTCCGATGTCAATGGCGGCGACGTGCAGCCCCATGGCCTTCGCATATTGGACCGCGACATGGCCGAGTCCGCCCACGCCCGAGATCACGACCCACTCGCCGGGGCGCGCTTGCGTCTGCTTCAAACCCTTGTAGGTAGTGACGCCAGCGCAGAGAATCGGGGCGGCATCAATAAAGGACAGCTTGTCCGGAATCCGGCCCAAGTAATCGGCCTGACCCAAAGCAAACTCCGCGAAGCTGCCGTTTACGGTATAACCTGACATCTGTTGCTCCGGACAAAGTGTTTCCCACCCGGTCAAGCAGAATTCACAGTGCCCACAGGCGCTGTGCAGCCATGCGATTCCGACGCGGTCGCCTTCCCTCAAATGGGTGACGCCCGGGCCCAGCTTCGCCACGAACCCCGCGCCTTCGTGTCCCGGAGTAAAAGGCAAAGTGGGTTTGATCGGCCAATCGCCATCCGCCGCGTGCACGTCGGTGTGACAGACACCGCTGGCGATGACTTCTACCAGTGCCTGTCCCGGCCCTGGATCTGGAATTGGAACTTCCCGAATCTGCAATGGCTCGCCGAATTTATCGACGAAAGCCGCCTTCATTGTTTTCGCCATATCATGTCTCCTGTGGAGTCCACAGTTTGATTTGACTGCTTCCAGTCCGGCGGACCCCGAATGAATTTTATTAACCAACGCCCCCAGTGGGCGCACCGCTTGGTTTCTCTTAATTTTGTGTTCTTCGATTCTTTGCCGAACCGGGAAGGAAGGCCCCTGCTGCGATCCAGACGCCATAATCAGCAATTCTCAAATTTATGTCTGTGACGCGGCGCACAGCGATGCGTGCGCCGGGGCACGTAACCTAGCCTTTAGCATGTTGCTTGGCCTTTTCGATGTATTCCTGGAGCTGCTGCTTCTGCGGGTAGTTCGGATTCTTTTGCAGCAACTGTTCCCAGGCTTCGACAGCGCCTTTGGGATCGCTCTTGCCTTGCCACCGAACTATGCCCAGGTTGAACAGCGTTCCCGGATGATCGGGCTGATACTTCAGTGCTTTCTGAAACTCGGCGATGGCTCCGTCGGCGTCTCCGGTGTACCAGAGCGATGTGCCGAGATCGGTTAAAAGGTCTGCATTCTTAGGCCGACTCTTGGCGGCGAGTTGGTAATACTTGACTGCCTCCTGGTATTGCCGCCCGTCGTAATACAGATTGCCTACCTTCGTGATCGTGTCGACATCGTTAGGGTTGGTCTTCAGGGTCTCGAGCAGCGGGGCGACCGACTGGTCCAACATTTCCTTTTGTTGCGCGGGAGTCAACTGGGCTTGCGTCGACGTGCTTGCCACGCTTCCGTCGGCAGCAGACGCTACGGTTGTCGCTGAGGCCGGCGAAGCGGAGCCGCGAAACAGGTAGCCGAGGGCTACGCCCAGCACCAAGCAGAAGACTGCCAGGATGTACGCCTGGGTACCGGTCCAGCTTCCGCGTTCGGCGGTTTGGGGATGAGATAGGAAGTGCGCTGTCTTTTCCATGGGGTTTTCGCTACTCCTTAATTAGGGTCTGGTGCCGGCAAGCGCCGTTTCGGGCGGTTGCAGGTGGAACAGTTGCCGCAAAGCAGTGGTCATCTGTTCCTGCTGCACTTTTTCTGGAAGGTCCTTGAGTTCACGGGCCAGGGACCCGGCGATTCTTTGTGTCATCCGGGACATGACTGCGTTTAACATTTCATCCTGGTCTTTGGAGAACGGTCCGTTCTCTTGTCGAAAGGAATCCAGTTCTTGCCGGCAAATCTCGTCCAGCCGCTGGCGCAGCGCCACGATGGTCGGCACCACCCGCTCCGCCGTCAGCTTACGACGGAACCCTTGCCCCTCGGCTTGAAGAATCTTCTGTGCTTCGGCGGCGGCAACTTCACGTTCGCCCGTGTTGCGGTCGACGACGTTTTCCAAGTCGTCGAGGTTATAGAGGAAAACGCCCTTCACCTCGTGGACCGCAGGGTCAACGTCGCGCGGCATTGCGATATCCACGATCACCAGGGGTTGATCTTGGCGTCCGCCAACGTTGCGCTCTCGCATCAGGTTCTCGGCTTCCTCGCGGCTGAGAATGGTGTGCGGACAGGAAGTCGAACTGATGATGATGTCGGCCTCCGCCATCGGCCGCCAGCGCTCCTCAAACGGGATCGCGACTCCACCCAGTCTCGCGGCCAACTCGGCCGCATGCTCGAGCGTGCGGTTGATCACTTTGACAGAGCTGGCGCCGTGGTTGAGCAATCCACGGGCGGATAGCTCGCTCATCTTTCCCGCGCCCAACAGAAGTACTTTCTTGTTTTCCAGCGTGCCGAAGATCTGGCGCGTAAGTTCGACGGCGGCATAAGGGACGGAGACGGTGGCGTTGCCAATCGCCGTCTCGCTGCGCACGCGCTTTGAAACGGTGAGCGCCTTCTGCATCACCGCATCGAGGAACCGGCCGGTCGACCCAACCTTTTGCGCTTGCTGCCAGGCCTGTTTCACCTGAGAAATGATCTGGGGCTCGCCGATCACCATGGAGTCGAGGCTGGAGGCGACGCGGAAAATGTGCTGGAGTGCCGCTTCATCGAGCAAGCGGTAGAAGTGCTTCCACTCGCACAGCTTGAGTCCATAATCAGAGCCGAGCAACCGCATCACCGAGTTGGCAGCCAGGGTTACGTCGCTGACCCAGAGTAAGAACTCCGTGCGGTTACAGGTAGCCAGCACAATCACTTCCTCGATGCCTTCCAGCCTGGACAATTGCACCAGAGCCTGGTAACGCCGGTCCTCGCCGATCCAGAAGCGCTCCCGCACCTCGACAGGTGCAGTGCGGTAGTTCAGTCCAACGACCATGAGAGTGGGTTCCAATGTCTTCATCTCCTGACCACTCTTGAGAACGGCACCCGGGGGGCCAAAGATAAGCTGTTCGACAGCGGGTTGTGGTCTTTCATTTTCATACAGTTAGGAAGAGGTCGCTTTCACTTCGACGGCATTCGGGCCCAGTGGTTGCGGAGTCTCACGCTATCATCGCGTGAATTGCCCCGGCGGTGCCCGCGATCCGAAGCGGCGCGATACGTCTTAGTGTGAGAGGTGGAATCCAGCGATGAGTCCGATTCCGAAGATGATGGAGTGAGCGAGTTCTGTCCAGCCAATCCTGCGAACGATCAGCGGTTTCTGGCGCTCGAAAAACCAGGCCGTGCCGCGAAGCAGAAGTGGCAGGAATGCCAACCCCGCGAGGGCGGGCAGAAGCGCGAAGCGCCAGGCGAACACTAGAGCCGTTACCAGCAACATCTGCCCCAAGAGGAAACCGCGCCCTGTCACGAACTTCTGCCGCCAACCGCTGATTCGTGCAGAGCGGATGCGAAGTTGCACATAATGAATCTGGTCGCCGGCAAAAAGGAGATTTGCCATCCACAAGGCCCACGCATTGCGGTCCAGTGTTCCCGCCGCCACGTAGTATGCGGCCGGCGCCGTGACCGTCAGGCCGAACGTGCCAACAATCTGAGACAACATTCTCGTTCGGCGGCCCAGACTCCAGAGAAGTGCTTGGGCAACGAATGCCAAGATCGCGATCGACCCCAGAATCAGCAGATCGGGGTTGCGCCCCTTCGAGAACAGTGACGCCAAGGCGAGAGTGGCGACTGCAGCGAGAATGAGAATCGTGATGCCCACACTTCGACGCTCGCGCGGGCTTTGCGCCCGCAGAAGGCCCGTTCCCAGCCAACTCTCAACCGGTGTTCTGAGCCAGAAAAGAGCGAGCGCCGCCGTCGTCAGCGCCATGAGTGGAAATCCGTTGCTGCCCCTGAGCAGGCCGATTGCTCCGCCAGTGGCCAGCGGGACGAACAAGAGCCCCCAGGCACCGTGCTCGCGGGGAGCGATCAGCGAACCTAGACGTCGGTTCGGTAAGGCTGCGAGTTGGCTCACATGATAGGCCACGTCAGCACCTAGTGTGCGATTGCAATTAACCCCGGTGCATTCTTCATTTCGGTCGTCGGCGTGCCTGGGTGCTTTGCAGAGACATTCCGAGCACCATCTTTGAGCACCATGTTCCCGAGTACCAGGCTCGTAGACGCAGAAGGGTTCCTCATCCAGATAGTTTCCAGTGGCGGCAAAGGCGCGCGCGCGGCAACCCATGCAAACGTTACGGAATTCGCAGCAACCGCACTTCCCCTTCAGGTTATTCACGTCGCGCAGCTGATTGAATACGACTGAGTTCTCCCAGATGTCGGCGAACGGCTGCTTTTTCAGATCTCCTGCCAGAGCCGGTAGATATCCGCAGGGATAGACCTCGCCCTGATTCGAGATGAAACAGACCGCGGTTCCGGCCAGGCATCCCTTGGTCATGGCGTTCATGTCGGAAGGATGAGTTCCGGGGTGCCCGACTGCGTGTCCGATCCCATGAGGCTTGAGTTCGATGCCGGTTGAGCCGGGCATCGCCATCTCGGTAGGGCCGATACTTGCCGGATGCTGTGCGGGAACCGGGTGTGCAGCCTGAGCGGCTGCAGTTTCAGAACGGCGTTCCGCGACACGGCGTTGGCGAACCACGCGGAAGTAGTGTGGCGCACAGGTTGCTTTGAGCTCGATACCACCTTCGAGCGAGCGATCGTAAAACCAGTTCAGCATGCGCTCGTACTCCTCCGGCGGAACCATCTGCTCGGCAGCGATATCCACGCCGCAGCCCACCGGCACCAACAGGAATGTATGCAGCGCATCCGCTCCCAGCGACTTCGCCAGATCGAGCACCTGCGGAAGCTGATGGGCATTGTGGCGGGCGATCGTGGTGTTGATCTGCACCGACATGCCCAGATTTTTCAGATTGCGGAAACCGGCAATGGCCGCATCGAATGCGCCGGGAATGCCGCGGAAGGTGTCGTGGGTAAGCGCATCAGCGCCATCCAGGCTGATGGCCACGCGACGTACACCGCTGTCGACGATCATGCGGGCGACCTGCTTGGTAACCAGCGTGCCGTTCGTCGCTAAGGCCACGCGCAGACCCTTGTCCGTGCCATAGCGCGCCAAATGAAAAATATCCGAACGGAAAAGCGGTTCACCGCCGCTCAACACCAGAATTGGAGTGGAAACTGTGGCAATCTCATCGATGATGTCGCATGCGGCTTGGGTTGAGAGGTCAGACGGGGAACTCAGCTCTGTAGCGCTGGCCCGGCAATGGATACAGCGGAGGTTGCAGCCTTTGGTCAACTCCCAGAAAACTAATCTCGGCTTGTTCTGGTTTGCCTGACCGGAATGCTGCCCATTGCCGTTTGCCGATGCCATATGCAACCTCCCTTGTACTTGAACCTGGGGTTCTGCTCACCCTTGGCGCAACAGTAGAAGAGGACGAATCGGCTGGCGGTGATGGTCATCACTCGAAATTGTGATCTCGATCACGAGACCTAAGTCCTATTGAATGCGGGGTATTGGGATGAAATTGGCGCTCCCTCAGAGGTGTCCCAAGCATGCAATCTCGTCCGCATTCAGGCCAGCCACCGGCGCACGGGCGCGGTTAGTTGTGGTTCGCGATCTCGCGCAGCGCTCCTGTGTTGCGAATCAGCAGTGTCGAGCCTTTCGACTGCACGATCTGACGCCTCTTCATGTCAGCGAACAGCCGGGTCACCGTCTCTCGCGACGTCCCGATCATCTGCGCGATTTCCTCGTGGGTGAGCCGCAGCTTCAACCGTGGCTCCACTTTGGAAGATTCCCCATTCTTGGAACTCCATTCCAGAAGCAAGGTGGCCAATTTCTCAGCGGCAGAGTGGGATAGTCCGAGGGTGCGCACTTCCTGACAAGCGTTGTGATACTTCTCGCTCAACTGCTCGGCCACTTTGAAGCAGGCCTCCACATCGTCCTTGAGGAAGCGGAGAAAATCATCGCGTTTAACAAAATTGACCTGGCAGGGATCAATGGTCTCCGCCGTCACTTCGTACGGTTTGCCGGAGATCGTGGCGCTCAATCCCAGCACTTCTCCGGGCTCGGCCAGTTTCACAATCATCGTTCTGCCGTTCGGGGAGTTAATAGAGAGCTTTACAGTCCCTTTGCAGAGCACAAAGATGCCGCGGGGCATCTGTCCTTCGACAAACAGCACGGCTCCCTGCGGGTAAGCGGTCGCGTACTTGATGCCTTCAAAGGTCTGCAGCGCACTCGCCGGCAGATCGCAGAAAATACGATCGGCGCGGAGCTTGCAGGTAAGACAGCTTTCTACAATCTCCATTCCATATGGTGAGAGCATGGACTAGCCTCCTGTCGCACCCTGAATGACGCCCTCGGGCCAGGCTCGCTTGGTAGCGTTGCTCTAGCGAATTCCGCAGCCAGTTGAGCCAGCAACGTCTAGAGTCAGTGTCCGTCCGGATGGAACGCAGCGCTGTGCTGCAAGGCACGTTCCGCTGTGATCTGCATCACACTCAGCTTTGTGACGCGGATCACAAGCGTCTGTGACGTGCCTTGCTGCGTCTACGTCTCGCATCGTCCATGCTTAAGCAGTCAAAGTGGCAGCGGGAAAGTTACAGACACTATTGAACGCAAGGGCGGTCGACGATGATGAAGCGCAAGTTCAAGACCATGGATGCAAACGAGGCGGTCGCCTACGTCGCCTACAGGGTTAACGAAGTGATTGCCATTTATCCCATCACTCCCTCCTCGAACATGGGCGAATGGGCAGACGAGTGGGCGTCGCAGGGAATCCAGAATATTTGGGGCACGGTACCTCATGTCATCGAAATGCAGAGCGAAGGTGGAGCTGCCGGAGCTGTGCACGGCGCCCTGCAGACTGGTTCTCTGGCCACCACGTTCACGGCCTCGCAGGGCTTGCTGCTCATGATTCCGAACATGAATAAGATTGCGGGGGAGCTTACGCCCACGGCCTTCCACGTCTCGGCGCGCACGTTAGCTACGCACGCACTCTCGATCTTCGGCGACCATTCGGATGTCATGTCCTGCCGCGCCACCGGATTTGCCATGCTTTCGTCCAATTCCGTGCAAGAGGCCATGGACATGGCGCTGATCGCTCACGCCGCCGCGCTTGAGTCGCGCATCCCTTTCCTGCACTTCTTCGATGGCTTCCGCACATCGCATGAAGTCAACAAGATTGAAATGCTCGCTGAAGACGACATGCGCGCGCTGATTAATATGGATCGCATTTTCGAGCATCGCCAGCGAGCTCTCTCGCCCGATCATCCCGTTTTGCGCGGTACGGCACAGAATCCCGATGTCTTCTTCCAGATGCGGGAACGGGCGAACTCTTTCTACGAGGCGTGTCCGGAAATCGTTCAATCCGTGATGGACAAGTTCGCCAAGGAGGTGGGCCGCTCTTATCATCTGGTTGATTACCTGGGCGCGCCTGATGCCGATCGCGTGATCGTGATGATGGGCTCCGGAGCCGAAGTCGCTCACGAAGCCGTCGAATATCTCAACGCGCGTGGCGAAAAGCTTGGGCTGCTGAAATTGCATTTGTATCGTCCCTTCCCGGTGCAGGCGTTCCTCGAAGCCTTGCCTGCCAGCGTGCGCACGATCGCAGTCCTCGATCGCACCAAAGAATCGGGAGCGATCGGCGAGCCACTCGATCTCGATGTGGTGAACGCGCTTCACGAAGGAGTGAAAGCGGGATACAGCCCTCGGAAGACTCCGCTGGCGGTCGTAGGTGGGCGCTACGGGCTCTCCTCCAAAGAATTCACTCCAGCAATGGTCAAGGCGGTCTACGACAATCTGCAAACGGATCCGCCCAAAGATCACTTCACCATTGGCATCGAGGACGACGTCGGCCACACTAGTCTGTCTTATAACGCCGAGTTTTCAACCGAGCCCGAAAATGTTGTTCGCGCAATGTTTTACGGGTTAGGCGCGGACGGCACGGTTGGCGCCAACAAGAATTCGATCAAGATCATTGGCGAGAACACGGATAACTACGCCCAGGGTTACTTCGTCTACGACTCGAAGAAGTCGGGCGCGGCAACTATTTCGCATCTTCGTTTCGGACCGCGGCCCATTCGCTCTAGTTATCTGGTCTCCAGAGCCAACTTCGTTGCGTGTCACCAGTGGATTTTTCTCGAGCGCTACGACATGCTCAGCGCCCTGGTTCCGGGCGGAACATTCCTGCTCAACAGTCCGTTCAGCAAGGATGAAGTCTGGGACCATCTTCCGCGCCCGGTGCAGGAGCAGCTCATTTCGAAGCGGGCGAAGTTTTATGTGATCGATGCCTACCAAGTGGCGCGCAACACCGGCATGGGCAGCCGCATGAACACGATTTTGCAGGTCTGCTTCTTCGCCATCTCGGCCGTTCTGCCCGGGGATCAAGCGATCGAGGCGATTCGCAAATCGATTCGCGACACCTACGGGCGCAAGGGCGAAGAGATCGTACAGAAGAATATGAAAGCGGTGGACGAAACTCTTGCGCACTTGTTCGAAGTGAAAGTTCCCGCCGAGCTCACCAGCGCGATTGAGATGCCGCCGCCGTTTTCTACCTCAGCGCCGGAATTCGAACGTGACGTGCTGGGCGTGATGTACGCGGGACGCGGCGACGAATTGCCGGTCAGCGCATTTCCAGTCGACGGCACTTTCCCCACTGGAACCGCGAAATGGGAGAAGCGCAACCTGGCGCTCGAAATTCCCACGTGGGATCCGAAGATTTGTATTCAGTGCGGAAAGTGCGCCATGGTTTGCCCGCATTCCGTCATCCGCATTAAGGTTTACGATTCCAAAGAACTGCAGGGCGCTCCAACAACTTTCAAGTCCACGGAGAGCCGCGACAGAGAATGGCAAGGGCTCAAATATACGATTCAAGTGGCGCCCGAAGACTGCACCGGTTGCGGGATCTGCGTCGAAGTTTGTCCGGTGAAGAACAAAGCCGAAACGCGGCTCAAAGCAATCAACATGGTGCCGCAGCCTCCGTTGCGCATGCCCGAGCGCGAAAACTGGGACTTCTTCCTCAAGATTCCGGAACTGGATCGGCGCAACATTAAAGTCACCAACATCCGCCAGCAGCAAGTCCAGGAGCCGCTGTTCGAGTTCTCCGGCGCCTGCGCTGGTTGCGGAGAAACCCCATATCTCAAGCTCATGTCGCAATTATTTGGTGACCGGGCAATCATTGCTAACGCGACGGGATGCTCGTCGATCTACGGTGGCAACCTGCCGACTACGCCTTGGACGAAGAACGCAGCCGGCCGCGGGCCCGCTTGGTCGAACTCCCTTTTCGAAGACAACGCGGAGTTCGGTCTGGGCTTCCGGCTTTCCATCGATAAGCAGACCGAGTTCGCGCAGGAATTAGTTCGGCGCGTGACAGGAACGATCGGCGAGGAACTCGTTACCGCGATTCTCACCGCTCCGCAAAAAGACGAAGCCGACATCTACGAACAGCGCCAGCGTGTGGACCTGCTAAAAGAAAAACTGCACAGAATGAATTCCATGGACGCTAAGCAACTGCTAGCCGTCGCCGACCTGCTGGTCAAGAAAAGCATTTGGATTGTTGGTGGAGACGGTTGGGCCTATGACATCGGCTACGGCGGCCTCGATCACGTATTAGCCAGCGGACGCAATGTCAACGTGCTGGTGCTCGATACCGAGGTCTACTCCAACACCGGAGGTCAGGCGTCAAAATCTACACCGCGCGCGGCAGTTGCGAAGTTTGCCGCAGGCGGCAAACCGGGCGCGAAGAAGGACCTCGGGCTCATCGCCATGAGTTACGGCAACATTTACGTCGCCAGCGTAGCCATGGGCGCAAAGGACGAGCACACGCTGAAGGCATTTCTGGAAGCTGAAGCTTACGAGGGACCCAGCCTCATCATCGCGTACTCGCATTGCATCGCTCACGGCATCAACATGACCGCTGCGATGTCGAATCAGAAAGCGGCAGTCGATTCCGGGCAGTGGCTGCTCTATCGCTACAACCCCGAACGGACCGCCCAAGGTGAAAATCCGCTGACTCTCGATTCACGAACGCCAACGCGCAAGGTCGCGGATTATCTGCAGATGGAAACGCGTTTCACGATGCTCACAAAGAGTAATCCGGACGAGGCCAAGCAGCTCTGGCATGAGGCGCAGCATGATGTCGAGGCTCGCTTCCGTCTTTATGAATATCTGGCACAACGGAAAAACGGCAACGAACCGGCCAAGACACCACAGCAGACGGAGACGCAGCAAGATGCGTCTCTACAGAAAACGTAGAGACGTTTGCTTGCAACGTCTCCCGCGCAGGAGGAGGAATCATGATCGACCTCAGCACCACTTACCTGGGATTGCGGCTTCGCACGCCCTTGGTCGCTTCCGCGTCGCCACTATCGCAAGAGATTGATGGCATCCGTCACCTGGAAGACGCAGGCGCCTCCGCCGTGGTTTTGTATTCGCTGTTCGAGGAGCAGTTGCGGCAGGAAAGCCTCGAACTAGAACACCATTTGGCGGAAGGGACGGACAGCTTCGCAGAGGCAGCTTCGTTTTTTCCGCAGCCGGCTGAATTCCACTTGGGACCCGAAGGATATCTGAATCACATCCGCAAAGCTAAAGAGGCGGTGACGATTCCGATTATTGCCAGCCTAAACGGCACCACACTGGGCGGTTGGGCGAAGTTTGCCAAGCTGATTGAGCAGGCCGGGGCCGATGCCATTGAGTGCAATATCTACTACATTCCGACAAGCCCGGACATCTCCGGTTTCGACATTGAGAAAACCTACATTGACATTCTCCGGGAAGTAAAGATTGCGGTGCGCATCCCGGTAGCCGTCAAGCTCAGCCCTTTTTTCAGCAATATGGCCAATATGGCAAAGCGGCTCGAGGAAGCGGGCGCGAACGCGCTGGTGCTATTCAACCGCTTCTATCAGCCTGACATTAACCTCGATGAGTTGGAGATCCAACCCAACGTATTGCTCAGCACTCCGCAAGCGCTACGCCTTCCGCTGACTTGGATCGGCATTCTTTACGGCCGCATCCGAGCCAACTTGGCAGCAACGAGCGGCGTTCATGGTCCCGAAGACGTCGTGAAGCTTCTGATGGTCGGCGCCGACGTCACCATGCTCTGCTCCAGCCTGCTGCGAAACGGCATCAGTCATCTTCGGTATATCGAGAATGGCTTGCTGTTATGGATGGAGAAGCACGAATACGATTCGGTTCAGCAAATGAAGGGCAGCATGAGTCAGCTCCGTTGTCCCAATCCCTCAGCCTTCGAACGTGCGCAGTACATGAAGGCGGTGAAAAGTGTGCAGCACGTAATGGTCACCGGTCGCGAAGCTTGGAGAATTCTTAGCGGAGACTAGCTGCTCCAGGGCGTCCGCTCCGAGACTTCACCAAAAAAATCGAACTCGCAAAACAAAACCCTCTGCCTCGACAAGCCGACCACTTGGGCTCGCGCACAGAGGGTTTTGCGAAACCGATTTCTTCGGAGCCAGCCCCGTCGCATCGGCCCTGGATCCGCGTACTGGGCGCGACCCGAACGCAGCCTCCACCCTATCATCCCCATTCCGCAACGCTGGCGCCGGAACCGGAATTTTTTTCGCAAATCAGAAACTTCATGCTTGGACGAAAGGACTTGCCGAATCAATCCTCGGCAGGTAAAACAACACCTGGAAAAGTAAAATGCACCGGAAGCGGGACAAAACCGGGGATGCTGTAGGTCGCCCGAGACGCGAATCGTCGCTGCTAAGCGCTCCGAACGCAAACTTTTTCTGTGGAAAACGGGAGACAGGCACTAAAAAGACGAAACCGGGAACGAAGGAAAAGAAGAACGGAACGGGCGGGACAAGACTTCTTTCAGGCAGTGGTCCACTCTAAAACATCTGCCCGAAGAATGGTCATCGCCTCAAACTAGTGTCCGGAGTGGAGTCTCAATGGCCGGTTTTGAGCTGACCACTGAGGTGTTAGGACAATATAGCCGCGAAATAATGTCGGGAATAGAGAGTAAAATTAAAGGCATCTTCGCAAGCTAAGTCGAAGGCCGAAACTATTAGTTCCATCAAGAAACCAGTTGTTTCCGGTGAAGTAATGCCAAAACGGAAATCGCCAAGTTTAGGGCTTAATGAACCGTCGAAGGAGGTTGCTGGCGGTGGTGTTGTAGACAACATATTTGGCGAAAAGACGATTACATCATCAGTCAAAGAATGGGTAGAGAAACATGGTTTTGAGGTTCGCCCTACATCAGCCAATGGCGTCTTTGAAGTCGGCATCCCGTGGACTAATTCAATATCAGTAAGGGAACAAAGGGTATTTCGTGGGAAAAATTCAGCAATCTAAAAGAAGCCCGCGACAAACTCGGTTATTAATCTCGCCACTTGGGGCTTCGCTACTCAACCCACTTCTCGCGCAACTGATGCCCGACCATGAATAGCCAGATGATGATGAGCGAAATTGTTACACCAGCGCTCAAACCCATGACGCCATAATTCTGCGCCAAATCTCCAAGAAATAGCAATCCGCAAGATAAAAGCGAAAGGTCATGCCTCCCAAAAGTAATTCCTTTAATATGAAATTCACGTTCCGACGCGGTACGCATACAGGGACAGATGTTGATGGAAGTCAACATTATGAGTGGGTGCTCACTAGTCCAACCGGAAAGCAGCATTTTTATTAGGACTTCAAGCAAGCACTTCCTTGGATACGATTCTCTGTAGACCAACTGGTTAATAATTCAATGCTTTACTGGCTGATATTAAGCAAGCGTCGTGGAGGACTCAATGCCCATTCAGCCAAAAGCTAAACCATGGAACCAGTTTCCCCGAGACGACAGTCTTGGAACTGCCAGTTTGCAATGTCTGGACTGGATCGTAACCCAATTGAATCAGCAGGTTGGGCAGGCGGCAGTCCCGCCATCATCGGGCATCGAGGTTTATGGACAGAACATCATTGACCCGACTACGGGGCAGATTGTCTCAAGAGGCAGTCGAACCTCTGCGATTGCCACGGCTATTGTGGTAGTTACGACTGCGACCTCGGCAACATTTTATTTTGCCTGCAAAGATTCAACGTACTTGGTGAGGTTCGCCTCGCGTTGCTGCACCTCAGCCTCGTGTCCGTGGCTCATATTCCAAAATAACGAGCCCCATACCGGCATTTCTCTGGATCCGTGCGCGGAGACACCGGATTCGCCGCTGATTGCGGACATTACTTTCATAGCCGGGAATTTTCCTCCGTTGCTCTTGCTCAGCTGGGTGAGGTCTGCGGGAGGAACCTTCAGCGCGCTGGCTGCAGGGCCTCCGCCTTTGCCGTCCGTTCCGTGGCAAACGGCACAGTAGGTCGTGTACATTTCCTTGCCCGACGCGGGCGATGTGGACTGAATGGTGGCGTGCTGGATCACTTTCTGATTTCGATCCTGCGGTTGGTCCTGCGCGGCGACCGTGCAGGTGATAACGATTAGGGCAGTAAAGACTAAAGCCAGTTTCTTTATGGACATCGCATTTCTCCTTCGAACCGAGACTGTCTTTTCTTCAGTCCAGGCATACTCAAATTTAATGGCCGACTACGTTGTACCTTCGACTGTTACCAGCTATTGCGCCGAGATCTTCCATCCTTGGTCGGCCCGCGCCAGCGCTAACGTGGATTTGTTCGGATTCCCATGATAGAAGTCGGCTTCGTATTTATTGATCAGGGTTTCACGATCCCAAAGGTTGAAACCCTTCACCAGCGAACCGCCGGCATCGAAGAGATCTCCCATTTGGTTGGGCACCCATTTCCAGGTGTACTCGATGGTTGCGTTGTTCACTCCGCTCATGTTGACAGAGGTGATGCTCAGCAGTTGCCGCTGAGCCAGGGGAACTTGATAGGAGAAGGTGCCATCCGTTTCCTTCGATTTCCTGACGCCTGGAAGCACCACCATCAGATGTTCTCCTGCGGGTGTGAGCGAGATCACTTCGCTGCCCCGGGGTGCCGTAGCCAATTTCACAAGTCCAGCCTTTTCCAGCAATCGATAATGAGGGTCCCCTGGCCTTTCAATGACGCTGGGCTTTACCAGGCCGGTGTGGAAGTGAATGACCGCGGGACCGGGTCCATCGAGCTCCGATACCACTATCGCGCTCGCCTCGTGTGCGCTGAGCGGCGCTCTGGCCCGGGCTTGCAGTGCTATGTAGGCCACCATACCCACGATCGCCGTTATCAGACACGCCATCAGCAGCAGCGGCAAGAACGCGGAATGACTTTCCATTTCAACCTCAGCCTCAAACATGGCATCCTCCTCTCGAAAGGTGCGAATTCATCAGCCACTCACTAATTCTTAGTCCACTCCTTCCCCAATTGCTGTGATCAAAGGCACCATTGACTGTGTCTGTTATCACCGTGAGGCTGTGAGGAAAACTCCGTTACTGGACGTGTGCCCGTCCCATCCTACGTCCGTGATTCCTGTCACATCCAACTGGGCCGCCGCAAGGCAATAATGACGCAAGATTTTGGGGAGTTTTCTACCGCCCCGAGCGTGGAGAATCCGAGTGGCAAGAGGACGCGTTTCCGTTATCGTCGAGCGCTGCAAGGCCTGCGGCTTCTGTGTGGAGTTTTGCCCCTCCCACGTGCTTGGGCTCTCTTCCGCTTTCAACTCCAAGGGCTACCATCCACCGCACGTGGTGCGTCCGGAAAAGTGCAGCGGTTGTGATTTGTGCGGAATGTACTGCCCCGACTTCGCCATCTTCGCCACTAAAGTCGCTGCGGCTGGAGGTGACAAATGAAGGCTGACCCTCGCGGCGTGCTTACCGGCGTGCACTTCATCGATGGCGACCACGCCTGCTGCGAAGGCGCGCTGGCCGCCGGCGCCCGCTTCTCCGCCGGATACCCAATTACTCCTTCCACTGAAATCGTGGAGCGCTTCGCCTCTCGTGTCCCGACCGTGGGGGGGAACCTTTATCCAGATGGAAGATGAACTCGCGGCTTCGATCACACTGCAAGGCGCGGTCTGGGGCGGAGCCAAAGCATTCACGGTGACGTCCGGCCCCGGCTTTTCTCTGATGATGGAACACATCGGCTACGCAGCCATGACCGAAACGCCGTGTGTGTTCGTCGATGTGCAACGCGGAGGACCCTCCACTGGCCTGCCCACCCTTCCCGCGCAAGCAGATATGTTTCAGGCACGATGGGGATCGCATGGCGATTACGAGATCATCGCCCTCTGTCCTAATTCTCCGCAGGAGTGTTTTGACCTCACAATCAAGGCTTTCAACCTGGCGGAAGAATTTCGCGTGCCCGTGATGTTCATGATGGACGAAGTCGTCGGCCATATGACCGAGAAGGTCGTGATCCCAGCCGCCGACCAGATCGAGGTCGTGGCGCGCCGCCATCCCCGCAAGTCGGTTGACGAGTACCTGCCCTACGAAACCTACGGCGACCAGGTTCCGGAAATGGCGCACGCCGGCGAAGGGTACAAGTTTCATGTCACCGGCTTGACTCACGACGAACGCGGCTGTCCCAACATGACTCCGGACGTGCAAAACAAGTTGGTTCGCCGTCTAGAAATCCATCCGAAAACCGGCGTTCGGTGCTGAGGTAAGTGCGCACGCCTTGATGGTTTGTTGTGCGCCTCGCATGCATTACCCTGCGCCTAACACTGTGCCCAAGTCGGGTTTGCGTTCAGGCGAAGAAATCGGGCCCGAAAGGCCGCAAGGGCCGCCAGAAAAACGTTGGCGGGCTTTACCGAGGTCTGGGCTGCGGTGGCGGCGTCGGGGTTCGGACCCCGCCGCTGGCAGTACCCGACCACCAAACTCAGGTTCGCCACTACCGCCGCCATCCCCACCTGCCAACGGGTTTTCTTTTTCCCGAAGTAGCGACTTTGGCGAATCCCTAATCCCACCAGCCGCGCAATCCGATGTTCCACCACCACCCGCTGGCGCAAACTCTGCCGCCCCGCCTCGGTCTGGTTATGGGCGCGGGCCTGTTGCTGCAGTCGTTCTTCGGCTTGGACGCTGATACTCCGCGGCCCTTGCCCACGGACGCATTGCGAGCGCAGGGGACAGGCCTGACAAGTAGCCTTCGCAAAAAGGAATTGGCCCCCTCGACCTTCTCCGGCGGAGTGATAGTCGCGCGTACTCTGGCCTGCCGGGCAACGCACTTCCTGCTGATCCAAATCGATCTCAAACTCACTCTTGGAAAAACAATTGCGGTTGTGACTGGCCGGCACCTTGGCCGTCAGGATTCGTTCTCCATCCGCAAAGGCTCGCCGCGTCGGGCCGCCTCCGTAGGCACAATCGCCCACCGTTTCTTCTACCTTCGCCTCCAGCACTCGTTCGCTTTGCTGCACCAACTCCAGAGCTTTCTCCTGATCCCCAGCATTGCCCGCCAGCACCTCCACCCCCGTGATCAACTGACTCTCCATCTCCACCGCCACCGCTGCCTTGTGTCCGTTGAAGCGCTTGCTGGCGCTCTTGCGTCCATGCCGCATCTCTGGATCGTGAACACTGAGGACCCGATCCTTGGCGGTGCCCGACTTCACTTGGCAGCCGCCTCCCGGCTTTTCTTCCACGTCCTGCGCGATCAGCCGCAGCAGCAAGGCGGCGGCGGTGGCAATGGCTTCGGCCTGCGCGGGATGCTGCTGTTGGCTCTCCTCCGCCAAGCTCAGCAGGCGCCGCCCGTCCTTCACGATCTCGGTTAACAACTGTTCCCGTTGCCCTTGGTCGTCCCAGTCAATCCCGGCTTCTCCCTTCAGGCTGCTCCCAAAATAGCGACTCAGCCCCTGCTTCTCGGCCCACGCCGTAACCTCTTCTTTCTCTACCTCCGCCAACCGCCGCCCCAACATCTCGATCCCTTCTCCCAGCAGATTGTAGGTGTCCTTCACCGCTCCCTTGCCCAAAATCGGCGTTGTATCCAGGGCTACTCGAAGCTTGCGATTCTGCAGGTATCCGGCGCGCCGGGCTTCTGCGATCGACTTCTGCAACAGCGGCTCTTCCATCTCGTGCAGCACCAGCTTGGCCTCAAACTCCTGCAGCGCGCTCTTCTGCATCGGTACTTCTTCCATCTCCAGTCCCAAGGCTACCTTCCAGCGCAGATCATATTTGGTCCGCTCCACCGCCTCGGCAAAACTCACCCCCTCGTAGGCCCGTAAGAACAGCACACTCACCGCCACACTGGGAGGCACAGATTGGCGTCCATTGTCCGGGCAGTACAACGCGGCAAAGTTTTCATCGCGAAACAGCTGCTCCCGGTTCTGCGCTAGATACCCGTACAGGGTGTCGCGGCCCACAAAGTCCAGATAGACATGATCAGCGGCAAACAGCTTGTCTTGCGGAGAACGCTTGCCCATCATGGCCGCTGCTCCCGGGCCCGCCGCGCCCTTTTCCGGGAGGAGGGCTGGGGCACAGCCTCGCCCCGGAGCTGCTTCCGCTCCGGCAAACGCACTAACAGCAAATGGGTGCGGTCGAGCACTTTCCAGGTCACGGTTTCGCCCGACTCTAAGTCCAGGGCGGAAGCCAAGGGCAGGGGGATGTTGGCATACACTTGCACCGTTCCGCCCTGACGCCGGATACCTTGCAAGCGGGTGACGTAATGATTTTCAAGGTCTTGCATATCTATGCAATAGCATAGATATCAAGTTTTGTCAAGACCTTTTCACGCAACCGAACCCAGTTTTTCTTGGGAAAGCCGCCAGGCTGATTGAAACATCCTTCCCGTTGGGGGGACTTTCCGGATGAGTCTCTAGTCGGTCTCTTCCAGACATTCCTCGCAGCTCTGGGAATGCATCGCTCGCAGCGGGCGCCCATCACAACTCCAAGTGATCATCATCACAGCGAAACCGACAGAAAAGGGCCACACTTAAACCAGAAGCTGGATGTCTTAGCAGGAGGAGACTCATGAAAACCTCGCGAATCATCACTCTGGTTCTTGCAGTTGTTGCGCTGGTCCTGACGATAACCCCGACAGCTGCTGGGCAGAAGTCCGAACCAAGCGTCGTAGTTCCGAAGTATGATCGGGCGGCCGAATCCACTTTCAAAGGAACGGTGGAAGAAGTGAGAGACCGGCAGTGCCCGGTGAGCGGTGGTATGGGCTCGCACTTGATCTTGAGGTTGTCTGCCAGCAAGACGATTGAGGTTCACCTTGCAAGCACGAAGTTTGTAAAGACGTACGATCTTGTCTTCCGGAAGGGCGACGAAGTTACAGTGGTTGGCACCAAGGTCCAGTTTGAAGGTGTGGAAACTATCTTTGCTCGCGAAGTCACCCGCGGCAACGAAACCTTCGTCTTCCGAGACAAAGACGGCACGCCCATCTGGTAGTGGCTCGAGGCGCTAAGCCCCGAAGGGAAGTCGCGGTGGTCATACGTCTGCATCTCTCTTGACGGATACGATTCTCTAATGTATTAATATATCATAGGAGATCAAGAGTGCCCGTGTCATAATTCGTGACAGTTGCTGCCATCGCCCTCGCCAGAGGAGCTTGTGCCATGTCAGCTCCCGTCACTGGACGGAGGGCTGTTATGGCTTGTCTTTTGTGCGCTTCCACCAATCAGGCGGAATTTGGCGGTGAGATACTTGTCCATTTCCGTGGCCTCAAGAATCTGGACAAACCTCCCATCTGGGTGTTCCCTAGCTTTTAGTCTGCTTAGATTGTGGCTTTTCGCCATTTTACGTCCGCAAAGCGAGTTGGCCCTATTCGCAAGCGCCACCGAGGCAAATGAACCTCAACAGCCGGGCGTTTCCACTGACGCAGGATTGCAGTTTGAGCATTAGGGTGAGCCGTAGTTCGGCAATGCGCTGAGGAACTGCTTTCCCGAGATAACGGATTCCACAGCAGCTAAGAGGTCGCCTCCGACGTGGGATTTAACAACGTAGCCCAGAGCCCCCACGCTTAGAGCTTCTAACACTACCTCAGCAGAAGACTCCTGACTCACGAACAGTATTTTGGATTTCGGCGCAAGGTTGAGTATTTGTCGAGCGGCCTCGATTCCATTGACCTTGGGGAGTCCAATATCAAGCAGAATCAAATCCGGTTTCAGTTCTGCCGCTTTCTGAACCGCTTCTAGTCCATCGGACACTTCGCAGATGATCTGCAATTCCCGTCTTTTCCGCAGTATTGAGGAGATGACTCGCCGAAAAGCCACGAAATCCTCGACGACCAGAACACGGACGGATGACATGCCGAAACCAGCCTTTCCCCGGTCGAAGTGTGCGCCTTCACCGTATCTGGAAGGAGACAGGGATTTCCGTTATTCCTTAATTCTCGTTACATCGAAACTGTCAACTGGCAAAACGGTTTCCTTCCCAGCGGAATGGTGACAGAACGGTCCTCGCCGTCAAGTGCGATTTTTTCTTGTCTTTCCTAAAATTCTCCTTTTCCTTCCTGGCCGGAGGGTATTCAGAGCGGCCCGGAGCCGTCAAGGGCACTTCTTGGCGGCGGCAGCGGACCCTTGCCGTCGACCGGCCTTCTTATGGAAGGCCATCGCACTCGAAACACCCGAGTCATGCGGCGTCCATCTCCGTCAAGAATTTGGCGTAGGAACGGATAGACTTCAGCTTGTCTTCCCGAAGGCCACGCAGGCGGGAACGGTGGCTGCGCGAGGAATCGTTTAATCCCGATAATTCGAGTAGGTGCGTCACAGACCACTCGTGATCGAAATCACATTGCCCATGCCGTTAGAGCATTAGACTGCGGAAAGCATTGGGGTGAAAGTGATGGTTGCAAGGGGTAGAACACTGAAGGACATCACTTACAGCGAATGCATTCCCATCTATGGGCGCTGCAGTAAATGCGGGCTGCCATTCACGACGTCCCCTGAGGCACGGGCAAATCCTGAAGAAGCGACCCGGGATTTCTACACTGCCTTTGGTCTCCACGAATGCAAGGACGACACCAGCCAAGCCGCTGTGCGCCACTAAGTTCCTAGTCGGGACTGTTAGCCGTTAACATCGTTACCGATGGGCATGTCTCCGTGCCGCTCTTTCAGTCGCTTTTTTCTTAGCTTCCGATAGCCCGTTAATCTCGGCAACAATCTCCATCAGCTTTGCCGCGTTTTGTTCATTCGCGGTACACTCGCACAGTTCCAACCACTCCTGTTTCTGTTTCCCAACCATGCCTTCCCCCGCAGTTGCTGGTTGGCGTTTCGGAGGGGGCGCGAACCAACTGACTCTTAAACAACAATCCCCTGTTGAATGCAAAAGCGCTAGCAATGACTTCAGAAACAAACAAACGAGCCTTATTTTTGCGCATAGACCGTTCCGGACGCATGATAAGGAGGATCGGAGATCAGACGGATGTAGGCAATCAGCGCCTCCATTTCGGTCTTGTTGAGGGTGTAACCGTAGGGTGGCATCAATGGTGACTTGTTGAGCGCCGGTCCACCGTGACTGATGATGGCCGTCAGGTCGGCATCGCTTATCTTGTTTAGCGTGTCGCCTTCAGTGAAGGGATGTGGCTTGACTTCAAGATTATCGAAGTTGGAAACGCGCTCCGCCGTGGACTCCGGATTGTGGCAGCGGGAGCAATATTTATCGTCGAGCCGGGACCCCACTTGCTGCTGGTATCCGAGCGCAATCTCTTCAATCTTCAGCTCGACAGGTTTCCGAGCTTTTGTTGATGTGTGCGCCGTGAGTTGATATCGGCCCGCCATGCCGCCCAGCGCGACGTTGCTGTGGACCTGCCCGCTGGAATCGGTTAAACCGCTTGCAGGATCAAAGCTGACGTCCGCGGGCCCGCTAAATTCGACCAGCGCTCCGGTGACGGCCGTTCCTTGTTCGTCGTTGACTTGTACGACCAGCGGCTGAGCGAGAACCATTCCGGTTGCGCCGATCTGCTTACCCCCGCTCGACTCGACTAATGCTGCGCCAAATGCCGTGGGTTTTAGCGCAGAGGCCGGTCCGGGCTTGCGACTGCATGCTGCAAGGAAAATCAAGGAGATGATGAAGAGTGTGTGCAAATATTTCTTCATTTCTTCGCCTCTTGCTTGGTGGAACCCTTGAGGGTTGTCAGAAATGCAGTCAGGGCGCGGGCATCTTCGTCGTTCATGTTTCGATTCGGCTCGATAGTGCCGGGCCGTAGGGTCTGGGGGTCCTTCAGCCAGTGATAAATCCATGCAGCATTCAGGCGCGAGCCTACCTGCGTGAGCGTCGGCCCGATATAGCCCTTGTCGATCTTCGTATCGATAATGTGGCACGACTGGCAGGCATACTTGGAATAGAAAAGTTGTTTCCCCTGCTCCACTTGCGCGGGTGGATAGCCATTGGACGGCATCGAATCACGATCGAATGCAGGCGTCTGATAAACGGTCATGATGTAGTCGGTAAGTTCCGTGACGTCACTGTCCGAAAGATTGAACCTCGGCATGCGGCGGATCAGCGCTGGGCGCAGTGTTCCGGGGTTCTTCAAGAATGCCTGCAGCCACGGCCGTTGCACCGAACTGCCTTCCCAAGTCAGATCGGGAGCCATGTCGCTGCCTCGACCGTTAATCGCATGGCAGCTGAAACACGCCAAGTCCGCCATGAGCTGTCCCGCCTTGCCTACGGGCTGGTAATGCGAAGGCGGCTGCGCCGGTACGGTCAGCGCCAGCGGCAAGTCATGCGCGCGGTCCGTAAGCGAGAGCAACGCCGTCGTTAAAGCATCAATTTGTGCGGGTGCGAAAGTGTACTGCGGCATTTTCAGTGCCGATCCAAACGAGCGTGGTTGCCGGATCTTGGCTGAGATGTAATCTGGAAGAGTGTGCTGCATGCCCGGCAAGAAAATAATCTGCGTGAGCGCCTTACTTCCGATGCGGGTCAATTCCGGGGCGAAGTTATCCGGCTTCTTGATGCCGCCAATCTGATGGCATGAGGCGCAGCCGTACTCGGTCACCAGTAGCTTGCCGTGCGTGATCTGCTCGGGAGTAGCAGCGTCGAGATGAACGTTGGCCAGCAGGTCGGAATCAGTTTTGTTTCCCAGGAAGCCCGTGAGCAGGGAAACTTGCTGATCGGTGAAACGGTAATGTGGCATTGCAGTTCCCGGATCGTAGACCCGCGGGTTGCGCAACCATGCCTGCAACCATTCCGGCCTCGCCTTGTTGCCGATGCGGGTTAGCTCGGGACCGAGATCGCCGCCAACCACATTGCCGGCGGCGTTCTGCACGGCGTGGCAGGAGGCGCAGAATGACTCGCCATACAGGCTGGCCCCAGCCGCCGGATCGGGCGCCTTCTGCTCCTTACTGACAGGCTCCGTGTCTCCAGCGATCGGCGTGCTGTTCGAGATCAAAAAAGCCGAAATATCGCGCACGTCGGGATCGCTCAACTTGAAATTCGGCATGGTCGCCGTGACCGCGTAAGCCTGAGGATCCTTCAACCACGCGTAAATCCACTCTCGCGTGGTTTTGTCGGCGATGTGCTCGAGCGAAGGCGGATCATCCGTCGGTTTGATTGCGGTGCCGTCGGCGAGTTTTATGGTGTGACAATGCACGCAGCCATATCGACTCAGCATGCTGCGGCCTGTGTTGAGCTGGGGTGTGCCCATCAAAGCTGCGCGATGGCATTGCCCGCAGGAAGATTGTGTATAACGCGCCGGCAAAATTGGCTGCTCCCACGCCAGGGTGCTGCTGTGCGCTTCCTCGACGGTGGTCGCTGCGCCCTGTCCACGGTGACACATGACGCAACCAAACTGGTCCGAGGTGTGCGGGATTACCGGGTGGGGAAGAAATGGTTGCGCGCTGACATCGGTGAGACTTGCTTCTTTTAGTCCGACGTGGCAAGTGGTGCAGCGATCGACAACTCCGAGCTGTGGAAGCCAGATCTGCTGGATCCCGTCGTGGAAGTGGCGCTGCAGTGTGACCGCGTCTCCTCGGGTCCTGATCAGCGACAGGTATTGTTTCTGATAGTGGCGCCATTCGCTAAAGTGATTCTTCGCCGGTGCGATGGCGAGCGAAATCAATAACAGCAAGCTGACCACGCCAAAGGCGCGAACCGGATGGCCGAACAACGTCTGCCACAGCGCAGACAACGCGTTCTTTGATGATCGCAATTAACTTCTCCAGGGCAACACCCAGGACCAGCCTGGGCCGCGAAAGAAAGTGCCAACCGCCGTGAGCACGGCCAGCTCGAACAGAAACCAGGTCATGATCCAGAACGAAAGTGGTTTAGCCGCCAGATAACGCCGGAAAGCCGAAGTCGACTGCGGGGAACTTTGTGCCGCCAGCGCCATGAACCCGGCAAGAATCAGAGTCGGCACCAGCGCCACGTACACATCGAAAAACAACAAGAACAGACAGAGCACAGCTGTGACCCCGTAAAAAATAAGGATGCGTCGTTTTCGATCTTTCAGAAACACGCCCTCAGCCTCGACGTTGATGTTGAAGTAGGGAATCACAACCAGTGCGATTACGACCAGAGTCGGAACCAGAACACCCGCAACCATTGGAGGAAAGTAATGCAGCATTTCCTGCAGTCCGAGAAAGTACCAAGGCGCCTTCGCGGGGTTGGGCGTGTGCGATGGGTCGGCAAGGCCCTCAAGGGGCGCGTTGAACAGAAGAGCCACGCCCACCAACGCGATCGTGAGCACCTCAATGGTTACGATGGCGCGGAAGAGGACTTCCGGATAAGTCTGAATCTGATCTTCGTCGGTAACCTTGACCTGCGCCGAGGTTCGCCGGGTGACGAAGACAACCCGCGTCGGCGATTTGCGGGCGTTTGAGCCCATTCCGGCGATGAAATCTTTCGGATCGCTCATGTGCTATTGCGCCCCCTTCGCAGCCGCTGGAATCGATTGAGCCGCGACCGTTCTTGGCTCACTCTGGTGCGCGTAGAGGCCGCCATCTTTGCGAATGCGCCAGAAATGGACTGCGACAAAAAGCATTGCGACCAGGGGAAGAATCATGCAGTGCAGAACGTAGAAGCGCAGCAGGGCGTTGGCGTTCACCATATTTCCGCCCAGCATTAAGAAGTGAACTCTTGTTGCCCAGCACCGGCACAGCAGAAGCAATATTCGAACCCACCGTAATTGCCCAGAAAGCCAGTTGATCCCAAGGCAGCAAGATATCCCGTGTAACTGAGCAACAACGTAACCAGCAGCAGGATGACTCCAATGACCCAGTTGAACTCGCGTGGCGGCCGATAGGCGCCGCGGTAAAACACCTTGAACATATGCGCGAACACCAGGAACACCATGGCATGCGCGGACCAGCGGTGCAGGTTGCGTAGAAATAAGCCGGAAGATACTACGAACTGCAAATCCTTCGTGTCGGCATAAGCGTGCGGTACGGAGGGATGGTAGTAAAACATCAAGGGAATGCCGGTGCTCACCAAGATGAGAAATGTTCCGAAGGTCAGCGTACCCAGATACCAGGTCGTGCTGAAGCTCAGCATGCGGGTCCGCACCTTGGTCGAGAAAAGATGCAGGAACACATTTTGCTGCACTGCGAGGGCGCGGCGTAGAGTGCTCGATCCGGTCCCGCCGCGGAAAACCGACCGCCAAACCCGCGTGCCGCGCAACTCCTCGAAATAGTTCGTCATTGTCTTCGCCACGCTCACACCCTCACAAACTGCATAGGACGAATGTTGATGGAACGGTCCACCATCAGATCACCCTCGTCGCTGACCCAAGTTTGCAGCCAGGGCAGCGGCTTGGGAGCTGGACCTTCGATCTTGACCCCGTCCCGCGTGAACTTGCTGCCATGACACGGGCAAGCGATGATCCCCAACTCCGGTTTCCATGCGGTCATGCAGCCGAGGTGAGTACAAATGGCACTCAGCGCAAAAAAACCTTCCTGGGCATGGATGAGATAAATTCCTGAGTTCACGTCCAACGTCACCGAATCCACCGCGTAATTTTCGGGCTTGCCCGCGTTGACGATGGGAGACGGTTCGAACAAAACATTCGGCGAAAGAAACTGGTACGCAAACGCCACCGTGCCGGCAGCGGCGATGCTTAGTGATCCCAGTCCAAGCTTCACGAAAAAAGCTCGGCGATCGATTTCTTTGTCCGGCGGCACGTTTTGTTCTTCTTCAGACATTGGCTACTTTGGGCCTCCAGCCATGACGGGCGCTTTGGGTCTAAGTGGACCATCGATGGATTCGACTGAAATCAATCCGGTCGGCTCGGCAGAAACCAGGTTGTAGGATTCCATGGTGATGGTGCCGACCGGACAGCGCATGGCACAGAGCCCGCATCGAATGCATCGGGTCTCGTCTTTCAGCATGGCGGAGCCGGTCACGATAGCGAGTTCCTCAGCTGCAACTTCGTCGAGCTCCACACCAAACAATTCCTGATGCTCCCGGATCTGCTGCACGGTGTCCGGCTCGAACTGTATGCGGTCCAACGACACGAGCTCGAGGCATTTTTCCGGACACACATCCACGCAACCTCCGCAGAGGATGCACATACTCCCGTCTTCCGGGCTGCCCTCGAAGACGGTATTCACCCAACAGTGCAGGCAGCGCTGAGCTTCTTCTATCGCCGACTGCAGCGTCGTAGCCAATCTCGACTTCCGTTACTCCGGTACGGCGTTCGAGCGGCAGCATCGGGATGGGCGGGCGAGTCAAGTCCAACAACTCCAGCGGCATGCTGTGACGCTTGAACACTTCGACTTCGACCATGGGCTCGGGATGCTTGAAGCCGCGCAGAAACTCGTCAATCCCAACCGCAGCACGCTTTCCGTCAGCCACGCTATCAATGATCAAGCGCGGGCCGAAAACGCAGTCGCCACCCCCAAAGATCCCGCTCGCCGAGGTCATCAGGGTTTGTGGGTTCACTGCGATCAATCCGCGCGGGGACAGTTCCACGTCGTCTTCAGGTGTGAGAAAGTCCAGCCTCGGCGCCTGTCCGACGGCCATAATAATGGTGTCGCACTCCAGTTGAATCTCGCTGCCCTCGTAGAATGCTGGATTGAAGCGCTTGTTCTGATCGAAGACCCACTTCGTGTTTAGCGTCTCAAGCGCCACGACTTTGCCGTCTTTGCCGATCATGCGTTTCGGGCCCAGGCCGGGATGCATGACGATGCCTTCTGTTTCTGCCTCTTCGATCTCTTCCAGCGCAGCCGGCATCTCTTCTCGCTTTTCCAGGCAGACTAGATGCACTTCCTGCGCGCCCAATCGAAGCGCCGACAGAGAAACGTCGACCATTTCTTTCGTCGCCACAGCACTGACGTTTTCCTGCGAAGGTTCGAGGTCTTCTACCCCGGCAACATGCTGACGGACGACTTCGCGAGCCGCGGAACGAGCCACGTCCATAGCTACGTTGCCGCCGCCGATCACAATGACCTTCTTGCCGATGGTGAACTTGTAGCCGAGATTAACGTTCAGCAGGAAATCGATGCCCTTGTAAACCCCATCGAGGTCAACGCCAGGGATCGTGAGATCGCGGCTGCGATGCGCGCCCACTGCAATCAGGACCGCATCGAAGCCCTGCCGGCGCAAGTCGGAGATCACGAAGTCGCGTCCGGCTGCTTGATTGAGCTTCAGAGTGATGTCGCCGATCGCGAGAATCTCTCGCACTTGCGCTTCCACCACGTCACGAGGCAAACGATATTCGGGAATGCCGAGGTAAAGCATTCCCCCGGCAACAGGAGCAGCTTCAAAAATCGTAACTGAGTAGCCCATGAGAGCCAAGTCATGAGCCGCCGATAGTCCCACCGGACCACCGCCGACCACGGCCACTTTGAAAGGCAGCTTATTCTGAGCCCGTCCGGCGTTGATGTCGACAGGGTACTTGGATTCCGGGCCGTGCCGCTCCGTCAGAAAACGCTTGAGAGCACGGATTGCGATGGGACGATCAATATCTCCACGACGACAGGCAGTTTCGCAAGGATGGGCACACACTCGGCCACAGATGCTCGCCAGCGGGTTGGGATCGCGGGCGAACTTGTAAGCTTCCTCAAATCGCCCTTCCGCAATCAGGGCTACATAACGTCCCGCGTTAGTGTGGGCCGGACAAGCCATCATGCAGGGAAAATTGGTGTTCAACCAATCCCGATCGACCTTTTTGTCTTTGTACCGTTTCAGCAAGATGGCAGTCCTCGTGTGTTCGTCGAAGGAGCCGACGTTGCCGCCCCGCTCCCTATCTTTATTACTTGCTCACGGTGAAGTCCGCTTTGGTGTCGCCCGCAACGATGACTGGCTTGGACTGGTTCTTGGCGCCTTCGTGCCACACGACTACGGTGTAGCTGCCGTCCGGGACGTCTTTGATCTTGTAATTGCCGCTGTCATCCGTTTCGGCAAAATAAGGAGTTGGGCTGACAATGAGATATCCGGCCATTTCTGGGTGTACGTTGCAGAGCAGAGAAACGACACCCGCCTTATCGAAGGTAAACGGCCGTTTTTCACCCTTGGGCCATGTGCCTAGATTGTGTCCTGCTTTCTTGTCGCCGCCGATAGCGGTCCAGAAAACATTGTGTTGCACATTGTCACTATTCAGGAACTCAACGGTTGTGCCCTGTTGTACGACCACGATGTGCGGCACAAACACCAGTCCTTTTTGGTCGATGACCGGGTGCTCTTTCGGAGCGGGAAACGTTTTTCCCGCAATGGTGTCGACATAAACCACCGACTGGCCCTTCATTCCGGTAACTTTGCCCTCGATATCCCCGGCCCAGGCTGCGCTGCACAGACCAACTATCAGTACCGCCCATATGAATCCCTTGCACTTCATTGCGTTTTCCCCCTTTGGATTTGTAAGTAGTTGCTCACGTGCGTGTCAGAAAATGAATTTCGCGTCCAGATAGATTGTGTTGTTACTACTCGCGTTTCGGCCTGAACCATCGTAGTTGGTTGAGCCACCATTGAAGCGCGTATATCCGGTATATTGGGCGGCGAGCTGCAGATTCTGCCACGGCCAGTACGAGATGTTCGCGATATACCCGGCGCTTCTCGGGTTGCCGTTGGCAAAGCCGCTCACTGTACCTGACGGGTACAGCAAAGGATCGGCGGTTCCACTGGTATCGAACCAGCCGAATGTGCCCGAGAAGCGATTGCCAAAATGGTACTCGGCATTGGCCATAAACGTGTTCAAATGGTTTGCGGTCTGCGAAGCGGCACCCGCGGCGAAACTGGCTGCCAAATCGGAACTTTCGTGGATGTAGGTGCCGCGCAGCGAAAGCACGTCATGCCTGAATAGCGTCCGATCAATCTGAGTGTCTATGGCTACATCTGTGTACCCATCCTCGAGGCCGGCTATGGTGTTGGGACTGGACTGCATGTGAATTCCGTAGGTGCCCACCTCATACTGCGTCGTCGCTGTCGACCCTTGCCAAGCGACGCGCCAGTATGGCGCAACGCCGCGGATGTTGTAGGTGAACCCAGTTCCTTGATTCGGCTGAGGACTGCCTACATGTTCCGAGCGATAAATCGCTGCATCCAGATACAGATGGTTGTCCCACATCGCGTAGCCACCGAATCCTGCGACGTCCTGGGCCAAACCACCATTAATGATGGGAGAGGCGCCGGGAGTGGGTGCAAAATCGCTGTTAATCCAAGGAAAACCCCATGCCGGCGTGCTGTTCCAAAGGTCCTCTACGGTCGGATTGTTGTTGAAGTCCAGGCCGTAAACGAGTTCCTTGTCGCTCAGCTTCGTCTTATTCACGAAGCGAATATCTGTATTATCGCTGGTGAAATGGTCATCTTGGGTGTCGTAAGTAACCTGAACGAAGCTGCCAACGTGGCTTGTCCATGCCCCAGAAATGAAAAGCGAAATGTCTTGAGGAAATTCAAAACTGCCATTCTGTGTTCCCGGCACGCTTGACTTGGTTGAGGTGAATGAGGTCTCAAGCATTACGGAAAGGGGCAGCGACGCGAGAAGATCAAGCGCGGCATGCGCTTTGCCTGAATCCGATTTTATGACTTTGGTCTCATCCCCTTTATCAACATAACCGAGCAGCTTGAACCGTCGTCCGGCGGGGTTGAGTTCCGGAGGCGCGTAGTGGCAGCCACTGCAAGCTAAGCCCGTCTGTCGCGCATAGCTTGGAACCGCCAACGCGCTGGGCGGATTCAATACGGCAAAGAACAGAAAAAGCATGGTAGGAACTGTCCCAAGCAGAAAGGCCGATATTTCTTTTTTCAGGAATTCCATTTTCGTCTCCAAGAATTACTGATTGTTGTCCGAAGTGATGTCGCAGTATCTGATCCACGGATAACACTTGGCTGTGACTACGCACACTCGGTGTGGTGATGTGCGTCACAAAGCAACGGCGTGCTATGAGTGCCACTTACGCTCGACCACCTGACATATGAAGTGCCCCCGTCCGACGTACCAATTCGGGCACAAATGACACCGAGTCATCGGGCCGCGCGGGCTGTACCAAAACTCAGTGAACTATGCGCGCATTGCCTCGATAAAAACTCGTCACCAATTCGTCACCATAAATAGGCTGTTTTTGGGGTGTTTTGAAGTACGTGTATGCGGAAAAGCAAGACAAGCAAAGGGTTTTAGGTTGTTGACCTCAAAATTGACACGGTTCTGTGGTTCTATACTTCCAACAACTATTAGATACCGCCCGGGACGGCCCCAGTACGCCCAACTACGTCCAAGACGGGGTTCTTACAGGTGATTTTACAGGTGTGATTTTCTCGTCTTTGCGAGAAAGATTTCACGATGATTCCCCCAGGCGGGCGCGCCGCCAAACCCACAAACCGGCACACAGTGGCACCGGACCTATGCACGGATTTGAGCTGAAGGAAAAATGCTGAGGCGGCAAACCCTTTGGGGACCCTGGAAATCCTGTTGTAAAACAGAGAAGCCGCGAAGTGAGCGCTTCGCGAGCCGATTTCCAGGAGGTCACCCAAAAGGTGAAGAACAAGAAAAAGCATAGCGACAAACCCTGCGGCAATCAAGGCTCTCCAGTAGATAGCGCGGAACCCAATAAAATTGCTGCTTCCACCCACTTTGACTTCGAGGGTAAGAATCTGACTCCCTACGGTGGCCTGTTTCCGGTGGCCACCATGTTAGAGAGGCTGGGCTTGCAAGAGCTGGTCGACGAAACCCTGACGATAAAGCGCATCCCGCGCGTCATGACCATCTATCAATTCGTACTGGGGATGGTGTTGGCCATCTATGTGGGGTTTGCCCGCCTCAATCACATTCGTTTTGTGGCCCAGGACCCGATGCTGACCGGGATCTTGAAGGTGAGCGGGTTGCCTGGGCAAAGCACGTTCTGGCGGTTTCTCGCGTCGCTGAATCTGAACCTGGCCGGGCAACTGTTGCAACTGCAGCGCATTCTGCGCGAACGGGTGTGGGCAGCGGCCCACGTAGGGCTGAAGTCGATCACGCTGGACACCGACACCACCGTGCACACGCTCTATGGCCGGCAGATGGGTGCCCGCAAGAGCTATAACCCGAAAAACAAAGGCAAGAAAAGCTATCAGCCCATTCTCACCTTTATGGCTGAAACCCACGAATACGTTTGGGGAGAATTGCGCAATGGCGATCGGCCCGATGGAAAACAGATCGCACGCCATCTGCAGAGTGTCTGCGCCGCCTTGCCCCAATGCATCGAGACCATCTTCGCGCGGGCCGATTCCGGTTTCTATTGTTGGGAGGCCGTCCAAGCCTACCAAAAAGCCAAGGCGCACTTCATCATCGTGGCCCGCAAGACCTCGCGTCTACTGGAACAACTGCAAACCGCCGACTGGAAGCCCTCGCCCAAGACCGACGCCGATGAGCAGTGCGAATTCCGCTATCAGCCAGAGGGTTGGGGCCAAGCCTACCGCTTTGTCGCCTTGCGCTACAAGAACAAGGAGGAGAAGAACCCTCAAGAGCGCGAGCAGTATCAGCTCTTCGACACCCCGCAGTATACCTATCGTGTGTTCGTGACCGACATGAAGCGGGCCATTGATCTGCTGGTGTGGTTCTATAACCAGCGGGCTGGGGCGGAGAATTTGATCAAAGAAGCCAATAACGATGCCGGATTAGCGGCGCATCCTTCCGGACGCTGGGCCACCAACTGCGTACATTTTCAGCTGGTGATGCTGGCCTACAACCTGAATTGCTGGTTGCTGCTGTTCCAGCGGGAAGAGGGAGTGGCAGTGGACCAACTGGAGCATACCCGGTTGGCTACGGCGCGTTTGCGTTTTCTGTTTGTGGCCGCCAAGATCTGGAAGCACTCCGGGCGGGTTGGCATCAGTTACAGCGACCAATATGCAGAGCGAGGATTGTTTCAGCGGTTGATGAAATCAGGGCAGAGCGCGTTACTTGATCCCTCCGCTTCGACGACCCAACCCAGATCTGCTGGTACCACATTTCGCACCGTCAAACCTTTCAGATGCGAAAGCAATTCCTTGTACGACAACTTCTTAGCCATTCAATCTTGATTACCGAGACTCGCCGGAGGGTGCACCAAACCTGAGCCAGAACCTATTTAAGTGCCAAGTTTCTTACAATTATTGTAAGTGCCATTCCGCTGGCACTTAAAAACGAGAAACTACTGAAAACACAGTTCATTCGATTCTCATTAATTAGTGCCGCGCGACATCTGGGTTGGGCCGAAATCGAAACCGTAGCAAAAGGTGGTTACAAGGTAACGCTCTTTCGGGTTCTCAAGTTTGCTGTCGTACCCCGAGATTGGTCCAAAGTGCCTGGTCCAGTGCAGCCACTCTTCCGTATCCGCGAGAATATCGAGAATGCCAACCGGAGTCATTCGATCTTTCAAATGCCGCTCGAAAGAAAAACAGATTGGTGAGAAAGAAAAACAGATTGGTGAGAAAGAAAAACAGATTGGTGAGAAAGAAAAACAGATTGCCGATTTGGAGCGGCAATTAGCGCTGCGCAAACAGAACTCCACCAATTCCTCCAAGCCACCGTCTTCCGATGGATTAGCTGGTGAGCAGCGTCTGCGGGCCCGACGCAAGAAGAGCCGACGTAAGCCAGGCGGACAGCCGGGCCACCAGGGAGCGCATCGGTCCTTGGTTCCGGCCGAGAGAGTCAACCAAGTTTGCCCCATCCTACCCGAGCAGTGCCAGGGTTGCGGAGAGGCTCTACCCACGGAGCTCGAACACGCGCAAACGGTGAGTACTCCCCAACGACATCAGGTGACCGAGTTGCCGGCCATGGGCGCACATGTCACTGAATATCAGTTGCATTGCGTAGCCTGTGAGAAGTGTGGCGCGAGCACACGTGCGGTGTTGCCCCGGGAGCTGCAAGGGAACTTCGGACCCCAACTGACGGCACTGGTGGCCTATTTGACGGTGGTTTGTCGCATGCCCCGGCGCGTGGTGGAAGCGCTTCTCGAGCAAGTATTGGGGGTGGAGATGAGTTTGGGAAGTACTCAGAAATGCTGGGAGGAAGCTAGTCAGGCCGTCGCCCTTCCCTGTCAGGAACTGGAAGAGCAATTAAAGGATGAACCGGTGCTGAACGTGGACGAGACCGGCTGGCGTACCAATGGCGATAAACGTTATCTGTGGGCGTTTGTGGCCTGGCGGTTTGTGGTCTATACCGTGGCCAGCCGTGGTAGCGAAGTCTTAGTCCGTTTGCTAGGAGCCACATTCCGCGGGGTGCTGTGCAGCGACCGTTTTAGCGCGTACTTAAAGTATCACTCCGGCAAAGCGCAGTTTTGTTGGGCGCATCTCAAGCGAAATTTACTGGGCATTATGGATCTCACCAAGAACAGCGCGGTAGAGCGATTCTGCCGGGACGCACTGGCGGCACATGCCCGACTCTTTCGCCTCTGGCACAAGTTTCGCGGCGGCCAGATCGATCGCCAGCAACTAATGGTCCGTTCCATCCCCATTCAAAAACGAATCTTCACTCTCGCCGAGCAACACTTAAACAGTTCCCATCGCGAGGTGGGGAACCTTTCTCTCGCTCTGTGGGAGCATAACGAGCGCCTCTTTACTTTTCTCGAACAGGAAGGCGTCGAGCCCACCAACAATAGCGCGGAACGGGCCCTGCGCACCGGTGTGCAATGGAGAAAAATCTGCTTCGGAAATCGTAGCACTACCGGCGAGTTAGCCACGGCTCGACTGCTGACCGTTGCTGAAACCTGTGATCTACAAAAACTCAATATCCTGGCCTATCTCTCGGTGGCCATTGCAGCGCACCGCCGTTATCTGCGAGCCGCTACACTGTTACCGAGCCGAACAGCCTGAACTGTTACAAAACTACGTCACTGGTTCGATGGCTATGGCATGCTTCATGGCTTTATGATCACCGACGGTACGGTCTACTATCAGTCAAAACTCATACAGTCGCCGGAGTATCTGAACAACAAGGATCCGGGCAAGACACTTAAGACGATCACGTGGGGAACGGCGTCTGACCCTTGTCGTTCAATATTCCGTCGCTTTTTTGCTAATTTTACAGCGGGTAGTAATACTGCCGTTAACGTCGTCCAAATCGGCCCCCATTACTTTACGACGAGCGATATATCCACAATAAACGAGTTCGATATCAAAGACCTTGATACTCTCTCGACGCTCACGACAACAAAGACCGGGACCATGGCAGCGCACCCGGCGTTTACGAGTGTAGGCCGGGTATGGAACATGATCAGCCACTTTGGCCCGGTGGTCGAAAACGAAATCATATCGTTTGATGAATCAGCCAAATACGTTTCGCACAAAGTTACAACTCGTCGGAGTACCTACTACTTCCACAGCTTCGCGAACACTGACCGCTATTTTGTGGCGATTGAAATACCACTGTATCTTTCGTTCTCGAAGCTTGTTGTCAGCGGCGTGATCAATAAATCGTTTTACGAATGTTTCAGGTGGGACAAAAAGGCTACTAATAAATTCCATATTTTTGACCGCCAAACAGGTGCACTCACAAGAATCGACAGTGATCTGAAGTTTTTCTATTTCCATACCATCAATGCATATGATGAAGGCGGTAAACTGGTCATTGACCTGTGCGGGTACGAAAACAACAAGATTATCGATGACTTCTATTTTGCCATTCTGACTACGACCGGCATCCCGGAGGAGCACAAGTCGTCACTTCGGCGGGTGACCCTAGACCTTGCACGATCGTCAGCTACTATGGAAGATCTGGACATCAATTTGGAGCTTCCAAATATCAATTTTAGCTATGCTGGCACGAAGTACCGCTGCGCCTATGGTATTCAATCGAGCGAAGGTTGCCGGATGTTCTCCGATTCAATCGCGAAGTATGATTTCGAGAAACGGCAGCAGATTGTGTGGAGAGAAAAACAATTGATTCCTGGCGAGCCGATTTTTGTAGCCGCACCGGATGCCAAACGCGAGGACGACGGCGTGTTGTTGGTAGTATGCCATGACTGCGAAAAGCATACGGCTTGTTTAGTCGTATTAGATGCCCAGAATCTACGGCAAATCGCGATAACGTACGCCCCGAAACACATACCGATTTCACTGCATGGCTGTTTCTATAACGTCTAACATTTTCTAGGGTAACGATGCTGCTCACTGGTAGCCGCCACCTAATGCAGCACATGCCGGAGCAGTGCCGCTTCGATCTACGCTGGCTCCGCGCGGTACTTGCCGATGTGGAGTCCGGATGCATTCGCGATATCCCTGACCCGGCCCGCCTCGCAGCCAAGACCTAATCGTGTTACGACACAGCCAGTTCTTGAGTAGTCGGCTACACGGAAGCCAATCCCCAACCCATGACCTTTGTCCGCGCACGCTGGCTACGCTGCGAGTCGGATCAGTTCCAACCTGAACGGCAGCACTAACCAATTAGGATGGTTAGGCCGCCGCAACCAAAATTTATTCTCTTTCAATCACTTCTGGAAACCCTGCGACCCTAATTCCCTAATTTGTGTATCGTTACGGAGGTCCGAGAGAGCGACGTCTAGCGAGTTTGGGCAAGATCTCGGGAGGGACATCTCTGGGCGTGATGCTCCTGGGGCACGTAATCCATTTGCGGCCTTTGGCCGGTATAGCTCACGGAGAGGTAATACTTGGGGCCATGACCGCGACCGCGGGCGCATTTGCATCCCGGCTTGCCACACGGCTTGTAGCGCTCGATGAGTGAACCGCGCAGCAGATGATCGAGTGGCGGCAACTGGCGTAACAGCTGCTGCCTTCGCTTTCGCAAGGCGGACGAAGTCTGTTTGCGCGATATGTGGCGCATAATTGTCAGACCACGTATATAACTGGTCTGCTTGTGACTCCAATAAATTCATTTGTCAATGTCCTTGCAGTGACTACTGTGGTGCCGGTTGGGCCGCGCGAGTTGCTCCAGCAACTTCGTCAACTCCAAAAGCAAGGTGCCATTAAATCGACACGGCGGCAAACCCAATGCCTGGTAGGGACAGGCATCGGCACGATCGGTCCACTCCCGTGCGACGCTAAAGCTACCGCGGCCTAACCCGCCCAACTCACGGAGGACAAGAGTATCGACGCCAGCAACACGGCGTTCTTTGAGTATGGGGAAACTTTGACCTCTAAGTGGATGAAAAGGATGACGGATCTCTGCCCATCCCAAAGGTGAGCTGTCCAGTTGTGCAGTTAGCGCTGACCGTGGCGACTCCGAGTGGGCGTTGCCGTCCATCTTCTTTCTCTACGTACAGTCATTGCTGTCCAAATTCGCGGGCTAACTGCTGGCCGAAGCGGAAGGTGTCGCCGTCGGTGAGAGGCTGAGCCACCTGATACGCTGGATTGGGTTCCGACTAAGAACCAATTCAACTACAGGAGACTCAGCCCAATGAAAGTATGCAGCATTTTCTCGCAGGTGTTGAAGCTGTTTTCGCGCGGGGGGTTCGAGAAGGCGGTCAAGCAGCACAAGGCCGAACGGCACGCGCGGGGTTTCACCAGTTGGGGACAGTTCGTGGCGATGTTGTTTTGCCAGTTGGGACGGGCGCATTCCTTGCGGGAGATTTGCGGCGGTCTGGCGTGTTGCGAAGGGCAACTGAAGCATTTAGGAGTGCCGGTGGCACCCAAGAGGTCCACCTTGGCCTATGCCAATGAGCATCGGCCATGGGAGCTTTACCAGACGGTGTTCGAGCAGACTTTGTCCCAATGCCAGGAACTGGTGCGCCGCCAAGGCGGGCGGAAGAAGTTTCGTTTCAAGAACAAGCTGATGAGCCTGGATGGGAGCATCATCGACCTGTCGGTGAGCATGTTCGACTGGGCAAAATTCCGGCGGACGAAAGGTGCGATCAAGCTGCACCTGCTGCTGGACCACGATGGCTACCTGCCGTCGTTCGCGGTGGTGACCGAAGGCAAGAGCAGCGAAATCAAGGTGGCGCGCACGCTGCGGTTCGCGCCGGGCACGATCCTGGCAATAGACCGTGGATACATCGATTACGAGTGGTTTCGGGAGTTGACGCAGGAGGAAGTGTACTTCGTAACGCGGATGAAAGAGAAGGCGGTCTGCGAGGTCAAAGAGGAATTGCAAATCCCGCAAAACAGCAACGTGGTGCGCGATCAGATCATCTACTTTCCCCGACTGGCACGGGAGGGCGAGGAGCCGGTGCTGTTCCGGCGGGTAGAGATTTGGGACGCGGAGAAAGAGGAGGCCATCGTATTCCTCTCGAACCTGTTGGCCTTCGGCGCAACGACCATCGCGGCCATTTACAAGGACCGCTGGGAAGTGGAACTGTTTTTCAAGGCGCTCAAGCAGTTGTGCAAGATCAAGACTTTTGTCGGCACCAGCGCCAATGCGGTCCGGACCCAGGTGTGGACGGCGTTGATCGCGATGCTGGTGCTGAAGTACCTGCAGATGAAATCGTCATTCTCCTGGTCATTGTCAACGCTGGCAGCTCTGTTGCGGCAGCAACTGTTCTTCTATCGCGATCTGTGGGTGTGGTTGGATGATCCGTTTCAGTCCCCGCCGGCTCTGGCTGGAGTGCATGACGATGCGCAACAATTAGCAATCACGTGGTAGAAGACAGTTGGACAGCAGACAACCGATTCCAGTAAGTGACGTTGATTTCAAGGGATATATGACGTAGTAACTCGGACAGCAGAATAACAAAATGCGAGAAGCACTTACTTCGACCTCGGCCGAAGCGCGGATGCGTGTCCCGGCTCAGAGTCGGGCTATGCCCAATGTTTTCAATATGGGAATATTGTCAAACGCCCAATTTGGACGCGAATGACGTACAGTACACTCTTCTCGAAGGCAGCGCTCGATACACTCCGCGATGAACCCGGCCATGGAGATCAACCAACCGATCTTCAATTCCGGTCTCATACTCCTGCCAGGTGACCCCGTCCACTCCGGGTGCGGCTTTCCTCTTTAGTGAGTAAAAGCTTTCCCGCAGCAGATCGACGGTCAGATGGTGAAGCAGAGCGGTGAACTGCATCTCCTTATTTTCCCGTGCTGCTTTCCGCACGCCTGCCAACCCCTGGGGCACGCCCTTCCCGCTCTGAGTCGGGTACGTGTGAGGTTGACCTGCGTTCTCCTTGATCGACGGGTTGGGATAGAGCTCCAGCGCGCCAGCTTTAGGTGGAGGGTTACCGTCCTCGCTCTTTCGATTGCAAGGCGGGTTCCCAGTTCCACCATGGCCACGTTTCCGGAGGCCCCCCTATAATCCTGGACGGTCGGATCTCCCGAGTCCAGCTTGAAACCCTGGCTTTTCCTCTGCGGATCTTCCCAGGCGTAGCGTAGGTTGAAGCGCTGGTTCGCAATGCACCCCGCCTTCGTTGGTTTACCCGCAGCCTCGTTCCACCGCGAGCGTACGGCTTAAACACACCGGCTCTGAGTCCGGCCACCACGCTGCCGATGGAACCGCCAAGTGTCCAGAGCCCCTTTGCCCACTCCCGGTGTTACCGAGAACTGGGGAGGCATGAACTGCCCCCTGGGAGGACATTACTCCTCCTGTCGCGTGGCCCTTAATTATGAGAATGACGATTGCTGGGGCTTTTCTGGCACTTAATTGTGAGAATCAGCCCCACGCTTTTGCACTTGATGATGCGAATCTCAGGCACTTAAATATGAGGATTTGTGAGCAGGGAATCGTCGCGGCAGCGTGGGATTTTCCAATCGTCGCTCATGGCCCGCTGGGACAAGTCGTGAAGGATGCGACAACGCAATTCTTCTGGCCAATCTACAGCGCGATCGTGCACGAATTGCAACTCGTCGGGTGTCAGCCGATGATGGGACAGGAGAGGAATTCCGCCCCATTTAGTAGCGCTTACGGATGGAAAGAATCGATCTCGTCGGAATCCCAACAGGACCTGGGCCAATGCGGCGATGACCATTAACCTGCAACGCCTCATCTATTCCGACACGAACATTGGAGCTATCTCACCCAACTGTCTATTTGTGGTATACTATGAGTGGATTTTAAGTTGATATGAACCTCGCCTCCGAACCCATCGTTGCAGTTGCCGAGACTCACGCAGTCCTCCGAGACAGCGTGGTCCGGGCCTTAAGAAATGACTTCAAAGTGATCATCACGGCAGCGCATGGAAGTGGCAAGACCGCTCAACTGTTAAATTCAGTGCAGTTGGTCATCTATGATCTTAAGTTGGGAATTCACGATCTGAAACGTCTTCGCAAGAAGTACCCTGAACTGCCGATCGTGTTGATAAGCTCAAGCGTGTCCACGACCGCACTCAATGAGGCACTCGAATTAGACAGAACAGACTTCATCACGAAGCCCGTAGACAGCAAGGAACTAAGGATTCGAGTGAATCAGTGTCTTCGTAAATGGCGTTTCTATACATCGCACGTGGTGAAGCAATCGAGAACGAAGGAAACCTCAGTGCCAAGTCTTACAACCGAGCAGAGGAGTCCAAGCTTGATAGAAGTTCCGATGCCGGAGTTGCATGGCCCTTCCGGTCGACTGAATGCTGCGATGATTGCCAAATATGTGAACGTACCACTTTCCGAAATGGCAACAGCTCTGAACGTTAATTACACCGCCCTGCACAAGACACCGGAGTCCCCATCAGTGCAGTCGAGTCTCGCGCTTTTCAAGCGTACTCTAGTGATCCTGACAGAAATGCTCGGTGAGCAAAAGGCAGTACGTGCTTGGCTAAACAGTCCGCACCCCGACTTGGGGCAACGGTCCCCGATTTCCGTTCTCCTTGATGGTCATGCCGATGCCGTGCTTACGATACTTGAGAACGCTCTGGTCGGAGTATCCAGTTGATTTCGACGCCCGATGGCCTCTGGGCCGTCTTGAAATCTGTCACGACGAAAACGATCCACGGGCCTTGGTCAAGGGTGATCGGATTGCATTTGCTCAAGGGCCCTCCTCCAGGAGCTGCGGCGCGTACCCCTCCTGAGCCGCTATGGTCGGGAGGCGCGGCTATTCATGGCGCTCGCTTTACGCCCAAAGGAGGGTTTGGCTGTTTGTATCTTGCTGCCGATCCGGTTACTGCATTGCATGAAGTGGTTTCGGTTTTCACTCCACCTGGGGGTCCTGTAGTCACTCTGAGGACATCGCCGTGGGTTGTCATCACGGTCGAAGGCGTGTTGTCCAACATCGTCGATTTAACTGACGACAAGATCCAGGGCGACCTTCAGACAAACATCATGGAGCTGACTGGGGATTGGGCATATACCCAATCCTGTTTCGGCATCGCGCCGACGCAGGTGCTGGCGCAGGCAGCATTTGATTGTGGCATCCTGGGATTCCAATACAAGTCGGCTAAGAATATTGGCGGCGGTCATTCGATGGTTGTCTTCACGGACCATTTGGCCAACAACAATCCGAGCTACCTCCAAGTGTTTGACGAATATCGAAACCTGGCACAGCGAGTACCGAATCCATAGCGGTTATCGCGGGCCTTGCCCCACTGTTCTGAAAGCCAGGACGGGCAGTTACTGACTGCCCACAAACTAGTAAATTCTTAGACATCCCTAAGGCCCCAATTGGGTTGTGCTCTACGTGCTCTCCGCGGAATCCACTTCGGTGTGTGGATCGCGGTGTCGACGAATCCGGACGTGCGTTGCGGCTTGATGGCAAGGCAGTTGCTAAAACGCACACTGACGGCACACGGCAACCCAAGAGTAAGGGGATTGTGACCGTTGTGGCTGTTCAGAGAGAACGCTCGGCCGTCAGGTACCCTGTGGCGCTCCGGCAAATGTCGTTTTCCGTTAATGTGTAGACTCTTGCATTTCTATACCATGTTTTCCGTTAACGGGTAGACTGCTTTTTCCAGTAACGAGTAGACTGCAAGCCAGTCAGGAGGTTAGAGGCGAGAGACCGGAATGCAGGGTGCCAAAGATCGAGCCTTTGGCGGAGTTCCTGTTGGTCTTCGTGCGCTAGCAAGCGGCACAGGGGTCTGATGCCCGGCATGAGTAGGCGACGTGGATCATGCAAGATCTTTTGATTTACTCCAGAGTCCAGCAGTAGCGCCAGCGTGGCCAGAACACTTCGAAGCCTTCCCCGAACGGGACGCCAAGCCCTATTTGATCCGCGACCGTGATGCTATCTATGGCAACCAGTTCCGGCGCCGCATTCCATCGTTGGGAATCAACGAAGATTCATCACCGCACCGCGGAGCCCTTGGCAGAACGCATTCGCCGAGCAGCCGAACGGCTGATTGGCTCCATTCGGCGTGAGTGTCTGGATCATGTTGTGGTCTTAAATCAGCGCAACCTGCGCAAGATGCTGGGGAATTATCTGGCATACTATCACCGCTCGCGGACGCACCTGGCTTGGAGAAGGATGCCCCGGAGCCCCGGGCGATCATGCGGCAAGGCACGATGATCGCCGCTCCTCAGGTGGGCGGGTTGCACCGTCGCTACGAACGCTGCGACGCGTGAGAATGGAATAGGCCGTGGTCACCCTGGAACGATCGGCCAAGGCCGCAGTCTCCACGTTGTCGTTTTCCGTTAACTAGTAGACTTTGGTATTTTGCTGTCACATTTTCAATTAATGAGTTCTGACTCTTCAAGAAACCAGTAGACGGCAGACCCGCTAACAGATCCAACGCCACCGGCTGAAAGGCTGCAGGCCAGAGGGTGATCCGATGGCGGAGTTCTTGTTGGTCGTCGGCGTTGAGGATTTGGAACAGGGTTCGCGTGCTGAACGGAGCGCGCTGCGGATGCTGTAAAATGCTGCGCTTTTCCTCTGAGTCAAGCAGCAGAGCTAACGTAGCGAGGAGACTTCTGCGGTCCCGGATGCGAAGATCCCCGAGCCATGGTTTAGCTTGCGGTTCCCGCGGCCATCGGTAGTGAGGACGGAAGTATGAGCCGCTAAGGCAATGGTGGACATATATATTGCTCCCGGTGTGCCGCGTTAATAACCAGATCAAGTCGCAGACCACTTGGAGAACGTCTTGCGACGATTGTTTTGAACACCAAACTCCAGGCGCATTTCTTCCGTGGATCACCGCCAGCAATGATTGCTCAAAAGAGGCTAAGCAACGACGAGCTGCCTCGGGAATGTCGCGATATTCGTAGGGTTCTTGCGCTAGCGGTCTTCTGGTCCAAGCACAGCCGAGCGCGAACTTGGTTTTGGACCGCCAGTGCTGTGCTTGCACCTGACGATTACAGCACCGGCAGGTTTCGCGTAGGAACGTCAGATGACGTGGACAGATAGTCTGCGGGGCCAGCAACCACTGTAAGCGAAAGAACTCGATTCTAGTGGTAGCGGCGTCCTCGAGCAGGCAGGATTCGCAGTAATTGGTCGTCAATTGAAAGCGAAACTCATGGTGTGGAAACATCCAGCTGGGCTCTGTCTGACGAATGGTGAGCCATTGCAAGCGGCACTCGTTCTTCCAAGAGCCAACGGTGTACTGAAGCAGGAAGGCTGGGGTAGTGCGAGTAAGGGACGCCAGCAGATCGAGGGTACTAGTGTCGAAATCTAGCATCACGTGGTGGAGTTCTGAGCGTCGATAGTCCACAAGGTCGTGCAAGGACATGCGATACACCGCAGCTACCCGGCTCATCCAGGAGTGCAGGGTCTCTTCCGCGAGCGGTCGCAAGGCGACAGGCCATGGCTTCATAGAGCGGTGCGGCTTGGCTCGATATTACCTTGCATTGAAATCAACGGCGCCAGCGACGGCAGCGAGGGTAAGCTTTGGCGATCAATCCGTTCCCGGCCCGATTGAATGGCTTCGATCGCGAGTTCCTTCAATAATCCGACGATGCGAACCAGCACGCCTTCGCTGTGTTGCAGGATGGAGCGGCGCAGGGGGGTAAAGAGTAGATCTGATTTTCTTTGCAGGGGTAGAACCGTGGCAAAGCTCACTAGCAACCGATGGTAGCTGTCATCATCATCCCAGGCAGGTAATTCGATCGCACGAAAGCGGTCGGCCAGTTGGCGATCTGTTGCTAGTGCGCGCTTGGCATCGGCAGTTCCTGCGCAGACCAACGTCAACTTCAAATCGTTCGCCAGGAATCGAATGGCGTTCAGCAAGATTCGCTGCTGACGATAGCTTCCGCCTAACAGAGCGCGCAATTCGTCGATAATCAACATACGCGCATCGACGAACGTCATGAGATCACGGCCCGTGCGGCGCATTTGTGAAGTGTTGTGGCCATAGTGAATCCTGGCGTCCAGTGCGCCCAGAACCTCTTCATAGAGGCTCTTCTCATTTGCGTCCGGCGGCATCTGAACGCCGATCACGTTGATCCGACTGACACCTTTCACTTCGTCGAAGCTGGAAGGTGGTCACGCAGGAACTTTTGCAAAATCTTGGTCTTGCCCATTCCAGGCAAGCCATAGAGAAGCATGCAGGGCATCCGTTGTGCAATGGATAGTGAAGTAGGGAACGGAGGTGGCCGAGGACAATGTCAGCTCTGGCGTAGGTAACCCAGCGATCGACCTTAACAAGTTCAATTCGCTCTTGCGGGCTGAGGAGAGCGTCGGCGCGACACTCAGGAAGTAGGT
>CAWCKL010000006.1:0-135347 GCA_963796095.1 uncultured Acidobacteriota bacterium
TAGTGGTCAAGCCGGGAATCTATTTCGTCAGGGTCGTAGTCCGCGACGACGAGGGAAGAATCTCGACCGCCGATGACGCAATTGACACTCGCTAGCGTAAACCTGTAACTCTGGCCCTTGAAGCACACATTCTACGCGCCCTCTGTGATGCAAGCTAGGGTTGTTGGGTAGGCAATTCGTCTTCCGGTAAACCGAACTCTCCCTTCGATACTAACGCTGGCAAATCAATAACTTAGCAATTCATAGGAGGATGTATGTTTCGAATCAATGTTTCTGTGTGTGCGTTTTTCCTCGCGTGTGTTCTGGCCGTGGCTGCTGTAAACAGGCTGACATCTATTCACAGCGAGCCCCTACAGATCATCTGTGGAACAACATCTTAGAACGTGAACGCCACGCCACCGCTTACCGCGCGTGCCGACTGCACCAGGTAAACCGTGTGGCCGTCATTCCCAAGCACGGGGACGTACCCCTGCGCCAGAAGGTTGCGCAGATCGACGATGGCTTCAATGTGGCCGGGGAAGAACCCGGTCCCAGGGATGGGTTGCCGGAAAAAGAGGCTTAAATAAGGATCGGTTCGCCCCGCCGACGCGTTGAACATATCAACCGGAGTGAGCGCCTCTCCGTTGATCCAGCCATACGACGCCATCCAGCGAGTCTTCGACTTCGGAACCGTGCCCGCAAGTTTCCCCGCCACACTTTGCCGCTTCCGCACCAAAGTCGACTGCGACACGTTCGCCAGGCTCACGTTTGGCGTCGCCAAATCCAGCACTCCGCCATATTCGTAATCCATCGTAGCCGTCACTCTTGAGGTCAACTGGCGCTGCAAAACCAGTCGCGCACCTTGCGTGTGGAAATCGTTTCCCTGATAAGTAAACGTCCCGGAGTACAAGTCAGGCAGAACATTCCCGTCGCCTGTCCCGAATTCTCCAACCCCGGTGAGCGCGGGATCGGACACGCGATCCGTGTACACAGCAATCTGAAGGTTGTTTTTGCCAATTCGATGCGACAGCGAAAGCTCCTGATGATGCGCGTGTTCCACCGTGGTCGCATACGACACCATGCTCACCCGCGGCGCCGCTTCGTTCCCATCTTCCGGCGCCAGGTCGAAACCCTTCTCTAACCTGCTGTTCGGTTCCGACGTGGCGTAACGATACTCCAGCACCGTGTTCGGCGAGAGATGGATGTAGGCCGTCCCGAACGGACGGAACGTGGTCACCCTCCCCATGAACTGGATCGTCTGCAACTCGCTGCCAAAATTCAGTTCGATCGCGTCGCCCAATATCAGATCGTCCGAGGTAGTCAGCGCAATCGCCTGTAGGTTGTGCAACGTGATCTCCGGCGAGGGCAGATTCCACATACTCAACGCGAACGAAGGCTGTGATCCATCTTCCATTTTGTGCCGGAAAGACGCGTGCAGCACGGCAGACGGAGAAGCACCGTTCCCGTATCCCACGTTGCCGCGAAAACCAATCGTGTCCGAGGAGAAGATGGACTTCTCCATGGAGAAACCGGTGCTCACGTCGGACGGACTGCCATACCCATCCGATGCCGACCCGGCGAGGAACGACAGCGTCCCCTTCAGCTCACCGTGGCCTTTCCCGGATTCGACCGCGACCACCGGGGAATTATCGTCAACCATCCGCAGAATGGGGCGGTTGGACACCGAACGAAGCACCCACTTCCAGTCATCCTCGTCGGCACCGCCGTGCGCGGGAGAAATCTGAATCGCCTCGAACAACGTGTTCAAGGTGACATTCACTATGGTGTTGACGCCGCGATGCAGTCCAATGTGCTCCCGCAAGGCGGGTAGAAAGGCAGGAGCGGAAACCCTGATATTGTAAACTCCCGGCAACAGACCTGCCGCCGAGTAAAAGCCGTCCTCGTCAGTGAATACTCTAAGGCTGTTCGCCGCCGCGCCCAGAACTTCCACCGTGGCTCCCATTTGCGGGATGCCAGTTGCGCCGCGCACGAATCCAGAAATCGTCGCCGGCCTATCCGCACTCCACACCGGAAGCGCCAGGCCCAGCAATAGCACCGAGAACCCAAGCTTGCGGAATATCAGCAACCCACCACCTCAAGGGAGTCCAAGCTGGTTCACTCTACGGCGAAAGTTGCCGAAGGGTCCAACGTCTGCTTGGAGATGTTGTCGTTCACCTTTATCTGAATACGATAAACGCCCGGATCAAGATTAGCGGCCGAGAGAGTTTTCTGCAGGGTCATCTGGTCGCCAACGTTTCCCATCTGGTCGGTTGATTCGATCGAATGAATCACCGGCTTGTTCGTTGCTGCATTAACTACATTGTACTCAACCGTGGCCGACGCCTTGTGCGTTTTGTCGTCCACACCAAGATTGTAAACTTGCATCCAGAAATTCAACTTCTGGTTGCGCTTGAACACGATTGGCTTACCGTCGGCGGGAGGAACCCGTGGCCGGACTTTCGTCGCGCCAATCACAAACATTCCCGTACCCACGTTCTTCGCAGCCACCGGCTCCACCAGATCCGCCACGATCAGCGAAGAAGCGTCCAGCCGGTCATCCGAGTAATCCGGCACTTGTACACCTTTGCTCCACGTGCCCACCCGGTCGCCGCTCACGTCCTTAACCACGATATCCACGCGATAGCGGCCCGACCGCAACGGAACCGCCTTCCAATAAATCTGCGAATTCTCCGCCGACTTGGCTAGTAGTTCCGCCGGAATGTCCGCCTGCACGGTATCTTCAAAAGTTTGCGCGATGTGCCCGCTCAAAGTCGTAACTCGCCCAAAGATGTTGACTACGCCGCGCTGCACTCCGTCCTTGTTCACGAAAGTGATGTCACGATTTTTCAGCTGCACCGTGAAGGGAACAAGCACCGTTTCGCCGGTCACTTTGACGAAATCGACCAGCACATCAAACGGCATTAGGTTGACGCTGATCTTGTGGCTGACCACTTCCTCGAGATCCTTGAATTTCACCGGAGGAGGCTGAGTCAGCTTGGAAAACTGTTCCAGCCGGTCGAACTCCTTGGTCGCCTGTGACGAACTATCCGGTCCCGGTCCTAAATTCTCCAGCCCGCCGCTAAAGCGTTGCGCCTTGGTCGCCAGGCCCATCTGCTCGTAAAGAGTGGCCCCTCCATTCGGCGTGTGTAGCAAAGCATCTTTCTCGGACCGGTCCAAAGTCATGTGATAGTCGCCGCACATGCAAGTGTCCACAAACTCGATGATGACTTCCTGCCCAATCCCTTCAATGTATCGATACCGCCAATCTTCAAATGGAAAAGTAGAAGTTTCGCCCCCACCTTCTTCGATAGGACGCTCATAAGTCCCCCCGCTAGGATGAGAATCAATCTCATCCGCCGGCCCATACATGATATACATGCGGCCTCGGTCGCTCTTCCAGCCGGGGATACCGGCGGCGAAGTGTTCGTTGGCGTATTCTATGCGGCGGTAGTGCTCTTCTTTGAATTCGTTTTCTTCGGTGTCTGGGGTGGGATCGCGGCGTTGCCAGAAGGCTTCTATGAATTGGTCGCGCTCTTCGTCGTTGGAGAGTTGCTTGAAGGCTTTGCGCTCATCGTCCGAGATAATGTAGACGACGTCTTCGTCCAGCCACTTCTTGTAGGTCTTGCTGAGTTCCTGCTTCAGGGCTTTGGCGTTTTCTTTCTTTTGCTTTTCACTGATTGGACGTTTGAGCGGATCGACTGCCGGGGCAGCAGAATTAGCGGGAGCGGCTTGGCCATTCGTAGTCTGATCGGCGCTGGCTGGCTTGGCATCCTGCTGGGCCACTGCGGACGAAGCGAGCCCAAAAAGGGACAGCAAGAAGAACGATGAAAGAAGGTAGCGCTGTAAACCTACCTGGAACATAGAAGGGTACTCCTCGCACACTATCTCGTGACTAACATTCTATGTCTTCGGGTACCTGAAGGCAAGGCTAACCCGCACGCCCTTAACAAATTGTAGGATGCAGACAAATGTTGCGGAGGTGCCTGTCCTGGGCGTGGTTTCGATTGGTCTTTTTTTCTTGTGGGATTTCTATGGACAAAGGGGTCAACCACAGAGGACACGAAGGTCCACAAAGGAAAGCACATAGCTGCAGGCCTAGGGTCTTTGGCTTCCTTACGGTCTCCGTCACGTTTACGCGGATTATCGCTTTACTGACGCTTGGATATAGTCTGCCGGGATTTTTGCGGTCTGGGCATCCAGTGCGGGTTGCGGCGTGTCCGGTCCAGCCTTGGACGTTAACGGCTTGGTTTTGATCCCGATGTGGACGACGTCGTAGGTGGTATCGCCCAGGTTCTCAACCTTGTGTTCAAACGCCGGGTACCAGCGGGACTCACTGGGCTTGGCGAAGACCTCTTTGGTTTTACCGTTCTCGTCGGTAAACCGGAGGTGTCCTGCGGTGAGCACTACGACGACTCCGCCGGGATGGTCGTGCAGACCCGATTTCTCGTGCGGGCCGTAGTGAACATCCACTACTTGGACCCATTCATTTTCAAAGGCTAGTTTGTAGTGCTTGGATTCGACTTTGGTGGGATCCTGTGCCAGAACGGGACTGATCACAACACACGTAAACACTACCGCCCAGAATAGCTTGGACAAGATGCTTTCCCCCTCTGCACGAGCGAACAGATTCTGTGCGATGGCGCAACGCTACTCTGGGTCCCCAGCAGTGTCAACAATGGAAGAGGAAATGGACCCAAAGTGGTTAGTCGGGGAAAATCTTGTCAATAGGCAAAATTTACACGAAGGGGGGTTAACTTGTTGCATCTAATCCAAACATAATTGTGGCAAAGTTGGCGGGTTTACCTATTTCAAGTTGATATAATAGAAGCAGACAGTCAGAGAAAGGGACGCGGCCTCTCCAGGCCGCGTTTTTTATTGGACCTATGAAATCAGGCAGGAAATTACCCAAGAGATGCAAGGGTCATATCCCAAATTGCAAACGGCGCGGCGAATGCTCGAAGCTTCAGTTTATGGCCCGAGCCTCCAAAAACGGTCTGCGCTTAGCCAAGCCGTGGGGAGATTCGTCGGGCTACGACGTGGTGGTCGAGACCGGCGGGGACTTCGTGCGGGTGCAGGTGAAATCCACGGCCAACCGCCAGCCCAATGGCGGATACGTTTACGGCGTCTATCCGAGCCCAAACAGCGAACTCTACAAGCGGGGAGACTTTGATTTCCTGGCAGCTTGCCTGATTCCTGATGTCGGATGGAGAGTATTTTTCGATGACTGAAGGTCAGGAAGCGGCGGCGTTGTTCCCGATCTCGCAGCAAGCAAGTACTGAAACGTCCGTCCTCGTCCGGATACGGCCAGGTTCGTCCGACGCGCCCACGAACGATATGGCAGGTACCGTCCGCAAACTGATTCGTGATCTTGACCCCGCCCTCCCGATTGTGGCATCGAGCGCCTGGAACAACCAGCTTGGACTGACGTTCTTTGTAGCTCAGGTTGCGACAGTCGCCCTCGGCCTGTTTGGTGCGTTTGGATTGCAGCGCTCGATCACCGGGACCTTCGGCCTCGCCTCGTATACAGTTAGCAAACGCCTGCGCGAGCTGAGCGTTCGCGTCGCGCTCGGTGCGCAGGCGAAGCAGATTCTCTCACCCGCGCTCGGTCGCGTGCTGATCCTGCTGGCCAGCGGGTCAGTGGTTGGGATGCTGCTTGGCGTGGCCGCGAGCCGGGTACTTTCGACGATCGTCTACCAGGCGTCGACGCAAGATCCATTTGTACTCGTCGCGGTTGTATCTGCGACGCTGCTCACCGGATCACTCGCCGTAGTTGGCCCAGTCCGACGCGTCCTGCACATCGATCTGGCGAACCTGCTCCGCGAACAATAATTCTCCAGAAACAGAGGGCTATTGCTGCCCGAACCAGAAAATCGTGAATGTGTGAGTGAGAGCCAGTCTTTCGCCCCGTCGGGGCTTGTCGGCTCCCTACTTTTACCCACGGCTTGCGCCGTGGGCTGCATTCTTGCGCAGCTTCGCGGCTAAAAACCAACGGATTCTTTCACCGAATCGCGGACTTTCTGGTTCTCACGCACACAATGTTAGACCGGCTATTAGTTCTATCAGTTGTGAAGCTCTCCCAATTCAGATCAACTTCTGAGCAAGCGCACGAAGGGGATCACATTGGAAACTCTGCTGACGAAGGTCCAGAAGTTCACCGTCCTGTCGCTCGCTGCAATGCTCTGCGTCGTGGTGTTCCTCTCCACACTGCACCTGGGCGTGCTGATCGCTGAAGAAATCTGGGCGCCGCCTCGGTTTCTGATTAGAGTCCAAGGCCTACTCGAGATTTTTGGATACTTCCTGCTGGTGCTGATTGGAGTGGAACTGCTGGAGACCCTGAAAGCGTACCTGAAGAAGGACGTGATTCACATTCGCGTTGTCCTGGAAGTGGCCCTGATTGCAATGGCGCGCAAGGTGATTATTGAAGAACCTAACGCGGTGCCAGGCCTGACGTTGTTTGGGATCGCGGCGCTTATTCTCGCGTTGGGTATTGCGTTTCACGTTGAGCGGCAGGCGAGAAGAGAACCAGCTCACGGTTGATTGCACCCAAGTTATCGACCAGGCCCAGTTTCCGGAACTTCGAAGACTGGTCAGGTGTAGCCTCCTACCATGCTCTTTCACCTCAACTGCCGTCGGGGAATCCGCCGCGGTGCAGCACCATGGGATAGTGTGGAAGGGTCTCGGGCTTGCGGACCGACGCTCGCCAACGTTCGGGGTAGGGTTCCAATCCGCGGAATAGAGGGGACTGCTGCGCGGTAGGCTGTCCAACCAACGGCTCCAGCGGTTCTCGAAGAGCGTGGATGGTGTCCTTGCCAAAGCGTGCCTGCCAGCGCTGTTCGATGTTGATGAGAAGCTGACGATATGGGTCCTTGGCTTCTCGACCCTTCGGCGTGAGCCGAGCAACCTTCGCCCGGCTGCCGGACGGGTCGGGCTCGACAACGGCCAGTCGCTTCTTCCGAAGGATGCCCATCCCCATGCTGATCGCCTCCTTCGATACGCCCGTCAGGAGCGGAATGTCTCGAAGCCGCACGACTTTCTCATCCAGGACCCGCAAGATGTTGGCACTGATCGCGATTGCTGAATCAGTGGCTGCCATACTTCCCGAGCCTTGCGACCAACGGGCCTGGCGCGAACCACCCAAGCGGAGCGGGGCGGCTTAGGCCGCCGGTCGGCCGGATCCTTTTCGATCGTGATGTATCCCCACCGTTGCATGCCCGCCAGATTGGTCGTTGTCCGAGCGCGACGTTCAAGCTCGCCGACGGGCAATCCCGTTCTCGTCGACAAACCGCATGCAGTTCGACCACATCACCAGTGACACCAGCCAGGGAGCATGGAGTGAGCCCGCCGAGCCATGCCTGGGCGTGCGGTGACGCATCTGCCGCGGACTCATTGTCGAATTCGATGGTAAACGCAACCAGCGCGTGCGACAACGGAGTCGGCAATGGAAGGCGGCCGTCCATGGCCGAAGTGATCACACGCTGCGCTACGCAACTTCAACAGTCGGTGGGTGAGCGGCCTTCTTTGGACTAGCAGTCAACAGCGGCGCTCCTTCCAAGTTCTTACGCCTCGACGTTCTTACGCCTCGACCGCCGCGATCTCATCCCCAAGGTGGTAGACTCTGAGGTTTTCCTGCTTGAGGGAGAGGCCTTATGAACATTCGGCGTGTTGGAGTTGTCGGTGCCGGGACGATGGGCAATGGCATTGCGCATGTCTTTGCTCGCAGCGGCTACCGGGTTGTGTTGTGCGATGTGGAGCAGCGCTTTCTGGACCGGGGGGTGGAGACGATCGGAAAGAACCTCGACCGTGAAGTCGCGAAGAACAAAATCCTGGCGGAGGACAAGGTGGCGACACTTGAGCGCATTGAGCCGGTCGTTGAGCGCGCAAAGCTGGCTGGGTGCGACTTTGTGGTGGAAGCGGCTACGGAGAAGTTCGAGGTCAAGACGGAGATATTTCGCGATCTTGACCGGCTTTGCCAGCCCGAAATTATTCTGGCCTCGAACACTTCGTCGATTTCGATCACCAAGCTGGCGGCTCTGACCAAACGGCCGGACAAGGTTATCGGAATGCACTTCTTCAATCCCGTGCCCGTCATGAAGCTCGTGGAGGTGATCCGCGGCCTGGCTACCTCGAATGAAACTTTTCAGACTGTGCGCGACCTCGCGCTGAAACTGGAGAAGACGCCGGTCGAGGTAAACGACGCTCCGGGCTTTGTTTCGAACCGCGTGCTCATGCCGCTGCTGAACGAAGCCATGTACGCGGTGATGGAAGGCGTGGCCACGCCGGAGGCGGTGGACGAAGTTTTCAAGCTGGGGATGGCCCATCCTATGGGTCCGCTGACGTTGGCGGATTTCGTCGGCCTCGACGTCTGCCTCGACATCATGCGCGTGCTGCACGATGGCTTGGGCGATCCCAAGTACCGGCCGTGCCCGCTGCTGATCAAGATGGTGGACGCTGGCTGGCTGGGGAGGAAGAGTGGGCGGGGGTTTTATAGGTACTAGCACGAACGGGTAGCGGCGATTCAGCTAGACGGCCTATTGGCCATAGAGTGATCGCAAACATTCCGCAGTACTTGAAAGAAAAGCCTGGATGGTCGAGAAAACAGCTCAAGACGACATCGGTTTGACTGGCGGTTACTCTTATATGCCGTATTAGGTTCCTTTATCATTTTTATCCCAGTCGCGATCGGCGAACCAGATATATCGTTAATCCTATATATATTTGCTGTTGCCCCACTCATCAGCCTTGTCTTGCTGAATAGCGCAATACGCAAGAAACGCCGCCAGCGCCGATCGGTTCTGTCAATGCTGGCTATCTATGGCGCGATTTCAGTTGGCTTGGTGACAAATTATTCCGCGGTCCGCACGGCCGCCAGATGGTTTGTATGGTCCCACGATTACAAGGCGCAGGTTCTGGCACACCGGCCTCGGCGAAGGGCGACTTGAAGCTCATTGACTGGGACGGTTGGGGGATGTTTGCGCAAAACACCTATGTGTTTCTCGTTTTCGACCCGACAGATTCGCTTTCGGTGGCAGCTATGACTCATCAACCCGGCAAATTCAATGGCATACCTTGCGAGGTGTTACTTGTACGTCGTCTGAAGAGCCAGTGGTATAGCGTTCGTTTCATACGGGTGAATATTGGGGCCAACGCAACGCGTTGGATTGCAGGCCCGGGTTCGAGGACTAAGTTAGCGTAACAGGGCTAGATCTTTTCTTGCGGGAACTCCACTTCAAGCCCTAGCGGATCAGTAAACCGGTTGGTCAAGTTGGCTAGGCCAACCAGCAAATGCAAGTCGACGATCTCGGCGTCGGAGAAACGCTTCCTCAAGTTTTCGAAGTCGGCGTCCGTAACGTCTCGCGAGGCCCGCGTTAGCTTTTCAGCATAGGCCAAAGCTGTCTGCTCTTTCTCGGTAAAGCGGGTGTAGTTGCCGTTTTTGAGCGCTTGCCAGTCTTCCGCTGTCAATCCGACTCGCTTTGACGACGCCACGTGATGCTGCTCGCAGTAATGGCAGCCATTGATGAATGAGACGCGCAGGTAAATCATCTCGTATAGCTTGCGGTCGAGGGATCGGCCTACGCTGGCGTAGAAGGGCACAAATGTCTTCAGCATCTCCGGACGATGTGCCAATGCTTTTTGCGCGTTCCCCGGTTTGCCGCGCAGAGCTTTTTCGTAGATCTCTTTTACTTCGGGAGGAGCGTTTTCAGGTTCGACTAACGAAATGCGTGCCATGAGAACCTCGCGGGAGATTAGAATCGCACTCCGTATGATAAACGCTCGTCAGCGGGAGGAGCCTAGTTTTGCCACGCGACTCTTCAGCCCGTGAGGCAAAGACTCTTGGGAAAAGTCGGAAATCACTTTGACGGTGTAAATTAAGAAGTCGCTACTTCCTGCCGGGATGAGCTTCGCCCTTAGTGGAAAATACGGAATAGGGCCATTCATTCTCTTTCTTCGGCGGAGGCACGGAGGTAGCTGCCGGCCTCGGCTCGCTTCCCCAGTTCGCCGGGGCAGGCTGGATGCACCAGATATTCCCGGGCTCTTCCAGCGCGATTCCCACCAGCCAGTATTTGCCTTCCGTTCCCAGGGGAACGCAGTTTCCCACGCGAGCCGGAGCGCTCGTTCCTCCCGGAAGCTCATCGAGCAAAACCGGCAGCCCCGGTTCCAGCGGCTGGGTGAGGCGCACGCCACATCCCTCTGTGTTTACCACTAGAGTATGGCAGTGCTCGCTGAAGGGAATGGCCGGATCAAGGCTGGCGAGGCGAAAAGGGATCTGAGCCCGAATTCGGGTGCTACGCCGTTCCGCTTCAAACGATTTCGCACCCGAGCTCATATCCGGACCATCTTTGATTATACGTCGCGTATAAATCTTGGTTTGCAGGCCGCATCACAGAGTTGAAACCAAAGTAACACCAATCGAAGGATGCACACGTAGCCCGGACGCCTCGTCCGGGCAGTCGAGCAAAGCTCTTTGTTCTAACGTCATCCCGAAGCCCGCGTTTTTCTCCAGCGGGGCGAGAGCTTGCCCCAAGCAAAGCCGAGGGTGATCTCGCGCGTAATATTTCGAACCGAGTTCGCTTGGAGCATCGTCCTTCTAACTGGTTTTGTCCATGTGCAAAGGTTATCGTTCTCTCCAGCATGGCTGCTACCGCTGCGATACGACCAGAACTATTTGAACTCCCGGACTTGCGAACGCCAGCATTTGCCCAAGACTCTGAGTTCGACTTGCTACTCGCTTGCTGTGCCGATCCATGCGGTGACGAACACGCCGAGCGCGTTCGCAACACTCTCACGCGTCCGCTGGATTGGGAACGAATACTGCGTCTTATCGATCACCATCGCGTGGTTCCGCAGGTGTATAGCGAACTGTCGGGGCTCTCACACTTGGTTCCCGTCCAGCACCTCGATGCGCTCCGAGTTCGTTACCAGGACAATGCGCGCAAGACGCTGTGGTTTACAGCGGAACTGGTTCGCATAGTTAGCCATCTTGAGTGGGTGGGAATCAAGGCGCTGCCATATAAAGGTCCGGTTCTCGCGCAGACTCTGTACGGCGAGGTTACGCAGCGTCAGTTTGGCGATCTCGATCTCCTGATCCTTCCAACGGAAGTACTCAAGGCAAAGGCCGCGTTGCTTGATTTGGGATACAAATCAGCCATCGAGCTTGCGCCGCAAATCGCGGCTGCTTACGCCAAAACTGGATATGAGTACTCGTTCAGCGCCGCGCGCGGCTCAAATCTTCTGGAGTTGCAGTGGCGAATCTTGCCCCGTTTTTATTCCATCGACTTCGATGTAGCGGATTTTCTCGTGCGAGCCGACGAGATCGTCGTGGGCGGTCGCCGTATGCGAACCCTGCGTGCAGAGGATCTCCTGCTCGTGCTGTGCGTTCACGCCGCGAAGCATGTTTGGGTTCAGCTTTCATGGCTGTGCGACATCGCTCAACTAGCCGGATCCCGGCAGCTTGATTGGAACGCGATTCAGGAAGTAGCCAACCGCCTCGGAATTGAACGCATCGTCAGGCTGAACTTGCTTCTGACCCAAAAATTGCTCGGCTCGGCCCCGCCGCCGCAAATTCAAGAGTGCTTGCGAGAAGATCCGTCAATCACCGTTCTAGCCGACGAAATTCTGCGCATCATCAAACGCGGCATTCACTACGACACGGAATCGCCTGCCTACTTCCTTTTGATGATGCGATTAAGAGAGCGCTGGCAGGATCGAGCGCGCCTCTTGTGGCGTCTCACCGTCACCCCGAACCTGAGCGAATGGTCGGCGGTCCAACTCCCGCAGCCTTTGCAGCCGCTCTATCGCTTGCTGCGCCTATCCCGGCTGGCCAAGAGATTCCTTGCGCCGGATCGGCCACGCCGCATTCATAATTCGGTCAGCCTAGGCTGCTACTAACGGCCAGCGTGAGGGCCACCATCCACGTGGAGTATCTCTCCGGTTATTTGATCTGCTTGTGCCTGGAAAAGCGCGCCGACAACGTCTTTTATCTCCACGATTTTCCCATTGGCTGGAATTTCTTCAGAGATTCCTTGGAATCAGCCTTGTGCAGTGGTAAGTCGACGACGCCGGGGGCTACGGCGTTGAAGCGGATGCCTTCTTTTGCGTACTCGATTGCGAGACTCCGGATCACTGCGTTTAAGCCCCCCTTCGTAATCATCGAAACCGAGGCATTTACGCCGGCGACTGGCTGATCTACAAGCGCCGCTGTGATGCTCAGAACGTTTCCCGATTTCTGTTTCAGCATCTGTTTCACCGTGAGCTGGGTGATGTAGAGGAATCCCAGCTGGTTGGTCGAGACCAGGGCATTGAAATCCTGGGTAGTAGAGTCGGTGAAAGACTTGGTGCGGAAGATTCCGGCATTATTCACCAGAACATCGATGGTTCCGAAGTGCATGATCGCAGCTTCGACAGTTTTGGCGGCGGTCTCCTGCTTGCCGATATCGCCGTCGACCAGCATTAGGCTGGGCGAGGCAGTCGTGAGTGAGGGAATCAACGATTGATTGAAATTACGAGACGTTGCGACGACGTTATAACCCTCCTTCACGAAGGCCTCGACCAAACCCGCACCAATGCCCCCGATGCTCCGGTCACGATTGCCGTTTTCTTGTATGACATACTTACCTCTTGTTTGAAAACGTCGGATCTAATACACCATTGCCTGGTGCCCCAAGCTCACGCCCCGGTGTTGGACGTTAACCTGGGGTGAGGCAATATTGACGTGCGTTGAGGTGGAACCACTCTGTCCCAGGTTAGCGTCCAGAGAACGGACGCGAACCTGGAGCACCAAGCGTTGTTGCCAATCTCACATCGTCAGAACGACGCGGAACTCGGCCTTCCCACTCAGCATGCGCGCGTACGCTTCGGCCGCTTTTTGGAGCGGATAAGTTTCAATCATCGGACGCACGCCGCTTAGTTCGGCGAAGCGCAGTGTGTCCTCGGAATCGGCTGCTGTTCCCGCGGCCCAGCCTTGAATGGTTTTACTTCCACTGATCAGCTGTATCGGCGTGACCTCAATGGGATCGAATGTCGCGCCGATCACCATGAGCTCGCCGTTCGGCCCCAGACCGTCGATGAGTTCGGACATGGCTTTTGAGCTGGGGGCCGTCGCCAGAATTACCCGTGCGCCGCCCAGCTTTTGCAGGGCCTCGACTGCGTTCGTCGATTGGCTGTCGATGTACACGCTGGCTCCCAGTTTCTTTGCAAGCGACGCGTTTTCGGAGCCACGCCCTATAGCCGCGACCTGGTAACCAAACTTGTTCGCAAATTGAATTCCGAGGTGGCCTAGACCGCCGATACCTTGTACCGCAACCAAGTCGCCGGGAAGGGCACCGCTGTGCCGCAACGCGTTATAGGTGGTAATTCCGGCGCAGAGCAGCGGTGCTGCTTCGGTGTCGTTTAGACTCTCCGGTATCGCCACCAGCGCCTCCACGGGAGCCACCATGTATTGCTGGTATCCGCCGTCGTAACTGATGCCCGGAATTTTCAGGTTCCGGCAATTGCGAAAATCTCCGCGCCGGCACTCCCGACACGTGTTGTCCTGGCCGCCATGCCAACCGACACCGACACGCTGCCCCTCCTTCCACGCAGAAACACCGTCGCCCACTTCATCGATGATGCCCGCCACTTCGTGTCCTGGAACGCGGGGATACTGAATTCCGGGCCATAAGCCTTCTTTCGTGAGCACATCACTGTGGCAAACACCACAGGCCTGCACTTTGATGCGCACGTGTCCTGCATCCGGCGTAGGAATCTCGCGCTCGACGATTTCGAAATCTGCTCCGGGTTTGGACACTTGCGCCGCCTTCATCTGCGTCATCGTCATTGGTACAACTCTGCTCGTTGCCATAAATCCTCCTATGAAAATCTCTGTTGTTGTTGAAAGCCACCAACTGCTATCAGCCAGACGACCGAACATTGCTCGACACACCATCCGTTTGCCGCAGGGGGTAGCTCGTGAAAATGTAGTCTCTGTCCTTTACCAGGGTATCGAGGGTATGGCACTGGTAACAAACGTTCTTCCCGAATGAGCTGTCTTTCCTTCTTCCGTCGCGCTCACCGCTACATCCTGCCATGCTTCGTATCCATTGAACTCGGAAAGCGCGACCCCGTTCAGCGCTCTCACCGTGTCTTATCCTGCGCGGCAAGGGCTGTACGGACGAAGACAGAGAGTTATACCACAACGATCACGACCGCCTGGATGTTCTTAGTCTTCATCTTCATTCCTCCTTTTTGTTATTTGCAGTCATGGGAAACATTTTTTCTTGAGGTACTACTTGCGTTCGTTGACCTGTTACCGGCGCCGATCGCCGGCCTCTATGTTCGTGCGGTTTCGGGGGAAGCAGGAAGTGTCATCTGGCACGCTCTGCTCCGGATGCGGATACTGGATCCGACTGATTTTCACAAATGTCTTTACCTTATTGCAAGGAGCGTCTTCGTCCACGCCGGGCGTTACGCGCCGTGGGTCCCCGCATCAGGATTCTCTAACCCGCCACCTCGAAAATGACCGCCACCTCGACTGGAGTGCCGAGCGGAAGGCTTGCGACAGCCATACACCAGGCGACAAGGGTTCTTCTCTTTTCCGAAGACGTCTTGCAACAGCTCCGAAGCGCCGTAGTTGGTCATTCTCATTCGTGGAAAAACGAGGCTGGCCAGAGGTGTATGGTTCACCCCGAAATCGGTGGCTGCTGAAGTGAATATGATCATTTGAAAATTCCTTTCGAGAAGGCGACATGGATGCTGGTCTATCCCCTGGGTCGGCATCCACTCTATGCGTTACCACTCTCACACAATCCGTCTGAGAGCGCATCACGGGATGGAGTGCTTTTTCGCTACCACGGGAGGCTTGCGGATACCAACACTTTTTGGGGAGGGGTAAGGGCGGCGCTCATATGATCAAGAGATGCGAGACCTCAGATCACTTGGAACACGGCCAGCATGCGTGCATAATCTGTGCAATCGCTATGAACGACCATTCATTGGCCGAGATGGCTGCGAGTTCCGACAAGAAGCAAGTGGCGAATTCAGCGTTCCGAGTCCTTTACGACGGTCAATGCGAGATTTGCCAGGCTGGTGTGTCGTGGCTCAAAACACTCGATTACGACAACCAGACCACGTGCCTTCCTATCAGTGCCGATGCCTTACCCGCAGTAGACTCCCGGCTCAAAATGGATGATTGCCTTCGGCAGTTGCATGTGGTCACTCCCGAAGGAGAAATCCATGTCGGCTGGGATGCGGTCACTTGTTTGGCCCGTCTGTTCCCGTCCACGTGGCTCATAGGCGCACTGGGACAGCAGTTCCCCTTTCGCAATGCAGGGCAACTGCTCTACGGATTCGTCGCCACGAACAGATATTCCCTCAGTAAGTGTCGCGGCGGGGCTTGCCGCATCGCGAAGCCAGAAGCGGTACGACGGCAAGCCCGGCTGGGTGCATTCTGGTCGTGCTACACGCTCGGATTTTTCATTCGCCTGCCCCTTGTCCTGTGGGCTGGCATCAAGGCTGGGGCACAAAGAACGAGTGCCTTCGCCCGGACGTATCGCAAGCGGCTTGATTTGCTGAACGGCAAGCTGACCATTCTGTTTCTGAACGGCCTGTTGCCCAACACGGTCCCAGTGTTGTTTGGGGAACTGTTCACAGCGGTGCTCTACGATGGAATCGCAATCGACCCCGGCTCGCCCAAGATGCGCAGATCGCTTGCCCACCACATTCGCCGATTAGAACCGAAAATCATAAAAGTCGTCGCTACCCATGCTCACGAGGAACACGTCGGCAACCTCAACTGGTTGTCCGACCTTACTGGTGCTCCCGTCCACGTTTCCGAGATGACCGCCCAATTCCTGATGCCATTCAAAAAGCTCCCGTGGGTACGCGCTGCGATAATCGGACAGCCTCCGAACTTGAAGCACCCGTTCCAATTGTTGGGTGAAACGGTGGCTGGCGACTCGGGGCGTTTGCAGGTAATCGCAACCCCCGGCCACTGCGACGACCACATCGTTCTCTATGATCCCCAGGAGAAGGTTCTGCTCGCGGGCGATGCTTTCATGGGGAGTTACTTTGCAACCCCCAATCCCGACGTGGACAGCAGGAAATGGCTCCTGAGCCTCGAACGGTTGATGGAACTCGACATCGAGATTCTTGTCGAAGGACACGGGCACATTCACACCTTGCGCGCAGACATCCCCGATTTCCCCGGCGTCGTGATCCGCCAAGACCCGAAGGTCGCCATATCGCAGAAGCTGGATTATTTGCGATGGCTGCGAGAACAGATTGAAGCGGGGTTTCAAGAGCAGCTTCCGGTGCGTGTCATCGAAGCCAGTTGTTTCCCGTGGGGGAAGCGTACTTCGTGGGAGAGTTGCGCCACCGACGAATGCATCCGGCTTTTGAGCCTCGGTCACTTTTCCCGCACTGAACTGGTTCGCAGCTTTGTCCGGACGGATGGCGATCAGCTTCCAGCTGTCTACGAGATTCGCATGTCTGGAGGAGAGTGAACTCCTTGCCACGGAGGGAAGCCGACGAAATCGGGCCCATCGATGTCACAGAGGGCTCGCGCTGGATCGCTTGGCTTCCGATCTCGGTCTTGCCTCTGACGGCGGTCGCTTGCCGCAATCTGCTGCCAGCTTGGGTGTTCATGTGGGTTCTTTCGTTCGCCATCTATCTCAGCCTCAAGTGGCTGACGTGGTGGAGAGCGCGATCACGAATTGCTCATTCATCATGGCGCTCGGTAGCCTACCTTTTGGCTTGGCCGGGAATGGACGCAGAGGCTTTCCTGGACGCGAGTCAACCTGTTCCGCTGCCTGCACCAGCAACCTGGATCTGGGCGATCATCGAAACAATTCTAGGTGCGGTTCTGCTCTGGGTTGTGGCGCGATCCGTTCCGCAAGAAGAGCCGCTGCTGCGCGGGTGGTTGGGAATGTTGGGTCTAATTCTGCTGCTTCACTTCGGTACTTTCCAAATCGTCGCTCTCCTGTGGCAGAGCGTTGGCGTCAAAGCAAAGGCAATCATGTCTACCCCTCTCCGCTCGACCTCCCTGGGTGAATTTTGGGGAAGGCGGTGGAATCTCGGTTTCCGTCAGCTTTCTCATGAGTTGATTTTCCGCCCGCTGCATCGAAGGCTAGGCCTGGACGCGGCTGGCTTCCTGGTTTTCGCGGTTTCTGGTCTGATCCACGACTTGGTGATCTCGCTGCCGGCTCGCGGCGGCTATGGTCTACCGACGATCTACTTCTTGCTTCAGGGCACGGGAATAACGATCGAGCATTCGCGGTTCGGCAAACGATTTGACCTCGGGCACGGAGTGCACGGTTGGTTCTTGACGGCGTTGTTCGTTGCAGGGCCAGCCTTTTGGCTTTTTCACCCGTGGTTTGTGCTGCGTGTAATACTTCCCTTCATGCAGGCAATTCGCGCGCTATGACCAATTCACTCGCGCAGCGGCTCTTTAATATCGACCTGTGGTTCGTCGGTGCTGCGCATTTCGTGATCCTGGTCGCCAGCTTTCAAGTGCCCTATCGACTGGGATGGAAGCACGACTTGCGGCAGTTAATGCCCTTCAATCGGAAGCTGCTGTGGGTGCAGAGTGGATTCACGGTGTTAACGATCATTGCCTTTGGCACACTGACGCTGGCACTGCACACGGAACTGCTCCGAGGCGATCATGCGGCCCTGGGGCTTGCCTGTTTTATCGGGATTTACTGGACTGCGCGGATTATCGTCGACGCACTTTACTTTTCCCACGAGGACTGGCCGAAGGGCAAGGGATTTGTTCTGGGGCATGCCCTCCTGACACTTCTGTTCTTTGTGCTCGCCGCCAGCTATATCGGGCTATTCGTCTGGCACGTGTGGCTCAGGGCGAATAGCTGATCAGCCTGTTACTGGGGTGTGAGAGTAACTCCAACTACCGATTATGTTCGATGAGCGGATGCACCGGGGAGAAAAGGTCACTCTTGTTCCGCCTCACTTCACCATCGGAAGCCGAGATTCGGAGTTTCATTTCGAAGCAAAAGGACTCATTCTTCTCATACCCGGAGATCGGAGCGGCGGCGACTGCGGTGCCAGCGGGGTACAACGTAGACCACCATCGTGTTCTCCTTGGACTGGGGGAAGCTACGTGGCAGCGGGCGGTCGAGGCGATTCGCGCATGGCGAATGTTCAGCATGCCATGGGTGAACCTCCATTCCTCGAGTGCCCCGATACAGGTCGGAACCGACGTAGCAGTTTCGGTACATCACTTTGGTTTCTATTCGCTGAACGCCTGTCGCATCGTCTACATCGTCGATGACGACGATCCCGTAAAGCGATTTGGCTTCGCCTACGGCACTTTGGTTGAACATGCAGAGAGCGGAGAAGAGCGATTCACTGTCGAATGGAACCGAGACGACGATAGGGTCTGGTACGACATCCTCGCTTTCTCTCGCCCCCGCCAGATGCTCGCTAGACTGGGGTATCCGCTTTCACGGGCACTCCAGAAAAAGTTTGCGAACGGTTCGAAGTTGGCGATGCTTCAATCCGTCACGGAAACACCTAAGTAGCAGGAGCTAGGCGGCCATGGTCGTTGCTGCCTGGGTCACTTCGCTTCTGGCAATTTTCCTGGCTCCTATCCTTCACTTGCACCTGCACCAAAGAGCACCCGGCTTGTCTCCTAATTGCACGCCTTGATAGCCATCAAAGTAGAGACAGAGCTTGACATCTTTGTAATCAGAAAATTGAGACCAAAAGGACTGGATTCGTTTGCCATCGGACGTGAGCACAACCAGATGGCGTTCGTTCAGACTTAGGTGCTCGATCCTGACTGGCTTTTTGTACGGCCAGAGAATCGGCGCTGTTTGTCGATCCTCACGCTTAGCGTTGCCGGATTGTATTCTCCATCGGGAGAGATTCTTGTCGACGGCTCGGAAGAATTCGGCAGAACACAAACGGTTCCACGCTCCGGCTGATTGCCCGGTGGAACGTTGCTGTCCGATGGTACCTCCTTAGCAACGGTTGCTACCGACAGGACGGCAAGAAGAATCGCAATTCGCGTCGTTGCCATGAACAGCGACTACATTGCAACCCAAGCATGAATTCCACCGTCGCCTGATAGAGTCGCTAGGTATGAAATCCCATCTCCGTATCGTTCTTCCCGGTGGCAGCGGACAGGTTGGCAACATCCTCTCCCGATATTTTCACGCTCATGGACATGATGTCGTAGTCCTCGCTCGAACGGTTACACCAGCCCCGTGGCGCGTCGTCCATTGGGATGGAGCAAATCTGGGCCACTGGACATCCGAACTGGAAAATGTGGATGTCCTCATTAATCTCGCGGGCAAAAGCGTCGATTGCCGATACACTCCGGCAAATCGCAGGGCAATTAAGGAATCCCGAATTCAGACAACAGACTTGCTGGGTCAAGCGATTGGTCAGTCCGTTCATCCCCCCGCTTGTGGATGAACGCAAGCACCGCGACGATTTACCGTCATAGTCTTGACCGACCAATGGACGAGCAGACGGGGGAGATTGGTGGCAACGAACCGAATGCACCTGCCAAGTGGCGCTTCAGCATTGACGTTGCCACCAGTTGGGAGAGCGCTTTTTTTGCCGCTGCGACACCCAAAACTCGCAAAATCGCCCTTCGCAGCGCCATGATCATGAGCCCTGACCGAGGCGGTGTATTTGATACATTGCTTCGTCTGGTTCGCTTTGGGTTCGGAGGTACCACGGCCAGCGGCCAGCAATTTGTTTCTTGGATTCACGACGCGGATTTCCTGCGTAGCATCGACTACTTGATCGCCCGAGATGAGATCGACGACCCTGTCAATATTGCATCGCCGAATCCGTTACCGAACCGGGAATTCATGAAGGCTCTACGACAAGCGTGGGGCACCCGCATTGGGTTGCCTGCCGCAAGCTGGATGCTGGAAATAGGCACGATCTTTCTGCGCACCGAAACCGAACTGGTGCTCAAGAGCCGCCGCGTCATTCCCGGTCGTCTGCTGGAAGCTGGTTTCCAATTTCAATTCCCTGAGTGGGCTGCCGCCGCACAAAATCTGGTTGGCCGCTGGCGTGCGCCTGATCGCTTGAAGTTTACGGGCGTGTAGGGCGGAGGGGTCGCCTAGTATTAAACAGTAACTCCGTCTCAAAATGGAAAGCTCGAGAGAGGCTAGGCCCGTTTTGCGTTCTTGCGAGCCCGCGCCATCCCAGCGCGCAGTCCCCGCCGAATGCTCTGCTCGTACCCGGACGAGTCCATCGCCTTCATTGCTGCCGTTGCGGTGCCGCCCGGCGTCGCGGCTTCCTGGAGAAGTCGCTCCAGCGGAATTTTGCTTTCACGCCAGGAGAGAATCCCGTCCGCGAGGGCGTGGGCTGCGGCGGTCATTGCGATTTCGCGGTTGAGTCCCAGTCTTTGAGCCGAGGCCGCCAGCGCGGCCAGGGCGTGGTAGCCGTGGCTACTGGAAAAGGTGACGGTGAAAACGTCGAACTGGCTCTCGGGAATTTCGAGAACGGTCCCGACCTTCTCGAACAGCTCTCTAACGTCACGCCTGGCGTTGCTGGAGAAAGGTCGGTCAAAGGTCAACGCCGCGAGTCCGCGCCCGCTGCGGCACACAGGACTGGGCATAGCTCGTGCCCAACGGGCAGGCGATGGCATTCGCGCTCGCAGTTTCGAAAGCGGGATGCCAGCGGCCAAACTGACCAAAATCAGCGGGCGACGAGACTTATCTATTTCGAGCTTCCGAATCTCTAGCAGCAGAGCGCTAACTGAATCCGGCCGCACCGCGATGAGGACGAGTCCCGCTTGCTCTACGGCACGTTGCAGGCTCGGTTCAACGGCCACACCGTATTGCTTCTTGAGTTGCCGCAGTTTTCCCGGATTGCGGTCGTGCACGATGATCGGCTGGTCATATTTCGCAAGCCGTAATCCGGCCACGAGCGCATTCGTGATGCGGCCGCCGCCAAGGAAGACGGTCGTCAAGCCAGTGCTCATTTTCATGTCAGATCCATTTTCACGTCAGATGCGCGCAGGAGTGGTCGGCTGCTTCAATCAGCGCTGCCACGTCCGCTTCCGTGTGCACCGTGGAGATGATCCAGTGCAGGCCGTTCGAAGGAGTCATGTAGATGCCGCGTTCGAGCAGCAGGTGCACGAATCGGGAGTAGCGTGATGTGTCCGCGTAAGCGCAGTAGTCGCGGTAATCGTGGATGGCGTCGCGCTCGGTGAAATAGATCTGGAACATGGGTCCGAATCCCTGCACGATGGCTTTCACCTTGCGGTGGCGAAATACTTCGCGCAGGCCGTGGATGGCTTGGTCCCCTACTGCGTGCAGGTTGCGGTAGGTGTCGTTGCGTGAAAGCAGGTCGAGGTTCGCAGCAATTACTTTCATGGTGAGACGGTGTCCATTGAACGTGCCGTAATGCAGAACCATGTTATCGCTCCAGCGCATGCGGTCGAGAATCGATCGCGCGCCCGCGACGGCGCCAACAGGAAAACCACCACCAAGCGCTTTGCCGAACGTGCTCAGGTCCGGTTGGATTCCGTAATACTCCTGGCATCCTCCGGGGGCGTAGCGAAACCCGGTGACTACTTCGTCGAGGATCAGCAGCACGCCGTAGTTTCGGGTCAGTTCGCGAAGTCTTTGCAGATAGCCCTCGCGCGGCAGGATGCATCCCATGTTTGCCATGATTGGCTCGGTGATGAGGGCGGCCAATTCGTGTCCGTGCTTCTGCATGATCCGTTCAACAACTGCGCTGTCGTTCCAGGGCGCGAGCACGACGTCGTCAAAGGTTGCGGCCGGAATACCTTCAGAGTCAGGGATTCTTGCTGGATTTTGCAGAGGGCCTAACTGTTCTGGTGGATGCCCATGCGCGTTCAGGAGAAACGGATCATACCAGCCGTGGTAGTGGCCTTCGAACTTCAGGAACTTGGTTCGGCCCGTGTGCGCACGTGCAAGGCGGAGAGCCAGCATGGTCGCCTCGCTGCCTGTGTTGGTGAATCGCACGACTTCGACGGATGGCACCATACTGCGGAAGCGCTCCGCGGCTTCAACTTCCGCAGAAGTTGCCGTTGCGAAGTGCGAGCCTTCCGCCATGGCTTCGGCAGCAACGGCTACCAGTTTAGGATGCGCGTGCCCGTGGATCAGGGCGCCGAAGGACATCATGAAATCCACATACTCGTTGCCGTCGGCATCCCAGGTGTGCGATCCGCTGCCGCGCTCCAAAAAGAGTGGGCCAGGGGAGTACACGGCGTTGCCGCGCGACGGCGAGTTCACTCCCTCGACCAGCGATCGTTGGGCGCGCCCAAACCACTCCTCGGAGCGGGTTCGGTCGTGAGTTGCGGTGATCGGTGCCATTCGGTTTTAAGTTTGTCCGTCGAGTATCAGTCCGCTATACCGCCGCCATCCACTACCAATGTCGCGCCCGTCATGAACGACGAATCGTCGGAGGCGAGAAATAGCACTGCCTTGGCGATTTCGTCCGTCGTTCCAATTCTTCCCAAAGGACGATTGGCGCAGCCAGCAAGGTAGTCTTCCCACTTCATCCCGCGCATGCGTGCATCTTCCGGAAGCATGGGAGTGTCGACGTCTCCGGGACAGATGCAGTTTACGCGAATCCCTTGCCTTCCGTGGTCGATCGCCATGGCCTTGGTTAACAGAACCACCCCGCCTTTCGAGGCGCAATACGCAACCGCTTTGTCGCCGCCTACGATGCCCCATCCGGAACTGTTATTGATGATTACCCCGCCGCATTGCTCAATCATGCTGGGCAAGGCGAACTTCGACATCAGGAAGGTGCCCTTCAGGTTGATATCGATTTGCAGGTCCCACTCTTCCTCACTGCACTCGAGCGTGGTCTGCGGATAGAAAACGCCGGCATTGTTGAAGAGGATGTCTAGCTTGCCGAAGGAGTTCAGCGTTTCGTCCACGGCGCGACGGCACTCGGCGGCCTTGCGAACATCGGTGCGAATGAAAATGGCCTTGCCGCCGCCCTGCAGGATCTGGTTGGCGACCGCGTGGCCGCGCTTTTCGTTCCGGCCGGTAATGGCAAGGCTGGCGCCTTCTTTGGCAAAAAGGATCGCGGTTGCCTCCCCGATGCCAGAGGTCCCACCGGTAATGAGGGCGACTTTGTTTTGTAAGCGCATGAATATCTTCTACGACCCGGCTAGACCTCCGCCGTCCACGACTAACGTGGTCCCGGTGACGAATGAGGACGCATCGCTTGCGAGATAAAGCGCGGCTTGTGCGATTTCCTCCGGCTTGCCGATTCGCCCCAACGGCCGGCGTGCCGACTGTGCCAGGAAAAGATCTTCCCGCTCTCCCAGTTGCTGGGCTTCATTGCGCAGCATACCGGTGTCGGTGTCGCCGGGGCAAATGCAGTTCACCCGAATGTTTTGTGGTCCGTGATCGATGGCCATAGCTTTGGTTAGGAGGACCACTGCGCCTTTCGAGGCACAATAAACTGCGGCGCGGTGCCCTCCGGCGAGGCCCCAGCCGGACGCCGTATTGATGATGGATCCGCCGCCTGCCTTTGCCATGATCGGGATCACTTGCCGCGACATCAGGAAAATCGACTTTACATTCACCGACATTACCCGATCCCATTCTTCCTCGCTGAGTTCTACCACTGAAGCGCGGCGCATGATTCCGGCATTGTTGAAGAGCACGTGAATGCCGCCGAACTCTCTCAGAGTACGTTCCACCACCCGCTGGCAGTCGGCGCCCTGGGTTACATCTGCGCGCTCGAACAAAGCATGGGCCCCGCTTAGGGCAATCCCTTCTGCAAGAGCTTCTCCATCTGGGTTGACGTCCGTGATGGCGACCGTGGCCCCTTCGCAAGCGAACAGAAGCGCTGTTGCTCGGCCGATGCCTGATGCAGCGCCGGTGACGAGCGCGACCTTGCCCGCAAGGCGTGCGTGTTTGCTGGTGAGAGTCATTTGAGTGGGTTCGGCCTGACTGCGCGAACAATCTCTCAGGAGCTAAAGCCCGCGTCTTTCAGTGCCTTGACCGGCACGGCTGAACAGCTTGCGGAAAAATTCTCGGCGTCGGAGTTTTGCAAGGGCACGGCTTTCCCAGCCGTGCCGCAAGTTTCGAACAATCGGCGCAGGCAACCTGTACGGCACGACCACTACCGGCGGCGGCACTGGATGCTACGGCTACGAGGGCTGCGGGGTTGCGTTCGAATTGACGCCTTAGCCCGTCAACTCTCCAACTTCCTGGTATCTTTCCGGCTGACAGCTCTAGTTGATGTCGAACTGCTCCTGGTGCAATGCTGGATCGCTCTTCACTATAACCGTCCGCTTGGTCAGTTCTTCCATCTCGGTTAGGGCCTTGCCATTGTTGGCCTTCAGTGCCTTGGCTACTTCGGGATTTACCCGTAGCATCACGTCGGCGTGATCGAGGTGCTTGGCCATCTTGCGCATCTCTACGTAGATGTCGTTGCAGACCGTGGTCACCGATTTCACATAGCCAGTGGATTCGCAATAGGGGCACGGCGATCCGATGGTGCGTTCGAGGGACTGCTTTACTCTTTTCCGGGTTATGGCGACCAAGCCAAAATCGTTGAACTGCAAAACTTTGGAGGGGGCGCGGTCGCTGCGTAAAGCTTCTTCGAGTGCTTGCATGACTTTCTGCCGGTTGCGGCGCTCGTCCATGTCGATGAAGTCGATGATGATGATGCCGCCCAGATCGCGCAGGCGGATCTGGCGAACGATTTCCTTGATGGCGTCGACGTTGGTCTTGACGATGGTGTCTTCGAGACGCGCCGTCTTGCCCACATACTTGCCGGTATTGACGTCAATCGCGACCAAGGCTTCGGTTTGATTGATCACGATGTAGCCACCGCTCTTCAGCCAGACTTTCGACTTGAGGGCTTTGTTGATTTCGTCATTCAGGCCGAACTGCTCGAATAGCGGGATTTCCTTGCTGTAGAGCTTGACCCGCCGCACCAGCGCAGGCTGAAAGCGGTTGGCGAAGCGCAGGACGCGTTCATATTCCTGCTCGGTGTCAACCCAGATGGCGGTGAAGTCCGACGTGACCTGGTCGCGAAGCACGCGTTCAACAACGTTCAAGTCGTGATAGATGAGCATGGGCCCTTTGCCGTTGTCAGCGCGAGTCTTGATTTCCGACCACAGATTCTTCAGGAAACGAATATCGGCGCGCAGTTCATCTTCTGATGCGCCTTGCGCCGCGGTGCGCACGATGAAGCCTCCGTGCCCGTTCTCACGTTCGCTGATGATGATGCGCTTCAACCGTTGCCGCTCTTCTTCGGAAGAAATCTTTCGTGACACGCCAGTGTGATTCACCGTTGGCATGTAGACCAAAAAGCGACCGGGCAATGCGATGTGACTGGTAATGCGGGCGCCCTTTTTGCCAATGGGTTCCTTGGCGATCTGAACCAGGATTTCCTGGCCTTCTTTAAGCAGCTCGGTGATTAGCGGAACGTTCTGCGGTTCGTGCTTACGAAAGCGTCGCCCACCCCCGCCGCGGCGTCCACGCTGACCGCGCCGAGGATCGAAAGCCGGACGCGGCGCGCGCTGCGTATAAGCCGCAGTCCCCGCTGGAGCGCGGACTTCAACCCGCGCATCCACGGTGCCGTCACCCCGGGCCTCAGCATCGAGGAGCGCTTCGGCTTGCGCCTGGGCCTCTTCAAGTTCCGCTTCTTCCGCTTCTTTTTCTTCCTGCTCAGCGACCGCTTCGTCAACTTCGACTTCGCCAGAAACAGGGTCGTCGATGCCGCCTTCAATGACAAACGTTGCAGCAGGCCCACTGCCGCCAGGGCTCTGCGACGGCGCTTCAGAGGCTGCGATTTCCCGCGCCACGGGCTCGCCATATTCTTCGGCAGATCGAGTTTCTTCTTCCAGTTCTTCGAAGGCCGCGTCTTCCTCGAGATCGTCAACGTAGGAGACGAGATCAGCTTCTTCCTCTTCGATGACCTCCTCCTCCATCGTCCCCGCAGCAGCGGCGGACCATGGGGCCTGATTAGAATGCTCCGGGATAGTGACCGTCTTGTCGTCCACGTCATCGTGGACTTCCGCGCGTTCAGCGGTTGTTCCGCCAAATACGGCCGCAACATTCATTTCGTGCAAACGCTTTTGTTCGCGATCCCACTCGGAAGATCCGACTTGAGCGTTCGCGGCTGCTCCCCTTGCTTTGTCTCGAGTTGCACTGTCAGGAGATTCGCGAGTCGCCGGTTGCTGCTCCGTTTCCGGCTTCGCGAATAGCGGCTCATCCTCGGGAAAGGCGGCGGTAATCGGAGCCGGTGCGTCAGGATTCTGCGAGGCCGACCTCAATCCCGCGCGCGGCTGAGTCTGCGCCAGGCGCTGATATTTTGAAATCGACTCTCCGGGCAACAGGATCGGTTGGTAGCCCGGCGGCGGACCGTATTCCGAGCGGTCGCCTTGCTCAGGGCGGGCGCTTCGACCGGGACGCTCGCTTCGCGCAGGACGATCTGTTCGTTCGGGATGATCCGTTTGCTCCGGATGATCGGTGCGCGGCGGCTCCGAAGTTGGCCGGGCAAACTTGGATTCTGGCATGCGCTCGCCGCGACGTCCGCGACGACGACGGCTTCGCCAGTCTCCGCGTCCACCGCGGCCTTCTCCCGCGTTGGAGCGCTCGCGATTCTCCTTCGGCTGAACTCCGGGCTCAGCATTTTCATCTGGGGCAGCATGAAGCTCGTCGGCAGACGTGGTGCCTCTGCCCTCGGACACGGAAGCCTGAACCTCGGTTCGCGCCGGCGATTGATAAGGTTGTGATGGAGCGAGGTTGGTGGGAATTTCCTCGACTTCATCTTCATCTTGCAACTCCATGAAGTCGGAAACGTAGAGGAAGGCGTCGCGCTCCAGGCCAATATCCACAAATGCGGATTGCATGCCCGGCAGGACGCGGGTTACGCGGCCTTTGTAGATGGATCCAGCCAGGGTGTATTCGTTCTCGCGCTCAAGGTAGATTTCGGCGAGTAGGTCGTCTTCCACCAGCCCCACTTTGGTTTCGTGTGGGGTAGTGGACACAAATAGTTCTTTCGTCATACGGACTCCGGTTCTGCGCCGTTAAGCGGCTGCAGGTTTCACCGGAACATAGGCAGGGAAAGGCCGGGAGGATCAAGCGATGCGATATCCGCCCCGCACAGGGGACGGCTGCGGCTGCGGAGTTTTCTCCGAGGCCAGACTCGTTGCACAAGCTTGGAAATCTTTTGCACTTAATCGCATTGCGCTTGCCCAAGGTTTGTGACCGCTCTCACAAAAACCCTCTCAGGTCTTTGGGGGGGCCGTTACCCGCCTGGCAGCGCCTTAGCTTCAATCCTGCCGGCCGTTCACTGCTGTTCTGGCCGGTGAGTGCCCTCTTTACGCGAGGGCGATCGTAATCTTGTTTTGAGCCGCAAATGGCAAGCGCGGCAAACTCTCCTTGCCTTCTTCCCCTGCGTCAGTTAACGAAGCGGCGCATCCGGACGTTCATCACAATGCCCAGCGCCAGAAACATAAACAGGACGGAAGACCCGCCATAACTCATTAAGGGCAAGGGTATTCCGGTGACCGGCATAAAACCGACCACCATACCGACGTTGACCAGGATGTGAAAGCTAAGCACAGCCACCACACCCATTACCACGAACGTACCGGCGCGGTCGGGCGCCGTTTGCGCGTTCTGCGTCAAACGCATCAGCACAATAAAGTATAGCAGCATTACAGTGAGGGCGCCCACAAATCCATGCTCCTCGGCAAAAGCCGCAAAGATGAAGTCGGTTTGTGGGACAGGCAAAAACGCCAGGTGAGTCTGGGAGCCGGCACTGCTCCCCCAGAGTCCACCTGAACCTACCGCAATGAGAGATTGAATTACTTGGTAGCCCGAACCTTGGCTATCGGCCTCGGGTTGCATGAAACTGGTTAACCGGTCGCGTTGATACGGCTTCAGCACATGGAATGCGAGCGGCATCATGAGTCCCGCCAGGACTACCACGGTCAGTGCTTGTTTCCAGCGAACTCCTCCCAGAAATAAACCCATGACCGCGATCGGGATGTAGGTCAGAGCTGTCCCCAGGTCGGGTTGAGCGAGCACCAAGAGCATGGGGACGCCGACGATCGCCCCAGCCTTGATAAAGTCGGGCCAGGAAAGCTCCCTCTGATGCAGGTCGGCAAAGTATTTTGCCACCGCCAGTATCAGGATCAGCTTGACCCACTCGGATGGCTGGAAGTGTCCTCCGCCGGGCATTTTGATCCAGCGGCGCGCGCCCAGATATTTCTGCCCGAAGATGGTCACAGTCAGCAACGAAGCGATGGAAGCGATGTACATCCAGTGAACCCCATCGAGCAGCTTCTGATAATTGATGAAACTCATCAGGAACATGCCCGCGATCCCCCCGCTGATCCAGTAGAGCTGCTTGATGTGCGCCCCGGCAAACTTGGTGTGCGCCGTGGCGCTGCGAATCTCGAGCACGCCCAAGCCGCAGATCAGCAGGACAAAGATGAACAGCAGCCAATCAAAATCGTGGAATGAAATGTAGCGTGACATGAAGTCAGTTGTTGGTCATTCGTCGTTGGTCGTTCGCTTGCCTGCAATCGCACCGTCGCGCGTCCATTACTGCACTCCCGGCGCTGCCACTGCCAACGGCAAGCGCTTTTTCGGCACATCAACTACAAACCTGCCTCCGTGCAATGCGTCCTGGTTAGAGCCGTCGGGGCTGGCGGAATTCCACACCGCTCCGATTTCCACTTTCTTATTGCCTGCCGCTACCTTGGTGGGCAGACGGCGCTGCTTCTCGACGTAGGCCTTAACCACTTGCGCGGCAATCCGAGCGGCAAACTGACCGTGCTCTCCGCCTTCAAACAACACCGCCACTACGATTTCCGGATTCCTCCGCGGAGTCACGCCCACGAACCAGGCATTGTCTTTGTATTTGGACTTGCCATTGGCGGTCTTGGCCTTGAGCGCGTTGCTGACCGTCTGGGCGCTTCCTGTCTTGCCGGCGAAATCGATCCCCTGCAGATGTGCGCTGCCCGCGGTGCCCAGTGGCGAGGGCACATTCGACATGGCATCGGTGATAATTTCCCAATTTTCGGGATCAATCGGGATCTTCACCTGGCTCGGAGTGTCTGAGGCGGGAATGACATTCCCCGGCAGATCGCTGGGATTGGCCACATGGGGACGCACCAGCAGACCGCCGCTCGCAATCCCCCCGATGGCGCGTGCCAACTGAATCGGAGTTACGGCCACGGCTCCCTGGCCAATGCCGACCGAAATTGTTTCGCCGGCATACCACTTCTGTTTGAAGTTGCGAATCTTCCACTCTTCCGATGGCATGACGCCGCTAACTTCTTGCGGCAAGTCGATGCCAGTCTTCTGTCCCAAGCCGAACATGGTCGCGTATTTTGCAATGCGGTCGATGCCAAGCTTCTCGGCCAGGGTGTAAAAGAAAACGTCGCAGGACTGGTAGATCGCCTTGCTGATTTCGACGACGCCGTGGGTGCGATGCTCGGCAGTGACCCAGCATTTGAAATAGCGTCCGTAAAATGTGGCGCCGCCGTTGCAGATGACGTGCATGTCCTGCGCGATGCCTTCCTGCATACCCGCCGTGGCCATAATGATCTTGAAAGTCGATCCGGGCGCGAGCTGAGCTTGAATCGCTTTGTTCAACATAGGATGATCCTCATCGTTGACCAGCTTGCTCCACTGATCCCGCGAGACCCGCACCCTAAAGTCGTTTGGATCAAAAGTCGGCCGGCTCACCATGGCCAGGATCTCCCCGTTCCGCGGGTCCATGGCCACGATAGCGCCGTTCTTGTCACCTAAAGCCTGTTCGGCCGCAATCTGGAGATCGAGATCCACCGTCAGCTTAAGTTGCTTGCCGGGTTCGGCCGGAGTCTCATCCAAGCGCTGAACTTCTCTTCCGCGGCTATTCACCATCGCGCGACGCGACCCGTTCTTGCCCATCAAGATTTGGTTGTATTGCAACTCCACCCCCGACTTCCCCACTACATCGCCGGGGTTGTAGAACTCCCAGCGCGCCTGGTTCAGCATCTCCTCGCTCACTTCGCCGACGTAGCCAATAAGGTGGGCCATGAATCCGTTGCGCGGATAAAGCCGCCGGTGCGCCACGATGGTATCTAGTTCCGGCAGCTCGTTGCGGTGTGACTCGACGAAGGCTAGCTCGTCTTGGGTGATGTCGTCTTTCAGAAAAATCGGCTGGTATTGCGGCATCGAGGCGAAGTGCCGGATGCGTTCTTTGACCTCTTTCGGATCGAGATGCAGACCCTGGGCGATGAGCCCCGCGTCGGCCGAAAGATCACGCGAGGAGTCGCGCAACAACAACGCGGTAAACGAAGGATAGTTCTCGACGATGATGCGTCCTTCGCGATCCAGAATCTTGCCACGTGGCGCCAGAAGGGGTACGTTGCGCACGCGATTCTTCTCCGCCATCGAGGCGTACTTGTCGCTCTGCATCACCTGCAGCTGCCATAGTCCGTAGGCCAATATCATGAAAATGGCTAGAACTATGTATTGCACCGCGGTGAGGCGGACGGGTGATACCTTTTCGTCGCGACCGAACATCAGGTGTCAGGCTTTAGGCGTCAGGCTTCAGCTCTTGCAGCCCAACGCCGAACTGGATTTCGCGCTGACTTAGTCCTTTCGGGAAGATAAGCTTATTGTAATCCGGCAAGCCCCAGACTGGGTTGCAGTTTCAGGGTAACGGAAGGGCATAGACGGAGGGAAACCCGAAGTCGCGATCTGAAGCCTGAAGCCTGCCCTCAGGTTCTCTGCTTGAACCGATCCAACAACGCGAACAGAGCAACCGCAAGCAAAGCATTGGCCAGCGCTGAGCCCAGTTCGCGCGGCCAGCTCCATTGCAGGGTCAATCCCACCAGTCCCCTCGCAACCGTGAAGTAGACGATCTCGTGCACTACATAGAAAAAGAGAACAACAAGAAACCGCGACCCGGCATTCTCCACGTCCAGCTTAACGCCGAGCGACGATGCCCCGTATCCCACCACTGTCTTGGCGATCCCATACAAGCCCAGGGGATGGCCCGTGAGTGAATCTTGTAACAGGCCGATTGCGGCACCGGTTAGCAGTCCTGCGACCGGGCTCCGCCGCGCCACGGCCAAGAAAATCACCACCAGCAAGGGCAAATCAAAGATCGAAAAGAAATGAAATCGCCAGGGGACGAATGCCTGGAGAAATATGGCGACCAGCGGGATCAGAATCGCGGCCGGAAGACTGAACCGGTAAACCTCAACTTGCTCATTCGATGTGTAGGTGATGGGCACGCTATTGAGGTTGTTCCTGGGGCGGCGCGGGCTCGGTCGCCGGCTGCTTTAATGGTGCGTCAGGCTTCGGAGAGACTGGGTGGGACTGGCTGTCCGGCGCCGCATTCGTGACGTCTGGAATTTTCACCGCGGGTGCGGCGGGCTTCTGGGTGGTCGCCGGCTTTACCGCAGGTGCGCTGCCGGTTTGCCTGGTTGAGGAAGAAACACTTCCGGGACTGCTTGCGCTCCCGGCAGAATCCACACGCGGCTTCGGGATCACGGAACTGGTCGAGGTCTGACCTGGTCCTAACTGGCCCTGCATTGATTGGCCTAATTTCGATTGGCCTAATCTCGATGGGCCTGAGCTCGGGCTGGACGCATTCGCGCCGCTCGGCTTGGGGCTCCCCGTCAAACCCGGCGCTGCTTGCGGGTTTGGCGCGGGAAAAATCTTCAGACCACTGGTCGGAGGCGGGGGCTTGCTGGGATCATCCGGAGGCCTGTCGGGAACCGAAGGCAGGCGCTGCGCCAGAATGTCCGCAGCGCGTATCGGCGCTGCGCCGTCTGCCATGGCAGGTTGTTTTTCTTCCTGCTGCGTGATCACCAGCACTTCTTCGAGACGGCTCAAGTCGGCTGCGGGTTTCACCCGGATATTAAGAAAGAGTTCCGGGCCCGGGGAAACTTTCGTGACCGTGCCCACGGGCAATCCCTTGGGAAAAATCTGATCACCTCCGCTGGTGACCACTCTTTCACCCGGCTGGACGGTTTCGTCGGACATCACTTTTTCCAGCACCACTTCGCCCACCGGCGTACCGCGCAACACCCCTTGCAGCCGCGATTTCTCAAGAATCGATCCCACTCCGCTGGTCTGGTCATTCATTAGCAACACCTGCGAAGTGGTCTTGAAGGCGCGCAGCACTTTGCCTACGACTCCCTCAGCGGTGATGACCGCCATGTCCGGCCTGATTCCGTCGTGCGTGCCTTTGTCGATGTAAATCGAGCGTGACTGCTCACTTCCGCTCGAACCAATGACCTGCGCGGCCAGTGTCTTCGAGATGAATTGTTCCTTGAAGCCGAGGAGAGCCTGCAGCCGTCGCGCCTGCTCCGCGTCCTCGTTAAGGCGGACTTGCTCGATGCGGAGCCGTTCAATCTCTAGCTTGAGGTCGCGATTCTCCTGCCGCACGCCGCGCAAATAAAAATAGTTGTGCCATAGATTGTTGACGCCTCGCTGGAACCACACGATGCTCTTTTCCAGAGGAGTGACGGCGTCCACCGCCCAGACGCGAATCAAGCGCGTGGATTCGTCCTGAGTAGAGCGCTTAACCTGCATCGCCAACCCCAGCACCTGGGCAAACAATACGACCACGAGGATCGTCACATTGCGGTAGCGGCTGATGAGGTTTTCCATGGCGGGCTTCCCTTAGTGTACTTCGTGTCCTTCGTAGTTTTCTGCTTTTGATTTTCAACCACGAAGGAACACGAAAGTGCACCCAGGCGATCGCGCTACTCGATCGAAATCTTGCGCAAGAGTTTGAAGTCACTCAGCATTTTGCCCGTGCCGAGCACCACGCTGCACAGCGGGTCGTCGGCGATCGAAACCGGCAGCCCGGTTTCTTCGCGGATGCGCTTGTCCAGATTCTTGAGCAGGGCACCGCCACCGGTGAGCACAATGCCGCGATCGCTGATGTCCGCGGAAAGTTCGGGAGGCGTGCGTTCGAGAGCTACGCGAATCGCATTCATGATGGTCGACACGCATTCGCTCAGGGCTTCCCGCACTTCGCTGTCATCCACGGTAATCGTCTTGGGAACACCTTCGATCAGGTTGCGGCCCTTGATTTCCATGGTCAGCGGCTTGTCCAGCGGATACGCGGAGCCAATCTCGATCTTGATCTGCTCGGCGGTACGCTCGCCAATCAGCAAGTTATATTTCCGCTTCAGATAGTTCATGATGGCTTCGTCCATCTGGTTGCCGGCCATGCGCACGGAACGCGAATAGACGATGCCGCTGAGGGAAATGACTGCGATGTCAGTGGTGCCGCCGCCGATGTCGACAACCATGTTGCCACTCGGTTCGGTGATGGGAAGCCCAGCGCCGATCGCCGCGACCATGGCTTGCTCCACCAGATGCACTTCGCTGGCCTTGGCACGATAGGCCGAGTCCATGACGGCGCGCTTTTCCACCTGCGTAATCTCCGAGGGAACCCCAATCACGATGCGGGGATGCACCAGCATTTTGCGGTTGTGCGCCTTCTGGATGAAATAATTCAGCATCTTCTCGGTGACTTTGAAGTCGGCAATGACGCCATCTTTCATGGGCTTGATGGCGACGATGTTACCCGGCGTTCGGCCCAGCATCTCCTTGGCTTCCTTGCCCACGGCTTCCACTTCGCCAGTGTTTTTGTTGATGGCCACGATGGAAGGCTCGTTCACGACGATGCCTTTGCCGCGCGCGTACACCAGCGTGTTGGCCGTGCCCAGGTCGATTGCGAGGTCGCTCGAAAAAACACTGAACAGCGACCGCAGATTGTGCCAGCGTGATGCGCTCGAATGAAAGCCGTTGTTCGATGACATGCGAAACTTTCTCTCTGAAGGAGTCGGTCTTTTTCCGGTTTTGTCCGGTTATTCTGGAATCTAATCTCTATCCTTAATTCTATGAGGGATTGCCATGGGTTTCAGCAAACCAAAGTAACTGTCCTTAAAGGGCCTGGGCCCTAGGCCAGCCCCGCTCACTGAATCACTACTTTCTTCTGCAGAGTATTCACTCCGCCTTTAGCATTTTGCGCCGTAATGGTGATCGTGCTTTCCCCAGTCGCCAAGGGAGGCGTGAAGTAATGGAAGGCACCATCGCTCCCGACCACCGGAACCTCGCGCCCATTCACCATCACCCGGGCCCCCACCTCAGTCTTTCCAGTCAGCTCGATCACGTGACCATGCTGGATCAACGGGTCCAGATCCAGATTGATCGCCGCCGTGTCATTCCCCTTGGGGATAATGGTAAAACGATTCTTTTCGCTCTCAACCGATTCCTTACCCGCAGCATCCTGAGATTGCACCACCCAATAGTAGGCTCCTTGCTCGAGGCCTGAAACCAGGACATCGGCAGTATTCACCTTGCGATCCACGATGGTCGAAGAAAAGTACGGGTTCCGCGAAATGCGCAAGCGGTAGCCCTTCGCATTCGCCATCGGGGTCCAGGAGAATTCAATGGGCTTGGGGTCGCTCGACACGAACATGGGCATCATGTTCGCCGGCGAAATGGGCGTCGGAGGACCGATCTCCTTCAACTTGTCCATATGCGGCTCGGCCGCCTGGAAGCTTACCTTCTCCCAATCCGCCAAGCGCACGGTCTCGCCATTGCGGGTGATGTCGCCAGTTCCCTTCTTGACCAGAATCTCATGCTGATCGCCCTTGGGATCGTTGTGGACCATGGCCGCGCTGTCCGGCGCCAGGGACGCCGTCGCACCTGCCACAATCACCTGCGACCTCGAACCCTGAACATACGTGGCCGTCGCCAGGTCCACCGTGCCCGTGCTCACCGCGACCGCAACGTTGGTCTGTTGCTGATCGTTGGTCGAGTTTTCCTCGATCACGATCAGAGAATCCTGTTTGACGGTGTAGTTCGTCCCATCATTAAATACGATCTTGGCCATGCCTTCCGAACTGGTCTGCACGACGTCGCCTTTTTCCAGCGGAATGCTATAGTCAGCCGTTCCCCAACTGTTGCCATTCGCCTTCTTGACTCGAACCGTGCCGTCAAGCGCAGTGAAGTGTGCTTGCTGCGCACCCGCACTGCCCGATTTCGCGGGATTGCCCGCGGCCCCGGCTACAACTTCCAGCAGTTTGGTGCCCAAGCCGTCCGCCGCCTTGATGGTGTTCTCGGTGAACTGCGGAAACGCAACGCGCATGCCAATGAAAATCATCAGCAGGACCGCCAGCACCAGCAGCGCCACGCTGCGGTAGGTGACCGTCTTCCACGCGATGTGGATTCCCGGCTTGCTGTTTGAAGACACCGATGGCATAGAGAAACTTAGCCAAACTCCAGAGAATATGGGGTACTTTCGAGAGTACCACAAGGCCTGTGGACGCAAAACAGGTAATCAACTTGGAACATTACGTTGGTGCCATTCTCCCTTCGCGCGCACACTCCCCTCTACGTGCTTTTGCCGGCAGGGCACGCGTTCGTCCAACGGAGAAACTGGTAGAGGCGTAGCTGGCTACGTCTCTACAGCCACCCAGAGCTCAGTTGGGGGGCACGCCCAGGATGGCCCGAACCCTCGCCATTCATTCCCTGGTGTTCCTTCGAGTACTTTAGTTGGATTTGTCGGGTTGCGGCTGCGTTTTCCCTGGTGAATGCCAAAGCGCCGTGCAGATGAGCGACTTCTTCGTACGTCGTCCTTCTCCGCGCTTCTGTTGGTATGGCGACGGGCGACTCGACTCCGCCCGTCTCGCCGCAGCAAGAAACCACAAAACTGCCCCATGCGCGCGGTATCATCTTGTTCTGAATACAGGCCTGCTAGGAGACAACAATATGAACGCTTCCGAACCGACCCTGAAACAAAAAGCCTGGCAGGGAATGAAAGACTATCTCGTAATCTCACTCTATCTCTGGTTGGTCTTCGGCCTGTTCGTCATTTACCAGTCGGTCATTCTAGCCGAGCATGACATTCCTTTTGCCCTTCATGGATTCGCACTGATCAACGCGCTGGCTCTCGCCAAAGTGATGCTGGTGGCCCGGGAGTTCAACTTTGCTGACAACTTCAAAAACGCGCCACTCATCGTCCCCACCCTTTTCAAGTCCGCCGCCTTCGCCGTTATCCTGGGTTGCTTCAAGATTCTTGAAGCGATCGGGGTTGGTTTGTATCACGGGCGCTCTGTCAGCAAAAGCATTACCGAGGTCGGCGGCGGTACTATTGAGGGCATACTCGTGTTGATTGCACTTCTGGCTGTCCAACTGATCCCGTTCTTTGGATTCAGCGAGCTACGCCGAGTCTTCGGCGAGGGCAAACTAGAGAGGCTTTTTTTCACCTCGCGCCATCTCACCGGCGGTTCATCGTAAAATACGCGACGCGCGACCGACTTGGCCAGCCCTAGCTTCGGGCGGGCATGACCGTTCGAGACCCTATCCACTTGCCACTTTATGCTTCAAAAGTAGTTGCATGCAGGTAGAAACCAGTTTTCGTGGCGTCTTCTATCGCATGTTTTGCGGTGCGCCCGGGAGAATGTGTAGGGTTCTGCGGTGGGATAAGTGCCCGGTTTTGGGTCGAGCAACAGCCTCCCGTTTACGATGAGCACGCCGACTATTATCAGCATTTCCCCAATCAGCATACTTCCGGGGATGCAAATGACAATCAAGGGATGTGGGTTTGGAGCGACACAAAACGGCATGGTCGCCATCGCGAACACGAACGGGATTGTCGTGAAATGGAGCGAAACGCAAATTGTGGTGACGGTACCCGAGGGGATTTCGCGAGGGTAAATATCCGTCTGGCAGAATGACGTTCAAAGTAACGCTGTTTGTCCCGGGATAGGCGGTAGCAAGGACCGGGCGCCAAGCTTAACTTAGTATTCTCAATAAGGTACTATATCCGGACAATAATTAACTCTTTGACAATCGGGAAAAATAAATTCGCGTTCAGAGAGGCGGTCAGCTAACTCCTTATTCCGGAATATTTTACGTATCAGTCCTTATTCCTCGAAGATTTTGGTGGTAGTCCGGCGTAACCCCATGATTCCAAAAGATCAGGGGCGGGCCATTCCTAATCCCATTTCGGAACCCTATTTTTCGCACCTCGGAGTGGTGGGAATATTGGCCGCGACCGACAGTGGTGCCAAGTTGTACTTCTGCAAAACGTCGTTCACGGGCTGAATCTTCTGCTGATTGAGGTCGCGCCATTGGGTCAGGCGCTTGCCCAGTTCCTGGCAGTATTGTTCGACACCGGCTTCGAGCAGAGCTGCGGGACGCGCGTCCCCGCTCTCGATCATGAGGGCCAGGCGCCCCAGTTCGCGATTGAGCGGACCCAGGCCGAGCTCTTCAGGTTTACCGTCGCTGACGTCTTTGGCCTGGTCATCCAGGGCTTTCAGCGCGTCGACCGCGTCTTTTTTCGTTGCATCGGCGGCCAGAGATTTCAGGCGGTCGGCAATCGCCTCGCGCAGCGCTTGCACCTGCGCATGTCCGTTATAACTGGCCGCCATCTGATCCGCGATGCTGGTCTCGGCGTCGAGTTGCTTTACCAAATCGGATTGTGGCGTTTGCACTCGCGGATCAAGGGTCACGGTCAGCGGCTGACGATAGGTTTGGCCGTTTGCCGTTAAGACCACCGAATATTGCCCCGGCACCACGAACGGACCTTGCAGCAGCTCGCGGGGAAATTCATCTGGGATTGCGTGATCGGCCAGCGTGTATTCGATGTAGTCGAGGGTATTGCCGTAGTAGCTGTAGCGCATTGCCTTCATCGCGGGATAGCGAAGATCCCAGGTGAAACGGTTGAGCCCGGCTTTTCTTGACAGTGCCGTCGAGGGCGCGAACCAGTACTCGGGAACGTTGGCCGGCGTCTTGTCGAATGTGGGAGCCACGTCGGTGTATTCCCGCACCAGACGGTTTTGCGCGTCGTAGATCGATAGCTTGATGTCGCCCGCAGGCAGGGATTTCAGGAAGTAGTAAATGGTTGCGCCGTCGGGTGGATTGTTTCCGGCGGGAGTTTCCGGCGGCAGCGGAGTATCCTGATTCATGTCCCAGCGCACGCGCACGGTGTTGCGCGGGCGAAGCAGGTACGCATCCGACTGCGGCCACTTCGCGTCAAGCTGCCGCAGCGGCGTGATGTCATCGAGAATCCACAGCGAGCGCCCATAGGTCGATGCCACCAGATCGTCGCCGTGAATGTCCAGATCGGTCACCGTGGCTGTCGGCAAATTCAGTTGCAGAGTCTCCCAGTGATCGCCGTCATCCAAGGAAAAATAAATGCCGTTCCATGTGCCAGCGTAGAGCAATCCCTTGCGCACTGGATCTTCGCGAACCACTCGCGCATTTCCGGTCTCGGGCAAGCCGGTGTTGATCACCTGCCAGCTTTGTCCGTAATCTCGTGTGCGATAGATCAGCGGACGCAGGTCCCGAAATCCATTAACCACGGCGTACGCGGCGGCTGCATCGTAGCGGGATGCTTCTATCAATGTCACGCTGCTGCGCTCATGCAATCCAGGAATGGTCACGTTCTGCCAGGTCTTGCCATCCTTCGTCACGTGAATAAGGCCGTTGCCAGTGCCCGCCCAGATCACGCCGGCTTTGACCGGCGAGAGCGCAATGGTGTAAATTACAGCCCTCCGTGGATCGGGCTTGGTCTTTTCGCCTTCCGCTTTTTGCGTAAGATCGGGGCTGACTTCCTGCCAACTGAATCCGCCATCGTTGCTCTTCAAAACGTACTGAGCGGCGGCATAGAGCGTGTGCGGATCCTGAGGCGAAAACGCAAACGGAGCCATCTGAGCGGTCCGGTATTGCGAACTCCGCGCCAGAAGATGCACAATCTGCCCCGTGGTCTTGTCGTAGCGGAGCACAGTTCCGTACCAGCCTCCAGCGTAGACGTAGTTCGGATTCAGTGGATCGGGCGCGATGAAGCAGAACTCAAACCCTCCGGTCGGCGCCCAATCACGATAGGTGATCTCGCCGTAATCGCTGCGGCTGGGGACCGCGACGGTTCCGCTATCCTGCTGCGCCGCGTACACGTAATAGGGGAAGTGCTGGTCGGTGCTGACGTGATAGAACTGGCCGGTCGCCTGGTTGTACCAGGAGCTCCAGCTATTGCCGCCATCTACGCTGACAATCGCACCCTGGTCAACTCCAAGAATCATGTTCTGTGTGTTCGCGGGGTTGATCCAGAGGACGTGAAAATCGTCACCGCTGGGCGCGCCCGCCCAAGCGGCAAAGGTGCGGCCTCCGTCGGTGGAGCGGTACATAGAAGTTTGCGCGACGTAAACGAAGTCAGCATTCCTGGGATCAACAAAGACTCGGCTGAAGTATCCATTCCCCAGAATGCGAGGGTCGGTCGTACTGCGTCGCCAACTGTCGCCGCCATCTTCTGACCGGAATAGTCCCTGGGCGCAGATGGCGTAAACACGCATGCCATGAGTGCCCGGGGCGATGGCTACGCCGACCCGTCCCATCGGATCGGCCGGCAAGCCTTTGCCCTCGACGGGATTCCAGGTGGAACCCTGGTCGGTGGATTTGTAGATCGCGCCGTCCTGCTTTTTCTTCTTCTCTGGCTCATCCGTGCTGAACGGGTCGTCGGGACGAGTCCACACCGCGGTGTACACGACGCTGGGATTATCGGGATCGGCTTCGACGTCGGCGACGCCCGTTTCCCCATCGTTATACAGAACTTTCTGCCAGTTTTTGCCGCCGTCGGTGGTCTTGTAGATTCCGCGCTCGGCGCCGGACCAGTGATCCCCGGCGGCGGCCACGAGAACAATGTCGGGGTTTCGCGGATTCACCACGATGCCGGTGATGACGTGGGTCTCGCGTAAACCAATATTCGTCCAGGTCAGGCCTGCATCGATCGACTTGTACACGCCGTTGCCCTGAGTCTGCTCGCCGGTTCCCACGTAGACGACTTTGGGGTCCGATGGAGCGACTACTAGCGCTCCAATCGAAGCGACGCGCTCCTGATCGAATATCGGCTTCCAGACCTGCCCGCCGTTCTCAGTTTTCCAGACGCCGCCGCCGGGAGTGCCGATGTAGTAGATTGCGGGCTGGCTGGGCACGCCGGAGACCGAAGTGACCCGGCCTCCGCGATGCGGACCGATCAGGCGCCACTGCATGGCTTGCAAAAGGTTGGGAGGGACGTCCTGTGCCGTTGCTGTGGCCGCGACAAGGAAGAGAAAGAAGAGAAAAAGGAAGCTGGCACTCCTTCTGGCAAAACACTTAACCTTTGTGTGGCTCATTCCGATTTTTTGTGGCTCCTTTTATGCCGCATTGATATGGCCCGGAGCGGCAGTATAGCACCTTGAGTTTCACGGCCCCTGATGGAGGCCTCTGTCCGGTTTGATGCGCCCAACTGGGCCAGAACTGCCTGTGAACTGGCTCTGGCACTTTTCGCGGGAATGGACTAACATTCACCTGCCCGACCGGCGGAACGACCCGTTGGCGCGAGGTTTTGAGGCGTATGCGTGGCTTTTCCCGCGTGGTTTTCCGCAGTTCCATGACGAGCGTCTCAAAGTCTGGCCGGTCGCGAACGAACCATCGCGTCTGCGGGTGGAAACAATTCTTCTCCGCGCTTGGCTCGACTCTCGGTATCGGCGCGCTGTTGCTTTCGCTTCTCTCCATCGCAGCGGGGGCGCAATCGGAAGCTACGCAACCCGCGCAACCGCAGGCTGCACCTGACACTCAGTCGCATCCTGATCAGACCGCGGCAGAAATTGCCTCGCACGAAGAAGCAACCACATTCAAGGTCAACGTCAAACTGGTGACGGTACGCGTTGTCGTGCGTGACGCTCAAGGCCACGCAGTAGGGAATCTTCATAAAGAAGACTTCGCGCTTTTTGACAGTGGCAAGCCGCAGGTCATCTCCCATTTTTCGGTGGAACAACCGGGAAGCCAGGTTGCCAGGGAACAAACGACTTCGGATGAGAAAGCTGGCGAAAAGCCACCCTCAGTGCCCGAACGCTATATCGCCTTCGTTTTTGACGACCTCCATATAAAGTTTGGCGACTTGGTGCGGTCGCGAACGGCCGCTGAGCGCCATATCGCAACTTTGCTGCCCACCGATCGGGTCGCAATTTTCTCAACTTCGGGGCAAACCACGCTCGACTTTACGGATGATCGGGCGAAATTGCATGACACCCTGCTTCGACTGCAGCCGCGCCCCATTGCTGGAACGGGGATGGCTGATTGTCCGGACATCAGTTACTACATGGCGGACCTGATCCAGAACAAGAATGATATCCAGGCAGAACAGGCAGCCATTCAGGATGCACTGGGGTGTTCGCCCCTTCCGTCGTCGCCAAACGGAAACCAGCAGGCAGCGTTACAAACAGCAACCATGGAAGTGCGTGCAGTGGCTCAGCAGGTGCTCGGGATAGGAAGCCAGGAAAGCCGTATCGCTCTGTCGGTGCTGAAGGATGTGGTACGGAGGATTTCCCTCATGCCGGGTCAGCGCAGCGTGGTGGTTGTGTCGCCAGGATTTCTTACTCCCGAGACGGATATGTTGCAGGACTACATGGATGTTGTTGAACGGGCATTGCACTCCGACGTGATGATTAGCACTCTCGACGCGCGTGGCCTTTACGTTGTCCTTCCGGGGGGCGATATCAGCAGGGAATCACACCCCCTAAGTCCATTCGCGGCGGCCATGGAACTTCAGTACGAAACGGAAAGCTCTTTGGCTGAAGACGACATTTTGTCGGACCTGGCAAACGCGACTGGCGGGGCTTTCTTCCATAACAACAATGATCTCGATGCGGGATTCAAACAGGTGTCGGCCACGCCTGAATATTTCTACACGTTGGGTTTCTCGCCCCAGAATATGAAACTGGACGGCAGCTATCATAAATTGAAAGTCTCGCTGAAGAACCCGGCCAAGCTGACGGTGCAAACCCGCCGCGGCTATTACGCTCCAAAACATGCCGCAGACCCGGCGGAAGAAGCGAAGCAGGAGATCCAGGACGCCATCTTCTCTCAGGAAGAAATGCACGATCTTCCGGTAGAACTGCATACCCAGTTTTTTAAGTCCAGTGATGCCGAGGCCAAACTCTCGGTCCTGGCTCACGTGGATGTAAAGAACATTCACTATCGGAAAATAGATGGCCGAAACACAAATGAACTGGCCGTGGTATCTGCGCTGTTCAATCGGAACGGGGTCTTTATTCAGGGAACGCAAAAAAATGTCTCGATGCGGTGGAAGGACGAAACGTTGATCAAGCTGGCATCGGGAATCACTTTGAAGACGAGTTTCGATGTTAAGCCCGGCAGCTACCTGGTCCGCTTGGTGGTAAGAGATACGGAGGGACAGTTGATGTCGGCGGAAAACGGCGCTATCGAAATTCCGTGAATGCATTTCGGAAGGACGATTTCGCATACAAGGGAGCAATGCATATGCAATCTCACCGGGTGACTCTTTTGACCGGAACGATCCGCATCGCCATTGTCGTTCTCTTTTCGCATTTGGCACAGGCTCAGCAGGCGGTGACGGAGACGAGCGCCTCTGGCACATCGACCATCCACACCGAGACACGGTTGGTGCTGGTGGATACGGTGGTGACCGACAAGAGTGGCAAATACCTCCGCGATCTCACCGCCAAGAACTTTAAGGTCTTCGAAGATAATAAGGAACAGCCGATCAAGAGTTTTTCCCTTGAGGACGACGCCGCGTCGCCAGGCAAGGCCCCGACCCGGTACGTGGTCCTTTTCTTTGACAACTCGACAATGGACATCCAGGACCAGATGAGAGCCCGGCAGGAGGCGGCTAAGTTCATTGACGCAAACAGCGCTCCCAACCATTTAATCGCGGTGGTTGACTTCGTTGGCTCGGTGCATATTGCGCAGAATTTTAGCGCCGATGCCGCTCGTCTGAAACAGGCTGTAGCCGCACTGAAATCGTCGTCGGTAGCGCCTAATTCTGCGCCGCCGGTGGAAGTCGCATCTCTGACGTCGCCGATGACGCCGATCGGTACGCCTTCTTTTTTTGGGGATCCGGAAGCCGACTTTGGGGCGCACACCTTAATGATCGCTCTGCAAGACGTGGCCAAAGGCCTTGGCCCCGTACCTGGCCGTAAGACACTGGTGCTGTTGACCTCCGGCTTTCCTGCGACGCCGGAGCGTCAGTCGGAATTGACCTCAGTGATTTCGGTGTGCAACCGGTACAACGTCGCCGTCTATCCCCTTGATGTGCGCGGCTTGGTGGCTGGTATTCGTGACATTACTCAAGGCGCGCTCATGCGTTCTCCTTCGCCTCCGGGGGCGAAACAACTTAAGGCTGGCCAATTGAAGTCCGCCACTCTCTCCTATAGCGGAGGTGGGACTACGCGGTATCCCATTAAGCTCGCCTACTTTGCTCCCGCCCAGCACGGAGGTGGCGGAGGCCACGGCGGCGGTGGGGGAGGCGCTGGTGGCGGCGGTGGGGGAAGCAGTGGAGGTGGTGGTCGCACGGGTGGAACTGGCGGGGGAACTCGTGGTGTTCGGGGATCAAGTGGGACGGGCCCTAGCCAAATGTTCGGAGTCAGTCCGTACAATCAACCCCGGCAAATCGTCCCCCCAATTCCTGACGTTTCGCTCAACCAGCAAATCCTCTATCAACTGGCTGAAGGAACAGGTGGGTTCATCATTGTCAATTCCAATGATCTGGCGGGTGGTCTGGAGAAGATTGCCAGGGATCAATCGCAATATTACGTTCTCGGCTATGCGCCACCCGAATCCACCGAGGGCAGTTGTCACACACTGCGCGTGAAGGTCGACCACGCCGGAACCGTGGTCCGCGCCCGCAGTGGATATTGCAACGTGAGGCCGCTCGACATGCTGGCAGGGAAGCCCGTCGAGAAAAGTTTGGAAACTCGCGTAAGCGGCGAGATGACCGGAAACGTTACCGCCGATATACAAGCCCCCTTCTTTTATACATCGCCAAATACGGCGCGGGTGAATTTGACGATGGACCTTCCCTCAACCGCGTTGAAGTTCGAGAAGGTCAAGGGCAAGCAGCACGCGGCGCTCAACGTACTCGGAATCGCCTACCAGCCGGATGGTACGATCGCAGCGCGGTTCAGCGACACGGTAAATTTCGATCTTGAAGACGAGAAGGAATTGGAAGAGTTCCAGAAGCGACCCGTGCACTATGAGAACCAGTTTGCCGTCACGTCTGGCCAGTACGTTCTCAAGATAGTGTTCAGCTCGGGAAATGAAAGTTTTGGCAAGTTGAAATTGCCTCTCTTCGTCGACGCCTATGATGGCAAACGGTTCAGCATGAGTTCCATGGCGCTGAGCAATGAGATCGTGCCGGTTTCGACTCTGTCCACAGCTCTCGACTCAGAATTGCTCGCGGATCGGACGCCGTTGGTCGTGCATGACATGCGGATCACGCCCTCCGCCTCCAATCGTTTCCAGAAGACGGACAGTGCGGCTCTCTACGCGGAGGTTTATGCGCCCCTTCTGGACAGCCCCAACCCTCCTAAAGTTGGGGTTGCTCTTGCCATCTGGGATCGCAAGAGCGGCCAGAAGAGGGTGGATTTCAAAACCACACCTACGAATCAGGCGGGCAGTCGCGTCGTTCGGGTGGGACTCAAGGTACCGGTGGATGCGCTCGGCCCTGGGTCTTATCGCGTCGAGCTCATTGCGGAGGACTCGGTTGGAAACCACACTAATCCGCGCATGGCTTATTTCGAAGTAGAGTAAGAGCGGCAAGCGCGCAGCGCGTCAGGGAGGTTTATATGAGGTCTCGGCGAGTGATTCTCTTGATCGGAACGGTCTGCATGGCAATTTGTCAAGTGGCACTTTCTTCGCGTTTGATGCAGGCTCAGCAGCCGGCTCCCGCAGCTTCCACCGGAGACACAACCACCATCCACGTGGAGACGCGGGAGGTGCCGGTGGACACGGTAGTGACCGACAAGAAGGGGAACTACGTCCGCGATCTCACCGTCAAGGATTTTAAAGTCTGGGAAGACAACAAGGAACAACCGATCAAGAGTTTTTCCTTTCAAGAAGGCACTGCGTCGGGGAAAGAGCAGAAGCAGTATTTGGTCCTCTTGTTTGACAACTCGACGATGGACACGGGCGACCAGATGAGAGCGCGGGAAGCGGCGGGTAAGTTTATCGATGCCAATGCTGCTCCCAACCGTTTAATCGCGGTGGTTGATTTCGGCGGGACAGTGCGAATTGCTCAGAACTTTACCGCGGATGCGGCTCGTTTGAAGCAGGTCGTCGCCGGGCTGAAAACGTCGGCGGTTTCGCCGAATGCCCCTCCGGTAGAGGTTGCGTCTCTTGGCGCGCCTCTCGCCACGTCTCCGATGGGCGCCGCTCCTCTTGGCATGCCTTATTTGGGCAATGCCGAAGCCGACTATGGGGCACGCAGCATAATGCTGGCTCTGCGAAGCCTGGCGAAAAGTCTCGGCACAGTGCCTGGCCGTAAGACCCTGGTGCTGTTGACCTCTGGCTTTTCCATTACGCCGGAACTTCAGTCGGAGCTGACCGCAGTCATTTCGACCTGCAATCGTTACAATGTCGCCGTCTATCCTGTGGACGTCCGTGGCCTCGTCGCCGGCACGGTTGCGGGGCCTCACTCGCTCCTGCGATCTCCATCGCATCCCGGGTCCGGCCAGTTGATGTCCGCGACTCTTGCTTACACAGGAAGTGCGACCGCGCTCTATCCCTTCAAGCTTGCTTATTTTGATCCCGGACAGCGCGGCGGAAGTGGAGGCGGAGGTGGTGGTGGTGGCGGCCACGGCGGTGGGACCGGCGGCGGTGGCGGCACGGGTGGTGGCGGGGGTGGAGGGCACACCGGCGGGACCGGAGGCGGCACGGGTGGCGGCGGCGCTCGCACCGGCGGAGGCAGTGGCGGGAGCACAATGAGCCCGGGCCAAATGTACGGAAACCCTCAATACAATCAACCCCGGCTGATCGTTCCTGAAATTCAGAACGTTTCCGACAAGCAGCAGATTCTCTATCAACTGGCCGAGGGCACGGGCGGGTTTGTCATGGTCAATTCCAATGATCTGGTTGGCGGGCTGCAAAGGATCGCGAACGACCAATCGCAATACTACGTGCTCAGCTATACGCCTCCCCAGTCGCCTGAGGGCAGCTGTCACACGCTGCGGGTGAAGGTCGACCGCGGCGGAACCATCGTCCGCGCCCGCAGTGGATACTGCAACGAGAGGCCCAAGGACCTGCTTGCAGGAAACCCGGTCGAAAAAGCGATGGAAACGCGCGTAACCGGTGAGATGGCCGGAAATGTCACCGGCACCATGCAAGCTCCGTTCTTCTACACTTCACCGAACACGGCCCGAGTGAACCTGGCCATTGGCATCCCGTCCAACGCGCTGAAGTTTGAAAAGGTAAAGGGGAAGCAGCATTCGTCGGTCAACGTGCTCGGCATCGCCTACAAGCCCGACGGCACGATCGCAGCCCGGTTCAGCGACACCGTCGACCTCGATTTTGACGGTAAGAAGGAGGTGGAAGAGTTCCAGAAGCAACCCTTCCACTATGAGAACCAGTTTGATGTTGCCTCCGGCCAGTACAATCTCAAAGTAGTCTTCAGCTCGGGAAATGAAAGTTTTGGCAAGCTGCAACTGCCCCTGGTCATCGATCCCTACGATGGCAAGCAGTTCAGCATGAGCGGGTTGGCGTTGAGCAACGCGGTGCAACGGCTTTCCGATCTGTCGACCGGGCTCGACTCGGAGTTGCTCGCCGACCGGACACCGCTGGTGGTGCAAGGGATTCAGGTCGTTCCCTCCGACTGCAATCGGTTCAAGATAACGGACAATGCGGCTGTCTACGTGGAAATCTATGCGCCGCTCCTGACCGGACCGAATCCTCCACAGGTTGGAGTTGAGCTGGTCGTCGTCGATCGCAAGACAGGAGAGAAAAAAGTGGACGTCGCATCCCGGGCAACTACCCAACCCGGGAGCGCCGTCGTTCCCATAGGGCTGAAGCTGCCAGTCGCTTCGCTTGCCCCGGGCTCCTATCGAGCCGAGTTACGAGCGGTGGACTCCCTTAACAATACCGCCAAGCCACGCAGCGTCGACTTCGAGGTTGAGTAGGCCATCAAGGTTACCGCGAGCGAGGTGATACCATCTTGCAGGGCGCGTCGCTATAGGCGCGGGCGTCATCGCCCGAGCAGTTGTGACTCAAATGCGTCCGTGATTCGATCAGTCTCACCTCAAGATGAAGAAGCTCTTTGGAAATAGCGCGTTGGTTTGTGTCTTAGCGATTTTTCTGAAACCTCCCCTAAACGGGGCTGCCGCGGGTGACGCGGGAAAGAACGATGTCCTGATCGCCGCTATGCAGCGGGAACTGCACCGAGCCCAGAGTGATTTGGGGAAACTCGATCCTGCTCCTTACTTCATCAGCTATTCCGTCTACGATCAAGATTCGGCGATGGTCGTCGGAAGCCAGGGCAGCCTGATCAATTCCATCCACGCCCGCAGGCGATCGGCCGATGTGATCGTGCGCGTAGGAACTGCCGCGCTGGACAATACTCACGAAGAGAATCGCGGCTCCGCTCTGACCTCCGGATCACTTCCTCTCAATGACGACAGTAACGCCATCGAGCATGTTCTTTGGCAACTCACCTACGGTGAATATCGCAAAGCGTCGCAGGCCTACTTGAACGTCAAGACCACGACCCAGGTTCACGCTCGGGAAGAGGACACTTCGCCGGACTTTTCCCAGGAGGCTCCGCAAAGCCACGCGGACTACCGGGATCTTTCCCCGGCGCCGGATCACCAGATTTTGGAAGAGATAGCTCGGCGCTACTCCGCATATTTCCGTAAATATCCCTACATTTATTCGTCGAATGCGGTGCTCTCGGCACAGAGGATGCGGTCTCGCTTGGTTTCTACCGAGGGCAGTCACGTCGTCAGCACCGGTGACTGGGTCCGGCTCGCGATTGAGGCGGAAACCCGCGCCGACGACGGCATGGAATTGATGCGAGTCGAAACGTTCCAAGCGGAGAATCCGTCACACTTGCCTGCCGAAGCGGAAATTACCGCACGCATGGAGAAAATGGCCTCCGACTTGAAAGCTCTCCGGGGCGCGCCCGTCGCCGAACCATTCGACGGGCCAGCGTTACTCTCGGGGCGTGCTGCAGCGGTGTTTTTTCACGAGGTTCTCGGACATCGGCTGGAGGGCCATCGCCAGCGCGGCGAGCAAGAGGGACAGACGTTTACCAAGAAGGTCAAGCAGCAGGTTCTGCCGGAGTTTCTCAGCGTAACCGATGATCCCACCGCTCGCACTCTGAACGGCATGGACCTGGGCGGTTGGTATGAGTACGACGAAGAGGGCATGCCCGCTGTCCGAGTTGAAGTTATCAAGGACGGGATCCTGAAGAGCTTCCTGATGTCGCGCATGCCCATCAAGGATTTTGACAAGTCGAACGGCCACGGACGCGCGCAGGCAGGCTTGATGGTCACCGGACGCCAGGGCAATCTGATTGTCACCTCCTCGCGCACGACCCAGGATTCAGAACTGCGGCAAAAGCTGATCGACGAAATCAAGAAGCAAGGAAAACCCTACGGACTGTACTTCGAAGACATCCAGGGAGGCTTCACATTAACCCAACGGACGATGCCGCAAGCCTTTCAAGTCCTGCCGGTTTTGGTGTGGCGCGTCTATCCAGACGGCCGCCCCGATGAACTGGTACGCGGCGTGGATATTGTGGGAACTCCTCTGGCGGCCATGAACCGCATTCTGCTCACGGGAGAGAAAATTGAAGTCTTCAATGGTATGTGCGGCGCGGAGTCGGGCAGTGTACCCGTGTCGGCTGCGGCACCAGCTATGCTGTTCTCCGAGATCGAAGTGCAGAAGCGAGCCCACTCCCTGAACCGCCCACCGATTCTTCCGCCCCCAGGCTTCGATGCCACGGAGACGAAAGCCGGAGGCCGTCCGTGAGCCCAATTCAATGGAGCGACGGGCGTCCCCGCCTGTCCGCGAAGAAGCACGCCTGCGCAATATTTCTAGCATTCTTAATCAGCCTGTTTGTGCCTGCAACCTGCGCGCAAGCGAAAGACACGCAAACATCCGCCGACGACGATCCAGTCCTGCAAGCCATGCGAGCCGAACTCGAGCGCTCCAAGTCCGCCCTCAAGCTGGAAGGAATGGCCGCACCTTACTACATCGACTATCACGTCACAGACATGGAAACGCACGCGGCCGAGGCGGCGTTTGGAGCCTTGCGCACGGATGTCCGGGTGCGTTTTCGATTCCTTCGTGTCGTCGTCCGCGTCGGTGACTACAAGCAGGACAGTTTTTTCGGAAAGGGCCAGGGTGGGCTGGACTTTATGCCTCTGGATAACGATATCGTCGCCCTGCGCCACGAGATCTGGCTCGCGACCGATAGTGCCTACAAGGCGGCAACCGAGGCTCTGACCGCGAAGCAAGCAAGGCTGAAACAGTTTGCCGTCGATCAACCGGTAGATGATTTTGCCCGTGCCGAACCAGTAGTTTCGATCGGCCCCTCGGCCAAGCTGGATTTTGATTCTCAGCCCTGGCTCAAGATTCTGCAGGATGCATCCGCCCTGTACAAAACCGATGACCAGATCGAGTCCTTCGACTCGGCCTTGAATTTCGCCGCCGTCACCCGCTATTTTGTCAGTTCAGAAGGCGCGGTGGTTCGCACTGGCCAAAACGTCTACGATTTGCGAATCGCTGGGACGACCCAGGCCTCAGATGGCATGCGCCTGGACCGCTCGCATGGATATACGGTCACGGATATCAAGGAACTCCCATCAGAAGAAAAGCTGCTGGCCGATGCCACCAAACTGCTCGCCACCTTGAAGGAGCTGCGCGATGCCCGCATCGCCGACGAAGAATACCGCGGCCCCGTGCTGTTCTCCGCCGACGCGGCCTCGACAGTCTTTTCCGATCTGGTGGGTGAAAACGTTCTCGGCCTCAAACCCGAACTGGGCCAGCCCGCCCGCACCAAGGGAGCTTTCGCCACCAGCTACAAGTCCCGCGTCCTCCCCGATTTTCTCTCGGTGGTGGACGATCCCACGCTCGCCTCGATGAATGGGCGAAGCCTCATGGGCAAGTATGACGTCGACGACGAAGGGGTGAAGGCGGTGTCCGTCTCCGTCATCGAGAACGGCAAGCTGGTGAACTATTTGATGGGGAGAGAGCCGATTCGAGATTTCCCCGCGTCCAACGGTCACGGCCGTGCCCGCCTGCCTCAAAATAACCCCGGACCCAGTCTCGGAAACATGATCGTGCGCTCGTCCGAAACTTCGTCGCCCGAGGAGTTGAAGAAGAAACTAATCGAAATCTGCCAACAGCGCGAGCTTCCCTATGGATACTATGTCGAGACCCTCGGCCCCCAACGCGTTCCCCGCTTGCTATATAAAGTCTGGGCAAAAGATGGCCACGAAGAACTGGTACGCGGAGCAATCTTCGGCGACCTCGACACACGCACACTGCGAAACGACCTAATCGCTGTTGGGAATGACGTGAACGTCGAGAACCACCCTCTGAACATCCCGCACAGCGTTATCAATCCGTCCATCCTGTTCGATGAACTGGAGGTAAAGCGCGCCAATGCCAACAAAGACAAACTTCCGGACTACCCAGCGCCAGCGGTAGCGTCGACGAAATGACATCTAAAGAAATGCTCGACGCTCTTAATGCAAATGTCGGAAAACGAGTCCGAATTACCCTTAGACGATGGGGTTGTCCAGTCAGTGGATATCGATTGCGTCTATGGCGGGGTTTTCTGCATAGTGGCCCGGTCGGAAATGAGTCCCGAACTTTCTGGACGAGATTCGAAGGCGTAAGACTCCTTGAACCAGAAAGGTGAAACTGGCCACTATCCGGATTCCACCTCGCTTGCCGCGCCTCACCTCGGCCTGTAGCATAGAGATAGTCAGTTCTTCCTTAGCACCCTTTTAGTATTCCCAGGAGGCTTTATGGCAACCGATCTTTTAACCGGACCGACCATCATGGGCACGGCTACCCGGACCAAGGTTTACAAGAACTTTATCGATGGCGAATGGGTCGAAGCGTCGACTGGACAGACTTTTGAAAACCGCAACCCCGCCGACACTCGCGATGTGATTGGCATCTTCCAGAGATCGGGCAAGGCGGACGTAGATGCTGCGATCGCGGCCGCGAAGCAGGCGTTCGCCAAGTGGCGTCTGATTCCCGCTCCGCGTCGCGCCGAAATCATCTACCGCGCTGCCGAGATGCTGATGGAGCGCAAGGAAGATTACGCCCGCGACATGACCCGCGAAATGGGCAAGATCCTGAAAGAAACTCGTGGCGATGTGCAGGAGGCGGTCGACACCGCCTACTACATGGCCGGCGAAGGCCGCCGCATGTTCGGACCGACCACCCCATCGGAGTTGCCCAACAAGTTCGCGATGGCGGTGCGCCAACCCATAGGCGTTTGTGGAATGATTACTCCGTGGAATTTCCCGATGGCGATTCCGTCGTGGAAGCTTTTGCCGGCGCTGGTCTGCGGCAACACCTGCGTGATCAAGCCCGCGCAAGATACTCCGCTCTCAACTTTTGATCTGGTGCGTGTGCTCTACGATGCTGGCCTGCCGCGCGGCGTGGTCAACATCGTGACCGGCTTCGGATCTGAAGTCGGCACGCCACTTACCGAACACGCCGACGTGCGAGCTATATCACTGACGGGTTCGTCCGCTGTGGGACGCATTGTGGGTACGACTGCTGCGAAGAGCTTCAAGCATTGTTCGCTCGAACTCGGCGGCAAGAATCCTATGATCGTGCTCGACGACGCCAATCTCGATCTCGCGATTGAAGGCGGGCTGTGGGGAGGCTTCGGAACCACTGGCCAACGCTGCACTGCGACCAGCCGGATCATTGTGCAGAAGGGCATCTACGGCGACTTCATCGAGCGCTACGTGGAACGCGCGAAGGCGCTGAAGGTCGGCAACGGTCTGGATGAAACCGTCGAGATGGGCCCGGCGATCAACGAGAATCAACTTAAGACCGATCTCAGCTACGTGGACATCGGCAAGGCCGAGGGCGCTCGCCTGAAGTGCGGCGGCAATCGGCTCAACAAAGGCGAATATCAGAATGGCTATTTCATGGAGCCGACTGTATTCGTGGATGTCGATCCCAAGATGCGCATCGCGCAGGAGGAAATCTTCGGGCCGGTGGTTTCGATCATTCCGTGTGACGATCTCGAAGATGCCATCGAAATCGCGAACGGCATCGAATACGGATTATCTTCCGCGCTTTACACCAAGGACGTGAACAGAGCCTTCACGGCCATGCGCGACCTTGATGCCGGAATTACCTATATCAACGCGCCGACGATTGGCGCCGAAGTGCATCTGCCTTTCGGCGGAGTGAAAGCTACTGGCAATGGCCATCGCGAGGGCGGGCTGGGCGCGATCGACTTCTACAGCCAGTGGAAGTCGATTTATGTGGACTACTCCGATCGCTTGCAGAAGGCGCAGATTGATCGAGTGGACTAAAGATTTTAATCGCAGAGCTCTCTGAGAACGGCCGCGGAGGGCGCAGAGACCGGCGCTGAATTCTCTGCGGACTCTGCGGGTTTTCTCTGCGATCTCTGCGATAAGCTTTTGGTGTTGCCTGGGACCGTCCCGGGCTGGAGCTATTCATGCCCATCACCCAAGCCCGTGAAATCGCAGCCGCATCCCGCCTCGATAATGTCCGTTACGCCATCCGCGATCTGGCTTGCATCGCCGACGAGGTCATCCAGCAAGGCCACAAGGTCCTCGCGCTCAACGTCGGCGATCCGAATATCTTTGATTTCAAAACGCCAGCCCATCTGATCGAAGCCGTATACCAGGCTATGCGTGATGGCAAGAACGGCTACGCACCCTCGTCCGGAATCAAGCCCGGGCTGGACGCGATTCGCGGGGAGGCTGCGCGCAAGGGTATTTCCACCGTGCATGATGTGTTTGTCACGACGGGCGTGAGCGAGACCGTCGACCTCTGCCTGACCGCGCTGCTCAATCCCGGAGACGATCTACTCACGCCGTGCCCGGACTACCCGCTGTACTCAGCGGTGCTGGCCAAGCTTGGAGTTGGCCTCAACCCTTACTACCTCAACGAGGAAGACGCCTGGCAACCCGATCTCGAAGACATTAAGCGCAAGATCACTCCACACACCCGCGGCATTGTGCTGATCAATCCCAACAACCCAACAGGCTCGGTGTGTTCGAGGGCCATGCTGGAGCAGATCGCTGAACTGGCGAGGCAACATAACCTTGTGACCTTCGCGGATGAAATTTACGACAAGTTGATTTTAGAAGATGACGAGCATATTTCGATGGCAGCAGTCGCGCCCGACGTACCGGTGGTAACTTTTGGCGGGCTTTCCAAGAATTATCTCGTCCCCGGCTGGCGCATCGGATGGGGCATCGTGAGCGGCGAAGCGGCAAACATAAAGAACTATAACGAGGGCATTCAGCGGCTGCTGCGGGCGCGTTTGTGCGCGAATCATCCCGAGCAGTACGCGATCAAGGCGGCGCTCGAGGGACCGCAGGATCACTTGATCGAAGTCCGCAAGAAGCTGCGAAGCCGCCGTGATCTTACCGTGCAGTGGTGCAACTCGACCCCGCGCGTAAGTTGCGTCTCACCGCGCGGCGCGTTCTACGCTTATCCTCGAATCGATATTCCCGAAGGCGATGATGTGTTCGTGAAGGAGCTTATTGTCCAGAAGCACGTGATGGTGGTCCACGGCTCCGGCTTCGGGCAAAAGCCCGGGACCAAGCACTTTCGCATAGTCTTCCTTCCTAATGAGAAGACGCTGTCAAGCGCCTACGCCGCGATAGGGGAGTTCATAAAGAGCAGGTACTTGTAACCGGGGTTCCGCCCGCACGTAGGCTCGCAGGCAAGAAAACGCGGACCCGGGACTGAGTTGCTCAGGGCGGTTTGAGAAAAGGTAAACCCCGATCGCTACTGATCCGACGGGAGCACGTGGCGCACGGGCTTGATCGCTCGACTTGATCACTACCTCAGAACATCACTGATCCAGGGCTTTCCCCCGACTCGGAATGACGGCCCCAGGACTGTAACGCCCGAGGCCGTATTGCGTCCGGGAAGGCAAACCTTCTCCCCCGAGAGTTTGTCTTCCCGAAAATCAATTCCTGATTCGTTGAGCGTCCAGCCTGCGGACTGAACGCTCAGGATGCGAACCCTACTTCTCGGCAAGGGCTGTTGCTTTCGTGCATAGTGTTGCGAGCGTCAATATCGTTTCAGTCGTCGCGTGGCGGACAAGCATCCATCCCGGCGGAGAGTAGAGCCAAGGCCCTTAACGCCTCAACATCGGGCCCCCGAGCCTTCCTCCGCCGCAGACCAACGGAAGCCCCCTGCTTTCTTAAAGCGCGAAATCAAGCCATGAAGGATCCGTCGTGCAAAGAAAACCTGGGAGCCACCTTCCCGTGTTTTCGGGACTGGAGCCTGAGTTGCCGACCACGAATCCGCCGAGTTTGTCCTCGCAGAAAATCAATGGCGCACCTAACCTGTCTTGGGCGATGCACGCAATGCTTTCGTGGGCATAGTGTCGCGGTCGCGGATTTCGTTTCAGGCACCATCAAGAACCGTCCAAAAACCGGACACGATCCAAGAATCCACAGCCCCTGCTTGCGCAGATGGGAAGCTCACGGACTACTCGTTTCTGCTGGTGCGGGCATTCTCAGGTCCGCACCGCGTAAGCAATGCACGGTTGGTGAATTGAAGGTCAATTACGGTGATTCGGCAAGTGATTGAAAATAAATATAGTTATATTATCGTCCACAGTGTTTTAGAGACACAATGGTACAATCCCCGCTCGAAGTTCCCCCCACGGTGGGGGTCTGGCCATGGAGACGCCGGCGTGGATCTTCCGTTTTGGGCCGTTCGAGGCGAAGACCCGCGCCCGGGACTTGTCCAAGAATGGGACACCCCTGAGGCGTCGCGGCCAACCCTTCGCCATCCTGGAACTTCTGCTCAATCGTGCAGGCGAGGTCGGGACCCGGGAGGAAATCCGGCAAAAGCTTTGGCCCGCCGACACCTTCGTCAACTTCGAGCACGGGCTCAATACCTCGATCAAGAAGCTTGGCCAAGCACTTTGCGATTCCGCCGTTGAGCCCCGCTAGGTCGAGACCATCCTGCGACTGGGATACCGGTTCATCGCTCCGGTCGAAGCTACCGTGGACCTGAAAGCGAAGAAGCCAACCGCAGTCGTCGAGACAGTGGCGGAACAAGGCTCGCAGACCCTGTGTCTCTGGCTGGGGCAGGACGACCGCGTCTGCATTTATTTCTTGCGCCGCTGTTCTGGCCCTGGCTGCTACGGCTCTGGCCTTCAATGTGGCCGGAACGCGAACTCGACTGTTCGCGCTGTTTCGGTCGACGAAACATGCGTCCGTGGCGGTTGCGTCTGCTCCCAAACCGCTCCCCTCGATTGCAGTTCTCCCGCTGCAGGATCTCTCCAATAACTCAGACGAGGAGTATTTTGCGGATGGGATGACCGACGAACTCACCATGGATCTCGCCCAGTTCGGAGGCCTGCGGGTGATTTCGAGGACCTCGGTCACGCACTACAAGGGCGCGAGCATAACAGCTGCGGAGATTGGCTGTGACCTTGGCGTGAATACTCTGATTGAGGGGACCGTGCAACGCGTCGGAGGCCGGGTTCGGATTCGGGTGCAGTTGATCGATTCTGCCAGTGATCGTCATCTGTAGGCGAGAAGTTTCGATCACGATCTCAAAGACGTGTTGGTTCTGCAGAGCTCGGGTGCCCGTGATATTGCGGAAGAAGTAGAGGGAAAAGTGGTTTCCCCGCCAGCTAACGCGCGGCCACCCAATCTGCATCCCGTCGAGCCCGAGGTATACGAGGCTTATCTGAAGGGGCGTTACTTCTGGAATAAGCGAACCGATGACGGACTGAAGAAGAGTATCATTTATTTCGGGCAAGCGATTTCGCAAGACCCGAAATTCGCCGCCTATGCGGCTTAGCTGACACATACTCCATCCTGGGCTCGGATGTCTTACCTGCTCGCGTGGCAAGTGCCAAAGCCCACGTCGCAACTGGTAAGGCGTTGGAGCTGGACCCCACGATTGCGGAAGGGCACGCCGAACTGGCACCGGTGGAGTTTACTACGACTGGGACTGAACCCGATCCGAGCAAGAATTTCGTCGCGCCATTGAGTTGAATCCGAACTACGCGACTGCCCACCATTGGTACAGCTACTATCTCTCGGCGATGGGCCGTTTTCCCGAGGCGATGGAGGAGGCCAAGAAAGCGCAGCAGATCGACCCTCTATCTTTGGCGATCAATACGACCTTGGTGGGGCGCTATCGCGACCTGGGACAGTACTCGCAGGCCATCGATGCAAGCCGGCGAACCCTGGAAATGGATCGAAATTTCGGGCCCGCGCATATCTCGCTAGGTTCCGTTTATGAAGGTCAGGGTATGTGGCCGCACCCTATCGGGGAGTACCAGAAGGCCGTCGAACTTTCCCACAACAGCGCGCCTGCATTGGCGTCGTTGGGCCATGCGTTTGGCGTTTCGGGCAGTCTGAACGAAGCAGGTAAAGTTCTGGCCAGTTTGCGGCAGATATCCACGCGGCGTTACGTTTCGGCTTTCGATATGGCAGTGGTTTTGGCTGGCATCGGCGATTCCGAGAACACGTTTCAATGGCTGGAGAAAGCGTACGCGGGCCGGGAACGTCAGATGGTGTTTCTAGCCGTCACGCGGCGTCTCGACCCGGTGCGCTCGGACCCACGATTTGCAGAGCTACTGCACCGGATGGGCTTGAATGTCCGAGCAGCCTCGAGCTAGCCGGGGCTTTGATCCGCAATGGCTTTCGCAACCAGCTTGGTCTTTGTGGCAAAATCTGCTTAAATCGCATTAAAGCCAGAGAGAAGTCCAAGGTGATTGACATCCACTGCCACATCCTCGCCGAGGTGGACGACGGCCCCAAATCCTGGGACGTGGCGGAGGAGATGTGCCGCATGGCGGTTGCGGACGGCATCGAACAGATCGTCGCCACCCCGCACGCCAACGACCGCTATCGTTACGACCGCGACTTCCTGGGGCGACTGCTCGACTATCTCCGGCAACGCATTGGTCAGGCTCCCAGCCTCAGCCTGGGCTGCGACTTTCACCTCTCGTACGAAAATCTGCAGGACGTGATGCTGTTTCCCAATCGCTACACCATAGAAGGCACGCGCTACCTGTTGGTCGAACTGAGCAATTACAGTGTTCCGGTTCAGATCGAAGAGCACTTCAGCAAGCTGCTGGAGAAGGGATTGACCCCGATCATTACGCATCCGGAACGCAATCCCATTATGCAGCGCACTCCACAACGCATTTTGCAGTGGGTGGAACTGGGCTGCGTGATCCAGGTGACCGGGTCGGCGTTCACGGGGCGCTGGGGCGAGGCAGCGTGGCAAACCGCGCAGTGGCTGCTGAAACGGGAAGCCGTCCACGTGTTGGCGACGGATGCGCATGACACCAGGAATCGTCCGCCGGTGCTCTCCACGGCGCGCAACGCGGCCGCGGAAATCTGCGGAGAAGAGGTCGCGCGCGTGCTGGTCGATGGCAATCCGCGAGCGATTGTGAGTGGGCAACCGCTACCTTATTTTCCCTCTCCGGTGATGAAGAGTTAGGTCAAGCTGCTTCGCCACGGATTTCCACGAATCAATGCGGATAACCCTCTTTTTCTTTCTTTTGTTCTTCTTGATCCGCGTAGATCCGTGGCGAGATTCTTGATCTTCTATCTCTGCTGCTTGTCGGGTTCCGCCGCAGTGCCGGGAGTTGAGGGACGCGCCTGCGGTTGGCTGGTCATGGCGCTTTCGGGATTCAGCAGATGATCGTGATCCGGCCCTAATCCCAGTTTGATCAGGGCGCGAGCGTCAGGAGTAGTTTTGGACTGCCAATTATTGTCTGCTTGATAACGCTGCATGGCTTGCTGCGTGGCGTCATTCCACACGCCGCTAGGTTTTCCCTCCAGGTAGTGCTCGCGGATCAAGGCTTCCTGGATTTCCAGGGTACGCTTCGAGTCAATCTTCTGTTGTCCGTGAGTATGCCCCTTAGCGGCAGACTTTCGCGACTTCTTGCTCTTGCTGGTGGTCGAGTGCGCCGATGTATGGGCGGATTTAGCGCTCTTCGCGTGAGTACTCGTGGAGGCTTGTGCGGAAGATGCGGCAGGCGTGCTTGCTGGCTGAGCGGCGGGCGTGCTGTCCGTGTCTTGCGCGCTCGACAGCGTCGCCGCAAGTAGCGCGACGCAGCCGAGCGCCGAAAACCTTGTTATCCCCCGGTCAAATAAACGCAAACATTATCCTCGCAAACCAGAGTCGGGCACTGAGTAATGATCCCTGATCGGGGTTCTCAGTGCCAGTCTCGACGGTTTGTATCCAAGTTACGGAAGTGTACCGGCCAAGAAGATGGTGCCGTCCTGGCGGCCTGAGCCCCGCTGGCGTACCAGGAATACCACATCCTGTCCGCTCTTCAGGGTTGACGAGATTCGATTAAAGTCATCCTCGGAATTCACCGCCTGTTTGTTGATCTCGAGGATGACGTCTCCACGCGTGAGACCGACGTCGTCGGCGAAAGACGAGGGCTTGATATCCTGCACAATTACGCCCTTGCCGGCAGGAATGTCCAGCCTATCGGCCATTTCAGAAGTAATGGCGCGAACCGTCAGGCCCAACTTGCTCTCTTTGGGCGCTTCCGCCTCTCCGTTTTCATCGTCTTCACCGAGGCGAGCGGCGAACAGCTTGGCACGGTCAGTGACAGTGACCGCGGCCTCCTGTTTCTTGCCGTTGCGAACGAAGCCCAGGTTTACCTTGGTGCCGGGCTTGCGGCTGGCGATATCGGCAACCAGTTCGTCGCCGTTCTTTACCGGCTTGCCATCGACCGAGACAATCGTGTCACCCACTTTCAGCCCCGCCTGCTCGGCAGGACTGCCCGCCGTTACCGCCGACACCGTTACACCGCCGGCGCCCGCTCCATAGACACGCGAGATTGCAGGATTTTCCTGGGCATTGAACATGATGCCGATTGAGCCGCGGGCTACGCGGTGTTCCGGCGCAATCAGCTGGTTATAGACGCTCACGACGGTGTTGGAAGGCATGGCGAAGCCCACGCCAGCGTAGGCGTTCGTGTCGGTGAGAATCGCGGTGTTGATGCCGATCACTTCACCGGCCATGTTCACCAGTGGGCCTCCCGAGTTGCCGGGATTGATGGCCGCATCCGTCTGAATGAATGATTGGAATTGCCGGTTGGGCACGATGTTGCGGCCCTTGGCCGAAACGATCCCTGCGGTCACGGTCTCTGACAGTCCGAAGGGACTGCCCACGGCCAGCACCCAATCTCCTACTTCCATGCTGTCGGAGTTACCCAGTTTGGCGACGGGCAGAGGCTTTTCCGGCTCGATCTTGATCACGGCCAGGTCGGTTTCCTGGTCGGAACCGATCACTTTGGCGTCATGGAAGGTTCCCGGCGGATCGTCCATGAGCTTCACGCGGATGCGGTCGGCTTTCTCGACCACGTGACGGTTGGTAAGGATGTAGCCTTTGGTATCGACGATCACCCCAGAGCCCAGAGAACGCTCGCGAATGGGCCCGTTGCCTTGCTGGCCACCAAAAAACTTATCAAAGAAATCGCCAAAGGGGTCCTGATCATCCGGTTGGTCAGGATTGCCGCCGCGCCCTCGACGATGCGGATTCTTGATCGTCGACTCGGTGTTCACGTTGACCACGGTCGGTTCCAGTTGCTTGGAGATTTGCGAGAACTGGTTCGACAGTTGCTGCGGCGAGGGAACGCTCAGCGGGGTTGCATCCGAGCTCTTCTTCTCTTGGCCCTTCACTCCCTTGGAAATGACCGTTCCGATCAGAATGCCGACCGTTAGTGTGGCCAAAATCGTGAGCGTGTATGCTGGGCGGTTTGCCCTCAGGCGCGCCCAGAAACCGCTGGCAAGCGGATCCATAAAAACTTCCTCCGTACTCAAGCAAAATCAGTGCTTTGACATTATACCTTTTCATCATGAAAGGGATGAATGCGCATTCGGCGCGCGCTATTGCACCGGCTGTCCCGGAGCGAGCACTCCTTTGCCCGTGACCCAGGGATGCATTTCAGGCTTGAACAGACCTGCTTTGACGGTCGGATCATCTTTCAGCAATGCGGCGGTCTGCTCGGTCCCGACGCGGAAAATAGCGACTGCCCGCAACTCGCCTTGCTCGCTCGGCGGGAATGGCCCCGCAACAGCGACCTGTCCCTGCGCCGTTAATTGCTCAACGAAAGCACGATGCTGTTTCAGAACGTCCTTAAACCCGGGCGCGTCCGGGTTCCATTTGTCGGCGCGCTTCATCAGAACAAGCGTGTACTGTTCCATGCCCTGAGGAGTAGCAGGCGGCTGATGCACCGTGCTCGGATCGATGAGCCACGGCCCGTGTATCTCGGGGGATAGACGGCCTGCCTTGACCGCCGGATCGCTATTGGCCCAGTCTTGCACCTGCGCCGCCGAGTCCGCCTGGAACACGAAGATACCTCGAAGCGTGATGTCCTCCATGAACGGCCCGGCGATCACAAGTTTGTGTTCGGCAGCCATCTTCCGGATGTTCGCCATGTGCTCTTCTCGCAGCTTCTCTCCGGCTTCTTTGCTCAGTTGTGGAGCGTTGGCAGGACGATTCAGCAATACGAAGAAATACTGAGCAGGCTGGGGGCTCGGCTGGGTTTGAGCTTGCGCCAAAGCAGTGTCCGCAACCGCGAGCAGGCTCATCAGAAGCACATGGCTGAAGGCAATCCTTCTCATACGTGAACCACTGGTCATAACCCGCCTCGCTTCCTAGATGTCTCTCCTGGCTCTGGGCGCTGGAGGCTTCCTACCTTAGAGGTTCGAATTGGACAAATGATCGACGCTCTCCGTGGATGCCCAGTTTGATGCGAGTTTGCGAATGATCCGATTGAAAAAACCAGCTCTTATGTAGTCTAATCCTGACCACGCAGGTTGCTCACCAGCCAATGGGAGCTCGGGAGGACGCGTGTACACGCCCGCACAGAATTTCCGCTTCGCATTTCGCCAAATGCGCAAAGCACCCGGCTTCGCGCTGACCGTCGTCCTTACCCTGGCTCTAGGCATTGGCGCCACCACTGCGATTTTCTCGCTGATCGAAGGGATCCTCCTTAGGCCGCTCCCATTCAGCAATCCTGACCGCCTCGTTCTGTTGGGAGATCACCTGGGGAGCGGCCCGAACCTTCCCGTCACGGCCCGCGAGATCGGAACATACTCGAATGCAACAAGTGCTTTTTCCTCTCTTGGCGGCTACGCGAGCACCAATTATGAGCTCTCCGGCGGCGCTACACCGGAGCAAGTCTACGCTGCCCGCCTCACTGCCGGCGTCTTTCCCACGCTCGGCGTTCAACCTATCCTCGGCCGCATCTTCACCCAGCAGGAAGAGGATGCCCATCAGCCGTTCACCGTACTCAGCTATGCCCTCTGGTTGAACCGCTACCATCGCGATCCTCAAGTGCTCGGCCGCTCCATCGACCTCGACCGCAAGTCGTACACGATTATCGGTGTCATGCCGCGCAGCTTCGAGTTCCCGTTGCAAGCCGGGCACCTTGAGCAGGCGCAGCTCTGGGTGCCTATGAGCCTGACACCCGACGAACTTTCCGACCAGTCGGCCGGTTTTTGGGGATACCACATGGTTGCAAGGCTCAAGGATGGCCTCACTCTGGCGCAGGCCGCGATGGATGCCGACCGCGTCGCTCGGCAGATCATGCGCGATTTTCCCGCCGGTATGTCTGCCATTCACATCCGGGGTGATGTGACGGGACTGCGTGAACACGAGGTCGCAGACGTTCGCTCCTTGCTGCGCATCCTATTCTTCGCCGTCTCCATTGTCCTGCTGATTGCCTGCGTCAATGTTTCGGGTCTGCTGCTGGTCCGCGCCATCCTACGCCGCCGCGAATACGCCATTCGCCTGGCCCTGGGCGCGCCTGCCAGCGTCATCATTCGCGAATCTTTATTCGAAGGTCTACTGGTCAACTTGGCCGGTGGACTGCTGGGGCTGGCGTTTGCCGCAATCGCAATCCGCACAGCCTTGCATCTCCTGCCGGAGTCCATGCCGCGCGTTGACTCCATCTCCATGGACGCATGCGTCGTCACCTTCGCCTTGCTTCTCGCTCTCACTACCGGCGCCCTATGCAGCCTTGCGCCCGCCTTCGTGGCCTTGCGGACCAACCTGACAGAAAGCCTCAAAGAGGGCGTCTCAACCAGCACGGGCGCCTCAAGCCATGCGTGGTTGCGCTCAGCCCTGGTGGTTTCGGAGATCGGCATCGCCCTGGTGCTGCTCACCGTATCCGGCGCATTCCTGCGCAGCTTCCAGAAGATGCGCGCCGTCGACCCCGGCTTCCGTCCCGACTACGTTCTCGTCGCCGGCTATCAACTGCCCCTCAACCAGTACCCGACCGATGCTTCTGCTGACGCCTTCAACCATGCCGTCGTTGACCGGCTGGCCAGCAAGCCAGGAATCGTCGCCGTCGGCATCACCAACTTTCTCCCCGCATCCGGTCTGTATCACGGAGCCGCGTACACCATCGAAGGCGTGGCCGCAGACAGTTGGAAGCTGCAATTCTCTATGTTCGCGACCACCTACGGCGACTACTTCCACGCCATGGGCATCCCGCTGCTCGATGGCCGGTACTTCACCTTGGATGACCGCCCCGATGCACCCCTGGTCGTAATGGTGAATCAATCCATGGCGAAGCATTCCTGGCCAGGTCAGCGAGCCATCGGCAAACGTATGCATGTCGGCAACCCGCACAAGGGACTGCCGTGGGCAACTGTGGTCGGTGTCGTCGCCGATACCAAGATTGGCTCTCGCGATGAGCCTAGCGCCAATCAGTGGTATTTCCCTGCGCAGCAGCCCGCCATTCTCTATGGCTCAGCGTCCGCGGGAAAACTCAGTGGCCCCGCCGGCGGATACATCACCTTCCGCTCGGCCCTGCCTCCCGAGCAGATGACTCAAACCCTGCGCTCGACCGTCGCCGAAATCGATCCCCTGCTCGCCCTGCAGCAAGTTCAGACCATGAACGACGTGATCTCGAACGTGGAAGCGCCGCGCCGTTTCAATACCGGCCTCGTCACCGCTTTTGCTCTAGGTGCTCTCCTGCTCGCCATCACCGGAATCTACGCCATCGTCGCCTTCTCGGTCTCGCTGCGTACCCAGGAGATCGCCATCCGCATGGCACTGGGCGCTCAGCGGATCGGCATCGCGCGCCTTGTTCTCATCTCAGCCGCGAAACTGGCGCTTCTCGGCTGTAGCCTTGGCCTGCTCAGCTCGCTCGCGATCTCACGCCTGGTCAGCTCATTCCTCTTCAACGTAAGCGCTACCGACCCGCTCGTCTATATCGCGGCAGCCCTGACCATGATGCTCATGGCCCTTCTCGCATCAGCTCTGCCCGCAACCCGCGCCGCTTCCGTCGATCCGATCGAAGCTCTGCGCTCGAGCTAGAAATCCATCCTGTGTGTGTGTGTGTTGGGGGGCCATCCTTTAACAGGCACGAACGGGAGGCGGAAAATGAGGGCTGCCGGGCGCCCCAGGTCTGCGAAACCGGCTAACATAATGAACATTCCATTAGCGAGAAAGCGCAAATTTTGGATATATGCCCTCTTTAATACAGAGTAACATATAGTCCATCATGTTAGCTAATAAGTACACGCGGGCCTCCGCGCCACGCGTTTCCGTTAGGGTTTGAGTTCCGCCCTTCGAGTTCTATAATTGATTGTGACGGCTGTTGGAGAGCAGCCCGCGACTTTGATCAGGAGGTTCCCCCGTGCTCTCCAAGTGTGCGAATCCGGCGTGTCTGTCTCGTTTTCACTACCTGCACGAAGGCAGGATATTCAGGATCGAGACCAGCACAGTCGCCTCCGACGGGGGCCACTCGCCATCCCGCAGGACTGAGTACTTCTGGCTTTGCGCACGCTGCGTGCAAAGCCTTGAAGTCGTAGTGGAGAATGGAGTCGTGACCACGCGCCCGCTCCACCTACAGCTTGCCGATGGCACGCCTCAAGAAGAATCTGAGGGCAAGCAGCGCGTCGCGTAGCTGGATTCGGATCGACCATGTTGGGCGGACACTCTTGTCCGCCTCGGTTCCTAGCGGTACGAAATCGAACGCAACCCACCAATCAACGTCAAAGCGGCGGACAGGAGTGTCCGCCCCACATGTTCACTAGCCGCCGATATGGACCATCGTCCTTGAAGCTGGCACGAAGTCTGCTTCGCCGATGTGGTGGCGCTCTTCTTTTCTCTGCACTACGCCGCGGATAAATTCCGCCAGCTCTTTGTCGGAAGCGCCGCGGCCCATGAGTTCGTGCAGGTCGTGGTCCCAAACCGAAAAAAGGCAGGTGCGGATCTTGCCGTCGGAGGTGATGCGGATGCGACTGCAGTGACCGCAGAAGGGATGCGAGACCGGAGCGATGATTCCGATTTCGCCAACGCCGTCGTCGAAGTGATACCGTCGCGCGGTTTCGCTGCGCGCGTGCGGGATCTCGACCAGCGGGCGATACTCCGCCATGCGCTCGACAATTTCATCCAGCGTGACCACCGTCGTGGGCGACCAGGTCCGGTCTTCCTCGAGCGGCATGAATTCGATAAAGCGAACGATGACGCCTTCTTCACGAGCAAACATGCCGAAGGGGATGATCTGATCTTCATTGAAGCCGCGCATGAGCACGCAGTTAACCTTGACCGGCCAAAGCCCCGCACGCCGGGAGGCGCGAATTCCCGCCAGCACGTGGTCATATCCGTTGGGCACGCGCGTGATGCGAGCAAAGCGATCGGGATCGACCGCGTCCATGCTGACGGTGATGCGATTCAGGCCAGCATCCTTGAGCGGCTGCGCCATTTCCGCAAGCAGGTGACCGTTGGTCGTCATCGCAAGATCGAGGTCTTCACCGTCGAGGGCACGCAGCTTTGCCAGTTCGCGGACGAAATCAATCACGCCGCTGCGCAGCAGGGGCTCTCCCCCGGTGAGGCGGATTTTCTTGATCCCGAGCGCCGCCAATATCCGAGCCATGCGCAGATAGTCGGCAAAAGGGAGGTCGCCATAGAGAGCGCCTTCGTTGCCCGTGCGACAGTAGACACACTTGTAGTTGCAACGATCCGTAATCGAGAGGCGGAGATCGGTGATGGGGCGGCCGAATTTGTCGGTGAGAACCAGCTTCTAGCTCCTAGCCTTTACCCTCTAGCTTCAAACCCACTTGGTTCGACCCGTGGAGAAGAGACGCAGGCGAGACAGTCCCGGCAGGCGGCTCCTTCCCAAAGGGCTTCTCACGAAGCACGGGAGGCGCAAGCGTTTCCACCTGCACCCTTGGGAAAGAGGGCATGCAATCTCTGCCGCGAACTCTTTACCCTCGCCGTCGCATCCAGGGTATGCCCAAAGGCTGCGGCGGTCGGAACTTGTCTTCATTATAGATGGAGACAGGCAATCAAAGGCACAATTAAGGTTGGGCTGAATGCGCCAGCGCTTTGTCCATTGCCGCCTGGGCTAGCGGGGCCATCAACTTGTAGCCGATGGCGTTGGGGTGCAGGCCATCGTCAGCCAGATCGCGCTTCAGCAAGCCCTTCTCGTCCACCATGACGCTGAAGTAATCGAGATACACGAGGTCGTTCGCGGCGCAGTAGGCCTGCAGCCGGCGGTTCAGCTCTAGTATTTTCTTGGGTGAACGCTGGGCAAACAAATCCTGCGACTGGGGTGTGTAATTGTGCACCGGCAGGAGGGACGAAAACACAACGCGGACGTGATTCAGACTTGCCAACTCCGCCATCGAAGTGTAGTTGGCTTCGATGTCTTCCAGTCGTATGGGGCCGGAATTGCCAGCGATGTCATTGGTGCCAGCCAGTATGACAATCACCTTCGGCTGCAGATCGATCGCGTCCTGGCGGAGGCGCACCAGCATCTGCGGCGTGGTCTGCCCGCCGATGCCACGATTGATGTAAGGTTTGCCGGGAAAATATTCCCCCAGCTTCCAGATGTCCGTGATGGAATCGCCGAAGAATACGACGCGACTTTCGCCCGCCGCGGGCGGCTTGAGGCTGGCATTAGCTTCACGATAGCGAGCGAGTTGACCGAAGTCATCGGTGAAAATCGCGATGCGCGAAGCACGGTATTGGTCTAGACCCGGAAAACCTGTGGGTGGGATGGCGGGTTGCTGGGCCCGGGCGGAGAGACAAAAGATAGCGACGAACAGGGACTGCACGGGGTTGCGGGATCGTCTCAGCGTCATTTTTTATTTATTTACATCCCGTCGTAGTTAGGCCCGCCGCCGCCTTCCGGCGGAACCCAAGTGATGATCTGATAGGGGTCAGCGATGTCGCAAGTTTTGCAGTGTACGCAATTCGACGGGTTCAGGCTGATGCGCTTGCCGTTGGGTTGCTCCGCGTCGTCGACCATTTCGTAAACGTTGGCAGGACAGAAATTCTGGCAAGGGCTGCCGTATTCTTTCACGCAGCGAGTGTTGCAGATGTTGGTGTCGTCAATGACCAGATGGGCCGGCTGATCTTCTTCGTGCCTGGTGCCCGAGTGATAAAGGTCGGTGAGCTTGTCGAAGGTGAGCTTGCCGTCGCTCTTCGCAGGGCCGAGCAGATGCGCTTCGTCGCCGCCGTCGGCGGGCAACTCGGCAAGCTTCTTCATGTGTTGATAGCCCGCGGTCGCGGGATAGCGGTTGTGCAGGCCGCGTCCCCCGGTGAACTGCTGTATGCCGGCGTGGAACAACCCGGCGAAGAATCCTTGCTCGAATCCCTGATGAAAGTTGCGCACCTTCCAAAGCTCATCTTTGATCCAGCTGGATTCGACTTTCTTTTCGAAGCCGCCAAGCATGGCGGCGGACGAGTCATCTTTCTTGAGCGCCTCGATGGCAGTTTCAGCCGCTAACATTCCACTCTTGATCGCCAGATGAATTCCTTTGAGGCGCTGCGAGTTGAGGAAACCGGCGGAGTCGCCGAGAATCATCCAGCCATCGCCTGCAACCGGCGGAATCGCCCACCAGCCGCCATAGGGCAGGGACTTCGCACCATAGCGGATCATCTTGCCGCCCTCGAGCAACTTCGCCACAAATGGATGTTGTTTGAAATCCTGCAACACATGCTGCGGATCAAGACGCGGGTCGGGATAATCGAGGCCGGTCACGAAGCCGAGCGACACGATGTTGTCCTTTCCACCATAGATCCACGCACCGCCATACTCTTTTGTCGTCAGCGGCCAACCCAGCGTGTAGATGACTTCGCCCGGTGCGATGCGACCCGAAGGGACTTCCCACAATTCTTTTATGCCTTGGCCGTAAGTCTGCGGATTGCTGTCTTTGGCAAGATCGAATTTCGTGATCAGTTGCTTGGTCAGCGACCCGCGTGGGCCTTCCGCCAAAATCACCACTTTGGCTCGTAGATCGTAGCCGGGTTCGAAGTTCGATTTGGGATGGCATTCCTTGTCGACGCCCTTGTCATCGGTGCGGACCCCGGCGACGCGGGCACCGTCAAACAGCAACTCTGATCCCGCGAAGCCGGTGAAGATCGTGATCCCGGTTTCTTCGACCTTGCTGCCCAGCCACTTCACAAAACGGTTGAGCGATATAACGTAATTGCCGTGGTCGCGCAGCGGCGGAGGCGTGATGGGAAACTTGAACTTGCTCTTCTCGGTGAGGAAGTAAACTGCTTCCTTCGTGACCTCGGCATCGAGCGGAGCTTCCTTTTCAAAGCCAGGAAACAGTTCGCGCATGGAGCGCGGATCGAGTAGCGCGCCCGAGAGACAGTGCTGGCCAACCTCGCGGGCTTTTTCGAGCACGTAAATATTTTCTTTGCTTAACTGCGAGTCGGGATTCTTCGAATTATGTTCGTCGATGAGTTGTGACAGGCGCAGAGCGCAGGCCATCCCCGCAGGCCCACCGCCGACGATGACAACGTCGGCGGGCATTTGCGGGCGTTCGATATTCTCGATAGGCTTACGAAAAATGAGCATTTAGCAATCAGCCCTTAGCACTTAGCCGAACCACCGGTTTGGGACGAATTCGCCATTTACGACAGACCATACTCTCCTTGTTCGCTCAACGAAGCGGGTCAGGAACTGCAAGCTGTTTGCAAATCGGATTGCCGTGGGGTTCTTAACTTCACGATGTCGCGGCACGGTGCTGGTACGTTGTGCGGCTGGATTGTGATAGACGCTGTGGTTAGCACCTTCGCGAACCAGCAGGCAGCCGTGCGATTCCAAGTGGCGAATCAAATCAATTCGCTTCACAAATCACGCCACGGGAACCGTGATCTTTTCCCGAGCAACTTTTTTTCCACGATGAGACTTGCTGATTACTTCGCGATTAGCCTCAAGCAGAAGCTCGATTGCATCGCGCAGATTTTCACGTGCCTCTTCCAGCGTGTCGCCTTCTGAAATCGCGCCTGGCAGTTCCTCCGTGTAAGCAACGTAACCGCCGCCTTCGGACTCCCGAAGTTCCTCATAGACCGCACTCAGAGTCAAGTTCATGGGACTATTTTACCGTCAAATGGATATTTCACGTTACGATCTCCGACCGATGTTTAGCTTCCCACCTTCGCCTTTCTTACCTCTTCAATCAGCGGCGGGACGATGTCGAAAAGATTCCCCACCACAGCGTAGTCAGCGATCTCGAAAATGGGTGCTTCTGAGTCTTTGTTAATCGCGATGATGGTTTTCGCACCCTTCATTCCGACAATGTGCTGAATGGCTCCGCTGATGCCGAGGGCCAGATACAGCTTGGGCGCGACCGTCTGACCGGAAGAGCCGATCTGCCGATCCATGGGCAACCATCCGGAGTCGCAAATCGGACGAGAAGCGGCCAACTCTCCACCCAAAGCTTCGGCAAGCTGCTTGGCCAGTTCGATATTCTTTTGCTCTTTGATTCCGCGCCCAACGGAAACGATAATCTCGGCCTGCGTCAGGTCAACCGCCTGCTTGGCCTCTTTGAAGACTTCGTGGGGCGTGTTGCGGATGACGCCGTCGGCAATTTGGACGTTCACCGTCTCGACCGGAGCGGCGCTAGCTCCGGCTTCGGCTCTGTCGGCGCGAAACGCTCCGTTCTGAAAGGTCACGAACCAGGGAGCGTCGCAGGCAAAACTCACATCCGCGGCCAGCTTGCCCTGAAACATTTGCCGAGTAAACAGCAGCTTGCCGCCTTCTTTCTTGTAGCCAATGCAGTCCGTGATCGCGGTGCGTCCCATGGCCGTAGCCAACTTGGGAATAAAATCGCGCACCTGATAAGTGTGGGGCATCAGCACAAGCTTGGGTTGCTTCGATTCGATGAATGGTTTAAGCGCAGCTGAAAAGGCGTCTGGGGTATACGGCTCGAGCTTGGCCGATTCGACGGCGTAAACCTTCGAGACCTTCTTTGCGGCAACTTCGTTGGCAAAATTCCCCACGCTGCCGCCGACCACTGCAGCTTCGAGTGTCCAGCCGGTCTCAGCCGCAAGAGCTTGACCCGCGCTGAGTGTCTCCCAGGAGACGCGGTTCAGTTTACCTTCTCGTTGTTCAACGACGACTAAGATTGTGTCAGGCATAAATGCAGCTTCTAGCTCCTAGCTTCACTAAATCACGTGGGGACAGCGCCCCTCGGCTGTCCAGCCGAGCGAAGCTCGGCGTTTGCGGCGATAACTACAGCACGCGCACTTCGTTCCGCAGCTTGTCCACCAACTTCTTGGCCACTTCACCAGCTGAACCTTCCAGGAACTCCGTGTTCTTGGTTTTCTGGGGCACGTACAGCCGATCAATCTTCTGCAGATTTCCCGTCACCGCCGACTGCACCTCCGTCATCGCGACCTTGCGCAGCGGCTTGTTCTTGGCCTGCTTGATACCAATCAGGGTGGCGTAACGCAGTTTGTTGATGCCCGACTGGATAGTCAGAACCGCGGGTAGCGGCATGTCCACGAACTGGAAGTAGCCAGCCTCCAGTTCTCGCTTGACGCGAATTCCAGCGTTGCTTTTCTCGATTTGCATGATGATGGTGGCGTGAGGCCAGCCCAGCAGTTCCGCCAGCACGACTCCGGTTTGCGCATAACCGTAGTCGTCGGATTGCAACCCGGTAAAGATCAGGTCGAATGTCTCATCTTTAATCGCCGAGGCGAAAGCTCGCGCAGTATTAAATGCGTCCAGCCCAACGAAGGCGTTGTCTTCAAGATGAATGGCGCGATCAGCGCCTTTCGCGAGAGCTTCCCGCAGAACCTGCTGGGCACGGGGCGGACCGGAAGTAATGACCACGACCTCTCCGCCGTGCTTCTCTTTCTGTCGCAACGATTCCTCTAACGCGTAGGCGTCGGGCTCGTTGACCTCGTAGGACACGTCGTCGCGAATCCAGGTGCCGGACTCGTTCAGCTTGAGTGGCGCATCCTTTTGCGGCACCTGTTTCATACAGACCAGAATCTTCAAGCAAAAGCTCCTTTGTGTCCGGCTGGTCGGAGCCTTGTGGGCCTAGACGTTGCGAACAACGTCTCCACAAAAACCAGCAACCAGTCATGGGGAAACCAGTCAGTATAAATGAGCGCTGGAAAGAGAGGAAATGCGGAGGCAAAAAGAGCTACTCGGTAAACACAACCGACTGCACGCCTGAAATCTCGAAGCGCTTGCGGCAACGCATATTCTTGCAGGCCATCATGTCATCGCGGCGCAGCATGTAGGATTTGGCTTTAGCGAAGCGGGCGCGGTCGCGCTCGTCGGCACGGCCGGAAAGCTGTTTCTTCTTGGTGCGCACCAGCCAGTTGATTTCGTATTCAGCAGCCTGCTGGCAATGCGGACAATTCAACGTCGCCATCTTCTTTTCAGGCCGTTCATCAAAAAACTCGCGTTCTTCCATAGGGTCGTTGGCCGCTCGCCGTTAGTCGTCGGCCAGGCCGCGCCATCTACTCCGCTGAACTCTTCAATAGCTTTGTATTATTGCACGTCACCGCAGGATCAGCTATGGCAAGATGAGAGCGATGGCAAAGAAGAAAAAATCGAAGCGCTTTACAGCTGTGGAAGCGGTGAAGATCATGGCCCGGGAGCAAATCGGTGCGCCTCCAGCTTCACGGGTAGTTCCCAATCGCAAGAAGAAAAGCGAGAAGTACAAGCCGACGCTGGAAAAGATGCTCGATGAGGGCTAACGCTCGGCGCATCGGCTAGCTTTCAATTAAAGGTTACCGTTACGGTGCGATTGCTACTAAGGTTGCTTACAGTACAGACCTGGCCGGATACGGCGTCGCACGCGGACCAACTCGCGAAAGACGAGCCGCTGTTTGGCACGGCGGTGAGTGTAATCGTAGTTCCCGACGCAAAGCTGGCACCGCATGTCCCTGCGCAGCTAAGGCCCGAAGGAGAGCTGGTTACAGTACCGGATCCGTTGCCGGCGAAGTCCACCGTCGAGCTTAGCCCAGAGAAGCACACGACGTTTGCGGTCATGTATCCGGTCACGAGGGCACCCTGTGACGAGATCCCACCGCTCCTGTTTGTCGTCACCGTTGCCGAAATGAGAGCATCTCCGCAGGCCACGCCAGCGGCGCTTAGCACACCTGCAGAATTAACGGTCGCGATGTCTGCCGTATTTGAGGCCCAAGTAACCGTGTTCGTAATATCCTTTGTCGCTGGCGGATGTATATAGGAACCAAGCGCCCTAAGTTGAACCTTCAGCCCCGTGTCTTCGTTCACTGGCGTGGTTGAGGACCCGAACATTTCGACCGTGGGTTGAATGGCGATGGCCACCAACTGTTGCCCACTCCCACAGCTCGGCACAATGATCGCCAGGGAGCAAATCAGGAGTAAATTAAGCCAATTTCGACCCATCTCACTCTTCCGAAAAGACAATCCTTTCCCAAATCTCGGGGGGAGTGAGCGACACTGTATTAGAAGAATGGCCAAAAATCAATAGCGGCCTGGACGCTCACCTGTCGCCGTTGCAGTTGATGAACCTTAACCATTCCCAACGCGAACTTAGCGAACTGCCTAACATCCTGTGGAGCCGTCGCGAATGAACACTGCCGGACACCGGGCGATTTCTTCTTCTTCTTCCTATATCGAAAAAGACGAGTATATTTGTCCAGTTCTGTTGGAGCACCGATCGGGCTGGAATTTCGACCAGTGCGAGGCCGATATGTTGTGCAGATGGTGCGGCACGGACCTGCCGAATGGTTCACAATTCTGCTTGAAATGCGGGCAGAAGACTGATATGGCGGCAACTAAAGCTCTGCCCGCGGCGACTCCATCTCAATTGTCATGTGTCAGTTGCGGTGCGAGCTTGCCTGCGGCCGCCGCCTTCTGCCTGAAATGTGGACGGCCCGCGCCGTCCACAGGAAACCTCGAAGCCCTGGCGACGGTGCTGGCCGAGTGCATGGCGTTTTTGCGGGCTCGGCGGCAACGCCGAATTCTGGTGTGGTCGTTCGTCCTGGTTTTGCTCGGGGCCGTGCTGTGGACCGCAACCGGTGAAAGTCCAGCGGCACGAGAGGTACAGGAATTCGTCCATTGGTCCCAGGCGCAAACCATCGTTGACGCTTCAGTGCCGGTGAACCCGCGCAGCTTCTCTTCTCATGAGTTTACGGTTCCGCCCGGCGCGCTGGATGTCACCGTTACCGGCGAGTTCAGCGCATCTCTTGTCACCCCGCGGCACGGTAAAGGCGGTAACAATGAAAGTGCGAAGGACCTCGACAATGGGATCGAAGCCTATGTGCTGACCAACCCTGCCTTTGCCGTGTGGAGCACTGGCTACTCCACGGCGACCATCTACCAAACCAATTCGACAACCGGTGCCGTGATCGATGCTTCCCTTCCAGGTGCCGGAGTCTACGACCTGGTGTTCAGCAACAGGACGTCACCGTATTCTAAGACGGTTCACGCTACTGTGCTTCTACGCTATAAGAGCGGATGGCCCAATGCGATCCTGCGCCTAAAAGAGCGCTTGTGGAACTGAATCGGGCTGCGAACATCAGCGTTGCGTCACGTTTCGACGCCCGCTTCACGCATTGATTGTTTCGGCCACGAACTTGGCGAATTGCTTCACATCCTGTTCGGTGGTGTCGAAAGAACACATCCAGCGGACGACCGACTGCTCCTCGTTCCATACGTAAAAAAAGTAGCGCTTTTGCAGCCTGGCGATGGCTTTGCGCGGAATTTGGACAAATACGCCGTTGGCTTCCACCTCATAAACAATCTTCACCTGCGGAATTTTGCTGATTTCTTTTTGCAGCAACTTGGCCATCCGATTTGCCTGCTGGGCATTCTTCTGCCACAGATCACTCGTGAGCAACACCTCCAGTTGAGCCGAGATAAAGCGCATTTTCGAGGCCAACTGCATTCCCTGCTTGCGAAGATAAAGAAAATCGCGGCTGAACTTCTTATTGAAGAAAACCACGGCTTCGGCGCCCATAGCCCCGTTCTTGGTTCCACCGAAAGAAAGGACGTCGACGCCCAAGTCCCGAGTAGCTTCTCGCAGGGTCATGCCCAGGCTGACGGCGGCATTGGCAATTCGCGCGCCGTCCATGTGCAGAAACAGGTTGCGGTCATGGGCGAAGCGGGCCAGATCGCGGATCTCCCTCGGCGTGTAAACCGTACCCATTTCGGTGACCTGCGTGATCGAGATCACGCGCGGCTGAACGTGATGCTGGTCGCCAATGCCGTGATAGGCGTGCCCAACAGCCTCGACCGTGAGCTTGCCGTCAGCCGTAGGTATAGGAATAAGTTTGCAGCCGGTGAATTTCTCCGGCGCACCGCATTCGTCGGTATAGATATGTGCGGCTTCGGCGCAGATCACAGCCTGATAAGTCTCCGTCAGCGCCTTCAGGCTCAGGCAGTTCGCAGCCGTACCATTAAACACGATGAAAACTTCGACATCAGCGCCGAAGTGCTGTTTGAATTTGCGAACCGCAGCCTCGGTGTAAGCATCGTCCCCGTAGCCCACCACGTGCCCACGGTTAGCGCCGGCAATGGCTTGCAATATCTTTGGATGAACGCCGGCGTTGTTATCGCTGGCAAAACTGCGGACAGGTTTCATGGCATCAACAATGTAGCAGAGGCGAAGTGTCGGTTCACATCGGAGGCCACTGCAGCTTTGCCAGAGATGCTTGACCTGCCTGCTGGCGAAGTCCGTCGGATCGTCGCGATAACTTTTCTCGGATTTTCGAGTCTAAGGGTGACGGTGTGGAACTTAATCTTTTCGGTTAATTCATATGGATGTAAGTCTTTGCCGATCTGAAGCTTACTTGTTAGGCTAGTGGGAGCAAATACAGGACGGGACCTCGGGATGAGAAGGATTTTCAGTCCGGACGGTCGTGCGGGTCCGACACCGCGTCTCGCGCCCTCAATTGCGCTCCTAGTGGCTATACTCCTTGCCGCGCTCGGGACGGCCTGCACCGGGACTTCCGTGAAGGGCGCTCAGCCCCAGGCTGATCCGGCGATTCCAGTCAAGATTCAAGTGGCTCAGTCGGTGCCGATCAGCGACACCACGGAATATGTTGCGACCCTGAAATCACGGGACTCGGCCATCATTATGCCCCAGGTCGAGGGGCAGATCACGGATATCTACGTGCACTCCGGCGACCACGTTTCGCCGGGCACGGTGCTGATACAGATTGATCCCACCAAGCAACAGGCCACGGTAAACAGTCAGGAACACAGCCGGGCGGCTCAGGAGGCCAACCTCGACTATGCCCAACAACAATACAACCGGATCAGCGCTCTGGCCGCGGCCGGAGTGGTTGCGAAACAGGAACTCGACCAGGCGAAATCGGCGCTCGATACCGCTAAAGCGCAACTGAAATCGCTGGCCGCACAAGTGCAGGAGCAGCAGACGCAGCTCCACTACTATCGCGTGAGCGCGCCGTCGACCGGAATCGTGGGCGACATTCCGGTCCACGTGGGCGACCGTGTCACTACGACGACCACGCTCACCAGTGTCGACAAACCCGGCAGCCTCGAGGCCTATGTATACATTCCGGTGGAGCGCTCGTCTCAGCTCAAGATGAATATGCCGGTGCAAATCGTGGACGGCAGCGGCCAGGTGATGGCGGACAGCCGTATTAGTTTCATATCGCCGCAGGTGGACAACACTACGCAGACGGTGCTGATCAAGTCGCGCATCGCCAACAATGAGGATCGGTTGCGCAATTTGCAGTTCATTCGCGCTCGAGTGATCTGGGGAACGCACCAGGGGCCGGTCGTTCCAGTAGTGGCAGTGTCGCGAGTCGGCGGACAGTACTTCGCTTTTGTGGCCGAGGACGAGAAAGGCAAACTGGTGGCGCATCAGAAAGCGGTGCGCATCGGCGAGATGACCGGGAATGATTATGTGGTGCTCGACGGCATAAAGCCTGGAGACAAGGTAATCATCTCGGGAGTTCAGTTCCTCGTGGACGGGGCGACCGTATCGCCACAGGGATAGGCTTCAGGCTTCGGGCAGTGGGCTTCGAGCCCAGCGTTCAGGATGATTTGGCTTTCGGTGGAAGCTCAAAAGCCCGAGGACCTGAAGCCTAAAGCCGGACGCCTGAAGCCTATACGCCGCATTGTGGTTTTCCCATGTTCGTTGACTTCTTCATTCGCCGCCCAGTATTCGCTACAGTCTGCGCGCTGCTGATTATTCTCGCGGGCGCGGTCGTAATTCCTACTTTGCCGATCGCGCAATTCCCCAACCTCGCTCCGCCGCAGGTCAACGTCAGTAGCGGCTATGTCGGGGCAAGTGCGCAAACTGTCGAGTCCGCGGTCACCATTCCTCTGGAGCAGCAGATCAACGGCGCGCAGGGGATGAAGTACATGACCTCTGACAGCGGTAACGACGGCTCTAGTTCGATTACCGCGACTTTCGAACTCGACCGCGACCCCGACCTGGCGGCCGTCGACATTCAGAACCGGGTGAACACGGCACAGGGACGTCTCCCGAACGCGGTCAAAGCCACCGGCATCACGATTACCAAATCGTCGAGCAATTTCGTTTTCGGCGCCGGCGTGTACTCGCCGGACGACCGCTACACCCCGCTGTTCATGAGCAACTACCTCGACGTCTACGTGAAGGACACGCTGAAGCGAGTGCCGGGAGTTGCCGACGTCATCATCTTCGGCGAACGCAAATACTCGATGCGTTTGTGGCTGGACCCAGTTCGTATGGCAAGTCGGGGCCTGACCGCGAGCGACATGGTTAATGCCCTGCAAGAACAAAATGTGGAAGTCGCAGCCGGGCAGGTAGGACAGCCTCCAATCAAAGCTGGACAGCAATTTCAAATCAGCGTGCGCGCCATCGGGCGGCTGAGTGAGCCCACGCAATTTGAAAACATCATTCTCAAAGCGAATGCCGATGGAACTTTGGTCCGGCTCAAGGATGTGGGCCGTGCAGAACTGGGAGCGGAGGACTACAGCTCCGATCTGGTCTACAACGGGCATGACGCGGTCGGAATTGCAATCCTGCAACTCTCCACTGCGAATGCGCTCGACGTAGATCGCCGAGCACTGGCGGAGTTGGATCGGCTCTCGAAACACTTCCCGCCCGGGATGAAATACGAAAATGCATTCGACACCACGGAAGCCGTGGGCGAATCGATCCGGGACGTTCTCGTTACTCTGGTCGAAGCCATCGTGCTCGTCATTCTGGTGATCTTCGTGTTTCTTGAAGACTGGCGCAGTACCATCATTCCATCGGTCACGATTCCGGTGTCATTGATTGGGACTTTTGCCTTTGTCAAGATACTGGGATTCTCGATTAATACGCTGACTCTGTTCGGCATCACATTGGCCACCGGGTTGGTGGTAGACGACGCCATCGTCGTCATCGAAAACATCGAACGTCACCTTCAGGAGGGTGAGCGCGACGCGCACAAAGCAGCCTCGGTCGCGATGGGAGAAGTGGCTGGCGCCGTTATCGCCACATCCTTGGTGCTTGTTGCCGTGTTTGTCCCAGTCGCTTTTTTCCCCGGCACCACCGGCATTCTGTTCCGGCAATTCGCGCTCACCATAGCGTTCTCGATATCCATTTCTGCGTTCAATGCGCTCACCCTGACGCCGTCGCTCTCCGCAATTTTGCTCGGGCGCGAGCCCGGCACAAAAGGATGGTTTTTCCGTCAGACTGATCGAGTGATCGGCACCCTCACAGTGGGATATCAGCGATCCCTACGCGCTTTCCTCCGCTTTCGCCTGGCCGCAGTGCTGCTGTTTCTCGGGGGACTGGGACTCACCTTCGTAATTTTCCAACGTGTGCCGACGGGCTTCGTCCCCGACGAGGATCAGGGCTATTTCCCGGTCGTCATCCAGGCCCCGCCCGGGGCATCCGCCGATTACGTCAGGCACATCGAGGATCAGGTGAGCGCAATCATGCGCCAGATGCCGGAAGTTGAAAACATTTTCGCCATCACCGGCAACGGCGCGCCCAACCGCGGAATCATTTATGCGGGGCTTACCGGTTACTCACAACGCAAAGGCGCAGAGCATTCCGCCGACCGAGTGGTGAACCGTTTGCGCGGATCTGTCTCGGGAATCACGGGAGCGCTGGTACTTTGCTTCTTGCCACCTGCCGTGCAGGGCCTGGGCCAATTCGGTGGCTTCCAGTTTGAAGTGCAAGACCAGGGTTCGCACAGCTTGGAAGAGTTGGCCAATGTCACGCAGGAGATGGTTCGCCAGGGCAACGCGCGCAAAGATCTGACGGGCTTGTTCAGCAGTTACACCGCAAGCGATCCGCAGTTCCTGGTCACCATTGATCGCGAGAAGGCCAAGAGCCTGCACCTACCGCTGCAGCAGATCACCGATACTCTCGGCGTATACATGGGTTCGGCGTACGTTAACGATTTCGATTTCAACAATCGTTCCTATCGCGTTTACATCCAGGCCGACAAGCAATTTCGTTCGCAGGCCAAGGATTTGAAGCAGTACTATGTGCGCTCGGATACAGGCGCGATGATTCCGCTCGAGAACCTGGCCACAGTCACGCAGACCACAACGCCGCAGGTCATCAGCCACTACAATCTGTTCCGTTCTGCCGAAATTGACGGCTCAGCGGGAGCAGGTTTGAGTTCTGGGCAAGCCATCGCCGCCATGGAGGATTTGAGCAAGAAAGTTTTGCCCCAGGGCTTCACCTACGAATGGACAGGACTGTCGCTCGAAGAACTGGCATCCGGAAGAACCACGATCATATTGTTTGGCCTCGGAATTTTGGTCGTGTATCTGACACTCTCTGCGCAATATGAAAGCTTCGTGCTGCCTTTCATCGTGTTGCTCGCGGTACCCATGGCGCTGCTGGGAGCGCTCGGTGCACAAGCGCTGCGGGGCCTGCAAAACGATGTTTACTGCCAGATCGGATTGGTGATGCTGATCGGCTTGGCAAGCAAGAACGCGATTCTGATCGTCGAATTCGCCGAGCAGTTGCGGGAGCGCGGCCTGCCGCTGGTGGAAGCCACAGTCGAGGCAGCCAGGATTCGTCTGCGCCCCATCCTCATGACGTCGTTCGCGTTCATCCTAGGCGTAGTGCCGCTCATGGTGGCCCACGGCGCAGGCCAGGAAGGACGTCACTCGGTTGGAACCACGGTGTTCGGTGGCATGATCATGTCAACCGTTCTCAATCTCTTCTTCATTCCCGTGCTGTATCTGATTATCGAAGGATGGCGCGAGCGAGGCAAGGCACACGTCCCAGAACCCGCGCCGGCACCCGCCGATTGACCTTTTCATCCGGAAGACTGCATGTTTCACAAATGAATGATGGAGGAGGGGACGCCCGGCCTCCACGCTGGATTTATAATCGCCGCTTCCGGTTGATCATGCGAATACTTCTCTCCTTGGGTGTGTTGTTCTCTGTCTTTGCCTCTGCGCAAGCAGTCCCCACAAAAACTCCCCTGCCCAAGTTCGAAGACGTCGCCAAGCAAGTTGGACTGACCGTCTCCCACATTTCGTCTCCAGAAAAGCGCTACATCGTGGAATCAATGAGCGGCGGCGTGGGCCTCATCGACTGCGATAACGACGGCAGACTCGACATCATCACGGTGAACGGATCGACTGTCGACCGCTACAAGCAAGGCGGCGACCCCATGGTCACGCTCTATCACCAGGACGACGGCTTCGAATTCACCGACATCACCAAGTCCGCCGGGCTCACACGAAAAGGGTGGGGCATGGGAGTAGCCGTCGCCGATTACGACAACGACGGTCTGCCAGATATTTATGTAACTGGCTATGGCGGAAACGCTCTCTACCACAATTTGGGCAAGTGCAAATTCGAGGATGTCACCGATAAGGCAGGAGTGGCCGCCGGAGGATTCAGCACCGGCGCAGCCTGGGCCGACTACGATCGCGACGGCCAGGTGGACTTGTTCGTTTCTCGCTACGTGCACTTTGACGTGAACCACCTGCCCAACTTCGGAACCAATGAGAAGAACTGCAGTTTTAAGGGAATCCCGGTCCAGTGCGGACCGTGGGGCATGCTTGGTGAGTCCGACCTGTTGTTTCACAATCGCGGGGACGGCACCTTTGAAGAAGTTTCCAAAAAGGCTGGGGTCGACGACCCCAACAAATACTACGGCCTGGGAGCAATCTGGGGCGACTACGACAACGACGGCTGGCCCGATCTGTATGTCGCAAACGATTCCGGCCCGAATTACCTCTACCACAACAAACACGATGGAACTTTTGAAGAAGTCGGAATGCTCTCAGGAGCGGCGGTCAGCGGCGACGGGTCGGAGCGCGGCAACATGGGAGTGGACTGGAGCGACTATTTACACGAGGGCCGCCTCTCCGTTTTCGTGACCACCTTTACCGAACAACCCGACAGCTTGTTTCGGAATCTTGGAGCGCAGGGATTCTCCGAAGTAAGTTACCCCGCCAAACTTGCCAAGCCCACGTATAACCCGGTGGGTTGGGGAACCGGATTCTTTGACATGGACAACGACGGATGGCCGGACCTGTTCGTCGCGAATGGACACGTGTATCCGCAAATGGATCTCGTCCCAGGCGCTCCCCGTTACCGCGAGCCCATGCTGCTGTTCCGCAATAACCGCGATGGCACCTTCGAAGATGTTTCCAGTGCGCTTGCCGGAGTCCCTGATGCGGCGCGGCGCGGCGCGGCATTTGGCGACCTCAATAACGATGGAAACATCGACATCGTGGTTATAAACACTGGAGAACAGCCAACCCTGCTGCTAAATCAGGGAGGAAACAAGAATCACCGCGTGCTGTTCACGTTAGTAGGCACAAAGAGCAATAAGATGGCTATTGGTGCGCGGGTAACTACAAAAGCGGGAAGGCTAGTGCAATTCAACGAGGTTCGCGCAGGAGGCAGCTATCTCTCGCAGAATGATCCGCGACTGCACTTCGGCCTCGGCACCGAAGCCAGAATGGACGAGATCGAGATCAAATGGGCGAGCGGCAAAGTTGAAGTCCTGCACGATGTCCCGGCAGATTTCATTTACACCATCGTTGAAGGTGAAGGAATTCAGAAAAAAACAGCACTGCCGGCGCCCTAATTTCATCGCTTCCATGCGAACGTCACTGCGTACTCGGCGATATCCCGCCGTTCCCGCTCTGTCTGGCCGTGGGCTGTTAGGCCAGCCACAGAGCCGGGTCCTGGAGTAAAATCAGGTTCCCTTGAGTGGAGGTTATGGAAGCGCCTGCCAGGTCCAGTCGCCGGGTTCGCACCGGACTTTTCGAAATCGATCTAGGCTCTAGCGATGTACGCAAGAGTGGGCGGAAAGTTCCGCTGCAAGAGCAGCCTTTTCGGGTCCTGGCGATGCTTCTGGAGCGTCCCGGAGACATAATTACGCGCGAGGAGTTGCAGGCCAGACTCTGGCCCGCTGATACTTTTGTCGGTTTCGATGAGGGCATCAACACGGCCATCCGGAAACTGCGTGTTGCCTTCGGCGACTCGGCCGACAACCCTCGATTCATTGAGACAATTCCGCGGCGCGGGTACCGTTTCCTCGCCCCGGTTCACGAAGCCACGGCGGAGACCGCTCAACCTTCGGAGAGCGTCGCCCCTGGCGACGCCACGGCTGAGGTGCCGGGTTCGCGACCTGGAAGCGTGCAGCGGTTGGTCGTGGCATTGTTGGCGGTTACTCTGCTCGCCGTTCTGGCAGGCGTCACCTATCTGAGACGTTCGCATCCGCCCAAGACCCCCCCTGCCCAGAAGCGAGCGATGCTGGCGGTGCTGCCTTTCCAGAACATGAGCAACGATCCCACGCAAGAGTACTTCAGCGACGGTCTAACGGAAGAGACAATTACCGACCTGGGGCAACTGAGCCCCGAACAGTTGGGCGTCATCGCTCGCACCTCTGCAATGGCGTATAAGCACACCAACAAAACCGTCAGCCAGATCGGGCAAGAACTGGGCGTCGATTACATCCTGGAAGGAAGCGTGCGACGTGAGGGTGGAGAGGCTCGCGTCAGCGCGCAGCTAATTCGGGTGAGCGACCAAACCCACCTTTGGGCACAGAATTATGAGCGTGAACTGCATGACCTGCTGCTGATCGAGAACGAACTGGGAAAGGCCATCGCGCGACAGGTGCAGATTAATCTTACGCCGCAGCAGGAGATTGATTTATCCAAAATGCGCACGCTAAACCCTGAGGCTTATGACCTCTACTTGAAAGGCCGTTTCTACTGGAACCAGAGGAATCCCGCCGCCATCAAGGAGAGCATCGGGTATCTTCAACGCGCAACCGAAAAGGATCCTAATTTCGCCCTCGCATATGTCGGCCTGGCCGACGCCTACAACATCAGCAATATTTTAGGTGTCTACTCGGCCAAGGACAGCCTTCCTGAAGCCAAAGCGGCAGCCACCAAAGCTTTGACGCTGGATCCTTCGCTCGCGGAAGCGCATGCCGCCCTGGGCATGGAAAAGTCGCACTATGAGTTCGATCTTCCCGGCGCACAGAAAGAATTTCTGACAGCCCTCGAACTGAACCCGAACTCTGCCTATGCCCACCTCTTTTATTCCAATTGTTACCTCGCTCCCATGGGACGAATGTCAGAGGCGATTGCCGAGAACCAGAGGGCATTGGAACTGGACCCCTTGTCATTGCCGATAAACAATTTCATGGGCATGACCTATATGTTTGCGGAAAACTACGAAAAGGCCTATCAGCAATTCCAGCACACCATCGCAATGGATCCCACTTTTCCCCTCGCCCATCAGTACTTTTCGTGGCTTCTGGTGACGATGGGAAGATACGAGGAATCAATCGAGGAGAACCAAAAGAGCGAGTTGCTCAGTGGTTCCAGTCCAGAGGACGCGGCTGCGGAGGCGGCCATGATGCTGCAAGCCTTCAAGACAGGAGGAGAAAGAGGATTTTACCAAGAGAATCTTGAGCGGACCTTGCAGACGCTAAAGCAACCAGGTGGCGAATCTGTGGACCCAGCCGGTGTAGCTTCCGCCTACGCACTTGCGGGCGACAAGGACAGCGCCTTCAAGTGGCTCGACCAAGCTTACGCAGAACGAGACGGCCAGGACATCATGTTGCTGAAGTGCGTCCCCCCTTTCAAGAGTCTCCGCGGAGATCCCAGATTTGCCGATCTCCTGCGCCGCTTGGGCCTGCCCGAATAGGTGGTGGGCGTCGCGATACTATTTGCCGGGTGCGGCCGCGGGCTTTACGTCGTCGGCAGATTTTCTGAGGTCATCCACTGTCTTGGAATCGATTTGATAGAGTGTGGGATCGTTTTCTCGTCTTGCGATGTAGTTGTCGCCGGCTTTCGAGATCGCCACCTTATCGACTCGCTTGCCGTCGTTTGATGTGACGGCTAGGTCAATCAGCGTTGTCGTGAACCCGGAGTCGACAAACTTGCTGGCCGAGAGATCGCGAAGTTTGTCGATGAGTTCCTGAACTGTGCCTGCATCCATCTTTTTCGCGCTGCCCGACCACCAATCTTCTCCCCTTCGGGTCAGGAAATAACTTTTCGATGCGTCGCGAATTTCGATTTTGTTGGGATCGTCGGACCCGAGGTCGAACAACTTCTTGTTGCGGAAGTCTTCCAGATTCTTGTCGAGCGCCGGACCAAGCGTGCTCGGAACTTTATAGACGCCTTCCACTACGCTCGATTTGGCGTAGTAGTCGTCCTTGTTCTTGCGCACCTGCAATTCCTGCGTTCCCGACTCAGCCGTTACCTTGGCGGTCGCGACCGGCGCGGCGGTGGAGAAGAGTGAGGCATTCTTTTTTGGGTCGTCCAATGCGCCGAGTTCCATCTTCGCATCGGTGAGGGCGCGAACCAGTTCATCCACTGCCGTCCCATCCGCACGCAGCGGTCTGGGCTTCACGATTTGCCATTCGTCCTTGTTGCGGCCGAAAGCTATTTCCTGCTTCTTCGCAATCAGGTCGACTTGGCTGATCTTGTCGGAATCGACAGTCAGCAACCGCTTGTCCCGCAGATCGTTCGCACTCTTGTCAACGCTGGTCTTGTCATACTTGGGGATGGTGAAAACACGCGGATCGCCGTCGAGTTTGGCATAAATTCCGTTGCCGGCGGGGGTCTCGTCGCCCAGCAGGAGCTTCTGAGTCTGGTTGTCTTTTTCAGACAAATCAACTTCAAGCTTCGGCGCATCCAGACCGTAAGGAACTAGATTGCTGGCTTTCTCTTCGACCAAACGCTCCGAGTTGAGAGATGAAAAAGTACCGAGCAAGCTGGACACTGCACTTTGATCGGCGGGCAGAGGCGTTGGAGAAGTAATGCGCCACTGGCCCGCGCTATTGCGCTCGCCGCCGACTTGCTCGCCGCCATCCTTCTTCAGGTCGAACTTGGAAATCTCAGCTTCTTTAACCGCAAGAATCTTGGGCGCCACGTCGGCGGAAGCTTCGGTGGTATCCGAGGGCTTGTGGTGATTCGACCAGTAAAGCGTTCCCGTGAGCCCCGCTAAGATGAGGGCGGCGACGATCAGACCACGCAGTTTCATCTACCGCCTCCGCCACCAAACTGACACACCGGCAAAGACTACAATCAGCGGCAGCAGGAACTGGCTGGTGATCCGAACCAGGTTCAGCTGAGCGCGAGTCATGGTGATACGACGGTCTTCTTCTTGCTTGGGACGGATCGAAATCAGATCCTCATCCGAAGCTAACCAGTCGATCGTGTTCAAAGCCAGATCGCTGTTGCCGTTGAACTTGAGGAAAGAGTTCGCCGCCCATGACGAACTACCCACTACTACGAACCGGCCTTGCGATTCCTGCTTGCCGGTGTTGTACGTGCCAGCTGCAGCAATGGTCAGCGGTCCCTTCTTATTCTTCGGGTCGTTTGGATCGATCGCGGGAGAACTCAGGTTGTTCGTCGCCAGGCTTGTGCTCGACGAGTCAAACATCTTTTGTACCGTAGTCTTGTCGCCGTTCTTTATCTCCATCGAACGCGAGAGCGGGAATCCGGTTGCCGTGCCCTTCATGCCATTCACAATGGGCTGCGAGTCGTAGCTGGTTACCAGGGCTACCTGCGGCCCGAGTCCGGCCAATTGGCCAATCGGGTTCAAATCCAGGATCAGGTTCTTGTCCATGGTTACGCCCCAACTTTGCAGCAGGCTGATGAGGACATCGTTATCAGCTATGTCGGAGCGTCCAATCTTCAGCGGGGGATCGAGCATGAACAAAGCGCGCCCGCCATCTTCGACGTATTTCTTGATGGCGTTGACTTCCGGTTGCTGATAGTCGCGAGTGGGTCCAGCGATTACCAGTGCCGTGCAATCCTCCGTTACCTGAGCTTTCTGCAGCAAATCGATCGACTTCGCTTCGTAGTTGTCTTTGGCCACGAGTTCTTTGAAATTGGAATAACCGTTCCGGTCGGAGTCGTCGATCTGATGCTCGCCGCTGCCGGCGACGAAGCATACCGTCCGCGTTTTGTTTTTCAGCACACGGATGAAGGCCCCGGTGATGCCCTCTTCCGTCATGCTCTTGGCTTCTTCTTTTTTGTCGCCCACCTGCACGATTGCGGTTCCGTAATTCTTTATGCCCGCTTCACGAGCTTCCTGAGGTTTCTTGTCAGGGTCGATGTAGTCAACGTGGACTTTTGGGGAAAGCGATGCGTATTCCCCGAGCAAGTCTTTCGCGTGTTGAAACCGCGTCCCCTGGTCGAAATAGAGGATGGTCGCATTCTCTTTTAGTCCCTTCACAATCTTCGCGGTCTGCTCGGACAGGCTATAGCGCTTGTTCGATGTGGCGTCATAGGACTTTGTATAACGATTCGCAAGTACATTCACGAGGACAACCGCGGTTATGACGACCAGGACGTAGACGGCCGCATACGCTGCGTACTTCGTCTGTCTGGCTTTCAGCAACTGTATATTCACCTACGACCTCCAGCGGAGAGATTCCATGGAACGGGCCGTGAAGAACAGTCCCAGGAAAATCACCGTCACATAAAAGATGGCATCCTTCAAGTCGAGCACGCCTTTGGCGAAGGATTCGAAGTGCGTAATGATCGACATGTAAGCAAGCACTTGTGCCCAGACAGCGGTCTCGTATCCAGCGACCCAGCCCAAAACCCAGAGGAGCAGGCACACTCCAAAGGTCGCGGCGCCGGCAATGATCTGGTTCTTGGTCAGCGTAGAGATGAACGTGCCAATCGCCAGCAATGCGCCTGCCTGTAGCAACAATCCGAGATAACCAATCGCCAACGGCTTCCAGTCAGGCTTGCCATACTTAAAAAGAAATGCAAAGTTCACCGCCGTAAGCAGCAGAATGCAAGCGTAAAGACCGACTGCCGCCAGCCACTTGCCCAGGATGATTTCGCTATCGCGGATCGGCGAAGTTACGAGCAGCTCGATCGTGCCGCTGCGTTTCTCTTCCGCAAACAGGCGCATGGTAATCATGGGGATGAAGAACAGGCCAACCACGCCGACATTAAAAAGCAATGGCCTTACGATCATCTCGTTCAGATTCATCGGGTACATCTGTCCCCGCATCTGCGATTCCATGGCGACGTAAACGAATTCGCCCAACGAACTCCAGAAAAAGTAACCGAAGATCAGCGCAAACATCGTCAGCAGCAGGTACGCAATGGGCGACGCGAAATAGCTGCGCAGCTCTTTACGGCAGATGATCAAAATATTTCGCATTTACTGTGCCTCCTTGACTGCGCCTTCTTCTTGGGCAGCTTTTTCCGCGCCGGTGAGTTGCAGGAATATCTCTTCAAGACTCATGGCCGCGGGCCGCAGCTCGTTGAGATCCCAACCGGACTCGACCACAGCACGCGCCAGATCGCCGCGGACAAAGCCTTTCCCGCTTTCGACCTCGAAGCTGCTGCGGTTCTGTAGGTTCTGCTTGGCCACGACGCGGCTTACACCAGCAATCTGTTCGAGTCGCCGCTGTACGGCTGCGAAATCGAGGATGCCATTGCGGCCGCTGACTTCGACCAGGACGGATTCTGCTCCGCGAGCGCGATTTTGCAGGTTGTGCACTGAGTCCGTCGCTACGAGCTTGCCCTTGTTGATGATGAGGACTTGCTCGCAAGTCTGCTCGACCTCGGGCAGAATGTGAGTGCTGAGAATGATGGTGTGGTCGCCGCCCAGGCTCTTAATCAGATCCCGAGTCTCGTTGATCTGCTTCGGATCGAGACCGGCAGTGGGCTCATCGAGAATCAGCACGTCCGGATTGTGAATGATAGCCTGAGCCAGACCCACGCGCTGGCGATAGCCTTTCGAAAGTTTGCCGAGGAGTTTGTTCTTTACATCGGCGACGGCGCAGCGATCGCAAACGTAATCGACTCGCCTGCGCAACTCCGCGCCCGAGAGCCCTTTGAGCTTGCCCACGAACGTCAAGTATTCGTCCGTCTCCATTTCTGGATAGAGCGGCGGCGTTTCGGGCAGATAGCCGATGCGCTTTTTGACTTCGAGCGGCTGCTCCAAGACATCGTAGTCGGCGACAGTTGCGCTGCCCGACGTCGGCGGAAGAAAACACGTCAGCATGCGCATGGTTGTGGTCTTCCCGGCCCCGTTCGGCCCGAGAAAACCTACGATCTGACCTTTTTCAACCTCGAATGAGATGTGGTCGACCGCAGTATTCCGAGCGTATCTCTTGGTAAGCTGTTTAACTGTAATCATAGAGGTTATTGCAAGGAATTAGGGTGTGCAGCGTCTGAAACTGCCTCACTCTTGAACAGTTCAATGCTGAACCTATATGTTAAAAATCTAAGGGCGGCGATGTCAAATCCCGGCAGCGGATATTTTCATCCCCGCGGGAGGATCCATGAAGTATCGAAGGCTAGGCCGCACTGGTGTCGAGGTGGGCGAAATCGCCCATGGACTCTGGGGAATGAGCGGTTGGAGCGGGTCCGATGACCGTCAATCGCTAGAGGCTCTGCAGTTGGCCGCCGACCTCGGCTGCAATTTCTTTGATACCGCCTGGGCCTATGGCGAGGGTAAGAGTGACGCTTTGCTGGGCAAAATCTTATCTGCCAACCGCGGGAGACGCCTCTACGCAGCCTCCAAGATTCCGCCCTTCAACAACCAGTGGCCGGCCTCCCCGAAAGACAACTACCGTGACGTCTTTCCCTCTGAACACGTCTTCAAATATGCCAAGCTCATTCGGGAGAAGCTTGGAACCGACTCCATTGACCTTCTGCAATTTCATGTCTGGGACGATAGCTGGGCTGGCGAAGCGGAGTTTCGCGACACGGTGGAAAGGCTGAAGCGTAATGGATGGATCCGCTTCTTCGGATTGAGTCTGAATCGCTGGCAACCGGAGAATGGCATCAAGGCGATGCGGACCGGACTGGTGGATGTTGTACAGGTGATTTACAACATTTTCGATCAATCGCCGGAAGACAAACTCTTTCCTGCCTGCCGGGAACTAAACATTGGAGTGATTGCCAGAGTCCCTCTCGATGAAGGCAGTCTGGGTGGCAAGATGACGACGGAAACCAAGTTTTCCGCGAACGACTGGCGATCGAAATACTTCAGCCCGGAAAATCTCAAGCAAACGTTGGCACGGGTGGAGAAACTGAAGCCGGAGATTCCCAAGAACATGAGTCTGCCGGACGCAGCGTTGCGGTTTATCCTGTCGGACGCGACGGTGAGTACGACGATCGTAGGAATGAGGAAGCCGGATCACGTCCGGCAAAACATTGCGATGAGCGATGCCGGGCCGCTCGACGACGGACTACTTCAGACTCTGAAGCAGCACCGCTGGGATCGCACGCCGCAGCCGTGGTCAGACTAGCATGGTCAGACTAGCTCGCTGCTATTGAGCACACCCTCAGTCGTGATTCGACTGGCTTTGCAAATTTCCTCTGCAACCTTGACCACAGCGTCACTGCCGTGGACTGGGCCTTCCGCTGACATGACCGAACTGGCAGCCAAGGTGAAAAGCAGAGCATCCTCCTGCTTGTCGAAGTAAAGAACCACCTGATTCGCTGCCATGTGCCCTACCTCCTGCTGATCGTTCTTAAGAATCATAGGCTGACTTACGGGGGGAATGAGGTTATCTCTTTTGGTGCGCCCTAATCATTAGGGCAAATTGTCCAGCTTTTGGACAGCCCCGTCAAGCAGTGAATGCTGATGAGCGCTTCCCGGCCTGCACCGCAGAGCACGGCTCGAAAATGCTACATTGGAAGGTCGCATGTCTGCCCCTGAATCCCGATTCGTCAAGGCTTGCAACCTCCAACCGGTTGACCGCACGCCGGTGTGGTTCATGCGGCAAGCTGGCCGTTATATGCCGGAATACCGCGCCGTTCGCAAACAATACTCGCTGATCGAGATTTGCAAGAAGCCGGAAGTCGCGGCCGAGGTAACCATCACCGCCGCTGAGGCTCTCGGGGTAGATGCTGCCATTATTTTTGCCGACCTGTTGTTGCCGCTGGAAGTTATGGGATTGGCTTTCCACTTCTCAGCCGGAGAAGGTCCTGTCATCGAGAAGCCGGTGCGGACGAAAGAAGACATCGCGCGCCTGCGCACCGACCGTGCGGCTGATCTGGGATACGTTTCCGACGCGGTGCGCCTCGTGTGCAAGCATTTTGGCGAGGGTCTGCCGGTGATCGGGTTTTGTGGCGCGCCGTTTACGCTTGCCAGTTACATGATCGAAGGCGGCGGATCGCGCAACTACGTCCACGCCAAGAAAATGATGTACTCGTCGTCCGCGGTTTGGGATGAGTTGATGCGAAAGTTGGTCGCAGTCGTCTCCGAATATGCAGCCCAGCAAGTTCATGCCGGCGCGGACGTCATCCAGATTTTCGACAGCTGGGTTGGCTGCCTCTGCGTCGAGGACTATCGTCGCTACGTGCTGCCGCGCACTACCGAACTAGTGAAAGCGCTACAAAGAACGGGCGTACCTATAATTTATTTTGGGACGGACAGCGCCACCCTTCTGGCCTCGATGCGAGAAACCGGCGCCGAAGTGATTGGGCTCGATTGGCGCATTCCGCTCGATGACGGTTGGGGCAGCGTTGGTTCCGATTGTGCCGTGCAGGGTAATCTCGATCCGGTTCTGCTGTTCGCGGAATGGAAAGAACTGAAGTTGCGAGCCGAAGACATTCTGCGTCGCGCGGCCGGACGTCCCGGACACATTTTCAATCTGGGTCACGGTATTTTGCCGGAAACTCCGGTTGAGAATGTGAAAGCATTGGCGAAGTTTGTGCAGGAACACTCGACCAGCGTCATTCCTGCGTCGCAGTCAAGGGACTAGAGATTGGCTGATTCAAGAAAAAACGCCGTCCTGCTGCTCGCTCATGGCAGCCCGGACTCTGTTGCACAAGTCCCGGACTTTCTCCTGCGGGTAACCGGTGGGCGACCGCTTCCACAGCCAGTCGTGGACGAAGTGAAGCATCGCTACGGCCTGATTGGCCGATCTCCGCTAACCGAATTGACGCTGAAGCAAGCGGAACTTCTGGCGAGTGAATCGGGCATGCCGGTGTACGTTGGCATGCGCAATTGGAAGCCGTTCATCGCCGAGGCAGTTCGCGCCATGATCTCCGATGGCATCGAGCATGCCGTTGCCATCTGCCTCGCGCCGCAGAATTCACGGACCAGCGTCGGACTTTATCGCTCCACCCTCGCTGACAATGAAACTTCCTTTGCCGTCGATTTCGTCGAGTCCTGGCACGATCATCCGCTATTGATCAGAGCCTTTGCTGAAAAGCTGCGTGCCGGATTGGACCGCGCCCGTCGCGAAGCACAGACGCAACAAATCCCGATTATCTTTACAGCGCATAGCGTGCCTGAGCGCACGGTCGCGGAGGGCGATCCCTATGAAAGCCAGACGAAGGAAACTGCTTCGCTGGTGGCGGATGAGGCCGCGCTAGCTTCGGGAGACTGGACGTTCGCATTTCAAAGTCAGGGCATGTCAGGTGGAGCGTGGTTGGGACCGCGAGTTGAAGACACGATTCTCAGTCTGAAAGAAAAAGGTCATCGCGACGTTTTCGTTCAACCCATCGGATTTCTGTGTGACCATGTTGAAGTTCTCTACGACATCGACATCGGCTTCAAGCAATTCGCGGAGGCGCAAGACATGCGGTTGTGGCGCGCCGAGTCCCTGAATGATTCGTCGCTGCTGGCCGCGGCCCTGGCCGAGGTCGCCAGAACGCGGCTCTCGCAATCACGCTAGCCAGTAAATGAAGCGGATAGCCATCATCGGCGGCGGAATTTCCGGATTGTCAGCTGCTTTTGCGCTGGAAAAGCGGCGCCAGGCTGGGGCTTCGCTGGAATACACTCTGTTCGAGACCAGTTCGCGTCTCGGCGGAGTGCTGGTGACCGAGTGGGCGGACGGCTGTCTGCTCGAAGCCGGACCCGATTCATTTCTCACGGAAAAGCCCTGGGCCAGCGACCTGAGCCGCGAAGTCGGACTGGGCGATCAACTTATCGGATCCAATGATGCCGATCGCAAAACCTACATTCTGGTGAAGGGCAGGTTAGTCGTGATGCCCGACGGCCTGATGTTCATGGTTCCGACGAAGATCACGCCGACGGCGTTGTCGCCGCTGTTTTCCGCGCGCACCAAAATGCGGATGGCGCGCGAATGGTTTCATCCTCCACGAAAAGCCGAGGCTGACGAAACCGTCGCTTCGTTTGTGGAGCGGCACTATGGGAGCGAAATGGTGGATCGTCTGGCTGATCCGCTGCTTTCGGGCGTGTACGGCGGTGCGGCCAGCCAACTCAGCGTACGCGCCGTTCTGCCACGCTTTGCCGAGATGGAAGCGACCCATGGCAGCCTCGGCCGCGCCATGCTGGCCGCGCGCAACAAAATGGCACATGCTCCAACCGGCCCGGCCCAGCCGCTGTTCACTTCTTTGAAAAATGGCATGCAGCAGTTGGTGGATGCGGTGGTTTCTCGGCTTCCTGCATCTGCGCTTAACTCCAGTACCCCAGTGCAACGTGTTCAACCGCAGAATGGAGGCTGGGTAGTTTCCGCAGGCTATGCTTCGGATGAATTCGACGCGGTGATTATGGCCATACCGGCGCAAGCGGCTGCGGAGTTGCTGGGGATGGCCAGCGCGGAGCTTGCTTCTGAGCTTCGAGGCATCCGGTACACTTCGTCAGTGACTGTAAACCTCGGCTACGACCGGAGCGTGCGTTCGTCTCTGCCACCGGGTTTCGGATTTCTTGTGCCTCGCAGCGAGGGCCGGCACATGCTCGCGGCCACGTTTGTGCATAACAAGTTTCCACACCGCGCCCCGGAGGACCGCGCCCTGCTCCGCTGCTTCATTGGCGGCGCTCGAAACGAACACGTTCTCCAGGCTCCGGATGAAGAAATCGTCCGCATTGTTCGTGAAGAGCTTGGTCAAATCATCAAACTGACGGCTGATCCAGTTTTCACTCGCATTTATCGGTGGAACGGTGCGATGGCTCAATACGGAGTCGGTCACTTGGAGCGGTTGCAGCGGATTGAAAGCCTGCGGCAGAAGCTTCCCGGCTTGGCGCTGGCGGGCAACGGATACCGCGGAATCGGAGTGCCTGATTGCATCCGATCAGGAAGTGAGGCCGCAAAGAGTGTATTGCTCTCCGTCGGATTGGCAGAAGTAAGGCCACCTGGACTCGCCTCCTGAAGCAACCCGGTCAGCCGAATTACTCCCGTAACTATCAGTAACGCTCTGCTGTTGCGGAAACAACCCGCTTCGTTCAGGGTTTAGTACATAGTGGGGGATTTGTATGAACAAACCAATTCTGAGCGCGGCTGCGATCGCGGTGTTCGCATTTACTCCGCTTTGGAGCCAACAACAAGCCCAGAGCGACATGTCCAAAATGAGCGCGTCCGAAATGCACGACATGCCGGGGATGGGCAACGACGGCAGCGCTCACGCCATGCAATCCATGGAAGGCCGGCACATGGATATGGGCCCGCACATGAAGATGACCGCGCTGCGCGATGCCAAGCCAGGCGATCAGGAAAAAGCCGACCAGGTGGCCGCAGCCGCTCGCAAGGTCGCGGAGAAATACGTGGACTACAAAGCTGCTCTCGCCGACGGCTACAAGATTTTTATGCCTAAACGCCCGCAGAAACAGTACCACTTTACAAACTACTGGTACGCTTTCGAAGCGGGCAGGCGCTTCAATCCCGATCATCCGACTTCACTGCTCTATGAGAAACAAGGCGATGGCTACAAGCTGATCGGGGTCATGTACACTGCACCCAAAAACACTGGCGAAGAGGAGCTCGACTCTCGCATCCCGCTCAGCATCGCCCAGTGGCACGCGCACGTGAACTTGTGCGTGCCTCCAGATGACAAACGAACTGAGATGGGCGGACCGAACCCTCAATTTGGCCTGCGCGGTTCGATTACGACCAAGGAAGCCTGCGATGCTGCCGGAGGCAAATTCATGCCACAGATCTTCGGCTGGATGGTGCACGTTTATCCGTTCGAACAAAAGCCGGAAGATATTTGGTCGGTCGAACGTCAGGCCCACAATCACCTGGATTAGTGTAGTGTCCCAGTCATAACGTAATCATGTTTCGACCGTCTATCTGGTATGACGGATAATCGAGACTTGCTCAAACTGATCCCCGAACGGAGAGAGGACTTACAACGCTGGGCGCCGCAGCGGCTGCTCCAGTGAGCAGGCTTTCCAGGTCTTTAAGGTCGCCTCGATGCACTTGGGCACCAGCGGCGGCAAGAGACTTGGCAGTCGCATCCGAGCGAACAAGACCTAGCACTTGATGGCCCGTGTCGATCAGCTCTCGGACGATTGCGGAACCCACGAATCCAGTTGCACCTGTAACAAAAACACGCATATCAAATCTCCTTCTCATGTCCATTTATTGTCTCGAGGGTGGAAAGGACTTCAGCGGGAATCTGCAGCGTCGCGGCCTTAAGGTTCTCGCGAAGATGCTCGATGGAGGACGTGCCCGGAATCAGCAGGATGTTGGGCGAGCGCTGAAGAAGCCAGGCAAGCGCAACCTGCATGGGTGTGGCCGCGAGTCGCGCGGCGACGTCAGACAAGGCAGCCGACTGCAATGGGCTGAAGCCGCCGAGTGGAAAGAATGGCACATAGGCGATGCCGTCGCGGGCAAGATCGTCGATCAAGGCATCGTCGGTTCGTTGCACTAGGTTGTACATGTTCTGCACACAGACGATCGGAGCGATCTGTCGCGCCTCCGCGATCTGCGCCGCCGTGACGTTGCTCAGCCCGATATGACGGACCAGGCCTTTTTGTTGGAGCTCGGCCAGAACGGTGATCGGTCCCTCAATCGATCCCTCGGCAGGTTCGTGGATGCTAAACATACTGCGCAGGTTGACCACGTCGAGCACATCCAGACCCAGATTGCGAAGATTGTCATGAACCGCTGCAGTCAGGTCTTCGCGCGAGAAAGCTGGAACCCAGGATCCATCCTTAGTGCGCCGGGCGCCGAACTTGGTGACGATCACCAGATCGTCGGGATAGGGAGATAGCGCTTTTCGTATGATCTGGTTCGTGACATGGGGACCATAATAATCAGATGTATCGATATGGTTCACGCCGCTCGCGACGGCCTCTTGCAGAACAGCAATGGCTCCCTCGACATCTCGTGGAGGTCCCCATACCAGCTTGTCGCCATCTCGGCCGGCAAGTTGCATGGTACCGTAACCCATCCTGTTTACCGCTATCGATGTGCCAGGCAGAGTGAAACTGCCGGCGAGATCAGTTTGTTCAATCATTGGTTCCTCCTTGCTACAATCATTGGATGAAGGATTCTTCAGGTTTGGAGTTCGCATATGCCGGCTGATGCCCTCGTTGCATTTGAAGCAAGAAAGACGCCCATTCAAGCGAGGGCGACGGTCACGGTGGAGGCGATTTCTGAGGCGACTATTCAGGTTTTACTGCGCCATGGCGCAGAGCGATTGACGACGACCCGCGTCGCGGACCGTGCCGGAGTTTCTGTCGGTACTCTGTATCAGTACTACCCCAACAAGCAGTCGCTTCTGTTTGCGGTGTTGGAACATCACATGAATAACGTGGTGGCAAGGGTTGAGGCTGCTTGTGAGAGCGCGCGTCATAAGCCGCTGGCCGAAATGATTAAAGAAATGGTGGAGGCGTTCGTGGACGCCAAGATGGAGCGCGCCGCCATCGCTGTGGCGCTCTACCGAGTCTCGGCTGACGTGGGTAGGCCTACGTTGATCAAACGGATCAGTCAGCGCTCGCGGAAAGCCGTTGAGGCGATGCTTCAGACAGCGCCAGATACCAAGTCGCCACCCGATAAATTCGCCATCGACATAATGCTTGCAGCGATGGCGGGCGCGATGCGTTCCCTGCTGGAGGCCGGGCCAACCTCTTCTACGGTCCGCAAATCGCGAGAGCAACTCGTGCTGCTTTGTCAGTCTTACATGATGGCCGCGATCGCTAAGCGCGTTTAGCGCACTCAATGTGGTCGCTCTCGATTTTTAGGAACAACGGCAACCCTTCCCTTACCGGATTATGGAAGGTTGCACGTCAACCGGTCAAAACGGGCGGACGAGTCACAGTACTGTCGGCGCGTATGTAGGTTGTGGGGGCGAATAGGAAGAATGAGCCGACACGATAGGGGTCCATTGTGTCGGTCGGCCCACCCTAGCAGCAATTGCTGGTCTGTCCCGGTTATGGCCTTGCCTCATAGACCAGATTGAATGGCGTCTGGGCGGCCCGCCGGAAGCGACTGAAGCCGGCAGAAGTGACGACTTTCTGCATTTGCTTCTCGCCGGCCTGAGCGCCCAGACACATCCCCACCTCCTGCGACCGGGAACAGGGCGTACACAGCAAAGTCGAGAATGAATAGTAGACGCGGCCCACGGGATTGAGATTGTCCTGCAGATCGTCATTGGCGAACGGTTCGACGATCATCCAGGAACCATCGTTGCTCAAAGCGGCGCGGACGTGAGCCGCGGCGCCCACCGGATCTCCCATGTCGTGGAGGCAGTCGAAGACCGCCACGAAGTCGTAGTCTTTCCCGGGGAATTCCTTGGCTTTCGCTACTTCGAACGTGACCTGGTCGGCCGCGCCTTGACGACTGGCTGATTCTCGCGCCTCTTGAATGGACTTGTCATGGTAGTCAAACCCGAAGATGCGAGAGTTGGGAAAGGCTTTTGCCATCAGGAGGCTTGAAGCTCCCTTCCCACAACCAACGTCGGCGACCTTCGCACCGCGCACGAGTTTCTCGTAGACGCCATCCAGGGCGGGGATCCAGGAACTCACCAGGTTCGCGGCATAGCCCGGACGAAAGAACTTCTCGCATCCGTGAAACACCCGATCTTCGTGCTCGCCCCAACCCATGCCGGCGCCGGAGCGGAACGCCTCGGTGATGCGGGGAACGGCTGCCAATGATCCCAGAGCGAGTTCAAAGGCGCCCGGCAAATACGCTGGACCATCTTCGTTCGCCAAGGTGAGCGCTTGCTCTTCGGTCATTCCGAATTTGTGGGTTTGCGGGTTATACGTGATATAACCGCCCGCTGCTTGAGAAGCCAGCCACTCCCGCACGTAGCGCTCGTCGGTGCGCGTTATAGCTGCCAGTTCGGTGGGAGTTAGTGGACTGGCCGCGAGGGCTTTGTAAAGGCCAAGGCGTTCCCCGATCACGACCATACCGGCGTGAACGGTGGCTCCCAGATCGTTGACAAACTGTCCTAAGAATTGCTCCAATTTTTTTGTATCCACCGTCATGGTTTCCTCCAAATCGATTCAAAGTGCTGAAAATCTACTTCTTGCCCGGGTCGTCTTCGGGATGAATGTAGTTGAACTGCATCGGTGCGACGCCGTGAATCTGGATGATGACTTCGCCGGAGGCCATCGCGTAGTGGTGCATGTCGGGATCGAGATAGGCGAAGCTGCCGGCGGGGAAGGTCGCCATCTTGTCTTTGTCGAACGTATCTCCCATCCCAACCTTGAAGGTCCCCGAGATGACCGTGACGTTTTCGCGCAGCGGATGCCAGTGGGGAGCAATGCGATAGCCGTCCGGCATTTTCACTCGCACGGTGTAATCCCCGGTGGATGCGGACGGATTGCCCTCGATGACCGCAACCTGTGCACCCGGGGCGATGAAAGGCGGTGGCGGACCCCACGGAACTGTGTCCGGGGTGAACGCGTTCTTGTCGTGAGCGCCGGGATGTGCGGCGGTGGTGAAGAACTGGCCTGCGAAGCACACCATCGCAAGGATTGACAGGGTGATGAACGGCTTTCGTTTCATAAGTTTCTCCTCCGAGATTCTTGATGGGGCATGATCTCGTGAGGCCGGGAGTTCTACAATGCAGCCGCGATAGCCTTTGGATATCTTTCTTATATCGTCGCAAGTTATTGATTTTTATTGGATAATGCTGGGCAACGGTTCTCCATGGGGCGTTCAAATCAGAGTGTTGGCGAAGTCGAAGTCGACTTGGGACGCTACGAGCTGCGGCGGTCCGGGCGGCGGATCAAGCTCGAGAAGAAGCCCATGGAGTTGCTGATCTTTCTGCTCGAGCGCCGTGAGCAGATGGTGTCCCGCGACGACATCGTGAAAAAGCTGTGGCGCTCCGATCTTTTTATCGATACGGAAAAAAACGTCAACAACGTTGTGCGGAAGCTTCGCACTGCGCTGTGTGACAACGCCGACCGGCCGCGGTTTCTTGAGACGGTGGTCGGAAAAGGATATCGATTCGTCGGCCCGGTTCGAGTGATCGACGCGAAACATCCGCTCTCGGATTCTGGACGAAGCTCTGTCCGCAGCGACGTCCGGAAAGATGGGAGCGAATGGGGCGAGCGGTCCTCCATCGCCGTCCTTCCGCTGTTGCTGCTGGAGAAGGCGCCAGATGACCAAGGACTGTGTCTCGGGTTTGCGGACGCACTCGTGTCGCTCATCGGCAATCTATCGGGCGTGGACGTGCTGCCAACATCGGCAGTCCTGAACCTGCCTCTTGAGCTAACGCCCTCGGAAATCGCCTCTCGCCTGGGCGTGCGATTTGTCGTGCACGGCGCTATTCAGATGTCGAAGGGGCGGTGGCGTCTCTCGCTGGAGATGTTTGACACATTGCTGCAGCGCCCCAGCTTCACGAAGAAGTGCGATATCGATGTGGATCGCCTTGCGAGTCTCGCAGTCGATATTGCCAAGCAGATCAGCCGCGCGCTGAACCGGCCGTATAGTCCGTCGTTGGTCGAGCAGCGCCCACGCTACAGCCGGGATCCGATGGCATATGCGGAATTCATGCGCGGCTATCGGATCACGGGCTCTGGCGATGCATCCATGATGGACCAAGCGAGCCATCATCTAACGAATGCCGTGATTCGCGATCCGGCGTTTGCCCTCGCTCACGCGACCCTCTCCTTGGCATGCACAACCCGCCATTTCGAATTCGACCCAGTCAGCGTGTGGCTGGAGAAGGCGGAATTCCACTGCCGGCGAGCCCTCGAGATTGACGCAAATCTTCCCGAGGGGCACGTGGCCCGGGCTTTTCTGCTCTGGGGTCCGTCGAAGAACTTTCAGCATCTGGAGGCGATTGCCGATCTCAAGCGGGCTCTGGCCCTGCAGAACAATCTGCCTCATGCCTACAACCGTTTGGGCAGCATCCTGGCACATATCGGACTGCTCGATCACTCACGTGCGATGTTTGAACGGGGACGGCCTTTTCAACCCAAGAAGGCTGTGAGCCCGAGCATCGTGCAGGTTTATGTTTGGGGCCAGGAATACGACCTGGCGCGCCACCAGATTCAAGTCTGGCGGGCGGAGAGTCCGGGCAACAAGTACGCTCTTTATTTTGCTCCGTTCCCTGCAATGATGACTGGGGACTGGAAGGAGGCGAGGCTCCGGATCGACGAAGCGCTCCAGTTTGTCCCGAACGAACCGCTGATCATCAGCCTGGAGGGCCTGCTCCACGCCTTGATGGGAAATCGAGACGCGGCCATTGAGTGTGTGACCAGGGCTTGTTCGAGTCCAAAGTCGTTTGGCCACGCGCATCATACGTATTATCAGATCGCCTGCGCGCTCGCCCTCACCGGGAGACGCGAGACCGCTTATGAGTGGCTGGAGCGAAGCGTCAGCACCGGATTCGCCTGCTGGCCTTATTTCCTGAAAGATCCCAGCCTCGCGAGTTTACGCAGCCTTCCCGAGTTCGAACTTCTGATCTCTGCCTTGCAGGCCAAATACCCGGACCATCTGGGCCTGCTATAGCGAAACAACGTCAATGCACAACCGTGCGGTGCTCTCCCTTTGTTCCCGATGTATTGTCGGCTTAACCCGGCCAATCTCTGCCCAATCTAAGGCTGTGCGCGGTTTGCGGGCTTGTCTGAGGATCTTGGGGAGGCGGTTGGAGAGTCGGTCGAGGCCAGAGCGAGAAGTGCCCCTTGGTAGCGGGCAGCGAAACATCTGCAACACATGTTGAGAGGCGAGCAAAGAATCGATGACGCCGTCGAGGGCCGGCACGAAGGGGAATCGATGAGGTCTTGGGCTGCGGAAGCAGATACTACTTTTGGGTGGGCGTCCACCGCGCCAGCGGCTTCCTTCTGACGGCTTTTTCGAACGCGCGCCCCAATCCTCTGTTCCGCTCCACTCTGCTCACCAAGGGCGCGCCTCCGAAAGAGCACTACCGTCAACCGGGAACTGTCGCGATCACTTCCCAGACCAGAAGCCGACTTCGCAGAACTAATCCCACTGTCGGAACCCGATAGGTTCCGGCACTAGGGGACCAACCGGGAATCTTGTTTAACGTCCTCAAAAGCCGATAGAATACCGAGCCAAACCGAACCCAATGCTAAGCAGGATCAGAGGAATAACCTTCAGTTTGAATCTCTGGAGCAGCAGAAGCGACAACATCGCCCAGCCCAGAGAGATCGCATTGAGTTGTTTGAGAGACACAACTCCTGACGGGAAGATTACCGCTTTCCCCAAAAAGAGCGTCAGATCAAGGATCGCGCCGACCACGACGGCGGTGATCAGCCCCAAAACAGCTTCAATCATGGGTTTGTTCCGGGTCCGCTCCACTAGCGGCGCGCCGGCAAAGACGAAGAAGAAGCATGGCAGAAACGTATAAAAAGTCGTTGCCAGCAAACCCAGAGTGCCCATCCACAATGAGCCGTGGAAGTGGTTGTAGGCGGCTAGGAACCCGACAAAAGCTACCACTATGATCAGAGGGCCTGGAGTTGTCTCGGCCAGTGCGAAACCGTCCGTCATTTCCGAACTCGTCAGCCGGTGCAGCTTCGACACCGCAACCTGCGCCACGTAAGGAATGACCGTATACGAACCGCCGACGGTCACGAAAGTGGTCTTGGTGGAAGAACAGCGCGAGGTCTCGCCAAAAATGGCAGTCAGCGACAAAGAAGTAGAACAGCATCAGTGGCATGAGCCAGAGAAACAGGACGCTGGTAGTCAACATCAGCGCAGGCTTCAGCAGGGGGACAGGCTCCGCTGTCGTCGAACTGCGGCGGATGTAGTAGCTCTCTTCGTCCTCTTCGGCGCCTGCTTCGCTAGGACGACGAAGAAAGCCAGGCCACAACGTCCCCAGAACGATTCCAACAACGACGGCAGCGAGCATCAGGACGAGCAATGAGACGTCAAAGAAGAATATCGCTGCAAACGTAGCCACCGCAGCGGCAATTTGCACCGCACCGCGCAGGGCTGTTCGGGCGACTCTCTGCAGAGCAACTATCACCAGAGCGATGACGGCGGGTTTCAAGCCGTTGAACAGAGCAGCAATCCCCGGCAGGCTGCCGAATCTGGCATAAACGACGCTCAGGGCCAGCAGAATAAACATGGAAGGAAGTAGGAAGAGTGTTCCCGCAACAATTCCACCTCGCTTGCCATGCAGCTTCCACCCGATATAGATGGCAAGCTGCTGCGCTTCAGGCCCAGGAAGGATCATGCAATGGCTCAGCGCGTTTAGGAATCTTGCGTTGCTGATCCACCGCTTCTTCTCGACCAACTCGTCATGCATGATAGCGATATGAGCGGCTGTACCGCCGAAGCTGATCCATCCCAGCCTGAGCCAGAAACGTAGCGCCTCCTGGAACGACGGCCTTTGCGCCGCGGAACCTTTCATCCTGCGACGTCCCAGTTCGCAGAAGCGAGACACCGAGAATAGAATCTTCTAGAATTTGTAACCATTACGACATTATAACATCATAATGAGTACACACAGATTGCGTTCCAGGTTCGCAATTTCTCTTCACGTTCCGGGTTCGGCAAACGATCAAAAAGGAGATTTTTGAATATGAACGACCTTCGCCAATCATCGGGATGGAAAGGCATCAACCCTCTCGCTTTGTTAAAACGACCTTCGGTAGCTCGTTGGGCCCCGATTCCGCTACGGCTGATTGTTGGTTACGGCTTCATGGAGCACGGCTATGCCAAGCTGTCCAAGGGACCTGAAGTTTTCGCCGCCATTCTTCACAGTATCGGTGTTCCCGCGCCTCACTTCATGGCATGGCTTACCATTCTTACTGAACTCATCGGAGGTCTCGCGATCCTGCTCGGAGCTTTCGTTGCCCTGGTTAGTCTGCCGATGGCGGCGCTTCTCCTCGTAGCCATGTTTACCGTCCATCTACCCTATGGGTTCAGCTCGATCAAGCTAATGAGCGTATCCTCCGGCCATGCCCAGTTCGGCCCGCCGGGCTACGAAGTTAACCTACTCTATCTTGCCTGCCTTGCGGCGCTCGTCCTCGGCGGCTCTGGTCCGATGGCGATCGACCGCTATCTCAGAAAGAAGTAATCGCGGCTTCCACGGTGCCGCGGTATGTGGCGTCAGCGGTTCTCTCTGTGAGAACCTTTTCGGACCAGGCGGGTCACAAACCGAACCAGATCTCCCCGGTAGAACAGCCTCTCGTAGTCGACTGGACGGTTACCTGTGGAGTATGAGGTTCGTTCAATGCGAAAGATTGGGCTCCGCTGTTTCACCTTCAACGCCGCAGCGACCTCGGTCTCAGCTGCCACTGCGTCCAACTTATATTCGGCCTCAATTAGCGGAACATCGTATTTACGTTCGAGAAGCAAAAAGATCGGTTCGACCTTCAGGTTGTTGGTGATGATCTTCTTTCCAATCTCCAAGGGGAGGAATGTCTCGTCGAAAGAAAGGGGAACGCCATCCGCCAGGCGCACGCGACGAATTCTGACGACACGCTCGCCTTTTGTCAGCGCCAGCTGACTCGCCACGGTCGTGTCCGCACTCACAATTTCTTTACTGATTACGCGGGCCGTCGGCTTGCGGCCGAGGGCGCGCATATCCTCCACAAATCCACTTAATTCTGTAAGCTCCTGCGTAATCTTCGGCGCAGCAACAAATGTGCCTTTTCCGCGACGAATCTCGACCAAGCCGCGGCTCACAAGATTCTGAATTGCCCGGCGAACGGTAATGCGGCTCACTCCGAATCGCACAATGAGGCTGTCTTCGGTCGGCAGCTGGTCGCCGACGCTAAGGTCTCCATCGCTGATCTCTCTGGCGAGGACCGTTTCAACGCGTGAATAGAGAAATGACTCCTGGGCACCCGCCATGAAGACATTATAATGTTGTATTGTCAGAAAGCTCGGCCATCTTTCAGTAGCTTCCGAGTGATTGGAAACCCGCAAGTAAACGCGTGGGTCTCCGATATTGCGGCAGGGAGTGCTCACAAAGGAGTTAGCTTGGCATAGATCTCCGCTTCTTGAGGTGTCTCCCAATCCGCCTGTAACCTTCCGCCCACTTTTGCGTCTCATGCAAAAGAAGGAGAACGTTCAAATGGTGTCTTTCGCACGATTAGGAGTAGATAATAGTGTTCGACGCGTGCCGGTGTCTCGGTAGGCACCCTCTATCAGTACTACCCCAATAAGCAGTCATTGCTATTTGCGGTGTTGGAACATCATATGAATAACGTAGCCGCAAGGGTTGAGACTGCTCGTGAGAGCGCGCGTCATAAGCCACTAGCCGAAATGGCCGAAATGATTAGAGAGATGGTGGAGGCGTTTGTGGACGCTAAGATGGAGCGGGCCGCCATCTCTGTGGCGCTCTACCGAGCCTCGGCTGACGTGGGTGGGCCCACATTGATTCAAACGGATCAGTCAGCGCTCGCGGAAAGCCGTTGAGGCGATGCTTCAGACAGCGCCAGATACCAAGTCGCCACCCGACAAATTCGCCATCGAACCCGGAAGTTGGGATTTCGGATGTTGGTTCAAGAACAACTGAATGAAATTCGAAGGCGACTTCTGTCGTGGTTTTCCCAACACGCGAATGGCAGAACATCGTGATCACTTTAAAGACATTGTTCCGTACCAAAGCTTCGCAAGGACCAACCCGCCGAGAACCGCCAGCCCAATACTGAGCAGAGTGCCGATGAGGAAATATTCGGCAAATCGTTCTTTCAACTCCGGAAATCTTGCGATGGACTTTCCCGTAAGAATCAGCCCTACCATTGACGGAGACTGCAACCAAAATCGCGGTCACCACCAGAAACCGTTCCAACCAGCCGATGTACATCCCGGCGTTCTCAACCTGTTCTGCGGTCTCGCCTAGCTTTTGATTCCAACCGTAAGATTACGAGTCAAATGACGGATGAGAAATCCTCCTGCGAAAATAACCGCCACGTAGACAATTCCCGCTTCGAGAACTTTCTCTCCTGTCGCTGTCGACCAACTGAGCTGGGATCTCAAAGTTGCCCAGGTCGGCCGTATCAGGAACCACGCGAGCGCGATAATGGTACAGACGTGCAGTACTTGATCAAGAAGAAAAACCGTAGCGGAATCTGCCAGTTTTGCAGTGTTCACCAGTCCTTGCTTTGCCCGGTCAATCCCCAGATGTATGCCTATATAGACGCAAGCCGCCATCCAAAACCAAAATGAGGTAAGCAACTCAAGGCTGCTAAACCCGGCTACGCACACCACGAGAACAAGAAGGTGAATAGCGCCATGCGCAACGTATGCCCGAACTCCTTGGTGCTTAGCTCGTACCATGCTCGACTATTGAAGCGGGAAATCGCCTAGAAGATGGGCCAACAACACCGTAAGGAACAATTTGATGAATGGTTGCATATTACTGTGCAATCCCAGCCCCTTGTCACTCGTCAGTGCATCAAGGGAAATAGGCCCCAATCACTCGCTCCATCGCTTGCCGTGTTTCCTGAATTTGCCACCAGAAACCGCGCCGCAAATTCCTCGAAACGGTCGATTCGTTCAACCGCAACTTCCTCGCCGTGAGGTCCTGCCGGTTCGTCTCCATTTGAATGTTGATCGTCTGCCACTGCTTAGTGGAGATGCTTTGCAGCAGAGTATCGTGCAGGTGGTAAACGGTATTCGCGATCAAATTAAAGGTTTCGTTGCCGGTGACGAATGACGTCACAATTCCGGTCTTACTCCGTTTAGCCTTAAGCTGATTGATTGCCTCCCGAGCCCGCTCGAACGCTTCCCCCCCGGCAAATACATTGACCGGCTTCCGGTGCGGCTCCGTGACCTGCCCAATTCCAATACCAATCCAAAGCTCAAAGGGGTGAGAGTGCCTCCGAAGGTCCAAAATCACAGCCGGCATGTTTGTCGGCCGTGACAAAATTCCCTCGAATTCATCCCAGGCTGTGATGGCATACTCGGATAAAATCCACTTCCTAGCCATATGCAGTTTAGCGATGTGGTGCAGCTTCTGGTCCCGTTTACGGCGGAACTCCTCAATATGCCGAGACCCGACGATGTCGCATGTGATCACCGCATAAGTTTTGGCCCTGGTCTTCATCGCTAAGGTGAGGTTGCACGTTACAGTGCAATATTAAACATATTGCATATTTATGTGCAATAACTTAATTGAGTCCAAGGTACCACCTGTAGCTGCAAAGTCGTAGATCAATCTCAGCTTAGCCCATCGGTGGCCGCGGACTCTTTTCCACTTCGACCATTCTCAGGTGGGCGCCGCTCAGCCGCGACTCGGACGGCGTTTCAGTGGACGGAACCCCTATTTTGAGACAAACGGAAATGGCACACTTTGCAGGGAAAGGAACTGCAAGTGGGGAGGAGACGAAAGGGACGGTATCCGAACGAGTTCCGTCGAATGGCGGTCGAGCGACTGAAGCGTTGCGAGAACATCGTAGCGTTCTCGGAAGAACTTGGCGTTCATCGGCGGCTGTTGTACAAGTGGCGCGATCAACTGGACCCGGTTGACATTGGCGATGAACCCCTGCCGGAGAATCCGCGCGAGTCCACGCTCCGCAAAGAGGTCAGCCAGCTAAAGCGACTGTTGGCCGAGAAGACCCTGGAGCTCGATTTTTTCAGAGGTGCCTTACAAAAAGTAGAGGCTCGACGCCAGGAGAGCGGTACCTCGGGCGAGAAGGCGATCTACGACGAAATCCAAGAAGTGATGCCTTTGCAAGGCAGCTTAAGCATCGAGCGAATGTGTCCGCTGGCTGGGGTTAGCCGGGCAGGCTTCTATCGGTCGTCGCAGGAGAAGAGGCCGGCGGAACAAGACATGGAAGTGAGGTCCGCGATTCACAAGATTGCCGTCGAGCATCAATGCCGATACGGCTATCGGCGGATCAGCGCCGAGTTCATCGCCTTTCTGGCCCAGTTGCTCAGCAAGACGCGGTGGGCGAAGGAAATCCACATCGTGCGAGACAATCTTTCCCCCCACAAGAACCCAACGGTAGAGGAATTCCTGGCGCAGCACCCCAAAGTGCGTTTTCACTTCACTCCCACCTACTGCTCTGGGTTGAACCAGGTGGAGTTGTGGTTCTCTAAGATCCAGCGCGACGTGATCCGCCGCCGCGTCTTCACTTCCGTTGCCGATCTGGCACGAAAGCTACGCAAGTACATCGAGGCTTATGCCAAATTAGCAAACCCATTCCGCTGGACTTATACTGACCCTCAAAAGCGAATCCGCATTAACGAAATCACCGGGATTGCTTACTAGCTGTGCTTCGATGGAGCACGGGTGTCCCCGCTCGTGTGTTTGGCAAAGCTGGACGGGCGAGACGCCCGTCGCTCTATCGAAGATTGCTCAAGTCGCAGCAGCTTCTTCAATCGCCTCCCGCAACTGCTTCACAGCCCAATCGATTTGCTCGGCGGTGATCACCGCCGGAGGGGCAATCAACACATGATCGCCTGACACTCCGTCCACGCATCCTTGCATCGGATAAACCAGTAGGCCTCGATTCACCGCCGCTTGGGCTGCGCGACCAGCGAAATTCAGTTCTGGGGCAAACGGCCGCTTCGTAGTTTTGTCCGCGACAAACTCCACGCCCCACAGCAATCCGATCCCGCGCACATCACCAACCGCCTTTGCGTCGCGCAGGCGTTCGAGTGCTTGGCGCAGGATCGCAGCCGGCGAGCCTCGACTCTCAGAATCGGCTGCCTGCACCAGTTTTCGCTGTCGCAAAAATCTCAGGACGGCTCTCCCAGCAGCCAGCGAAATCGGGTGTGAGTTGTAGGTAAAACCGTGCAGAAAGGCTCCCGATCCGGCAGCGATCGCGCTGGCCACTCTCTTCGAAACCAGGACCGCACCCAGCGGCGCATAACCGCTAGACAATCCCTTGGCCGTCACCAAAATGTCCGGCGCGACGTCCCAATGCTCGAGCGCAAAATTCCGTCCGGTGCGTCCCATGCCGGTCATCACTTCATCGGCGATCAAAAGAACTCCATGTCGACGGCAGATCTCGGCCGCCGTCTGCAAGTAACCGGGAGGGGGCACGACGGCACCCAGAGTTGCCCCGCTCACTGGTTCGAGGATGAATGCAGCCACCTCTCCGTTTGCGGACTCGATCGCCTGCTCCAACTCCGCTGCGTACTCCTCTCCGCGGTTGCGGCAGTCATCGGTGCAATCAAACGGGCAACGATAACAATACGGAAATCCCACGTGCGCGAATTCCCGTACCATCGGAAGATAGATCTCACGTCGCCGCTTGTTTCCGGAGACCGACAAAGCCCCGAGGGTTGACCCGTGATAGCTTTGCCCGCGGCTGATCACCTGATGCCGCTTGGTTTGTCCAATCTCCACTTGATACTGCCGTGAAAGCTTCAATGCGGTTTCGATCGACTCCGACCCTCCGCAGGTGAAGTAGGCACAGCCGCCCTCGAAATTCTTTCCGGCGAACTCAATCAATTCCGCCGCATACTCTTCCGCCACTGGAGTCGTGAACTGGCTGCTGTGGACAAACTCCAGTTGTTTGGCTTGAGACGCCATCGCTGCTGCGATCTCCGCCACCCCATGTCCGATGAAATTCACCGCGGCAGATCCAGAGAAGTCGAGATATTGTTTGCCGCTCGCGTCCCACAGATAAACACCTTCGCCGCGCACCGCAGGAAGAAAGGTTTTGCGGAACGAACGCCGCAGAACGGCGGAAGACGAAGAAGCATCGATCGCAGCGGAATCCGGCACTCCTCGGATTATCGGGCGGCTCGCCCACAGGTGTCAAAACATCAATACCCACGTTTACCCACGTGGGGACAGCCGCCCCCCGGGCTCTCATACGAGCGAAGCTCGCCATCGAGTGCGTTTCGTGGAACGCAGGCGAGTACAAGAATGGACTTTGACGCTCTGCTTCGCGGAGCTGCACTCCGCGCGACGGCCGCGGGCGGCTGTCCCCACGCGAGTATCGCGAGACGAACCACGCGGCCTAATAAGAGAGAAGTAGTCGCCGTGTAGAATCGGCCTTGGATGGCAACTCCGGCAAATGGTCCTGACAAACCGATGAGTGTTTCGGCCCGCTGGCTGCGCCTGTTCCGGCCCTCTCACCAGCACACTGCATTTTCGGCGACCGTGCTGTTGATGACCGCGATGGTACTCTCGCGCATCGTCGGCTATTTGCGCGAGGCCTATACCGCGTGGGCATTTGGCGCCGGCCCGACAACCGATGCTTACATCGCCGCTTTTCAGATTCCCGATTTCCTCGCCTATCTGGTCGCCGGCGGCACTATTTCCATCACCTTCGTTTCCATCTACACCCGATTCCTGGCGGAGAAAAGAGAGGACGACGCTCAAAAGACCTTCTCCGTAATCATTACCGTGATGACGCTGGTTTTGGGGATTGGCGTCATTCTGGCGGAAATCTTTGCTCCTCAGATCACGCGGCTCATGTTCCACAACTTCAAGCCAGAGCAACTTGATCTTTGCGTTCACCTTACCCGCATTCTGCTGCCTGCCCAGATCTTGTTCTACGTGGGGGGAGTGGTTTCCGCGGTGTTGTCTTCGCGCCGTCTCTTTCTATTCCCAGCCCTGGGGCCGTTGATCTACAACGGGTTCATCATTCTTGGAGGTGTGGCGCTTTCGCATTCGTTCGGAATCGCTTCACTCGCTTACGGAGCACTGGTCGGCACTTTCGTCGGACCATTTCTCATCAACGCAATCGGAGCCGCCCGTGTAGGCGCTGGTTACCGCATCTCGTTCGATGTGGGCAACTCAGCGTTTCGGGAATGGGTTCGAATGTCGATTCCTCTCATGATCGGAGTCTCGCTGGTCAGCGCCGACGACTGGATCCTCCGTTATTTCGCTTCAGATTCTGCTGGCGCAATCAGCCACATCAACTACGCCAAGCGCCTGCTGGCCGTACCTATTGCGATCCTCGGACAAGCTGTCGGTCAGGCTTCGCTGCCCTTTTTCGCGCGCCTATTTGGCGAAAAACGCATGCAGGAGTTTGCCGACACGGTAAATGGATCGGTCTACCGTACCGCCGCCGCTGCGCTGCTCGCCTCAAGTTTGATGATGGCAGCAGCACTCCCGATGATCGATCTGGTATACCGACTGCCGCACGGACACTTCGTTTTCTCTGACTCGCAAGCCACCGCCACGTACTTTTTTTGGTTCTCACTCTCGCTGGTGTTCTGGTCGGCGCAAGGACTTTACGCGCGGGCTTTCTATGCTGCCGGCAACACGCTCACACCCATGGTCGCCAGCAGCCTGATCACAATCGCATCGTTGCCCATGTATCGGGCGCTGTACCATGCCTTCTCATCTGTGGGACTTGCGTTGGCCTCTGACCTGGGAATTGCAGCCAACTGCCTCGCTATGGCGATTCTGTTGCACCGACGCAAGCTGGTTCCGTGGAATGAATTGCAATGGGGAGAGTTGGGGAAAGCCACCATCACGGCAACTGCAGCGGGGCTGCTAAGTTATCGCGTTGCAGGCGCAATTGTGGTCTCCGGCAGTCGCATCGCCGACGTCGAGGCTCTGGCTCTAATCTGTATCACTTGGGCTGGGGCTGTCGCAGCAGGACTGTGGCTGACACGGTCTCAATTGCCCGGCGATCTGCGGCGTCGTAAAGGAACAGCTCTCCCGCGCTTGGGGGACAGGCAGGCAGAAGAGCTAACCAAGGGAATTGTGCCGTAAACAAATTTCAGCGTCAGGTCTCGGGCGCTAATCCGCGACCAAGACCTGCGTCGATGAAGTTTACCTAGGCTCGGGCTGCGACTGCTTCGGCAACAGCTGCCGGCGCTTTCACTTCCTCGCCATTCGGCTTCTGGCCGCCCTTGCGAATATCGATGCCGCCCTTGAAGAATGCACCATCTTCAATCGAGATGCGCGCCGCAACCACGTCGCCGGTCAGCGAACCGTCGCTGCGGATGTCCACTCGATCGCTGGCAGTAAGATTGCCGCGCACTTTTCCCAACACCACAATCTCGCGGGCATTGATGTTCGCAGCCACCACACCATTGCGGCCGACCGTAACGCGATTGCCAGCGAGGTTGATGGAACCTTCCACACGGCCATCAATGTAAAGCGATTCCGAACCGGTCACCTCGCCTTTGATCACCAGCGATTTACCGATCGTCGCCTGATCCGCCGTGCTGGCCGCAACCGCTGGACGAGCCGCCGCAATTTGCTCGCTTGGCGCAGACGTCACCGGAGTAGGCATAGCGGGACGCTCTGGCTCCCCTGGCCGCGAAGGTGTCGTAGAAGGCTGATTTGTCGGTTTCCACATGTCAAAAAAATCCTTTCCTCACGAGTAGATTGAAGGGTCAAACCCGCATTTCGGTGACCAAACAAATTCTACTCCCGCCGCCATCTCAAGTCTTGTGGAAATTCTGTGCTTTCTGCACTTTTGAACCCTTTCGTAACCTACTTGTGCACGGGGGATGAAACTGGATGCAATGTAATTCCTCCCACCGCGTGGCGGTTCTTATACTGTCCCGAGTCCGTGATTGCGAGTCGAAACATCGCAGCGACAACACCGGAGTATTATGGTTTGAACTACAGACAACCCACGATCTTGGACAAACTCTCCGATTCCGCCATCCTGAAGAAGATCGAACGCCAGCCCAAAAGCACCGCCGGCTTCAAGCAACTGGTGCGGGAACTGGGACTGCATGGTGCCGCTCGTCAGGAACTCTCCGCGCGCCTACAGCGCCTGGTCAGCAGTGGCCAACTGGTTCAGGTTGATTCGGACCGCTACGCGATTCCGAAGGCCGCCGCCAGCAAGAACGTTCTAGTGGGAAAGCTGAGCATGCATCGCGATGGCTACGGTTTTGTCACCCCCGATGTCGCTACCCTCGACCCACACCTCAAGGCACTACTCGCCGGAGATATTTTCATTCCGCCGCCCGCAGTAGGCTCGGCGATGCACGGCGACCGCGTGCTGGTAGAGGTCGGCCCGATCCGCCCCGACGGCCGTGCTGAAGGCCGCATCGTTCGTCCGGTCGTCCGCGCTCACAGCACGGTCGTTGGAATCTTTCATCACGGCAATCGCGGCACCTATGTCACCCCGATCGACCAGAAGATTTCCCAGGAAATCGTAATTCCACCAGCTACGGAAGTTCCTCGTAGCGCCGGCGCCCCGAGGGCGTCCGGCCGTCGGGAATCCGTCGATCGCGTTCTGGGCGAGGAAGCCGCTCGGCGCACCGAATGGGACGATCTCGAAGGCGTAGTCGTCGATGTCGAAATCACCGACTGGCCTTCAGCCACGCAGAATCCGCGGGGCAGAGTGGTAGAAATCCTGGGCTACGAAGACGATTTCGGCGTCGACGTCGAAGTCATCATTCGCAAATTTCACTTGCCGCATCGCTTCCCCCCGGAAGTCCTCGACCAGGCACAAACCATTGAAACCATAATTCCGGCGCCTGAGATCCGCAAGCGGCGCGATTTCCGCAATCTAGCCATCGTCACCATCGACGGCGAAACCGCGCGCGATTTCGACGATGCCGTCACCGTTCGCCAAACCGACGACGGCAACTACGAACTCCAGGTCCACATAGCGGACGTGGCCCACTACGTCACGCTCGACTCCGCGCTCGATCAGGAAGCGCGGCTGCGCGGTACCAGCGTCTACTTCCCCGATCGCGCCGTGCCCATGTTGCCGCTTGAGCTTTCCACCGATATCTGCAGCCTGCGCCCGCACCTGGACCGGCTGGCGCTTTCCTGCATTATGAAGATTGATCACCGGGGCGAAATTCTCAGCTACGAGTTGAGCGAGGGAATCATCCGTTCGGCCGAGCGCATGACCTATACCGACGTGAACGCCGTGCTTGAAGGCGATGTCACCACGCGAAAACGTTACGCGAATCTGGTTGCGACATTCGAAATGATGCGAGACCTGGCGCTGACCCTGAACCGCAAGCGGAAGCGGCGCGGCTCCATCGACTTCGATTTGCCCGAGCCCGTAATCGAATTCGACGAATTTGGATTGATGAAAAGCATCACCCGTTCGGAGCGCAACATGGCGCATCGCCTCATTGAAGAGTTCATGCTCTCGGCGAACGAATGCGTAGCCGGATATCTTGAGAGCAAGCGCGTTGCCTCGATTTACCGCGTTCACGAGAAACCCGACGCCAAGCGCGTCTACGATTTTGAAGTCATTGCAGCAGCTTTCGGATATTCGCTAGGCGTGGGCGCGCTGCCTATTCAACGGGTGCAGTTCAAGTCAGAGCGTCGCGCGAGCCACGGAACCGGCAAACGTCCGCGGGAAATCGAAATCCCGAAAGAAGTTCACGTTACTCCGCGCATGTATCAGAAGTTGACCGAGAAGATCGCAGGCAAACCGGAGGAACGAATCCTCTCCTACCTGATGCTGCGTTCGCTAAAACAGGCTCGCTATTCAGAAGAGAATCTGGGACACTTCGCCCTGGCAGCGCCCACTTACACCCACTTCACTTCGCCCATCCGCCGCTATCCCGACCTGATCGTCCACCGCATCCTGAAAGAAGTACTACGCAACTCGCCGAACGATCATGTGGCGCGGGCGCCCTCGCCCGCGACTGCCAAGACGGCCGACAGCCCCTCGCCTTGGTCGAAACGTCGTGACCACACCACCCATCGAGAGTCGCTTGAACCCGTCACCGGCCCGATTCCCCTTGAAGAGCTTCACGAGATCGCCGAGGAATCCAGCCGATCCGAGCGCCGCGCCGACGAAGCCGAGCGCGACCTGATGGAATGGAAAAAGGTCAAGTTCATGGAGAAACGGGTGGGCGAAGACTTCGACGGCCTGATCATCAGCGTGACCAAGTTCGGATTCTTCGTCGAACTCAACGACCTGTTCATCGAAGGCCTGGTTCCGCTGGACTCGTTGACCGTCGACCGCTACGTCTACCACGAAACCACTCGTGAGATTATCGGCCAGCGCACCGGCAAGGTCTACCGCCTGGGGCAGAGGATACGGGTGCTCGTGGATCGCATCGACCCGGTGGAAAAGAAAATCCAGTTCGCCGTATTCGAAGAAAAACCGCAACGATCTCCGAAGCGAAAACGGAGGTAGAGTCCCGCGAAAGCTGGGCCCCAATCTCCGAGACCTCAACGTCAAAACGTGGTAGACTTTGCTGCCCAGCGGGCTACTCCCCGACCGCGTGTGGCTGTTATGCCTGAACCGCTCGCCAAGAAAGTGCTGCTGATCGGCTGGGATGCGGCCGACTGGAAGGTGATGAATCCCCTGCTCGACCAGGGCTTAATGCCCACCCTCGACGATTTCATCAACCATGGTGTGATGGGGAATCTGGCGACCTTGCGGCCTATCCTTTCTCCGATGCTGTGGAATTCCATTGCCACCGGGAAGCGGCCGAACAAGCATGGCATTCACGGATTCATGGAGCCAGACACACAGAACGGCGGCATTCGGCCGGTCTCGAGCACCTCGCGCAAGGTCAAAGCGATCTGGAATATTCTCACCCAGCGCGGCTTCAAAACCCACGTGCTGGGCTGGTTCGCCGGTCATCCGGCAGAGCCGATTAACGGCATCTCGGTTTCCGACCTTTTTCCGTACGCGACCGCACCGCAGGATCAGCCTTGGCCGCTTCCGCCGGGCGCGGTCCATCCCGAAAGTCTGCGCGACACTTTCGCCGAGTTGCGCATGCATCCGGCGGACGTAACCGAGGCCGCCATCCTTCCCTGGATTCCGCGCGCGGCGGAGGTCGATCAGGAGAAGGACAAGGGTCTGATGTCGTTCGCCAAGATCCTATCGGAAAACTGTTCCATCCACAACGCCGCCACCTGGATTCTGCAGAATGAGCCGTGGGATTTCCTGGCCGTTTATTACAACGGCATCGACCACTTCTGCCACGGGTTCATGCACTACCATCCGCCGCGCATGGAAGGGATTCCGGAGAATCGGTACGAGATTTACAAAGATGTTGTGAATGGAGCCTATCGCTTTCACGACATGATGCTCGAGACGCTGTTGAATCTGGCCGGTGCGGAGGCGACAGTGTTGCTGGTATCCGACCACGGGTTCCATTCCGACCACTTGCGACCGCGTGGAATCCCGGCAGAGCCGGCAGGTCCGGCGGTTCAGCACAGGCCATTCGGAATTTTTTGTATGAAAGGATCACACGTCCAGCAGGACGAGCGCATTTACGGAGCGACGCTGCTGGATGTGACGCCAACGGTCTTGACTCTCTTTGGCCTGCCGGTCGGCGCGGACATGGATGGTCGCGTTTTGGTGCAAGCCTTCGAAGAGCCGCCACAGATCGCCCGCATTCCCAGTTGGGAGCAGGATCCCGGTGAGTGCGGGATGCATCCCAGTGATCTGCGCATGGATCCTGCCGCAGCTCAAGCCGTCCTGCAACAATTCGTCGCGCTGGGTTACATCCAACCTCCCAGCGAAGATCAAAGCAAAGCCGTGGCCAGCGCGGTACGCGAAGCAAATTACAATCTGGCGCGCGACTATCTGGACTGCGGCCGTCCGGACGACGCCCTGACCCTGCTCGAAGAGCTGGCCAAGAACGATCCCAAGCAAATTCGTTTCCAGATGCATCTGGCCCAGTGTTATCTCGCGCTCAGCCGGCGCGCAGAAGCGAAACAAATTCTGGAAGCCCTGATAACTGCTGATTTGAACCCGCCCGAAGCGGAGGCGGCGAAAGCTGAGCAGCCGGACCAGGCCGACGCGGCCCAACTGGCGGAGAATGCGCAGCAAGCCGAATCGCCGCAAGCCGTGGTACCGGAAACAGCGCGGACGGAAGCGCTGGAAGCGGCTGCACCCGAAACCGAGACACCGGAAACAGCAGCACCGGGAACAGCAACACCGCAGGACAACCCGTCCAGTCCTCGGCCGTGGGCAGACCTGCTGATGGGCGTCATACACTTCGAAGAAGGAAACATGGAGGAGGCGCTCGCCAGCCTGCTCAAAGCCGAACAATCCGATCCACGCCTACCTAATCTTCATTTGCGAATCGGAGAAACCTATCTGCGGCAGAAGCGTACGGACGATGCCGATCGCGCTTTCCAGCAGGCTCTCGACATCGACGGTGACAGCCCGGAAGCCCACTTGGGTCTAGCCATGGTGCGCCTGCGACAACGCCGAAATGAAGAGGCGGCTGAACGGGCATTGTTGGCCGTAGGTCTGCAGCACTTCCTACCCTTGGGACATTTCTATCTCGGCGTGGCGCTGGCGCGTTTAGGACATCGTCAGCGTGCCATGCTCGCATTCGAAACGTGCCTCAGCATGCTCCCCGGACTGGTCGCCGCACACCGCTGGCTGGCCGCGTTGCATAGTCAACCCGGCGGGGATCTCGACAAGGCCATCCGTCATCGCAGCTTGTACGCTCAACTCATGCAGCAGAGAAAGACGAGAGCGCAGGCGTGATTACAGTTGTCTCTGGCCTTCCGCGTTCCGGGACGTCGCTCATCATGCAGATGCTCTGGGCGGGCGGGATGTCAGTCGTCACCGATGGCGAGCGTCAAGCCGACGCCGACAATCCGCGCGGGTACTTCGAGTGGGAACGGATCAAGCTCCTGCCTAAAGAGCCCGATTGCATCGCGGAGGCCGAAGGCAAGGTCGTGAAAGTGATTTCGCAGCTTCTTTTCGCGTTACCCGCCGGGCGTGAGTATCGCGTCATCTTCCTGCAACGTCCGCTCCCTGAAGTGGTCGCTTCTCAGGCAGAGATGATCCGGCGTCGAGGGACGACCGGTGCCGCGTTGGCTCCGGCGGCACTGATTGCCGGGCTGGGGGCCCATTTGAATCAAGTGAACGCCTGGCTGAAAGACAAGGCCAACATATTAGTGCATCGTGTGGAACACGGCGACGTCCTGCGTGAACCGCTCCGCGTTTCGGAATCCATTCAGCAGTTTCTCAACTGGCCCCTAAGTGTGGATGCGATGTCGCAACAAATCGACGCGTCGCTCTACCGACAACGGCTCTGATTTCTACGCATCAGAACTCGAAGTATCCTCCGGTTGGCGCTCGATGATTGCCGCCATCGGTTCCGGTAGTAGCAGGAAGCAGTCCGACAATGCCTCGCAAGCTCTCCCATGCCGCGCGGTTGAGCGCCGGATCTGAGCCGACGAGGTCGCGGATCATGTTCCACGCCACAATGTTGAGAGCGCCCTCTGGTGGAGGTCCCATGGCCAGGGAGACTGAGCACTGAGGGCAGAAACATATCCGCTGGGCCGCCGATTTCTGGCGCGGTCGTATCCCTACAGTCTGCGCGAACATATATACCGCAACCGATTTGTGCCCTGCCTCGAGTTCCCGATTACAGCGAAGACAATGCAGGTTTTCCACAGGTCCTCCTGGCGAGCAGTCGCGGCCAAGAGAAAATACTGTCGCCAACCCTCGAGGATCGCAAGTATGCAGAAGGATTCCCGCTGGATAGGTGGTCTCGTCTCGCCAGCCACCCTGTCGACAATCCCCCGGAACCAAGGTGTGCTCTAGGAGTCTGTCGGGGATAATAAACAATGATTTTTGATTTCTCTGCCTCCGAGGGCGCATTGAGTCTCGCCGGAATCGGAGGCGGCACAAGATTCAGCCCGAGAATACTTCTTCCGGCGACGCAATCGCCTTTTCGCCCGCGCCGGAAGGCTCCGTCTGGGTTACGTCACTTGGAATGCCCTCCCGGAGCGGAACAACTTCAGCAGGTTGTGGGTAAGACAGATCAGCTTCCATTCCGCTCGCACGTTCTGCAATCCGCGTAAGAGAAACCGCCGCATCCCACGCTGCTCCTTGATCTGCCCGAATACCGGTTCCACAATCGCCTTGCGCATGCGGTACAGATCCCGTCCTGCCTCGGGCTTCAGCTTCTGCTTCATTTGCTCCAGCAACGAATCCGGTTCCGCCAACTCAACCGCATCCGGATCTTCCTTAGCCGCCGCGTTTCTCTCTCCATGCTTTTGCTTCCCCACGGCCACGTGCAGATCGATTCCTTGCACCCGCGGGTCGCTCACCTGCTTCGGGTCCCAATAGCCCGTATCCGCGCTGGCCGCCTGCGGCTTGTCTCCTACATTCTGCTGCACCTGCTCCAACATCGCCGCCAATTGATGTTTGTCATTGGTCTCCTGGGTGAGTTCGGCCGCCACAATCACCTGCGCTTCTCCATCCACCGCCACTTGCGCGTTGTACCCTTGCACGAAACTGCCCTTGTGACTCCCATCCGGCATGATCCGACTGTCCGGATCCGTAAAATTACGCTGCGCTTTCGCCTCCGGCATCGCCTTCTCTGGGTCCGGCACCTGCGGCTCCCGCCCTCCCGTCTTCTTGCCCGTGCGCGCCTCTTGCTCTCGCCGCTCCGCGATTTTGCCTTCCGCGGCCGCCTTCTTCTCCTCCGCTTTCTCTCGGGCTTCCGCTTCCAACTCCGCCTTCGCCGCCCGAATCTTCGCCAACCGACTTTCTCGCCGCGCCAACTCCGCCGGCAACTCCTCCCCGCTCTGCCCCTTCCCGTACTTCGCGTCCTCCGCCGCATCCTCCGCGTCGGCTCGCTTCAAGATCTCTTCCACTTCGGCCTGCAGCCTCTTCTCCGTTTCCCCCATCCGCTCATAACTCATCGCCTTGTGCTTGCTGGCATTGCCCTGCAGTTTGCTGCCATCGATCGCCACATGCCCCAACTTCACCAGCCCCGCCTTCTGACACAACTGCAGCGCTTGGCTAAACAATCCCGCCAACGCCCCCAAATGCCGTTTCCGAAACTCCGCCAGCGTGCTGTGGTCCGGATGTTCGTCCGCCGCCAAGTAGCGAAACCCAACATCTTCGTACGTCGCCGCCTGTATCTTGCGCGAGCTGTAGATCCCCTTGCAGTAGCCGTACAGCAGCACCCGCACCATCATCCCCGGCGCATACGCCGCCTGTCCCCGCCCGTCTTTTTCCTCGTACGAAGCATAGATCGCCCCAAGATCCAAGACCTCAACCACCTCCGCCACGAAGCGCGCCAAATGCTTCTCCGGTAGCCAATCATGCAGCGAGGGGGGGAGCAACAGAGTCTGGTCCAGATCGTCGGAACGAAAGCACTTTCCCATGGCCGCATCCTAAGCCCAAACACCCTCTGGAAAACTTGCTATCTTTGATACCTCTTTTCCGGAATCTATTTCCGACAGGCTCCTAGCCAGAAGCGACAGCATCATGCACTCTGCTGCTATGCTTGCTGATCCTACGGATAACGTCGAATCGCATTTGACCACCAATGGGCGGTCCCGGAGGTATCGCCCTTCAGCGAAATTCCTTCAACTGTCGCAACTTCGCCAGCTCCGTGGTTGCGAACAGGTCGCCGCTGTTTGTTACCGGGTCCGCGCAAACGGTATTGAGTTCCTGCTAGTTCGGACCAACAGTGGACATTGGACGTTTCCCAAGGGCAAAGCTGAACCGGGGTTGACGCACGCCCAGGCGGCTGCCCTCGAAGCTTTCGAAGAGGCTGGAGTTCACGGCCGGATGGAAGAGGCTTGGTTTGCCAGGTACGTTCGTCGCAAGCGCGGCGACCTGCGAGATGCTTCGCGATCCGCCCCGAGACCTGCCGAAAAAGAGCTCATCGTGCAAGCTCATCTCTGTGAAGTCTCGCGGCTCGCGCCACCACAAGAGTCCAATCGGAATCCCACATGGTTTTCTCCCGAGAAGACGAAGCGGCGCTTAGGGGAAGACCGCACGACCGATTACGCTTCCGAACTCGCTCGTGTCGTCGACCGTGCCATAAGCCGCATCCGGCGATCACGTAGCGCGCCCATTACGGTGACTCGGAGACCTCAAGAAGATGCGCTGCAGAAAGTGCAATTCATTGACAGTGCACGGCGAACAACGGTGAGAGCGAAAGCTGCAGGGTGAACCTAAGTTATTTCTGAACGAACAGCTAACCAGCTTTGCGAAATGTGAGGTTCACGCGGTATTCGCCGAGCAAGGGATGTTGGCCTTCCTTCAGCGGCAGCACTCCGTGATAGCGAAGCCTCGCTGGTCCACCCCAGACAATCACGTCACCGTGGCTCACTGGCACGCGCTTGGTCTTGTCGGCTCGATTCGCTCCACCGAAGAGAAATACCGCGGGAATGCCGAGCGATACGGAAACTATCGGCGCACCAAAATCCCGCTCGTCCTTATCTTGATGCAACGAAAGCTTCGCTCCCGCCTCGTAGCGGTTCACCAGGCAGGCGTCGGGTACGAACTCGGCGAAGCCCGCTTCTGCGGCCGCGTCCTGAGCAAGCTTCAAAAAGGGAGCCGGCATCGCGGGCCACGGTTGTCCGCTCTCCGGGTCAATGGCGTCGTACCGGTAGCCCGTCCTGTCCGTGACCCAACCCAGGGAGCCGCAGTTCGTCATCGCCACGGACATACGGAAGCCACCTGGCGTCACCATGTGGCGAAAGGGAGCTTTTGCAGTCACCTCGTGTAACGCCTTCAGAAGAGCGGTTTCATCCCGCAGCGCGAAACCATGTAAGACGAACGCACCCGGGCACAACTCCTCCTTAAATGGTTCAGCTCGATTCGAGTCGTCGCTCGTGTGATCGAACAGACTCATCGTCATTGCATTCCTACTTCGCGTCATGAAAGATGATCCCCAGCGTATGACGATGGCCAGAGCGCAAACGGCTCACACCGTGCCGCATGTTAACGCGATAGCTGCCGCGCTTGCCCTGCACCGGACGGTGGTGTACGGCGAAAGCCACAGCATCACCCTGACGAAGCGGAATAACCTCTGGCCGCGACTGCATCCGCGGACGCTGTTCGGTAAGTATAAATTCTCCGCCTGTAAAATCGGTCCCCGGCTCAGATAGCAGGATCGTCACCTGTATGGGAAAAACATGCTCGCCGTAAAGGTCCTGATGCAGGCAGTTGTAGTCGCCCTCTCCATACTGCAGCAGCAAGGGCGTTGGCCGCAGCTGTCCGGCATCGTGGCATCGCATGAGGAACTCAGAGTGCGTCTCCGGATAGCGGACTTCGAGGCCCATCAGGGTGTTCCAGCGATTGGCAATCGGTGCCAGACGCGGATAGATGGCCGTTCGAACCTCTGAAATGATCTCGGGCAATGGATAGTTGAAGTACTGATATTCGCCCCGCCCGAAGCCATGTCGCGACATGACAACGCGGCTTCGAAAAAGGCTGTCGTCTGGGTAAAGCGCGGCCAAGGCTTGGCACTCATTCACAGATAGAATGCGTTTGAGGATCGCATTTCCCTGGTCGTCGAGATCCCGCGAGATGCGTTTCCAGTCAAGCACCTGGATCCGCCTGAGAGCGTTTGCCGCCGACATTGGGCCGCTTGCTGTAGCTGTTGCGTTCATAGACCTCCCGCTTGAAAGCTCGTATATGGGTAGCCTATCCCTTGTCGCTGGTCCACGACACTCCGATCCTTGCTTTCAAACTCGAGGCGGAACCGAAATGGTCGCGGAGCGCTCGGAAACTTTGATTCAAAGCGAACGTCAATCTGAATTGCGTACTTTCATGGCAGGGGATAACGCGACAGTGCGCACTGGAGGGAGCGAATCAGAGTCGCGTCACGAGATCCGCTCCCTTGCTCTCTCTAGTTGCTCATCACGTACAAAAGAAAGTACGGATGGGTTCCGGTGTAGCCGGACGGAATCGAACCACCAACTGTGAGTCGGGTTTGGTCGCCGCTCAAGTACCAACCGGTAAGGCTGGTAATCGGATATTGCGCATTGGCGGCGCCAAGGGTCGCGTTGTTGTTGCTGGTCGAGAGATACATCACGAAGTAATAGTCCGACAGGGTCGATAGGTTGAGCGTCATCGGATCCAGCCGTACGACGCAGGGATTGGTGACGCTTACGGGTTGGGTAGGACAGACCTTCTTATTGGTCAGCGAAATGATCGGGTTGGAAACGCCTTTTAACTTCACCGGTGTAACTGCCGTGATTTTGGAGTTTCCCCGCTTGGTTGTGTAAAGGACCATGTTGCCAAGATCGGCCTCGGTTCCTGCAGTGAAGCCGATATACAAGACTGTAGTTTTCACGCCGACCACAGCCGGGAAGATGAAGGCTCCGGCAATGAGGTTGAGCGCGGAATAGTTTGACCATTGGTTGGAGCTCGATACGGGCCCCCCAACCCCGGCTACCAGGTTGATAGGAGCGGTGGCAGAGGGTTGTTGTGCGACTACGGTACTGGCAAGAAACGCTATAGCAATCGCGAATATCAGCAGAGTTGGCTTTGTCAGCTTCAGGTTTTTCATGGATTTCCCTCCTGGGGATATTGGGGCGCACTGGCCCTTAAAAGAGTCGCAAAATTGCGCTTTCCCTAGTTGCTCATCACGTACAACAAAAAGTATGGATGACTTCCGTTGTAGCCACCCGGGATCGAATCGCCAACCGCAAGCCGGCTTTGGTCACCTGTAAGAAACCATCCCGTGAGACTCGTGATCGGAAATTGCGCATTGGCGGCACCCACGGATGCGTTGTTTGCGTCGTCCGCGTAATACACCACGAAGTAATAATCCGACAAGGTCGACGGCGCGAGCGTTATCGGATCCAGCCGTACGACACAGGGATTAGCGACGCTTATGGGCTGTGTGGGACAGACTTTCTTATTGGTCAGCGAAATGATGGGGTCGGAGACTCCTTTTAACTTCACAGGAGTAACCGCAGTGATTTTGTAGTTTCCCCTTTTGGTGGTGTAAAGGACCATGTTGCCGACTTCTGCTTCGGTTCCCGCGGTGAAGCCAATGTATAAAACCGTGGTTTTGACGCTGCTAACGGCCGGGAAGATAAAGGCTCCGGCTATGAGGTCCAGCGCCGAATAGTTCTCCCAGTTTGTATTTTGGGATACTGGCCCGCCAACCCCAGCCACGGCTGGATGATTTCTGGAGAGGGCGGTTGGGGGTGAGCCGCGAAGGAACCGACTGGCTCGACATCCTGAAGACGCTGGTGAGTTATCGGTTGATCTCGCCGGGCAGCGAGTGGCGCTTGCATCGGGAGTGGTATCTGCGCAGCGGGATGGCCGATTTGCTGGGCCGGCAGGGCGAAGCCATCGAGCTGCAGTCGCTCTATCGGTGTCAGGACAAGCTGCTGGCGCACACGAAGGATCTGTTCAGTTATCTCCAGAAGCGCTGGCAGGATCTGTTCCAGGCAGAATTTGAGGTGCTGCTGTATGACCTGACCAGCACCTATTTTGAATGCGATCCGCCGGCGAGTGGGAAGCGGCGCTTTGGCTACAGCCGGGACAAACGGCCCGATTGCGTGCAGGTCATTATTGCTCTGGTGGTGACGCCGGACGGCCTTCCCCTGGCCTACGAAGTGATGCAGGGGAACACCAGTGAGAAGACCACGCTGAAAGCATTCCTGAAAAAGATTGAGGAGCAATACGGACGGGCCAAGCGCATCTGGGTAATGGATCGAGGCATTCCGACCGAAGAACAGTTGCGCGAGATGCGCGATGCCGATCCGCCGGTGGCTTATCTGGTGGGGACGCCGCGGGGTCGACTGAGCAAATTGGAGAAACCGTTTCTCGAACTGCCTTGGGCGAAGGTGAAGGAGTCGGTAGAAGTGAAGCTGCTGGCTCAGGAGGGAGAACTTTATATTTTGGCACGCAGCCAGGGGCGTTGGCAGAAGGAACGCGCCATGCGCCGGCGACGGTTGAAAAATCTCTGGAAAAGGCTGCAAGAATTGCAAGGACAACAGCTCGAGCGCGACCAGCTGCTGCTGAAACTGGGAGCGGCCAAGTCCGAGGCGGGCCGCGTCTATGGCTTGGTGGAAGTGCAGGTGCCAAAGCCGGAACAGCCGGTCAACGCGGAAACGTTCACCTTTCGTTGGTGCAAGGACAAACTCCGGCAAGCCATGCGCCGGGAGGGCCGTTATTTGCTGCGCTCCAATCTGCCCGCAGAAGACCCGGCCCGGCTGTGGCAACACTACGTGCAGCTCACTGAGATCGAAGCGGTCTTTCGCGCCCTGAAAAGCGATCTGGCGATCCGGCCCATTTATCACCAGAAGGACTCGCGCATCGAAGCGCACATCTTCGTATCCTTCTTGGCCTATTGTTTGTACATCACCTTGGGGCAGCGCTTGCGGACTCTGGCGCGGGACTGACTCCTCGAGCGGTGCTAGAGAAAATGTCCGCGATCCAGATGGTGGATGTGTGGGTGCCCACGACCGATGGGCGGCTGTTGATTCTCCCCCGATACACCCAACCGGAGAAGGATCACCAGATGCTGCTCCACCAGTTGCACCTACAGTTGCCGTCCCAACCATCCCCGAGGATAGTCTCCCAGGGGCCGGAAACCGTCGCATAAGGAGGGGAAACTGTAGTGAAGACCTTTTGAAGCCTCGGACGTAGAATCAACAGCTTACCGAAGAATAAGGCCGGTGCAAAGCGGCTAGGTTGATGGGCGCGGTGGCAGGTTGTTGTGCAACCGCGGTGTTGGCAAGACACACTAAAGCGATAGCAGACATCAGCAAGCTTAGCGTCGCGAACTTAGTAAGGGTCTTCATGGCCTTGGCACGTTTCCAGCCACCGTTGGATTTTGCGGCCCTAGCCGCAAGCGGCAGCGATCCTGTCCTTGGGTTCTTGTCCGGAGGGTCACTTCGGGCTTGCAGATGCGCAACAGCTCACCAGCGACGTGAACCGGTCGCCATCAAAGCGAGAGGAAGACGTCTTGGGAAAACCTGGTTGGAAGGGGGAACAACTGGCCACCAAGACTTGACCAGCCGAACGGAAAAACTTTATCTAACTTGCAAGGCTTGTGTCAAGCGACAAAGATACCAGGATACCAGGATACCAGGTGATGAACCAGCTCTAGGAACCACTCGCCCAGTCGGTTAGTTTCGCGTGAATCAGGGTCCGGCGCAAACCCTCTTCGTAGGAAACGTGTTCGGCGTAACCCAGTTCTGCCCGAATACTGCTCGTGTCGTAAGCGATGTCTTGTGTCAAGTCGAATTGCGTGCTTTCGTCCGCCGGGATGCTAGAAGGTGGTAAGCACGCGAGGCGTTCACCCACCGTCGGAGTCGAAGCTTCACCGACGTTGTAGATGCGTCCGGAGGCGGCAGGATGGCCCGCGGCCAGCACAATGGCGGCGGCCACATTTTCGACATAGCCGTGAGTCCAACGCCACTGCGGCTGGTGACGGAAACCATAGACCGTTGCCAGGTCGGCGTTGTTACCCGGCCCGTACACCTTAGGCAGCCGGAGAATCACACCCGGCAGATCGGGATTGCCAAGAATCTCGTGCTCCACCAGAATCTTCTCGTAGTCATAGACCCAGTCCGCGGCCGATTTTGCCTGTTTCCGGTAGGGATACAAAACGCTCCTGAGAGGCGAATCCTCATGGAGCAATCCCGCTTCGATGGGGCCTGGCTCGGCGCGTGTGAGTCGTCCGTAAGCGCGATAGACGTCGCCGCTGCTCAAGGCTACAACCCGGGAAGCGCGACCGCGAAACGCTTCCATCACAGCTCGCGAATCAGCTTCGCCCATGGGAATTATATGCACAATCGTGTCGAACGATTCTGCCAGCAGTTCATCAGGAAAGCGAAGCACCGGCATGGCAGCCAGCGGACTGCGAATGTGCCGGATGCTTTTGGGCAGGTCGGCTTCAGTCTGTCCACGATGGTAGAGAAGCACCTCATGACCCTGGTCTACAAACTGCCGCGCAACGTGTGGCCCGATGAACTTGGTACCGCCAATCATTAGGACGCGCATGCGGTCTTAACCGGGCGGGAGGAACTTGAGGATTGGTGGCGGCGCGTGGACTCGAGCCACGGACCTACGGATTATGAGTCAGGGCACTGACTCTGAAAACAAAGAAAATCCAGCACTTTCCCCGGCAGATTCCGGCAAAGTCTTGCAAAATCCGCACCCCCCGCGCAACAAGATTTTACGCCCCAAGAAGACGCTATGAGAAAAATGCGTCTTAAAGTTCGTTCTTATCGCGCAACAGATTGCAGGGACGAGGGAGGGTCCCCTCAGGCTTAAGGCTGGGAAAGGCTCGAAGCAGCGGAGCCAGAAGCGGTGCAAAGCTCGAACGAAGGCTGGTGACAATGTCAGGCACCTGCTGTAGAAGGAGAACTGTGCTTCTGCCATGCTCACCCCGAGAGGCTGGCAGAGTTAGGCCGGCAAGGAGGACAGAAGAACCGCCGTTGGAAGCATGACGAATCCGACCTGCCGCAAAGATCTCTGAAAAGTATCGGTGAAGTGAGCGCGCTGCTAGAAGAGACCATTAACCGAGTCCGGCGAGGTCCATTCGATCTTCGTGCCGCAAATGCGATTGGGTTCCAAGCTGGATTCTTCTGAGAGCTCTCGACCAACGAGTTGAATCGTTAGAAACTACAAACAGCCAAGCATCTTCAGGAATCTACACGAGTTTGTTTGTTTGTTTCAGCGGCTAGCATTGCCGGCTGCGCGCGAGGACAGAGTTTTCGATCTGTTCCCACAATTATCACAAAAGGATGCTGGCATCGCATCGGGCCCTCCACCGGCTCTCGGCGAATTCATCGACGATACGCCAACCCGAGCTAACACTCACCCTCGCGTCATCACGGTCGAAGTCGGATGATGGGGCGCGGCAGAAGACTACCGAGGGAGTGGCATACGCTCCGAGAGTTGTCCCGCCCTAACCGGCTCAAGGGCTGAGGAGGAGATTCATGAAACAGCGCAGAATGCTCGAAAATGCGTCATTCCGACTTTCAGACAGCAATGTGACGCATGATGTGCGCGGAAGGAGTCCAAGCGATGTCGGCGTCTGCCAAGGACTGCGGAAAGCACTTTCGACAGAACCGTCCGTGGCAGAAACAATGCAGCCCTCGATGCCGGCAGCGAGCCTATTCTCTCTTCTCTCTTCAGGGTAGCAAGCACCCCACACGAAGACTTCGACCTTCTGCTGAACAAGACCAAGGTGGCTCTTGGCACAAACATGGGTGCAGTTGGCAGCAAATTTCAAGTGCTAATACGAACAGCAGCAAAGTGGTTTTGGTAATCTCAGATATCGGAGAGGCTCGTAATTGATTGACATGATTCCATTTACCGTTTCCACGATATACTTACCACATCCCCCCACTTTTACAGCCGAAGCAGCGGGAAAATCAAGTACCTCCTGCAGACTCTGTTTCACACCGGTCGCCGGGGCATCGGTACCACACGTGCGCAACCACATCGCACGGAGCGGAGGCGGCGCCATCCATCCGACCCCTCCATCGGGGCGCTCTTTCCATAATGCATTGACAATTATTGGGGGGCAGGGGGAATCTAAACCTCTAGACGCATTCGCACTCCGAGCGTTAGCCTGAAATTTTCCGCCGACGATAGGTATAATCGGGGGCGAATCAGGCAGCCAGCGTTTGTCGGTTTGCCGCATCAATCAAGACAGCCATGACCTCGCCTAGAGAGACGAACTCAAGTTCGTAGGGCGAAGCTGCATGCCCTAGGTCACGTCTTACAGAAGGACGTGGATTAAACAATTTAAGTTGAATGCCACGATGGCGTGCCCAGCGCTCCAGGAACAACAACATACCCAGACCTTTGCCCACAGTGACGCTTACTCTTGAGAGGTCTATTACAATCACACGATCGGCTGCCCGCCCCGTGACCGCATCATATAGCTGAAGGGCTTCATCGCCACCGCCGATAGTGCCCTCGCACTCGACAATTGCGGCTTCGCCAACACTATCCATGTTCACTTTTAGCATTGCCGCCCCTCCCGGTGAGCAGAGAGGCAAATTGAGTGCCAAAGAGGAAAGCTGTGTTTCTGTCAGTTAGACTTCCCGAGGAAAGCAATACGGCAAAATTGGCTAGAGAACCGAGCAAATCTGCGCTACAGAAAATGCTGTAGGAGCAGGTCGAGAGCATTTGTGAACGAGGAGGGATCGTTGACGACAGTCAGGCCATAGCTTCAAAATCCCAGTCAAAGGTCAATGCGTTATGGCGATGTCAAAATAGGGCCAAAAAACCCTGGGTCGCAAATTAAGTCGTGCTGAAATCAAAGGAGTTAGCGTCGCTACCTGTGACTTGTCTGACGTTGAGCGATTTTCATGAAGTTTCGCGGGCCGCACTGGCCCTATGGGACAGTTACCCATTTATTAAGGTTTTCTAAGTGGGAGAAGATGAGAGGCGCAAGTCTGCCCCGACTACTTGCGGTTTGCTACGTCACGGGAATTGTCGCGTGGCAGCTCGAAACGAAAATGCCATGGCGCGACCCTTGGAAATAGTCGTCGTAACCACCCCTAACGCAGTCTACTTCTTGTCGGAGAGTTCGGCAGCATGTGCCGCGCCCAGCACGGCCTCGCGCCGCCCAGGGGCATTTGCGATTGCCGTCTCAAATTCTTTAAGCGCTAGACCCGCGTGATTCTGCTCCAGGAGCAAGTCTCCGAGCTGTTCGCGGGCCGGAACAATTGGCCCCGGTGTTACCGGTAGCTTCTCAATTCCGTCCTCCTCATCGGCTGACGCGCGCATCAACGCTGCGGCTTCATCCGGTTTCTTGTCCGTCTGAGCCGACCACGCCATGACTTTTAGCGTCAGAATCCCAACCTGAGTGGCCCAATAGTTGTCGCCCGACGTGCGGAGTTGTTCTTCGATCCGCCGCAACCAATTAATTTCCGTGCGAGCCCCAGCGGCGCGTCCAGTCCGGGCGAGTCCCAGTCCCCGAGCCCAAACCGCAATCGCGATAACATGAGGCGGAGCTCCTTTCGGAGGAACGATGCCGGCAGCGTCGGCCCATTGACCCCGCTCAACCACATAGCGAATCGGCATCGCCGTAGAGGCATACGCTATCTTGAAATCGTCAGCGTTCAGATTCGGCATGCTTTTCAGTTGCTGAATGACTCGAGCCGCGTCTTTGTCGCGTCCACTTTGCAGATAGGCATATACCAGATAATCCATGGCGTGCAGCTCTTCTCCCGTGTCGCCCTGCTGGTGTGCCGCTTCCCTTGCCGCAAGATTGGAAGCAATAGAGTCTTCCCATCGGCCGAGTCGCGTGAATATATGCGATGGCATGTGCAACGCATGGGGCGCTGAAGGTGCAATCTGGGAGTAGGCCGTCGCCGCCGGGAGGCCTTTTGGTGCTAGTTCCGCATTGTCGTAAGCATGAATGAGGTAGTGAGGGATTCCCGGGTGCTCCGGGTAGGCGCGATCAAGCGGCTCAAGCAGATCGGCCGCCTGTTTCTGCTTCGCATTCGTCCTGTCGGCAGGAGATGTGTTCGCCAGAAGTGCGAGTGCGTAAAATACCTGCGCTTCGACATCTTTACTGTTTTCTGAAGCGAGATCGCTCATCGCTTGCTCATAGTTCGCCGCCCGCGTGCGGTACGGAACGGTGGCAGCATTCTGGTAGATCAAGGCCAGCGCATTGATGAACTGGCGCTCGCGTTCGGAACCCGCCCCGATCTGCTGTGCCCGCTGGACTTCCTTTTGGGCAATCGAAATTGTCGAGGGCACGATAGGAGGGTCCCAAAGCTGATTGAAGTACGCCATAGCCATTCCCCAATGTGCCATCGCACACCGCGGATCCAGCTCGCTCACCCCCTGGAATGCATTTTCGGCGTCTGCGTAGGCGAAGGAGTGAAGCAGAGCTATCCCTCGGTCGAACTGCTCCTGAACGGCTGGTGTGCAAGAGATCGGAAACGACACTGTTCCCAACTTCGCAGGTGCATTGTGGCTGTGTGTTTCTTGTGCTGGCGACAAGGGAAAGATGAACAACAGGGTAAGAAATATTCTCAACAGACGGGACATCCCTATCTCCATAGGCGCGCAACACTCTTGTGACATCCGAATTTTACATTGGAGTCGGCGAACAATGCCCCTCCGCTTGAGGCTTGAGTTTTGCCGATGGTTCCGGGGTAACGGACGGACCGGAAGCTATGTACTTGCATAGAGTGGGCTTAATGGAATGGGGCTTTGATTGTTGACGTAACCGGCGTTATGTTGGGCCCAACATAAAGCTGAACACGTCCAACGATTGCTCGTCTTTTCCGCGCATCCCTTCTTCTTACTCAGTTCGCACTGTGGAAACAAGAGAGTTTTCTGGTTCCAACCTCGTTTTTCGCAACCTGCTAGAGAACAGTACGCAAGTAGGCGCCAGCTTCAGAACAACACTGCCGTGGTCCTGGTTTTGAAAATGGTTGGCAGGCGCCATTTTTAATCCGTGTGCGGCGTCGCGCTGGCAAGCGCGAGAATCGCCCCGGCAAACAGCATCGTGTCAAAGAAGTAATTGATCCCCTCAACTTTGACCCCGGTGCTCGGGTCGGCTAGCGACGCGATCAGGATCGGCCCATAGATAAACAAGACCAGCAGCACAATCCAGGTACCGAGATAGGTTGCGGCCATTCGCGTCTTCTTGGCCAGCAGAATCATCACCCCAGCAACCAGAAGAATTACGCCTGTCAGGTAGCCAATAAGCAGGTGCCCCGGAATCCACGCGGGCATCAGTTTTTCGAGCGGGACTCCGGGAACGTTCGCTGGGTGCAGGAGATTCTCAATGCCATAAAATATAGCAGCGATCCCGATTACCACGCGGCCCACGGTTATGAGCCAGCTTTTGCCCTGTCCGTGGCCTTGCTCGCGCATGGCGTTTCCCGCGAGAATCCAGCCTCCGCCACCGAACAACATTTCGCGAAGAGTCAACGTCCATCCAAACCTGTCTCTGGGGCTGGCGAGAGATCCTGGGATGTCCAACATCGCCACAAAAAGAAACATCGCGATCCCGAACAGCAGGCCGGACCAGCGCACCTGAATTTTTGTGGCAATGCTCAAGGACGCGGCCAGCAGCGCAAAGCCGAAGAAGTACGCCCAAAACAACCGCCACGGCATATAGGAGGGCACCATCGGCATGAGGGATTCAGCGGCCGCGAGATGCAGGGCGCCGAAGACCGCCAAGGGGGCGGCGAAACACAAATTGCTCAAGGCTACGATCTTGTCGAGGCCGCGGGCCTGCGCGATATCGGTCTTCGCAACCCACAGGGCAATCAGGAAAAGCAGGATGCCGGCGCTGCACATCGAGGGCACCGTGCGAGGAAACTCAAAAAATGCGGCGAGAATGGTTGTGTGCATGTGGATGCCAGGCGTAAGCTCGCGTGCTCTGTTGGGCGCGCTTTTCCGAGTCAATAAGCTTCAAATTGTACAACGATGGGTAGGTGAGGATATCCCAGCACGATGACAGGGGTGACAGGGGCTTTCCTGTCAGTTGTCGCAACCGGGCCATAGATGGGATGAGAAGGTCGACCCCCGATCACGGATGGCGTTAAGCTACCGATGATCAACGCACTCTAAGGTGCAATCAAAAACGGCTAAGGAGATCGACCTTGAAAAAGCATAACAACTCTCGAAAGAATAGTGAACTGACGTCGAAGCGTGGGAAGTCGCGGGGCCCGGTGCAGCGGGATACGAAAGAAGTGCTGGCGGAACTGGTGGAAAAGCTGAAGGAAAAGCTGGATCCGAAAAAGGTGGCAGCAAGGAGCGCCGGAGAAAAGCATCCGAGCGTGAGCTTCGCCGCAATCTCGATCGTCTGACGGTGGGCGTAGATCTGGGCGACCAAGGGAGCCATTACTGCATTTTGGGACTGGAGGGGGAAACGCTGGCGGAAGGACAGTTGCGGACGACGCAGGAGGATTTTGCCAGCTTTTTCCAAGGGTTGAATGGGGCGCGGGTGGTGGTGGAGGTGGGGACACACTCGGCTTGGGTGCAGGAAGTCATCCGCGGTTGCGGGCACGAAGTGCTGGTGGCCAACCCGCGGTTAATGGACGGATCGAAGCGTCGTAAGCGCAAGAATGATCGGATGGATGCGAATAAGCTGGCCCGCTTGGGACGCGCGGACCCAGAGTCGTTGTACCCGATCCAGCACCGCAGTCGGGAAGTGCGGCAGGATCTGGTGATGCTGCGAGCCCGCGATGCCTTGGTGGCGGTGCGGACCGAGATCATCAACACCACCCGAGGTTTGGTCAAGAGCATGGGCACGCGGCTACCCAAGTGTTCCAGCCGGAGCTTCGCACACAAGGGAGAAGAAACCGTTCCCGTGGAAGTACGCGAAGCGCTGCTGCCCTTGGTGCGTTTGGCAGCAACCCGGAGCGCTGATATTAAGGAGTACGACAAAAAGATTGAAGAGCTGGGCCGGGAGAAGTATGGGCATACGGCGTTATTGCGGCAGGTGAAAGGGGTGGGGCCGATCACGGCGCTGGCCTACGTATTGACCCTGGAGAATGCGCAACGATTCGCCAAGAGTCGGGATGTGGGACCGTATCTGGGCTTAGTGCCGAAGCAGGAAGACTCGGGAGAGAGCCAGCCGCAATTAGGAATCAGCAAAGCCGGAGATACGATGGTGCGCAAGCTGCTGGTGGGAAGCGCGCAGTATATCTTGGGACCGTTCGGACCGGACACGGACTTACGACGATATGGGTTGCGGCTCTGTGAGCGTGCCGGGAAGAATGCGAAGAAGCGAGCGGCGGTAGCGGTGGCCCGGAAGCTGGCGGTGTTACTACACCGGCTGTGGGTGAGTGGAGAGGCTGTGACTTGGGAATCGGTTGAAGTGACTGTCCGGCGCAGAAGATCTCGACCGGACCTCATCTCCCATGATGAGTTGATGAGTACCCTAGCCCGCATTATTCATGAAGTGTTATCATTGCTGTCCAAATTCGCGGGCTAACTGCTGGCCGAAGCGGAAGGTGTCGCCGTCGGTGAGAGGCTGAGCCACCTGATACGCTGGATTGGGTTCCGACTAAGAACCAATTCAACTACAGGAGACTCAGCCCAATGAAAGTATGCAGCATTTTCTCGCAGGTGTTGAAGCTGTTTTCGCGCGGGGGGTTCGAGAAGGCGGTCAAGCAGCACAAGGCCGAACGGCACGCGCGGGGTTTCACCAGTTGGGGACAGTTCGTGGCGATGTTGTTTTGCCAGTTGGGACGGGCGCATTCCTTGCGGGAGATTTGCGGCGGTCTGGCGTGTTGCGAAGGGCAACTGAAGCATTTAGGAGTGCCGGTGGCACCCAAGAGGTCCACCTTGGCCTATGCCAATGAGCATCGGCCATGGGAGCTTTACCAGACGGTGTTCGAGCAGACTTTGTCCCAATGCCAGGAACTGGTGCGCCGCCAAGGCGGGCGGAAGAAGTTTCGTTTCAAGAACAAGCTGATGAGCCTGGATGGGAGCATCATCGACCTGTCGGTGAGCATGTTCGACTGGGCAAAATTCCGGCGGACGAAAGGTGCGATCAAGCTGCACCTGCTGCTGGACCACGATGGCTACCTGCCGTCGTTCGCGGTGGTGACCGAAGGCAAGAGCAGCGAAATCAAGGTGGCGCGCACGCTGCGGTTCGCGCCGGGCACGATCCTGGCAATAGACCGTGGATACATCGATTACGAGTGGTTTCGGGAGTTGACGCAGGAGGAAGTGTACTTCGTAACGCGGATGAAAGAGAAGGCGGTCTGCGAGGTCAAAGAGGAATTGCAAATCCCGCAAAACAGCAACGTGGTGCGCGATCAGATCATCTACTTTCCCCGACTGGCACGGGAGGGCGAGGAGCCGGTGCTGTTCCGGCGGGTAGAGATTTGGGACGCGGAGAAAGAGGAGGCCATCGTATTCCTCTCGAACCTGTTGGCCTTCGGCGCAACGACCATCGCGGCCATTTACAAGGACCGCTGGGAAGTGGAACTGTTTTTCAAGGCGCTCAAGCAGTTGTGCAAGATCAAGACTTTTGTCGGCACCAGCGCCAATGCGGTCCGGACCCAGGTGTGGACGGCGTTGATCGCGATGCTGGTGCTGAAGTACCTGCAGATGAAATCGTCATTCTCCTGGTCATTGTCAACGCTGGCAGCTCTGTTGCGGCAGCAACTGTTCTTCTATCGCGATCTGTGGGTGTGGTTGGATGATCCGTTTCAGTCCCCGCCGGCTCTGGCTGGAGTGCATGACGATGCGCAACAATTAGCAATCACGTGGTAGAAGACAGTTGGACAGCAGACAACCGATTCCAGTAAGTGACGTTGATTTCAAGGGATATATGACGTAGTAACTCGGACAGCAGAATAACAAAATGCGAGAAGCACTTACTTCGACCTCGGCCGAAGCGCGGATGCGTGTCCCGGCTCAGAGTCGGGCTATGCCCAATGTTTTCAATATGGGAATATTGTCAAACGCCCAATTTGGACGCGAATGAAGTGTTATGAAGAGTGGAGTGGAGTGTGATTGCTCGCATGAGTGATATGTAATTGCGACAACGGCGGAATTTCCTTCGATCGAGTTACTGATTCCAAAAGAATTAGTCGGGTTCAAACGTCAATTTTGACAAGTAGTGACACACCTTCGCCAAGAGTGCGACAAGTCTGATTTTGGATTGTAAAAAGTGGGAGATTTATCCGCTCTGCGCGCCCAAACGGCAAGCGATAAGACGGAAGGCAGGTAGAAACGGGAACGACGTGGGCAGGTGAATGACCCAGCGCCGTACCGAGACCATTACCCGAGCCCCGAGCTTGAGCAAGCGCTCGCGCAAGGTGAGGACCTGGGCCCGGGCACAGGCTGTACCCGCAGCCCGCAAACGTAACTCCTGCATCAAGACGTAAGCCGCAGCGGTGAGCAGAACGCGAAACTGGTTGGCCCAAAAACTGGTGCAACTGGTGCGATCAATTTCCAAGTCGTGCAACTCTTTGATGCGATTTTCCACGTCACCACGTTGGCAGTACACCCGTTCGTAAATCCATTGCGGACTCTGCTTCATGTTAGTAATAACGAAGCGGGGATTGTCTTTGGGATCTTTTCCCGGCGCCCGGACGACTTCCGCTTTGATCACCACCCGGCGTCGATGAGGCCACTTGCGAGCCGCGTAATCGACTTCTCCATAGAAATGTTCCGTCTTTCCGCTGCTTCCTGCCAGCTTACGAGCGCGACGAATTCCCGGAGCCGCGATCCGCTTCAGGACTGCGTTTTTGGCCATGGCCACCACATATTCCAGTTTGGTCTGCGCATCCAAAAACTCCAGCACCGCGGGATTGGCAAAACCACCATCCAGGCGAACCCGAATGGTCACTCCAGGAAAATGACCACGAATGATCCGGATCAGCCGCCGCAGCAATCCTACGGCGCCCACTGCGGCGGGGGCGTTGCCAGGACGCAACACCGCAGCGCACAAATACTGTTCGGCTTCCTCATTGAAACTGATAAAGCCCATCACCGGTAAATAGCACCAGCTGTCGTAATGCCCGTTAAAGAAGGAGAGTTGCTGGGCGCCATGGGTGGGATCATCGGTGGGATCCAGATCGATGGTGACCCGGTAAACCCGGCGCCGTAGTCGCTTGGCGTGCCGCCGGATGACACTCTGGGCCAAAGTCTCGCCCATGCGATACAGCTCCTTGACTCCGACCGCATTCTCGAAACGCGACACCGTCGGTTGCGAGGCCAGGTCGAGCCCTTCTATGGGATCGCGACCGAGAAGCAGCTTATGAATGGGGTCGCTGCCCAATCGGGCCGAGTCGTTGCCGTCGGGGTAGCCACAGGCAATCGAGAACACGCGCTGTGCGACTAAGTCCTGCAACGTATGATCGACCTTGCCGGCTTGTCTTTGGTCCTGCAGACATGCCGTTAGTTCCTCCACCAATCGGTAGTGACCATCGGCGGCCTTCAGCAGCAAAGCACCGCCATCGGAACTGCCTTCTCGCTGATCAAACTGGGCAACGACAGGCTTGAGAAAAATTCCTGGGAACAACAAACACTCTGTTGTGCTATCGTCAGACACGAAGAGGCCTCCGGAAGTGCTTCAAACCAGGTGGTGCCGCGGCTCTTCGTGGAGCCGGTCGCGCGGGACGGAAACCGCGGCTCCAGCCCGAGCAACTGGAGCAACTCGACCAGGCGCTGCGAGAAGGAGCGCGGGCGCACGGTTTTCCTACCGATTTGTGGACGCTGCCCCGGGTCGCGAAAGTGATCGAGCGCCTCACCGGCATCCACTATCATCCCGGTCATGTATGGAAAATTCTCAAGACGCTGCGCTGGACCTTGCAAAAGCCGGCCACCCAAGCGCGGGAGTGCAATCCGCAGAAGGTGAACCGCTGGCTGAAGGAAACCTGGCCGGCGCTAAAAAAAAAGCCCGCCGACAAAAAGCCTGGATCTTCTTCCAAGACGAAAGCGGAGTCTCCCAACGACCGTCGATCCGTAGAACCTGGGCGCCCCGAGGGGAAACTCCCGTCCTAGGAGCCTGTCGGAAATAGATTCCGGAAAAGAGGTATCAAAGATAGCAAGTTTTCCAGAGGGTGTTTGGGCTTAGGATGCGGCCATGGGAAAGTGCTTTCGTTCCGACGATCTGGACCAGACTCTGTTGCTCCCCCCCTCGCTGCATGATTGGCTACCGGAGAAGCATTTGGCGCGCTTCGTGGCGGAGGTGGTTGAGGTCTTGGATCTTGGGGCGATCTATGCTTCGTACGAGGAAAAAGACGGGCGGGGACAGGCGGCGTATGCGCCGGGGATGATGGTGCGGGTGCTGCTGTACGGCTACTGCAAGGGGATCTACAGCTCGCGCAAGATACAGGCGGCGACGTACGAAGATGTTGGGTTTCGCTACTTGGCGGCGGACGAACATCCGGACCACAGCACGCTGGCGGAGTTTCGGAAACGGCATTTGGGGGCGTTGGCGGGATTGTTTAGCCAAGCGCTGCAGTTGTGTCAGAAGGCGGGGCTGGTGAAGTTGGGGCATGTGGCGATCGATGGCAGCAAACTGCAGGGCAATGCCAGCAAGCACAAGGCGATGAGTTATGAGCGGATGGGGGAAACGGAGAAGAGGCTGCAGGCCGAAGTGGAAGAGATCTTGAAGCGAGCCGACGCGGAGGATGCGGCGGAGGACGCGAAGTACGGGAAGGGGCAGAGCGGGGAGGAGTTGCCGGCGGAGTTGGCGCGGCGAGAAAGTCGGTTGGCGAAGATTCGGGCGGCGAAGGCGGAGTTGGAAGCGGAAGCCCGAGAGAAAGCGGAGGAGAAGAAGGCGGCCGCGGAAGGCAAAATCGCGGAGCGGCGAGAGCAAGAGGCGCGCACGGGCAAGAAGACGGGAGGGCGGGAGCCGCAGGTGCCGGACCCAGAGAAGGCGATGCCGGAGGCGAAAGCGCAGCGTAATTTTACGGATCCGGACAGTCGGATCATGCCGGATGGGAGTCACAAGGGCAGTTTCGTGCAAGGGTACAACGCGCAAGTGGCGGTGGATGGAGAAGCGCAGGTGATTGTGGCGGCCGAACTCACCCAGGAGACCAATGACAAACATCAATTGGCGGCGATGTTGGAGCAGGTGCAGCAGAATGTAGGAGACAAGCCGCAGGCGGCCAGCGCGGATACGGGCTATTGGGACCCGAAGCAGGTGAGCGACCCGCGGGTGCAAGGAATCGATCTGCACGTGGCCGTGGGGAAGCAAAAGCATGGAGAGAGAAACGCGGCGGCTAAGGAAGATCCGGATGCGGTTGAGTTGGCGGAACCGGATTCGTTGCTGGAGCAAATGAAGCAGAAGCTGAAACCGAGGCAGGACGGGATCTGTACCGCATGCGCAAGGCGATTGTGGAACCGGTATTCGGGCAGATCAAGGAGCAGCGTGGGATGCGGCGGTTTCTCTTACGCGGATTGCAGAACGTGCGAGCGGAATGGAAGCTGATCTGTCTTACCCACAACCTGCTGAAGTTGTTCCGCTCCGGGAGGGCATTCCAAGTGACGTAACCCAGACGGAGCCTTCCGGCGCGGGCGAAAAGGCGATTGCGTCGCCGGAAGAAGTATTCTCGGGCTGAATCTTGTGCCGCCTCCGATTCCGGCGAGACTCAATGCGCCCTCGGAGGCAGAGAAATCAAAAATCATTGTTTATTATCCCCGACAGACT
>CAWCKL010000007.1:0-229509 GCA_963796095.1 uncultured Acidobacteriota bacterium
GTAGCGCTGCTTTCTCCAAAAACTCAGAGCACCGGAATAAGAAACGCCTGGAAGTGTCTTTACCTGCGAGCGGTTGAATTTGTTTAACTCTCGCCGCAAGTTCACCGAAATGGAGATTTTCATGAAAAGAGCAGGAAGAATCACATATGCGCTGATGAGTTTCGCGATGTTGTTCGCAACCACTGCGTTCGCCGCTAACAATGGGTCCTTGCACGTTCAGTCAACGACTATGGTCGGAAAAACGCAACTGGCCGCTGGCGAGCACACAGTGCAATGGGAAGGCGCTGGCCCCGATGTAGAACTGAAAATCAAGCTGGATAACACGGTCAAAGCCACGGTACCCGCCAAAGTGATACCGCTGGACCAGCCTCTCGTAGAAGCTGAGGCGGTACTGGACAGCGACTGCGACGGAGGACAGAGGTTGCTCGGGATCCGATTCTCAGGCAAGAAGTTCTTCCTCCAAATCGAACCGCAATCCGCTTCGACGACGTATGCGGATCCGCCATTGCTAATCCCGGAATGTGAGTCCGCGCTGCCTTGGTAGAGCGTGCTCGCTAGCAACATCGGGAAACAGTCGTTGTTCGTCGTCTCATCAATATCAATGGCGGCAGAGAGCGAGGTCATCCATGAAACGCAATGAAGAGATACTGTACCTTGAGTCCGACCCCAAGATGTTCGAGGATCGCTTCGCGCGATGCCGCCAGCTACTCCACTTCCTCGCTGCCCGCATTCTTGGCAGTCAAGATGAAGCGGAGGATGCTGTCCGAAACTGCAGGGCTGCGGCTTCGCGCAATCCATCGAGCTTCGAGAGCGAAGGCGCCTTCCGTAGTTGGCTCGCGCGGATTTTGATTGACGAAGCTTGTGCGCTTCTCCGCGGAAAACAGTTTTCCTCAATGCAGTCCTCCCAAGAGTCTTCTTACCAAGCCGGAAGGTAGCAGCGGTTATCGCTTGTATGGTGACAACGACGCAGACACACTCGAAATATCAGACTAGTTCATTTGGTTCACGTAACGCTCCAAACCCATCTTCTGCTCAGCCCGGAATAAAACTCAACCATGCGTGTTCCTTATAGGAGAACACTGGCTCGTCATGCACCAGACAGTGCATTGTCGCTTTAGCCAGATGTCGGGACCGTCGAGGCGACGATCGGGAGAACAAGAATGAAACTCGGTTTTGTGAGTATGCCCGTGACAGGGCACCTGAATCCCATGACTGCGTTAGCACGCAAGCTGCAATCGCGCGGAAACGAGGTAGTGTTTATTGGCCTTCCAGATGCCGAACCCATCGTTCGTGCGGCGAATTTGAATTTCGTACCCTTTTGCGAAAAAGAATATCCAGCAGGTTCCGTAGCCAAAGGCTATGCTCCTTTGGCGAAGCTGCACGGTTTAGATGTGGTGGAGCATTCAGCCAGGGAAATACATCCTGGCCGCTGTAAATCGGCGTTGGATCATTTACCTGAAAAGATAGCAGAGGCTGGCGTCGAGGGACTGATAATTGACACCACATGAACAGCCGCAACCATCGCACTCAGGCGCGGGTCCGCAAACTTGCGTGAAGCGCGCAGTTCTACCTCGCCGTAAGCTCGGTCAGAGCAGGCCATCAGTGCGGCGTCGGAAATACCGAGCTGCAGATGCGATACGTTCATGAGTCCAACCTACTCACCCGCATGACGATCGCACAGTGCCAAGTCGCCGGCCCGGTAGTTGAACTTTTCCAGCGCGGAACGCTTCGAGCCCCACTCAATTGAGCCGGGCCGCAACATCATTGCGAAAGCTTGATCATGCCGCACCCAATGACGCGGCTCTGTGTCAGGGTCGGGGGAAAAGCGTTCAACTTTCATTCTTTGACTCCATGCCTCGTGTTGTGAATAACATCACACGCACCGAGGCGATTCAATCAGACGTTCGAATTGGCGATGCATTCGCCTGATCCCTTGAATTCACTGCAGATATCCTTCGCTTGCAAGTGTAGCCGCCATGCCTATTAGTGAGATAACTATCGTAGATCGAGGATGCAGAAAAAGTTATAAGCAATCCTGCTAAAGAGACCGCCGTGAAACACGAGCGCATTCGAGCTTGGAGAACTCACGAGCCAACGTTTACTCTCGCCTCTTCGAAGCCTTCGATCTGCTGCCGCTCGCCTCGGTCGCCGGCGCGTCTTACAGCCTCGATGAGACGCGCGTTGTGAAGTGCGTGGTCAAAGCCGCGTGTGCAATACGTGCCTGCATTCATATCGCGGACAAGATGAGAGTAGACCTCTCCCACGTTGATCGCCGCGCCCATGAACCCACCGGAGACCACGGGTTCGTCGGGTGTCGCGAAGTGGATGTTCGACGTGAGCTTGAGATCCCCAGCCTGGGAGCCGTAGGGGTGATCACTGGTCAGGTTGAGCCATCCCTCTGAACCCCTGATTTCGAAACTGAAGCGAGCGTCCTCCGGCGCTACGCCACCGCTGATGTCGGCTGTGAATACCGCACCAGAACGCATCTTACCGAGGATGTCGACGTGATCGGCAGTTTCACGCACGCTCTTCCCGCCAGAGTCGGTCAGTTTGACGGTGGGCCAGAGAATATCGGTTCGGGCATCAACTTCGACAATCTTTCCAAGTACCGCTTCCACCAAATCGAGTGCGTGCCCAGCGCTGATGGTTAGCAGGTTGGCACCAGACAATGTCTTGTTAAAATAGTCGTAGCTGGAAGGCAGCTCCGGCCCGAAACCGACGTTGCTGGAGACAATTCTCGCGTTGAGTGGCCGTCCAAACTTTCCGGAAGAAATCAACTGAGCTGCGCGGCGCACAGCTGGATTCAAGCGACCTTGCAGTCCGATGGCAGTATGAAGTGAACCGGCCGCGCTCGCCATCTCTTCGGCCTCCGCAACGGTGCGTCCGAGGGGCGCCTCGCAATACACCGCCTTGCCGGCATTCAATGCCGCCAGGACGAGTTCGCGGTGTGCGGGTACCTTGACGGAAATAGTTATGAGATCAATCTGGTCATCTCGGATCATCGCAAGGGGATCCGAGAACCAGCGATCAGCACCAAAGGCTTCAGCTGCTTCCCGAGCGCTCTGCTCGTTGCTGGTTGCCACAGCCGCCAGCTTCAGGCCAGGAAGGCCATCGATCGCCGGAACGTGCGACACTTTCGCCCAGCTTTTACTTGCGTTTGCACCGACGAGTCCAACAAGAATTTCTTTTTGAGTCACCTGAGACCTCCATCTTAATTTTTGCGACGCCGGTTTCTCGCGTTTGCCAGCACTGTCACCGCTAGCTTTAAGGTTCATTGCGGCCATAATTAGCACTTCCCCTAGCGTGAAACCGCGAGTCGTGATCCTCCACATAACCGCCTCGCCATGATTGATCGTTCTCATCACCCCAGCTTCTCTCCTAAATTTGCAGTTTTGTGAAGCCGTCAGGAAAGACGGATCTCGGAGTCGTAAAATCAACTCTTCGTAAAGAACGGGCGCGGAGAGCCCTTCTGTTCTCGAAGGCTGGGAGGCTGCTTGCCATTGAAATCCTTGAATCCGTACTCCAGAGCTGCTTCGGCTGCGATGACCACGCTTCCCGATTTCGACATCAGTTGCGGATCCGAATACAACGAAGCGACAGCGAGACCAGAAAACTTAGGTGTCTCCGCGCGTTCGAGTATCTTGACACCCCCAGGGATTTTCGCGAGGACGGACTTGGCTCTCTCGGTGGCTGTCGTCCCGGGCCAGATCGATACCACTGCCACTTTGTACGGCTTGAAATCCTGCGCCGTATCGAACGTGAGCTTATCGAGACCGGCCTTGGTGGCACCATAGGCCGGATCAAGGTGGTAGGAGACGGCTCCATAATAGGAAACATTCAGCACAAGCGCCCCATCTGCCGCGATCAAGAGAGGTGCCGCATAGTAGCTCGCAACGAACGCTGATCGTAAACCAACCGTAAACTGCTCGGAGATCGTCAGGCTCTTGTTCCAGAACGGCGGTGGTGCATAGGGATCGGGGCCCAGCGCCGTGGCATTGTTGACCAAGACATCAAGATGACCGTGCTCGGCTTTCACTCTCTCGAAGAGGGCCTTGATCTGTGCGTCATCTGCATGATCGCATACAACGGCAATGCCAACTCCGCCTGCCCTCGTAATGGAGTCTGCGACTTCACTGACCGTTCCAGGAATTGTTCCAGGCCTGAAGGCCGTCGTCCGCCCCGTCACGTAGACCGTCGCACCCTGCTCACCAAGCAGCGTTGCAATACCTGCGCCGACGCCTCGGCTTGCACCTGTGACAACCGCGACTTTGCCGGCCAAAGGAGTAATAGTCTTCATACCACATCACCTTCAAGTTCGTTAATCCAAGTTCGACAATCGAACCATCGCATCTCTCCAAAGCAAGAGCTGTGCCAAAGGTCGTGACACACGTAAGTGCTGGAGATTGGCCGCCGTTATTAGGAAGTCGACAAGCTCACAAATGTTGAAAGAGTCGAAACTGTCAATTGCTGTTGGCGGGCAGCAGAACAGGTAGCCGCGCAGTTCGTGAAAATATTCACTGGGCTTGAGCCATCACTTCTTGCGGGTTAAGCTGTGCCGGGGTTTGTCTATCAAATTGCGGCCCCTTTCGGTCGAGATCTGGGTATCTTCAGTCGCGTCCTAAAGCTGCGGGAAATGCTCTAAAATCGCTTCGCTTGACGCACTCTCTTGCGACCTGTAGAGGGAGTGAGTCATCATTTATCTCGGGATTTGGGGTAAATTAGAGCCTTGGCTTCAGCGCTGAATATAAGGCTATGGGTACAAAGCCGATCGTTGAGTCTCAAACAGACAGCAACCGCTACGAGGCGATTGTGCGCATCAGCGAGGCGATCGCTGCGTGCCGTGAACCGAAAGAGTTGGCTACAACTCTCGCGGATGAAATCGGCAAGCTCCTGAACTTTGATCACCTTTACTTCGTTGTGGTGAAGGAGAACTCCCAGGAAATCGAATATCTGGTTTGGGGTAAGGGCCCACTACCTTTTCCGGACCCGCCGATAGAAGAGCTGCTGCCCTTGTGGGATGCTGTGCGTAGTAGTGACCCACAGCATACTGCCGATTGGGACGCGGAGGAGCGGTACCCGCGATTTAAAGAATGGGCAAAGAAAATAGGCCTCGGGTCGGGGCTTCGCGTACCCTTGACGACGCCGCATCGTCGATTGGGTGTATTCGGAATCAACCGCGACACAGTGAATCCATTCAGCGAGGAAGAAATAAGCTTCCTCGAGCTGATTGGGCGTGTCGTGGCGTTCGCGCTTGATGATGGTTTGAATCTCAGGCGCGCACAACATCAAAATGATCAGCTACAGTTGCTTCTCGACCTGACGAATCGAATCACATCAAATCTTCAACCTCGGGACCTGTTGCGTGCGATTGCAGCGAACATACGTGAGGTCATGCGCGCTGACGCGGTAACGGTTGTACTGCCCGATGCCGCTTCGGAGAGATTCAGGGTATTGGCCATGGATTTTCCGCATGGAAAGGGGGTCGTCAAGGAAGAGTTGCTCATTACACCAAGTCCGGCCGTTATGAAAGCGCTAGACACCTTGAAACCAGTGGTCATTAACACCTGGGAACCTAACGAGCTCTCGTCTGATGCATCCGACTTAGTGGCTGCGGAGGGCATAAAAACCTTTTGCAATATTCCACTTGTAAATCGCGGCCGGGCCCTCGGGATTCTGTCAATTCTACGCACGACGGAAACTCCGTTTTCGCCGGGAGACGTCGATTTCCTCAGCCGCGCGTCAGGCCAGATCGCTATCGCCATTGAAAACGCGCTGGCATATCGCGAGATTTCGCAACTGAAAGACAAGCTCGCCCAGGAGAAGCTCTATCTCGAAGAAGAAATCCGCAGCGAGATGAACTTCGAAAACATCATCGGAAACAGCCCGGCGTTAAAACATGTCTTAGAATTGGTTGAAACCGTAGCTCCGAGTGATTCCACGGTCCTATTGTTAGGAGAAACGGGCACTGGCAAAGAGTTGATCGCTCGCGCCGTCCACGACCGCAGCCGACGTAAAGATCGCACGTTTGTGAAGCTGAACTGTGCTGCCATTCCTACCGGTCTGCTGGAGAGCGAACTGTTTGGACACGAAAAAGGAGCTTTCACCGGCGCCATTGCTCAGAAAATCGGCCGAATGGAACTGGCGGATCAAGGCACTTTGTTTCTGGACGAGGTGGGAGATATTCCGGTTGAGATTCAGCCGAAGCTGTTGCGCGCAATACAAGAGCGTGAATTTGAACGACTGGGGAGCATTCACACGCGAAGAGTGAATATTCGCCTCGTAGCGGCAACTAATCGTGACCTCGAAAAGATGATTGCGGACCGCGAATTCCGAAGTGATTTGTACTACCGCTTGCATGTATTTCCGATCCGGATACCGCCTCTGCGGGAACGTAAACAAGACATTCCACAACTGGTGAGTTATTTTGTGCAGAGGTTTGCCAAGCAAATGCAGAAGAAGATTGACTCTATTTCTCCGGCCGTCATGCGGGGGCTTACGGCATGGGAATGGCCTGGCAACATTCGTGAACTGGAGAACTTCATTGAGCGAGCGGTAATCGTGACGCGCGGCAAGTCGCTGGACGCGACACTCGGAGAACTCCGGAAAACGAATACGGTAGAGTTACCGCGCGCCCACGACCCTAAACTCGAGCGGGTGGTTGAGGAAAGAACAGATTCGCAACGCGCCCAAACCAGCGTTGCTGACGAATATGAAAGAAGGCAGCGCGATGAGATCATACGGGCGCTAACCGCGTGCAAGGGACGTGTGGGTGGCGCCGATGGTGCTGCCGCACGCCTGGGAATGAACCGCACCACTTTCCTTTCTCGAATGAAGAAATTCGGCATCTATGCCAAGCAGTATGCGTGATATGCAGCTCACCGCTTTATGCTAGCTCTCTGTCCATCAGGCTTCGACAGTTTCGACCCTTTCAACTTCTTCGACCTCAAGATTGTTAACTCCTAGCGATCGTCTCCTGAAAATTCAGTGAGTTACGGCTTCGCTGGTTTGGTGTGCGTCTTGCCTTAGCACAATTGTAGGAAGGCGCAATGCTGAAGATTTCGCTAATTGATGGTGCAAGGCGGCGTCGGCTGATTTTGGAAGGGAAACTCGTAGCGCCCTGGACAGTAGAGCTGAGGCACGCATGCGAGGAGGCGAAGGCGGACCTTCGTGACCGCGAACTCGTTGTCGAGATGAAGCATGTAACAACGATCAGCCAAGAGGGCGAGAACGTAATTGTTGACTTGCTCAACGGGGGGATCAAATTTCGCTGCGACGGAGTGTTTACCAAGCACGTGTTGAAACAGCTGACGCGTCGTACAAACAAGAAACTTGGGGAGACGAAGGGATGACTCAAATGGAAAACGCAAATGCACACCTCGGGGTTCATGAACATCTTGAAATTGTGAGCGAAGAGGGAGCAGCTCAAGTGTTTGAGAAAATTCTGTCAACCGGCCTGCCATCCTTGTACAGAAATGCACACCGACTTCTGGGCAATTCAGCCGATGCGGAGGATGCGGTTCAGGATGCTCTGCTCGCTGCCTATACCCACCTTGACCAGTTCAAGGGGCAGGCACAGATGTCGAGTTGGCTGACCGCCATTTTGCTCAACTGCGCTCGAATGCAGCTGCGCATGCGCCGACGCCACATCCATGTGCCTCTCGACGAGCCCATCGGAGAAGTTGAGACACCGTCAGTGTCGGAGCGATTAGCAGATCATCGACTGAATCCGGAAGAGGAGTGTAAAGATTCTGAACTAAGTGCACGATTGACTCATTTCCACACTCAGCTATCGCCCACTCTGCGAAGGACATTTCAGCTGCGCGACATTGACGGTTTGTCGATCCAGGAAACGGCACGGATTTTGGGAATACCGAGCGGAACTGTAAAGGCTCGGTCAGCACGTGCACGCCAAAAACTCAAGGACCTGATGCGGCGTTCCCTAAAGCCGAGATCTCTCAGTTTGCGAGATCGATCGCTCGGGTGCGGAAGGTCGGCAACTTCGCACCGCTGCTCTGGAATGTGAGAACGAGATGATTGGACGAGCCCACATTCCCGTTCGTGGATCGAAAGCAGATCGTTACGCGAGTCGTGAGGATTTTCGCAGGATTTTTGATGAAGATTCGATTGACCTATATCAGGTTGCGTTTCTACTCACCAGCAATCCCCAGGAGGCGCAGCGGTGCTTTGTAAGCGGCGTTGAAGATTGTGCCACGGGAAACCCCGTCTTTCGTGAATAGGCGCACTCTTGGGCGAAGCGCACCATAATCCAGAATGCAATTGAGGATTTGAAGCCACGACCGAAGCCTTCCAATTCACCCCTGTCTGCAACCATCTTCCCCAACATTGACCAACTTTCGCGTGGTCCAGGCGGACATTTGGAAATCGATGCGGTGCTGGGGCTTGAGGATTTCGAGCGGTATGTGTTCGTCATCACCATCCTGGAGCGCTACTCGGAACGAGACTGCGCCCTTCTCCTTGGCTGCTCGGTTCAGGAGGTTCGGGAGGCCCGTGCCCGCGCCCTTCAGCGGTTGGCAAGTTCCGGACGTGTCGCTTTTGCCCGTGAACGATTGATCGACAGCGCCTCTGATCGCGGAAGTGTCCTGGCCGAAAACGCTCTCAAGATAAACAGATGACTCACGCCGCTCAATTTGCGCTGGCGCACGGTGCCGCGTTTCTCTTCACTTGGATTTTGCTCCAGCAGGCCGGTGTACCGATTCCGAGTGCACCGCTGCTGATTGCAGTCGGATCACTTGCAAGCTCGAGCCGGTTAGGCCTGGCGTCTTCGTTAATGGCAGCTCTTAGTGCCTGTCTGCTGGCGGATGGATTCTGGTACCGAGTAGGACGGCAGGGCTCGTACAAGGGTCACTGGTTGTGTCGTACAAACGGCAAGTGGCAAGGCCGCGCGTTGAATCTCGTCCAGGGCCATTCTGCTGCAACCTTAGTTATTAGCAAAGTTCGTTGCTGGCTCGAATTTGGCTTCGCTATTAGCCGGCAAAGCAGGCATGTCGGTACGGTTCCTTACTTATGAAAGCATAGGTTCTCTGACATGGTCTGGTAGTTACATTGCGCTTGGATACCTTCTGCATGGTCAACTGCATTGGACGCCGGCGCAGACTTTACGGCCGTTCTTCATCGTTCGCGTCGCAGTGTCTCTAGCAAGATTTTGGCGCCGCAGATCGCTGGTGCATGGACAACTTCCGATGCCCTCTTGAGAGTCTTATGCTGCAAATCACGAGCCCGATTGGAATATCGACGACCTAAGCGATACAGAGGTATATGCTGCGATTCGCTATCTTGAGTGGGATCCAGGAAGCACGAACGAGCAGGATGATAGGTGTGTCATTATCTGCGCCTGCTTATATGTCCTGCTGTTAGTGTGCCTGGGGTTCGTCTGGCTGTACTCGGCATGATACGCGTTTCTGGTAAGACCTGAAAATGGCACTGACTAGCGGATATTGGAACCCGGCTAGCATTTCGGCGCTGGCAACCATCTTTGGCTCGCTTAGCGGCGCGTTGGCATCGAGTGTGAGCACCTGGATCACGCAAAGACATCAGGATCGCCGCGATCTTCTGGCCAAGCGAATCTTTTACCGCGAGCAGTTGTATTCAGACTTTATCAGCGAAAGTGCGCACGCCATCGCTGATGCGATCCAACATAATCTTCAGGACCCGAGCAAGCTCACGCCAACCTACGCACCGTTAAGCCGCATACGTTTAAGCTCTTCAACCAAGGTGCTCGGGGGCGCTGAGCGGGTTATTCAGGACATTATTAGTAGGTATTCGGAGCCCAACCTTACGCCCGAAGAAATTCAGTCCAAGGCAGCCAAGCGCGAGGACCCGTTGCTCGAGTTCAGCAATATCTGCCGTGCTGAACTTGAAGGGATGCAAAAGCAACTACGATAACTTTCATAGCGCGAAGTCGCGGGCCGCCGCCAATCGTGTAATTCATAGGTATGCTCAAAGTCCCGTCTGTCGCCTTTCTCAACACTTTCAACAGATTCGTCACCCACATGATGCGCGATCTCGGATTCTGCGCTTTAGAACTCAATCACTTAATTCGGAGTGTTTGGCATAAGCCTTGCCTTCTCCATGAATAATGGCACGGAAATTTCAATTGGAGATTGCACCTATGGCTCACACCCAATCTCTCTCGTTTCTGCCGCGAAATGGTCATTCTGTTCCCTTCGTTGAGGTACGCCAATTGCTCCCAAGTAAAGTCGCGGCCATTTCCCCATTCGCGGATCAACTCATGCGCTTCATTCTGAACTTTCGAAGAGTGGATGGTAGCGAGACCGACATTGAAATGGCCTTGCATGAAGCCCTTGCGAATGCAGTGATCCACGGCAACGGCGAGAACTCCTGCAAGCGCGTTTACGTCGAGTGCCGCTGCTACATGGACGGGGAAGTCGCAATCACAGTTCGGGACCAGGGCCGAGGGTTTGACTACAACGCAATCCCGAATCCCACGTTTCGAGAGAACCTGCTGCTCACCTACGGTCGCGGAATCTACCTGATGAAGACGTTAATGGACGAAATCACGTTCGAGGAAGGCGGCGCGGTTGTCATGATGCGAAAGAAATCTGACCCAAATTCAGCCGAACAGAGGAAACCATAATGACGCGGACATTTTCAACGTTCGTACTTGCAATACTTCGAGCCGGAGCCCTCGTTTCCGTGGTTCTTTTGCTCTCAGGCGTCGGCTTGGCGCAACAAATGGTGGCCGCGAGGGCCACCATTCCATTCAATTTTGGGGCACAAAGCCACGAGTTCCAAGCCGGGGACTATATCTTCGACAACGAGGTCCCAGGTTCAGCTGCGATCCACCGCAAAGGAACAAACTCAGGTATTGGGGTCTCAATCATCCTCTATGCCGTTCCGCAAGAAAAAGAAACTCCCAGAGCGATCTTCGTGCTTCGAGACGGAAAGTATTTTCTATTTGAACTTTGGAGTGTCCAGGGCCGGTACGTGGTGGCCGCCGAATTCGAACACCGCGGCGAAGCCAGCGAACGGCAACGGCAAGTGCCATTGACGATCGTGGAGTCACACGATCAATGATCTTTCAGAATAGGTAATGAGATCGAAGGGTTTGAGGGGTATGGAATACGACTGCTGAGTCCTGATCAGCTATCTTCACAATTCTGCACTTCAACATGATGGCTCTCATGTTTACCCCGTTATGTAACGGCATCTGCCGGCTTGCACTGTAGACGGTGGAATGCTTCTTGTTCGACCAGTTCCTCAATTGAGCGTGCCAGTATCGAAAAACCACAGGAACATTTCGATTCCAGGAAGAAGACCTGGTTCTGTACCACAGGATTCCGCGTAAAGTCGTAATCTTCGAATTCCATATCACAATCCTTTAGCAATGTCCTTAGCGGTGAAGCGGAGTGTACCTGTCCCCGTCGTTTCCGCTCACTTCGTTCGCTGCAGGCGAATTAAGGCAATAGCCTTGCCAAAAATGCAGGTAGAAACTTTCTTCCTTTCGGTACTTTTCTCAAGTGGTTAGATCGCGCTTGCCATGCTGTCTGGCTGGCACTTCCGGCTGTCGAGTATCGGCTTTCTCGACACTTTCGACCTCTTCGACAGCTCCGGTGCTGCACTGCCTAAAAACTTCCTTCAATTGGCGTTACTTAGCTTCGTGTCGGTTTTGGTATGCGATTTGCCTTTGCAGAAGAGTGCAATCGCTTGACTGACGCGCCTGAATCGACAAGACGACTCTCGGGCCACATTTCCCCCAACCGGGCAGCGTCCCGGTTCAGGCGCGCCAGTGACGCGATTGAAGCCGAAGTTAAGTAACCACGATTGAGGGGAAAGAGATGATGAAGCAAATATCTACAGCTTTAATTAGTGCGGTTCTCCTGCTCCATGCACTTGGCTGCAGCAATGGTAACGTGCGGGCTGCGGCGCCGCCTCCACAACCGGTGGTCGAAGTCGCGCCGGTCATTCAAAAGGATGTGCCGGTTCAGGGCGAGTGGGTGGGAACGCTCGAAGGGTACGTCAACGCACAGATTCAACCTCAGGTGAGCGGTTACCTGATTCGCCAGGATTATCACGAAGGTGCACTCGTCAAAAAAGGTCAGCTCCTCTTTGAGATCGATCCGCGTCCATTTCAAGCCGTGCTCGATCAAGCCAAAGGGCAACTGGCGCAAGCCGAAGCGCAGAAGGCGAACGCTGAACTCAATGTGAAGCGCGACATTCCCGAGGCGGAAGCTCATGCAATTCCTCAGAGCCAGCTGGATACCGACACGCAGTCGCTCCTCGGGGCGAAGGCAGCAGTTGAGGCCGGCCAGGCGGCGGTCGAACAGGCTGAGCTGAACTTGGGCTACACGCGAGTCGTGTCGTTAATCGACGGAATCGCCGGCATCAACACCGTACAGGTGGGCAACCTGGTAGGGCCGTCAACGGTCCTCACCGCAGTTTCGCAGGTAAGTCCGATCAAAGTCTATTTTCCCATCAGCGAACAGGAATACCTGCGCATGGCGGACGGCGGCGGTCCGGGGAGCGTGGACTTTCTGACGCACGCCTCACGAATCCCGTTGCAGTTAACTTTGGCCGACGGGAGTGCCTACCCGCATCCGGGCAGAATCATCTTCGCGGATCGCCAGGTAAACACGCAGACCGGAACCATCCAGATCGTGGGCGAGTTTCCCAACTCCAGAAATCTGTTGCGACCGGGCCAATATGCACGGATTCAGACGCCCACCGGAAACATCACGGGAGCGCTTCTGGTGCCGCAGGCGGCCGTGAATCAGCAGCAAGGAACGTATCAGGTCAGTGTGGTCGGCGCCGATAACCGGGCGCAGCTCCGCACCGTGGAGGTCGGGCCGAGAGTGGGCACGCTCTGGGTGATCACGACGGGCCTGAAGCCGGGAGAACGCGTCGTGGCGGTTGGCGCGGACAAGGCAAAAGAAGGCGAACTGGTGAATCCCACGCCGTACAAAGAAACGGAGGAGCGCTAATCATGGCGAACTTTTTTATTCGACGGCCCATCGTCGCGATCGTGATTGCGATCCTCACGGTCATAGTCGGCGTAGTCACAATCGTCACCTTGCCGGTAGCACAGTTCCCGCAGATCGCTCCGCCTGAGATCAGGCTGCAAGCCAACTATCCAGGTGCAGATGCGCAGACTCTCGAGCAAGCAGTTGCTACACCCATCGAGCAACAAGTCAGTGGCGTCGACAACATGAGCTATATGTACTCGCTGAACGCCACGGCGAACCAGCAGACGCAGTTGCTTGTCGATTTCGACCTCAAAACTGACCCCAACACGGATCTGCTGCTCACGCAGTCGCGTCAACAGTTGGCCAACGGTCAGTTGCCGCCCGAGGTAAACAACTACGGAATCACGTTGAAGAAGTCGACCACTGCACCCCTCATGCTGGTTGCGCTGTATTCACCTCACGGCACTCGTGATTCGAACTATCTTGCGAACTACGCCTACATCAACCTCAATGATCCGATCGCGCGCTCGTACGGTGTCGGCCAGACCCAGGTTTTCGGCTCAGGTCAGTACGCCATGCGGCTATGGGTGAAGCCTGATCAGATGGCGAAGCTAGGCATCACAGTCACCGATATAGCCAACGCCCTTAAGGCTCAGAACACCGTGAATCCGGCGGGTCAAGTCGGGGGTGAGCCAGCCCAAAGCAATCAGCAGTTCACCTATGCCGTATTAGCTCAAGGCCGCCTGACTTCTCCGGAACAGTTCGGCGATGTTGTCGTGCGCGAAGCACCGAACGGTGGAACCGTTCGCGTCAGAGATGTCGCTCGAGTTGAACTGGGAACGCAGGATTACAGCCTCCTGTCTCGACTCAATGGCAAGCCCAGCGCCGCTATTGCCGTCTACCAGTTGCCCGGAAGCAATGCTGTTCAAACGGTCGCGGGCGTCCGGAAGCTCATGGCTCAGATGAAGCAACGCTTCCCGCAGGACATCGATTACACCGTTTCGCTCGACCAGACTCTCCCGGTCACGGAGGGCATGAAAGAGATCCTTTGGACTCTCGTGATTGCGATTGTGCTGGTCATTTTTGTGGTCTATCTGTTTTTGCAGGACTGGCGTGCCACCCTCATTCCAATGCTGGCCGTGCCTGTCTCCCTGGTGGGTACGTTCGTTATCTTCCCGCTGTTCGGCTTCTCGATCAATACGCTTTCTTTGTTCGGGTTGGTGCTCGCAATTGGACTGGTGGTTGATGACGCCATCGTGGTTGTCGAGGGGGTGCAGCACCACATCGAGGAAGGACTGAGCCCGAAGGATGCCTCCATCAAGGCGATGCAGGAACTCTCCGGCCCGGTGGTGGGTATCGCTCTCGTTTTAGCCTCAGTGTTTGTGCCGACGGCTTTTATTCCTGGCATCACTGGCAGGCTGTATCAGCAATTTGCCATCACGATCGCTATCTCCGTGATGCTGTCAGCGTTTAACGCTCTTACGCTGAGCCCTGCACTCTCGGCATTGCTGCTCAAACCCAAGAAGCAGACTCGCGGACCGCTGGGAAAATTCTTCGGCTGGTTCAACACATATTGGGAGCGCTCTACCGACAGCTTTGTCCGCTGGTCCGGTGACCTGATTCGCAAGGCTAGTGTGGTGATGGTACTGCTGGTGGTCGCCGGCGGTGCAGCTTGGTTCTTCAGCAAACATCTTCCCACCAGCTTCCTGCCCGATGAAGACCAAGGCTACCTCTATATCAACATGCAGCTTCCTAAAGCCGCTTCCATGGAGCGCACAAGCGCGGCGGCAAAACAGGTAGAGGACGTTCTCGCCAAAACGCCGGGAGTTCAGTACACCACGAGCGTCGTTGGTTTCAGTCTGCTCAGCTACGTTCGAACTTCGTACAACGCATTCTTCTGGGTCTCTCTAAAGCCCTGGGATGAGCGCCAAAGCCGGAGCGAACAATATCAAGCCATTAAGGCGCATTTGAACCAGGAACTCAAGACGCTTCCAGATGGGACGGTTTTCAGTTTCTCGCCACCCGCGATCCCGGGTGTCGGCACGTCTGGCGGCGTCACATTTGTCCTAGAGGATCGCGCCGGTAAAGATGTCAAGTTTCTTACGGATAACCTGAACAAGTTTATGGCGGCCGCTCGCAAGCGCCCCGAACTTGCCTTGGTCAGCACCACCTTTATCCCGGGTGTGCCGGAAGAATTCATCAATGTGGATAAGGACAAGGTTTTGAAGCAAGGCGTGAATTTGACGGATGTCTACAACACCATCCAGGCGTACATGGGCGGATTGTTCGTCAACTACTACAACGACTTCGGCCGTACCTGGCAGGTATATGTGGAAGCGGAAGCGCCTTATCGTGCGACGACCAACGATCTTGGTCAATTCTACGTCCGCAATGGACAAGGGCAGACGGTGCCGCTCACCGCGCTGGCAAAGTTCGAAACCCGTTCCGGTCCCGAGTTCACGATGCGCTACAACGAGTACCGGTCCGCACAGATCAACGCTAGCGCCGCGCCGGGTTATAGCTCTGATCAGGCATCGGCAGCCCTCGAAGACGTTTTCAAACAGACCATGCCCCGGGAGATGGGTTTCGATTACCTGGGCATGTCTTACCAGGAGCAAAAGGCGCGGCAGGGAGTGCCTCCGTCCGTCATCTTCGGATTCTCACTGCTATTCGTTTTTCTAATTCTGGCAGCCCTTTATGAAAGCTGGACAGTGCCTTTTAGCGTGCTGCTCAGCACACCAGTCGCAGTCTTCGGCGCTCTCGCTGCGCTCTGGCTGCGTCGCATCGTAGTCGGTCTTTACCTGCCGCAGTACATGGTTCAAATCGAAAATGATGTCTACGCCCAGATCGGCCTGGTGATGCTCATCGGCCTGGCTGCGAAAAACTCGATTCTGATCGTCGCATTTGCAAAGGAAGACTATGAAAAACGCGGCATGTCCCTGGTGGATGCCGCACTTTCCGCGGCGAGGCTTCGCTTCCGGCCCCTCATGATGACCGCGCTCGCCTTTATTCTCGGCTGCGTACCGCTCTGGACAGCATCCGGAGCAGGTTCGGTAGCACGCCAGATTATGGGCACGGCGGTAATTGGCGGCATGGTGGCGGAGACCTTCATTGGCAGATTCTTTGTTCCCGCGATCTTCTACGTAGTTGAGAAATTCTCAGGGGCTGAGAGACGGAAAGCCCTGCCACTCACGCCCGCCGAGGCGCCCAGTCAGGGGGACTGAATTATGAAGAACACTGCACTCTTTGGAATTCTAGCTGTGTTGGCCCTGGAATCCAGCTGCATGATGGGGCCGAAATACAAGCGGCCGCCTGTGGATGTCCCGCAGGAATACCGTGCACCCGCTCCAGAACAGGCCGCCCAAGCCTCGTCGCTGGGCAACGAGCAATGGTGGCAGGTCTATCAGGATCCGGTGCTCACGCAGTTGATCCATACCGCCATCGCACAAAATTATGATGTGCGCATCGCCGCCGCCCGCGTTCTTGAAGCCCAGGCGCAAGTTGGCATTACTCGCGCCAATCAGCTCCCCTCCGCAAACGTCGGGGCCGATATTTTCAGCCAGCAAAACGCCAAAGTTACAAACCTCTTTCCCGCCTATCAGGTCAACGCGGGCGAACTGAACCTATCGGTGATCTGGAATCTGGACTTCTGGGGAAAATACCGCCGGCAAACCGAGGCGGCTCGCGCCCAGTTACTCGCAACCGAGTGGGGGCAGCGAGCGGTAATTTCCTCGCTAGTCGCTAATGTAGCGACGGCTTATTTCCAGCTTCGCGCGCTCGACAACGAGCTCGAGATCTCGAAGCGCACGCTGGGGTCGCGTCAACAATCGCTGCAACTAACTCACACGCTTGAGAGCCATGGCGGAGCCTCGGGGCTAGACGTGAGTCAATCGGAGCAACTCGTCTACACTGCCTCGGAAACGATTCCCGACCTCGAACGGCAAATTCAACAGCAGGAAAACGTGCTCAGCGTTCTGCTCGGCGAAAATCCACAATCCATTCCTCGCGGACGCGCGCTTACCGAACAGCCCGTACCGGAGAGCGTTCCTGCAGGACTTCCTTCAGAATTGCTGCAGCGACGACCGGACATTCGGCAGGCGGAAGAGATCATGGTTGCAGCCAACGCGCAAATCGGCGCCGCCAAAGCCGCATTCTTTCCGAGCCTCTCCCTCACCGGCCTGGGAGGACTCGAGAGCAATGCCTTGAACCAGTTCATCAGCAAGCCCGCCGAGACCTGGGCCGGGGCCTTCAGCGTGAGTCAGCCGGTTTTCCAAGGAGGAGCGCTGCGCTCGGGACTCAGACTCGCCCGTGCCAACTGGCAAGAAGCGGTGTTCTCGTACCAGCAAGCCGTTCAGAACGCCCTGGAACAGGTTTCGAATTCACTCGTTGCTTCTCAAAAAGACCGTGAGTTCCGCGAGCAACAGGACTTGCTCACGAAGGCAGCGCAGCAGACCGACCAATTTTCCGAGGTGCTCTATAAGAACGGCGGCGCGAGCTACCTCCAGGTGCTGACCAGCGAAACGAATTACTTCTCAGCGGAACTCAACTTGGTGCAAGCCCAGCTCAACGAGCGTTTGGCGCTCGTTCAACTGTATCAGGCGCTGGGAGGTGGGTGGCAGCAATAGGGAACGGATCTTGGCGGAATGCTTTGAACAGTTCGCGAAAGGTACAAAGATGTTTAAGAAAATTCTAGTGGCGTATGACGGATCTCCGGAAGCGGGACGTGCATTAATCGTAGGCATTCAGCTTGCCAAGAGCCTGAAGGCCGACCTGAGGACAGTCTACGTATACGAGAAGCTGCCCGCCTATGCTGCTGGGTATATGGATCTCGGAGTAAACGGCGCCAGCATCGTGCTACCCAGGCAGGCTTCTCAGTACTATCGAATGCTGCAGGTTAATGCCCAACAAGCAGCTCATCAACAAGGCATAGCCCTGAAGATCGAACTCGCTGAAGGCCATGAAGTAAAGGCGATTGTGGAGAGTGTGCAGAAGACTGAGAGTGATCTCTTAGTATTGGGTATACCTCGACGTTACGGGCTCTTCAGCCGCCTATGGAACCGTACAACCCACGATCTTTCACAACAGGTGTCTAGCTGCATCCTAGAGGTTCATTGAGCCATGGGTTGATCGACGAATTCGGGATACCTATGAAACGAATAGCGTCTCTTTCAATCCTCTTCGCCGCGCTCATCGAGTTCGCGATCGAGCGGGCAAGTTTCGACCTATGGATCGTGGCAGCAGTTGCGATCGTGACCCTACTGTGGAATCTCGCGCGACGAGCGCTACCCCCTCGCGTGGACTTGCAGAGGCACGATTCAAACCGCTTCTAGGAGGTAGCTTGTAACGCTCGATGGAATATGTGAGCACCAGATCGTCGCGTAGGCCTTTGTTGGGACCTGGTTTTGATGGACTGTTCGGGGAAAGGTAGTTTGAAAATGAAAACGAAGTTGTTTTTTTCCGTCCTCCTGTTGGCTGCTGCTGTCGCACCTGGTGCGCTAGCGGCAGCCGACGATAGCGAAACAAATGCTCGCACCAGAAATGGTCAATTGCTGGTTACTCCCGCGGAGCAGTCACCATCCACAAATGTTCCACCAGGTCCCGTGGTTGTGCCGGCTGAACCGAAACAAGCGTTGCTGGATTATGACTCACCAATGGTTGGTCTTACGCAGAAATTCTCGGCCACTCTCACTGCCATAGGCGAAGCTGTCGCACGTGGCGAACTTAGCAGCGAGCAGGCAGTTGAGATGAGTGCGGAGCAATATCAGCTGACCCAAATGCAATTTGAACTGCTCAGCCTGTGGCGTCAAATCGGAGAAAAGGACTCGGCCAGAATTCCCGATAATCAAGCGACACCCGATCGTGGGCAGGAAAACGAAATCGTAGTAGTGGCCTTGCCGTTCTCATCCCTACAGCTAAACCCCTCCTGGGTTGAGTACCTTAATTTAAGCCAATCCCAAGTTGACGCTATCCAGCAACTGATGTTGCAGGAACAACAGAATCTCGAGCCTGTGATGACCGAGCTTCGAACTACACGGGCCAAGCTACTTGCAGTCAGCAGTGAGCACATAAATGAAAAAGAGGTCAAAGGTCTGGCTGATAGGGAAGCAAATGTGCTGGCCAAACTGATCGTCGCTAATGCCCGCATGCAATCGAAAATCTACAAGCTTCTCAGCCCCGACCAGCAAAAAAAGCTCAGCGACCTCGAACGAACGCAGAGCGCGGTCACATCGGATAGTAGGTAAAGAAGTAATCACCGTGAAATGCAGATTGGAGGCTACACGGTGTCACAGCCGATGCGAACGGGGAAATGGTTGTGCCGCACAGCCTCGACCCTTAGAGAACCCCGGCGGAGAATCCGCCCCCTGCAAGTACGAAATTAAAAATAGTCACTAAACAATTGATAATAAACAATATATTGGTGGAGGCGGCGGGAGTCGAACCCGCGTCCGAAAATGTTACTGGTCAAGAGACTACATGCTTATTCGCGTTCATGCCCTGGGTATTACCCCAGGACCTTCGCGGCCGCCGCTCAGAACGGACAAGAAACGCCAGCCGCTAGCCTGAAGATCTCGCCCTGCCGGCCCAGACGTAGCCGGGAAGACCAGCCCTCTGTGTGACGCTCGCTCACCGCCCAAGGGCGAAGCGGTGGAAAGCGGCTGCCTAATTAATTAGGCTGCGTATGCCATTTGTTGATTGGCAATTATCATTTTGCCCACGATTACGGGTGTGTGCACCCCGGCATGCCTCTTGGCCGCAAGCATCTCCGTCGAAGCCGTGACGCCCCCACTGGTGGGATTGGCCATGCAAAGACCTACTCCCAATCTAGGGGGAAAAGGACACGAAGTCAAACCGCCGAACGGCCCACGATTTTACGCTCTAATTCGCCGGGTCGGTTGCCCGCTTTCGGGCCGCAGGGTCGAGATATCGAATGAAAGTGCGGGGCGCGGGCCTAGATGCCGAGCGAGTTGCCTTTATAGACTGGAACGCGTTTACAACTTTCTAGAACTAGCTGGGTTAGCTCGGCGGTCAAACTGAGGAATTCAAAACCATAGACTCTGCCCAGGTTACGTCGTACCACTGCCTGCGCCTTGCCACGCAATCGGCTGAAGCGATACCGAGGGCGCCGTCTTCGGGCGGGCGAGATTTCCGGTAAGTCGTGGAGTTCAATGTCAGCCTTCATGCGTTGGCTTCTGTTTCCTTCTTAACATCGGCGGGAGCTGAAGTTTTCTTTAGCGGGTGCGGTTTTTTGCATCCTCCCGCCCTCGCCTACATCTGACTTAGAGCACCCGCCTATAGAACAGAGGGCGTTGACCTAATATGAATTTCATCGTCCAACGCTGTCAGGAGAACTGCCAGTGAAGTCGGAGTGTTTGCCTTTCAGCCAGATCCCCCATACGACGCGGCTTTTCGCCGACTTCCTTTCCGATTACTCTAAAGTTCAGCAGTTCTATCCCCGGTCTGCTTATTTCAACCAATGGTTCAAGGACGAGGCGTCGAACCTGGCGTATGCTTTCGAACGCCGAGAGTTCGTTTCTGCGATCCTCGATCGACAGAATCAATCCTGGAATGCATCCGCCAAAACTCTCGAAAATATTGCGCGACTTCGAGCGGGGGCATCGGCGGCGGTTACTGGACAGCAGGTGGGACTCTTCGGCGGTCCAGCGTTCACGATTTTCAAGGCACTGACAGCAATCAAACTCGCCGACCACGCGACTCGATCCGGCGTCGATTGTGTGCCCGTGTTTTGGCTGGCCACCGAGGACCATGACCTTGCTGAAGTGAATCAGGTCTCGATTCCAGGATCGGATGGTTCTTTGCAGAAGCTGACGGCGCCGGCCCAGGGCTCGCCCAATGCGCCGGTGGGAATGGTAAGGTTAGGCTCGGAGATTGATGCAGTCGTGGAAGCTGCCACGGGGTTGTTAGGGCCTGGCGAGATTTTTAATTTTCTTCGGGACGCGTACCGCCCGGGCGAGAGCTTCGGCAATGCCTTTGCACGCTTGCTCGCACAGCTATTTGCAGATTGGGGCGTGATCCTTTTGGATGCGGCCGACCCCGAATTCCACCGGATTGCGGAACCTGTCTACCGGGCCGCGATCGAGCGTGCTGCCGACTTGGATGAATCCCTTTTGAGTCGTGGGAAAGCGTTAGAAGCTGCGGGTTACCATCAGCAGGTTAAGGTGACGCCATCGTCGACGTTGCTGTTCACAGTTCGAAATGGCGCGCGAGTGCCGGTGCATCGTCGAGTGAACGGAGATGGAGCCGCGGAATTCCTCATCGAAGAGGAACGAATTTCGAAGGCGGATCTGCTAAGCCGCGTCACATCGTCGCCCTGGGATTTCAGCGGCAATGCACTGCTCCGGCCTGTCATTCAGGATTACTTGCTGCCGACTCTTGCCTACACGGGAGGTTCTGCGGAACTCGCTTACTTCGCCCAGGTGGCTGTCGTCTACGAAATGCTTCTAGGTAGAGTCACTCCGATCGTCCCGCGTTTCTCTGCGACCATCGTCGAGCCAAAACCGAAAACAATACTTGAGCGCTACGGGCTCCGTTTGCCCGATCTTTTCCTGGGTCCAGAGAATCTAGGCGAGCAGATGGCTTCCCGCACTTTGCCGAAGCAGCTGCAATCTGCGTTTGATCAAGCCGAGGCTTCGCTGGAAGAGTCTCTGGCGGCAATTCGTGAGGGTCTGGCTCGGCTGGATTCAACCTTGGTTGATTCGGCTACCAATGCGGCGTCCAAGATGCAACACCAGCTGAGCCAACTGCGCTCGAAAGCTGCCCGCGCCGAGCTCCGCCAGACAGAAGTTCTCACCCGGAAGGCCGATGTGCTCAGCAATTTGTTATATCCCGGCAAGGCTTTGCAGGAACGCGAGATCGCGGGCGTGTACTTCGTAGCGCGTTACGGGAGAGAGTTCTTGCGAGATGTGTACGAAACCATCCACCCCGACTGTGTCGATCACCAAGTAATCTCCGTGTAGGCGCGAGCGTCCACGCTGATGCGGCGGTAGCGTGAATGACGCGCCAGCGTTCGGTGCGGAGAAAAACCGGTTACAGCTTCTGTTCTAACCCTTCCAGCGATTCCACCCGAGGCAGGCCAGATTCACGATAAGCTCCAGATACGTCGAACAATATCGCCTGCATTCCCGCCCGGGTCGCACCCAGATAGTCGACGGAATACATGTCGCCGACGTAAACACTGTCCTCCGGCGCGACGTCCATACCGCGAAGTGCACCCTCAAAGATAGCCGGATGAGGCTTCTCGTATCCGACTAAGCCTGAATCGGTAATCGCGGCGAAACAGTCAGCTATTCCGCAGCGCGTCAGCACATCGCGAATCTTGCCGTCGGCGTTGGAGATCACCGCAAGCGGATATCGGCGTCCCAGCCGTAACAAAGTCTCGCGCGTGCCCGGACGGATGTCGCGCCAGTTCGCGGAAATACGCGTGGCATCGACCAGAGCATCGCGCAAAGCATCGTCATGAACGCCAAGCTCCTCGAGCAGGTGGGAATAGAAGAGATACCAGAAACTGAAGTCCGACCGGCCGTCATGCTTCAATATCTCGTCGAATTCTTTCTTCGTTTTTCGCTCGATGGCATGCCATTGTTCGAGACTCGGAGTCAGCTTTTGCTGGTGTAAGGGAGCCAAGATATGCGGCCGGTTAGGGAAGAGAAGAGTATTGCCAACATCGAAGAAGATTGCTTTTAGCGGAGCAGGCATCGGAAAGGTCTGCCCTACTCCGATTCTTCATCGCGCTTCTTGCCATACCGCAACGCCAGGCCAACTCCAATCGTCATGAATCCGATGGGCGGAATAATCAGGACCACAACTCCTCGCGTGATCGCGCGCTGGCCTTCCTGGTTGAGAGCGCGTGCGGTGCTGTAGCACATGGCGCAACTCTGAGCAAAAGCGGGAGCCGCCCACAGCGCAACCAATAACGCTGAGATGGTCAGTCGGATCTTCATCGGACTCCCAGGTGGACGATTCGAAAAGCGTCGGGAAAGAAAATACACATTAGGCACAGACAAGCCGTCACTGCGGTCATCATTACCCACTTCATTGCGGGGACCTCGTACTTCAGGTGCATGAAGTATCCGATAATCAGCGCGGACTTGATGATCGAAAGAATCATCAGAGCTTCCAGCATCCGCAGCGGCTCAAAGACCCGCTTGTAGGCGAGAACCACTTCGACTGCGGTGAGCAGCAACAACGCTCCCCATACCCAGAAATATTGTCCCTTACCCTCATCGTGCGTTGCGGCGGCAGTGTGCATTCAGCCTCTCCTGTTTTAACTCCCAAAATCTTGGTCCTGCTCGCCAGACTCCTTCGGGTTTGGAAGCCCTTTAGGATGACGTCCACTGCTCTGTTTTTTCGGTACCACATCACACCCGCGTGGACATCAGATACACCAGCGGGAAGATGAACATCCAGACTAAGTCCACAAAGTGCCAGTATAGTCCGGCAATTTCCACGTCGTGCGCATCGTAATCTTTGGGCTTCAGAATCAAGATCACGGCTGCGACGATAAATCCTGCGAGCAGTGCGTGGACACCGTAATGGAACACACTGTTTGCCGGAATTAGCCACCACGCGACTGCCCAGATAGCCAACAGGATCGGCAGAAAGGTTTTGCGCAGGGAAACCACACCCAAATAAATGACTCCAATGGTCACGTGCAGCATGTGCATGCCGGTCAGGGTAAAGAACGTCCCGCCGAACTGGGGGACGTTTGCGGCCCAGGGATTCTTGAACGGGGTCATGCCTTCATCAATCAGGTGGGTCCACTCCAACCCGTGCAGGACGATGAACGCTATGCCAAAGAACATGGTGAAGAGAATCCAGTTGCGGGTCCAACTGCGATCGCCGCGCCGCGCCGCCAGCACCGCCAGAACCATGGTCAGCGAACTGGAAAGCAGACACCCGGTCATGATCGTGGCATTGGTGATGCTTTCCTTGCCGAAGGGCGTGGGCCAGTCGGGATTCGAAATGCGTCCGTAGCTGTAGGCAAACAGCAGCGCTCCAAACGTCAGAGTGTCGGAGAGCAGGAACAGCCACATGCCGATCTTTTTCGAGTAGGTGCCAAACAGAGACGGCTCGTAAACATCCGCCATCCCGTGTTGCACCGCGACTTCAGACATGATTTCGGTCTCCTTATGTTCGTGTGGCGCGGGCGCCCTCGCCCGCGTCTCCCTCTAGCGCACAAACCACAACAACCCGAAAATGTAGAGCCACAACAAAAACATGAAATGCCAATACCAGGCAGTCACATCCACGACAACCCGACGCGCCTCTACGGGCGTGTGCAGCAGGGAAACCGCGGACGCATAGAGCAACACTAAAATGCCTCCGGCGAGGTGAACGGCGTGGGTTGCGGTCAGGAGGTAAACGAACGAACTGCTAGCGCTGGTGGCCAGATAAAAGCCGCGATCCGCAAGCTCGCGCCAAGCCATCCACTGCCCGACCAGAAATGCGCCGCCGAGCACCACGGTGGTTCCAAGCCAAGGGAATCCTTTGCCCTCTCCGAGAGAAACGCCGGGGATCGAACGAATCGGCGCGAGAGCCGCTTGCCGTGTAATTTGCCGCCGCGCCAATTCCGCCGTAATACTGCTCACCAGCAGAAGGGTCGTGTTTACCAGGAGCAGCGTGATCGGAAGATCGACGGGAATCCAATCACGAACCAAAGTATTGCTGTGTTCATCGAGAGTAGGCAAGCCCCGGCGCACTACATAAGCGCTGGTCAGGGAAACGAAGATCATGGTGACCGAGGTCAGTCCGATCGCCAGGCCCAGCCGTAGCCGGCGCAACCGTGCTCCGTAATCCGGCGAACCATCGCCGCGGCCGTCGCCACCCCCGCCGTAGGCAGGCGGACGTACGCCACCGCCGCCTTGGCCTGTCTTCGCTACGTCAATCGAAACGGGAGAACTCAAAGTTGCCATTCTAATGAGATGCCACCGTAGCCGGATCCGTCTGCATCACATAATCCCGCGGCGCTCCTGGCACGCTGTACTCATACGGCCCGTGATTCACTACCGGAGTGTGTCCTCCAAAGTTATCGTGAGGCGGCGGCGTGGCCGTGATCCACTCTAGGGTAGTAGCCTCCCACGGATTATCGGTTGCCTTGGGGCCTTTGAACATGCTCCAGAACAAATTGAGCACAAAGATGAACTGAGCCGAGATGGTCACAATCGCAGCATAGGTCATGAAGCGATTGAGCGGCATCAAGTGTTGAAGATAGGCTAACTCCGTGAACTGGGAGTAGCGCCGCGGCTGGCCCGCCATGCCCAGATAATGCATTGGCATGAAAATGCAATAGGTGCCAATCAGGGTAATGACGAAGTGCACCCGCCCCCAAGTCTCATTCATCATGCGGCCAAACATCTTGGGGAACCAGTAGTAGGTACCTGCAAACATGCCAAAGATCGCAGCCACACCCATAATGAGATGGAAGTGGCCGACCACGAAGGCTGTGTCATGCAACGGAATATCGAGCACCGGCTGCGCCAGAAATGGCCCGCTCAACCCTCCGGAGACAAACAGGGAAACGAACCCAATGGCATAGAGCATCGGCGTCTGGAAGCGGACGCGTCCGCCATGAATCGTTCCCAGCCAGTTAAACGTCTTAATGGCCGACGGAACACCGATGGCCATGGTCATGAGCGAGAAGGCAAAAGCCGTGTACGGGCTCATACCGCTCATAAACATATGGTGGCCCCAGACCATGAATCCCAAAAAGCCGATGGCCATAATCGCGTAAACCATGGCCCTGTACCCGAAAATCGGTTTGCGCGAGAAGGTTGAAAGCAACTGCGAAGCCACGCCCATCCCTGGCAGAATCGCAATGTAAACCTCGGGGTGTCCGAAGAACCAGAACAGATGCTGCCACAGCAGCGGCGAACCGCCTTTGTGGCCCATGATCTGACCATTGACCACCACCAGCGGAACATAGAAGCTGGTGCCCAGATTGCGATCCAGCAGCAGCAAAATGCCCGCGGAGAGCAGAACACCGAAAGCCAGCAGCCCGAGAATCGCCGTAACAAACCACGCCCAAACCGTGAGCGGCAGGCGCATCATGGTCATGCCCTTGGCTCGCAGGTCTAGCGTAGTCGTGATGAAGTTCAGGGCACCCATCAGTGAGGCGATGCAGAAAATCGCGATGCTGGTAATCCACAAATCCGCGCCCAATTGTTGGCCAGGTCCGGAATTACTGAGAGCGCTCAACGGCGCGTAGCCAGTCCAGCCGTGCAGCGGAGCTCCTCCAGTCACGAAGAAGGCCGCCAGTATGACCACGAAAGCTATGAACGTAGTCCAGAACGAAAGCATGTTGAGGACTGGAAACGCCATGTCCGGCGCGCCGATCTGGATGGGCAAAAAGTAGTTCCCGAATCCGCCCTGCGGCGCAGTGGTCAACACGAAGAAAACCATGATCGTTCCGTGCATGGTCATCAGTTGCAGGTAGGTTTCGGGCTTGATCTCGCCGACCAGCGGCAGAACCGCAGTTGGCCAGACCATGTGAACTCGCATTAGCAGCGACAGAAACATCCCGACAAATACCGCCACCAGCGCCAGAAAGTAATACTGCAGCCCAATCACCTTGTGGTCCAGGCTGAAAATGTATTTGCGGATAAAGCCCAGAGGAGCCGCGTGCGAGTGGATTGTAGCCGAAGTCGCCATTACTGTTTCTCCGCCTCCTTAGTTACCAGCCACTTGTCAAAGTCTTCCTGGCTTACAACTTTCAGCATGCCGTGCATCTTGTAATGTCCGAGTCCGCAAAGCTCGGCGCAGGCGATCTCGTAATCGCCAACCTCGGTGGGCGTGAAATGCATGTGGATGGCAAGTCCAGGAACCGCGTCCTGTTTAAACCGCATCTGAGGAACAAAAAAGCTGTGGATCACGTCGACCGCACGCAAGGTGAGATTCACCTGCCGGTTCACCGGAAGATACATTGTTCCGGTAACGACGTCGTCCTTAGCCGCCGGATCGGTCGTATCCAGCCCAAGCGCAGCTTCGTTTCCAGCCGATGGGTCCATCAGCTTCGCATCGGTTCGGCCAAATTTTCCGTCGGGCCCCGGATATCGGAAGTACCAGGCAAACTGCATGCCGGTGACTTCCAGCGGAACCGAGTCAGCGTCCGCCGGCGCAAAACGCTCCGACGCCCAAATGGGACTGCCCATGAGGTTCAGCCCTATAAATAGGATGGCGGTCAACGCCGTCCAAACCACTTCCATCCTCGTATTGCCGTGAGAATAGGTGACTTTACTGGCGCTTCCCCGATCGCGGTACTGCCACACGAACAGACCGAGCGCGCCTTGGGCGGCCACGAAAACGATCCCCATCAGCACATAAGTCAATGCAAACTGATGGTCGATCCAAGGCGTCGACATCGACGCGCCGTGCGGGAGCCACCAGGTTTGTGCCACGAAAAAATAGGTGCTGACAAAGGTGATCAACCAGATAATCGCAAGAAGAGCGAGGCCCATCTACAAGACCTCCAAGGGTCGGGGTTTGTGTATCGCCATAGCGCGTCAAAAAAACATGAAGCTGCGGTTGGCCACGAAGTTTATCACAGGCATCTGCGATGCGCGCAAGGACTTGTTGTGGAAGGAATCGATTCGGGAACATCGCTGTTGAAATTCGCAATCACAAACGAGACCAACCTTAGCCTCGACTCCTCCTGATCGTTTCCTTCAGATTGTTTCCTTTGTGTACCGGAGCCTGCACGGTGCGTAGTCGAACTGTGTCCTTCGTGGTTTAATACTTTTGACGTATGCCAAAGAAATCATCTGGCCAAGGCCACGACACGCCCTACATCCGCCTGCAGAAGAACTATTGCTTTGCCTGCGGGAATAACAATCCTGAAGGAATGCGCCTCAAGTTTACATATGACGAGGAGCGCCATTGCTTTGTCTGCCGCTTCCGCCTCGGCAAACGCTACACCGGACCTCCCGGTCACGCCCACGGTGGCATTATTGCAACCGTCCTTGATGAGGCTATGGGCAAGGTAAACAAGTTGCGCCACGTGATCGCGTTGACCTCACAGATCACCGTGAACTACTTGAGGCCCGTGCCGCTGAACAAACCCCTGCTGGTCGAATCCCGCGAGTTGCGTGTCCACGGCCGACAGCACATCAACGTGGCGGAGATTCTCAATCCCAAAGGCGAGGTGCTGGCTCGTGGCCGCGGTTTGTTCATCGCAATCGATCCCCAGAAAATGTTCGCCAAGTTCGTTGATAGATAAGATGAATGGAGGACGGGCGTCCCCGCCCGTCCCAGACATCAAGCTAGACACTCCTGCAAAACCCTCGCCAACTGCTCCACCCCGCGCCGAAGTTCCCGCGCATCCACCGCCGCAAACCCCAGCACGATCCCATCGCGCCTCGCACGGCCGCAAGCATACCGGCTCAAAGGAAGCACTTCGACATCGTACTTCGCCGCAGCCTCCGCCGCCCGCTCGGCCAGGATTCCGCCCTGCAGCCAGCCCACTGTTCGCAACCCCGCCTCGACCACCGGAATCTCCAGCAGTCCCCCAAGCCGTTCCCGAGCAGATTCCATCAGCACCGATAGGCGCTCGGCGTACAACTCCCGCATCCGCCGCACGTGCCGTGCAAAGTGGCCTTCGCGGATGAAATCGCAGAGAATCGCCTGATCGATCAGCGGGGGATGATGCGTGCTCACGGACTCTGCCGCGGCAAAGATGTCTACCATGTCCGCAGGAACCACCAGATAAGCAAGCCGCAGAGCAGGGAAGAGAACGTCAGTGAAACTGCCGGCGAAGATCACGACCGCGGCCCGATCCAAACCCTGCAAGGCCGGGATGGGCCGTCCGGAATAACGATATTCGCTGTCGTAGTCATCTTCAAAGATGATCGTCCTCGACCGTCGCGCCCACTCGAGAAGCGACAACCTACGGCGCAAGCTCATGGTCACGCCCAGAGGGAACTGATGTGCTGGCGTCACGTAAACCAGCCGAGGACGCTGCTGCGCCCACCGTCTTCGCCCAACGTCAAGATTCAAACCTTCGGAATCGACGGGCACCGGACAGATTTTTGCTCCCACCGCACGGAACACGACCGCAGCGCCGGGATATCCCGGTTCCTCCATCCACACCGAATCGCCCGGGTCCAGCAGCAAGTGCGCCGCCCTGTCGAGCGCCTGTTGCACTCCCGAAATGATCAACACCTGATCCGCCGTACACTTCACCCCCCGAGACGTATTCAGGTATTCAGCCACGGCTTCGCGAAGCGGACGATATCCCAGTGCTTCCCCACCGGTGAGCAAACGTGCCGACACGCGCCGCAAACGTCGTGCTGCCACCTGAGCCCAAAGGTTCGTAGGAAAAGCGTCGAGCGCAGGTTGGCTCGCACGAAATGCCCGCACCGGACGAGACTCGGCTCGTGGCAAAGGCCGCAGTCGTCGAGCATAGGCGGAAAGCGCAATACCGCGCCTCCGGGTTCCCGCGGTTGATTTTGCGCGCGGCGCTTGCAACAGCTCGTCGGGAAGAGTCTCGCTGACGTAGGTTCCCGAACCCACCTTGCCTTCCACATAACCCTCGGACCGCAGCTGCTCGAAAGCGGTGACAATTGTCGGACGAGAAATCCCATATTGTTCGGCCAAATCCCGCGTAGCTGGCAGACGCGCGCCCGGGTGCAATCGTCCGGCGAGAATCTCCGAGCGCAGTTCTTCATAGAGCCAGCGATATATGGGTATTCGGGGCTTCGGGCCCTTCAGGTTCAGCGGCAGCGTGCTCGACTTCTTTGCCATGGCTTATCGAACTTTGTCATTCCGGCCATTCCAATCGGCGGAATACGTACCCACAAAACGAATTGTCATCAAAACCAACCGGTCATCCTGAGCCCAGTAGCTGGTTCGCGAAGCGAAGCAGCGATGGAGTCGAAGGATCTCCGTCATCCCACTTTTCGCCTGAATGCTTCAAGGCATTGTCCCTGTTAGTGGTATGGAAAGAATATAGGAAAATGGACATTCCAAGCTAGCCAATAGGTTGGTATCGTAAACCTCGGACTCATCCGCGAATGATTTCGCGAGAAATGGTTCCGGGAGGCACGGCTTTAGCCGTGCCACTCAGACCCATAAGCACCGGGCTTTAGCCCCTGAGGACATTTACCCAAAAACCCGTTCCTGCGAAAAGAGGACTTATGTCGAATAACAACGGAAGATCCACCAGCCTGCGCCTGAAAACAGGCCTGGCCGAAATGCTGAAAGGCGGCGTCATTATGGACGTCACCAACGCCGAGCAAGCGGTAATTGCCGAGAAGGCCGGCGCCGTTGCGGTCATGGCTCTCGAGCGCGTTCCTGCGCAAATCCGCGCTGAAGGCGGAGTAGCGCGGATGGCTTCGCCCAAGAAGATTCGAGAGATCATGGCCGCGGTCTCGATCCCAGTGATGGCCAAGTGCCGCATCGGACACTTCGCCGAAGCCCAGATTCTTCAGGAGCTGGGCGTTGACTATATCGACGAATCCGAAGTGCTCACGCCCGCCGACGAAGCCCACCACGTCGACAAGCACGCCTTCACAGTTCCGTTCGTCTGCGGCGCCCGCAACCTGGGCGAAGCCTTGCGCCGCATCGCCGAAGGCGCGGCCATGATTCGCACCAAGGGCGAAGCCGGCACCGGAGATGTCGTCCACGCCGTGAAACACATGCGCCAGATCGTGCAAGAAATGAAAATCTTGACCGTGCTCGGCGAGGAAGAACTCTATGCCAAGGCCAAAGAACATCAGGCCCCCTATGAACTGGTGAGAATCGTCGCCAAAGAAGGGAAGCTTCCGGTGCCAAACTTCTCGGCGGGCGGCATCGCCACTCCCGCCGACGCCTCGTTGGTCATGCAACTCGGCGCCGAATCCGTATTCGTCGGCTCCGGCATCTTCATGCAAGATTCCACCACCTTCGCCGATCCGCAGGAAGCAGAGAAGCGGGCGAAGGCGATTGTCCAGGCCGCGACCCACTACAACGACCCTAAAGTATTACTTGAAGTCAGCGAAGACCTCGTAGGGGCAATGAAAGGCCTAGCGGTAGCTGCGCTCGACGAAGCCCACATGCTGCAGACCAGGGGCTGGTAGGCAGATCCCATGGCCGATGAGCAAAGCATCGTTGTGATTTCCGCCGACTCTGCGGAAGTCGCCAGAGTTGAGCTGGCGACTGGGCCGACAAGGGTGGCATCGTTGAAAACGACGCCCACATGACTCCGCTCGGAATCCAGTTTTGTCAAAACATCGAGCAGTATCGCATCGAGTCGGCCGACGAACGGCGGGGTTGTCAGTAGACGACGTATATGAAAATTGGTGTTCTAGCACTCCAAGGTGATTTTGACGCCCACCGCAAACGGCTCGAAGAGCTGGGCGCCGAGGTTGTGCTCGTCAAGAAGCCCGAGCAACTCGACCAGATCGATGGCCTGGTAATTCCCGGCGGCGAATCGGGCACGTTTCTAAAACTGCTGGGCGAAGCCGGATTCGAAAAGCTGAAGCAGTTTGTGCGAGTGAAGCCGACATTCGGTACGTGCGCAGGCGCAATCCTACTAGCGAACGAAGTAGAAAACCCGAAGCAGTCCGGATTGGGTGCCCTCGACATCCGCATCCGCCGCAACGCCTACGGCCGCCAGATCGACAGCTCGATCCGGGAAGGCCGATTGGGTAAAGAGCCGATCGAAATGGTCTTCATCCGCGCACCCAAGATACAACGCGTCGGCCCCGGAGTAGAAATAATCGCCACCGAAGGCGGCGATCCCGTCGCAGTCCGGCAGGGAAAAGTAATGGCCGCAACTTTTCATCCCGAACTCAGCGCAGATACCCGCGTGCATCGGGCCTTCCTGGATTTGGTTAGCAATGGGCGCACGGTTGATAAGGCCAGCAAACAAGCACGCAGCGGCGGAGTTATTTCGCAGGTAAGAACTCAATAGCCACATCGCGGCTGGCGAGTTTCAAATCAAAGTCCGCCGTTACGAAAACACGGTCTGCCGAATCCGCCGCCAGTTCGATTGCAAAGGCATCAACGTAGGCGATTCCTCGCTTTAGCTTCACTAAGGAGGCGCGGACTGCCCGATCGGCATCAACCGGAACAATTTCCAAGCCGAATGCATGGAGGCGCGAAAGCGCAAGATCCATCCCTTGGCGGCCATGAACTTTGTGGGTGACCCCAGCGACTTCCCCCCAATGTAACGCTGAAATCATTGCCTCGCACCGTCCCGCGAGGTGAGACTTAATGATTTCCGAAACCCGAACGCCACCGGCCTCGCCATCCAGATAACGCAGAATGGCGCTCGAGTCAAGAATGTAGGTCACCATTTGTCCTTTCGCCGCCGTTCGCGCTTTAGTTCCTCGGAGAGCGAAGGCTTGCCGGAAAAGAGTCCACGCGTTTTGTCTACCAACTCTTCCGATACGGGCTCGAGGACAATTCTCATTCCATCCTGGGTGACGGCAATACGCGTCCCCGGCTCAATTCCCAGAGACGTCCTCATCTCGGAGGGAATCACAAGCTGCCCCTTTGTGCTTACTGTAGTGATCCGTCGCTTCATGTCTTACATTCTATCACTGAGTAAGAAGGAGATAAGTGTTGACAACTATTGTCGTGTAACCGTACAGTTACATATTATGCGGAACCGTTCGGTTACATATTCCACGGAAGCGACTTTTCAAGTGCTAGCCGATCCGACCAGACGAGCCGTGCTTGATCTTCTTAGAAAGGGAACTCAGCCGGCAGGGCAAATTGCCCGGGCTTTTCCAGTTTCACGTCCGGCCATCTCCAAACATTTGCGATTGCTTCGCCGCGCCCATCTGGTGCAGGAACATCGCGAAGGCCGCCACCGCCTTTACCAGCTCAACCCTGAACCGCTGAAAGCTGTGGATTCCTGGCTGGAACAGTATCGCGTCTTCTGGCAAACCAGCCTGGCTAACTTGAAGACTTTTGTCGAAGCCGAGTACGCCAAAGAAAGTGCACACGATCGTCCAAAACACAAATAACAGGAGGAATGAGAATGAGAGCACTACGCATTGCAGCCTGCATTGTCCTAACCGCGACCGCCGCATTTGCCCAGTCGGGCGCGCAAAGATCTTTCGACCAACTGAAATCGCTCGCCGGTTCATGGGAAGGGAAGAACTCGATGGGCCAGCCGGTGCAGGTCTCTTACCGCATGACAGCTGGAGGCTCTGCGTTGATGAGCGAAATCGTGGGACACGGCGAAACCATGATCTCAATGATCAACTTCGACGGTCCTAATCGCCTGCTCCTGACTCATTACTGTGCGGTCGGAAAATCAGCCGCGCATGCAAGCCAGCGCTTCGCCGGATGGCAAGACCATCACTTTCAACTTTGTCGATGCCACCAATCTCGACAGTCCGCAGTCGGGGCACATGGATCACGTAGTGATCGCCATGCTCGGACCCGACCACCACACCGAGGAGTGGAACTTCAGCGATCATGGCAAGGAGATCAAGGAATTCTTCGACCTGACGCGCAAGAATTGAAGCGCGTTTAACGTCGAGAACCAGGCTGTGAGACAACTCAATCCAGGAGCCACCTATGGCACAAGTAGTTGTTACTCCCGATCAAGATGCAATCGTCAGCGAAGTGGAGGTCAAGGCGCCGGCAGAGCGAGTATTTCAGGCGCTCACCGATCCCCGCCAGCTCAAGCTCTGGTGGAACAGCGACGAATGCCAGACCGAGTTCTTTGAAATGGATACCCGCCCCGGAGGCCAATGGCGTTTCGGAACCAGGAAAAGCAATTTGAACGTCAATGGAGTGAACCAGTTCTCTTGCCAGGGCGAAGTATTGGAATTCGATCCGCCGCGGGTGCTGGCCTACACCTGGGTTGCAAACTGGCACGACGACAAATCCCGCAGAACGATTGTCCGCTGGGAACTGACGGCGACCAAAGACGGCACCCACGTCAAAGTCACTCACAGTGGTCTTGCCCAGGAAGCGGTTGCCCGCAAGGATTACAGCGGCGGCTGGCCCGGAGTTGTGGAAATGCTCAAGAAATTTGTCGAGACGAAATAAAGGAGGCCTCATGGCTACGATTGAAATCACTCCCGATCAAGATGCGGTAGTTGCGGAAATCTTCATTGCCGCGCCACCGGAGCGTGTCTTCCAGGCGATTACCGACCCCGCGCAGACGTCGCAGTGGTGGGGACAGAAAGGCGTGTATCGCATCACGGAGCGGCACGCTGATTTCCGCCCGGGCGGCAAATATTGGTGCGTCGGCGTGGGCGCGGATGGTACCTCGTTCCGCGTGGAAGGTGAATATTTGGAGATCGATCCCCCGCGCCTGCTGGTGCAAACCTGGGTCGCGAGTTGGTGCGGCGAGGTGACGACCATTGTGCGGTGGGAGCTCGAGCCTCAACCGGTTCACGGCCTACAGCATCGCGGTCCGCAGAAGCTGGGGACTGGTACGTTGGTGAGGGTTCGTCAACAAGGATTTGCGGGAGCCCCAAAGGCGGCTGTCGATCACGCCCAGGGATGGACGCGCGTCCTCGGCTGGATGCAGGCGTTCGTCGAAAAGGGAGAGACCGTCGACACCCGCGAGTAGGAAGTTCAGACCGTGTTTAATGCCCAGTGCCGGGCACGCCGGTCTCGCGTTCTCGAGACCTGTGGTTCCGACACCCACATCTCGAAAACCGCGAGATGTGGGGCACCCGGCACTCGTTGAATCATACCGATGTTGCCAATCGCTCTCCGACACTCGATATCTTTTGTTCGTGCCAGTGGCGAGCTTGCGCGATGCAGATGATGTGCAGGATGAACAGCAAGGGTACGGCGAAGGTCGGAATCAGGCTCAGAGGGAGCACGGTCATAGGGCTGGTCGCGATCCCATGCGGTTCGATCAGCCGGGCGGTCGTGCCCATGGTCACCGCCGTCACCAGATCTGCGATCCCCAGCAGTTGCCACAAGATGAAGCTTTTGCGGTGATCAGGATTCGCGAGTCTCATCGCCACCAGGGGCGCGGTCGTTCCGATGGCGATGTCCCCCCACCCTGCGGGCAACGCGAACAGGCCCGGCAGAAGGCCGTAGGTGTGCAACGCGAGGAAGGCGAGACCAGCGATCCTCCAGGCCTGAAGGAACGTCAATGTACGAGGGTCCAAGGCCAGAGCGAATTGGCGAAATGCATCCGAGGTTGCAAACCACAATAGGAACAGGGCGATCGGAGCCAGCGCTGCCACTCCCAAGGGAATCGGCGGACGGCTGGGATCAGTGCTGAATACATGCAGGGCCGAGGCGGTAAGAGAAACAATGAACCAGGCGCCAATCAGCGTGGCTGTGAGTGTTCCGTAATTTGGGTTCGTCTTCGTCATAACAATTTCTCCTTGTGCGGTTACTGCAATTCCGTTACTGCGCTGGTTACTTTGTCGGTCAGCTTCAGCAAGTTGTCGCTGAGTTCGTTTCCAAGCTGAGTGCGCAGCCGGCCTTGCACTTTCTGCCAGTGGGGCAGCGCACGTTTTAGTTGAGCCTCGCCTGACTTCGATAGCCGCATTCGCCACTCGCGGCGGTCCTGGCCACGGCGCTTTGCCATCCAACCGTGCTGGCCCATGATCCCCAGGGTGCGAGTCAGCGTGGTGCTATCCACGGCCAGCAGCTGTCCTAGTTTGCCTTGCGAGACCTCTCCGGCAAGCGACAGCGCCTGCAGGACGGTGAACTGCGTGGCCCGCAGTCCGAGCGGGCGCAAGGCCTCGTCGTAAAGCTGAGTGAGGGCCCGCGATGCGCGGCGAAGGGTGGCGCACATGCAGGGAAGAGTTGGCAGCGAATCGGTCATACTGCATTAGATGCATATACATCTATTGGATTCACAAAATCTTCGAAAGCGAACTCGCTTGACCGACAATCCGCGGCTCTGTTACGCTCCGCCCGACCTTTCCTGGGGAGGTGCGGTATGCGTCCACTGGGTGTGACTCTCATCGCCATCCTGCACTGGTTGCGCGGCTTGGCTTATCTGGCCGTCGGATTCGCACTGCTCGGGATTACACACCTCAGCGCGCACCTGATCTCGAGTGTTGCCTCGGACACCTTCTTCCAACGTCTGATTTCTGGTCTGGGCAAGACGCTGGGATTTGCGGTGCTGATATTTGCCCTGCTCTACATCGTCATGGGGTTGGGTCTGTGGGCAATGAAGAATTGGGCTCGGACGTTGACCCTGATCTTTGCGGTGATCTGGCTGGCCTCGGCCATGGTCCGCCTGGTCTCCTATCCTTTGCCTTTTCACGTGCTGCGGGCGGCGGTGGATGTGGCGATCCTCGTCTATCTGATGTTGCCGGATGTGAAGCGAGCCTTCGCAGCATGAGGAGCGATTTGCGGGGCGGGATCCCGACTTTCTAGGTAGAATACCGGGTGCCCCAGGTCTCACGCTTTTCGAGACCTGGTATCTGGCCAATTCCGCAAGCACAACGCGAGACATTGGCCGTACTACTTCATCGGCGAAAAATCCGTGGGACGCATGTACGTTGAGTCGACTTTTTCCACCGTCTTCTCGGTCTGCTCGGATTTCACCACCGCTTGAAACTCCGGGTCGGCCCGCATCATGTCCCAGTTCTTTTTCGCTTCCTCCCGGCTGGGATGAGCCAACATAAAGATGAATGTGTTGTCCCAAGCGGGAGCATCCTCGGGTACCCAGTAACCCACAACCTTCAGATCGTGTTTGGCGAGCAGCTTTGAAGTCGTGTCGCGAAACCGTGACTCGAGCGCCGGTTCTTTGCCCGGCACAGTGTGATAAATGCGAAGTTCAAAGACGCGGTCGCTATCGGCCCTCACTTGGCTCAGGTGCGACAGCCGGGCGGTGATGAGCGATCCGGCGGCAAATGAAACCAAGGCGATGCCTAAGACCGTCCAGCCTTTCGATTCCCAGCAGTTAAGTGTCATGGAATTCTCCTAAAGAAAAGTTGTTTGTGCGGAAGTTCCCGATGGAGTACGTGCGGGATTGCATTTTGGATTGTTTTGTCCCGGACAATAGTATCTGGGCCAACCCGGCCTTTCGTCACCGGTTGAGCACGTGTAGGACACGGACACTCTTGTCCGGCGCCTTTGACTTTGCTTCTTGCGAGATCCGAGCCAAGAAATATTCAGTTCAATGTCAAATTCAAGAGCGGCGGACAGGAGTGTCCGCCCCACACGACCGGATCGCGGCGACATGCGCGGCTAGGTTGGTCTTCAGAATCTCGCCGGTTCCCGACACTACCCACATCTCGAAAACCACGAGATGCGGGCACGCGGTTAGTTGATGGTTATAGGCTTTCGGAGCTCGGTTACTGTCTCCTAGCCTAGCGCACGTTGCGCTGCGACACGCTCTCGAATCCCTTCTCAAATTGCGTGACCAGTGGCGTTTCGCCGGCCTGGAGACCGCCGCGTCCCATGACTCGCCAGAGAAAATTGCCATGCGTCCGCGCATCGTAAACGGCCAGCAGATCCTCGGAAGGCCTGCTCGTCACCAGGATGATGATGTCGGCCTGGGAGGGCTGGTACACGATCATCAGTTTGCCCCAATTCTGAATGGCATTCTGCACGGTGTTGATCGCGTTCCGATCTTCGAAAAACAGGTTCGGATCGAACTGATCTCCGTCATAGGAGGCAACGTAGACATAGCGTGCATTCGCCAGAATGCCCGGAAACGCTGGCACTTTCGCGGTACTGGGATTGGGCGCAGCCGAGGCGGAAATCGCCATCACAATCAAGCTAATCGCCACGAGACAAAATCGTTTCATGCAAGCACCTCTGCCTTGTTAGATGCCTTCGGACGGGGCGGACCCTCTGACGCTCTCGAATCAACGCCTTACGTCACCTGCCTGGCTCTCTCGTGGCCTTTGTCCTGTGAAATCAAGAACCGGGCAATTCCCTGAATGGGAAGCAGCTTGCATTTTGTTGTTCCAAGCGGCCTGGAGAGGTTTACGCTTAAACTGGCAGATCAGGCGCGGCCGCTGTCTCGCGATTTTGGAGCGAGACAGGGTCGCGTTTTCGTTTTTGCCGCAAATCGTTTTTGAATAAATCTAAGAAAGGGAACTCAGGCGCAGCTTAACCAGCTGCGCCTTTGTCGCCATGCAAACTGAAGATTACAAAACGATTGCGACCTATTACAACCCGCAGAAGAACGTTAGGATATCCAGGCCATCGGCCTTGACTCGCAGAAGCGCCTCGGGGAAATCGCGGAGGCAAGCTTTTTGGCCAAAGCTTCCAGCCTGGGCTTTGGCGTGTCCAAGCCTTGGGTCGAGGAGCGTTATGACTTCGTCCTCGACTCGGGATATCGCTTCTGGCGGGTGCGGGTAAAGTCTACGACATCCACTGTGCCACCTGGCTACCTCGTGAGATTCATGGGCAAGAATCAGGCGCCGTATAACCACAGAGAAATTGATTTTGCCGTGGCCTACCTGGTGCCGGGAGGACGCATGGTATGTCATTCCGGTGAAGTTGCTGAAGGGACAGAACACGATGATTTTCTATCCGCAGCGGAAAGGGAAGTCGAAGTGGGAGAAGTATCGCGAAGCGCTGGTGCCAGATGGCTTGTCCTCATGATGAAGACGGGCCGAGCAAGATTGTGACCGCCGCGGTGCCGCGACAAAGGGCCGGTGCAGATGGCTTGTCCGCTGAAGATTTTGCGGTGAGCTGGGCTTATCGGAATGGAGGACTTCATCTCGCGAGACTGCGCTGAGCTGAGTCCAGGGTCCAGCCGAGCGGGAACGCCCGGCCTCCATTCTTTCGCGGCGTGGGGCCTGCGTTATACTTGAGATGGGATGGCTGACGTCGCGCAGAAGACTTTCTACCTCGAAACCTTCGGTTGCCAGATGAACGCGCACGACTCCGAAAAGGTCGTGGGCACGCTCGTGTCCGAGGGATACCGGCAGGTGCAGACCGTCGAAGAGGCTGAACTGGTTCTGTACAATACCTGTTCCATCCGCGACAAAGCCGAGCAGAAGGTCTTCAACCGTCTGGCCGACTACAAGAAATTCTATAAGCAGGGCAAGCGCTTCGGCGTGCTGGGATGCGTAGCACAACAGGAAGGCGAAAAGATTTTCGAGCGCGCACCGTATGTATCGATGGTCTGCGGCTCGGCGTCGTATCGCAATCTGCCTCAAATGTTGATCCAGATTCAGGCAGGGAAGCAGCGCGTCACCGGATTGGACGACCGCGAAACTGACGAATGCTTCGAGACGGAGTTCACGGCGCGCACCAACCCGCACCGGGGTTACATCACGATCATCGAAGGCTGCGACAAGTTCTGCGCCTACTGCGTGGTTCCCTTCACGCGCGGCAAGGAGCGCAGTAGGACTTCCGAGTCAGTAATGTCGGAAGCTCGACAGATGGCCGATCTGGGGTATACCGAGATCCAGTTGCTGGGACAGAACGTGAATTCCTACACAGACCCCGCAGGGAAGAAGACTTTCGCCGAACTGCTGGCGGCGGTCGGGGAGACTCCGGGCATCAAGCGGGTGCGGTTCACGACTTCCCATCCCAGGGATTTTGGGCCCGACATTATCGAGGCGATCGACGCGGTTCCTACATTGTGCGATCACGTCCACTTGCCGGTGCAGAGCGGGTCGCCTCGTGTGCTCGATGCCATGCAGCGGCTTTACACTCGCGACCAGTACCTGGAGCGCATCTCATGGATGAAGGCCGCGCGGCGGGAGATTAGTATTACCAGCGACATTATTGTAGGTTTTCCGGGCGAGACCGAGGCTGAGTTCGAGGAGACTCTGTCGCTGCTCGAGCAGGTTGGATACGACGCCATCTTTGGCTTCAAGTATTCGCCGCGCCCGAACACCCCAGCGCTCAGTCTGGAAGATGCAATCCCCGATATCGAAAAGGCACGCCGTTTGGCGGTGCTCAACGAGAAGCAACGGCTTATCCAGAAGCAGCACAATGAAAAGTATCTGGGAACAACTCTTGAAGTGATGGTTGAAGGCAGGAACGAGGCGCGAGGCCAGTGGATCGGCAGGACGTCGCAAAACAAGGTGTTCAATTTTACCGCCCCCGGGCACGCTAAACCGACCATTGGAACCTATGTAACTGTAGTGACGACGGGCTCGTTTCCCAACAGCCTTTTGGGCGAAATAGTGGTATAAGGAGCTTTTCGGAGATCACGATGGAAGTCGAAATGAAAATTCGGGGCCTGCTCATGGATCCAGTAACAAACATGCCAATCGTGATCCTGAAGGACGCCGGTACAGATGCTGTGCTGCCAATCTGGGTTGGTATTTATGAGGCGAACGCAATCGCGCTGGAGATCGAGAAAGTCAGCACGCCGCGGCCGATGACCCACGACCTGATCAAGAATGTGCTGGTCGGCCTGGACACCAACGTCCATAAAGTTGTAGTGACCGAGTTGCGGGAAGACACGTTTTATGCGGTGATCTGGCTGGAGCGCGAGGGGCGCATCGTCAGCATTGATTCGCGGCCGTCGGATGCGTTGGCGCTGGCTTTGCGGGTGGATTGCCCCATCTTTGTGGAAGATGAGGTTCTAAAGAATTCGAAGTTGGCGACTACGGCTTCCGACCGCGTGACCAGCGAAGAGTTGCGCAAGTGGTTGGAAGGCTTGAATGACGAGGATTTGGGACGCTATAAGATGTAGTGGGGCGACGAAGAGGTCTAAACCACCAAGTCCACGAAGATTCACAACGGAAATCCGTCGTTAAAGACCAATCTGTGCCTGATCCGGCGAAACAGCTTCAGCAAATCTACGTGGCTGGATTCGAACTAAAAGTTTTCGAACGTTTTCCCAAGTGCGTGGGAGTGGTGCGGGATAGCTGCATCGCGCTGGTGGTGCCGTCGCCGGACGGGCTGCAGATGCTGGGAACTCCGGGTTGGCTGATGGGGGAAGCCCTGGGCGTTCTGGTTGATAGCGGAGGACGAAAAGTCTTTCAAGCCAAGCAGGAAATCCTGGAAGCGACGGCGGAGAGGCTGGAGGTGCTGAGTCGCTTCCGCGAGGATTTGGGCAGGTTACTTCGCCTGACTGCCACACCTTGATTTCTAAGTTGACATAATACCCATTATCGGACATTACTCGTTTCGCCCAGTATCCATCAGCTTTTTCGCATTGCCTATCACAGAAAATCGAGCCGTTTGCGACGATACGCGCAGGGCTCTGTCAAGTCAAGGGCTGAATCTAAAGGTCAACATCTTCCGTGCTGGCAAGGTCCGATAAATTCACGAGAAGCAAGTTTTGGTGCTGCCCCCCTGCCCCCCTGCCCAGTGAGACGCCTCCTGACGATCGTGTTACCATGTGCGGTCGAATGCGCAAGGACAAGACCCACATCTCCTTCACGGCTAGAGTTCGTCGATGGAAGGACCGGGTCCACGTCCCCTTCAAGACCGTGGCTCTGTGGGTGGGCGTTCTCTTCTTCGCGGTTGTTGGAGGGTGCTTCATCTACGCGACGGTATCGGCCTGGAAGATCGCGAGCTCGGCACCTGCTGGCTGCCCCTACGTGTTGAATCCTGATGCGACGACCGGCTCTTATATTCAGTACAACATCCGGGATCAGGATATTGAGCCGGTTTTCCACGGGGTCTCTTCATCGACCTTGGCAATATTTCGAGCGGCCCAGCACGATTGGCAGTGGTCATCCGGGGGAAGCCGGGAAGTTACGGGGATTCGCGCATCGAGGCTGATTTTGGCCGTACCGAGTCCGGGACGTTTTGGATGAAAAAAGAAGCTCCCGATGTCCCCTTTTACAGGGAGTCGGGGTCCCACCGGGATTTTCCTTTCGACTCTACGACGATCAACGCGGACACGACTTTCAATCCAGCGGTGAAAGTGCATTTCGTTATGGTCCGAAATTTCAACGCGAGTTTTTATATACCCTGCGATTCAACAAAGGTGACAAACGACGCATCAGGGAATATTCACTTGACTTTTGAGTTGCGCCGGAATCCCCTCGTGGTGCTGACGGCGGTTGTCATTTCTGTCGCCGCGGCGCTGTTCGTGTTCGCGATCGCCCTTGCGGTAAAGCCAGAAAGTCAGCCAACCTCTGTTGCGTCGTTCTTTTTCTCCATCTGGTCCCTTCGAGGAATACTGGGGTCAGAAATGAAGGTGTTCCCAACGAAGTTTGATATGTGGATTCTGTTTCTGTGTGTTCTTCTTATACTGCTGATCGCGATCAGACTTCTGTTTCGCTGGATCAAGCCTCAGAAAATCGCGCCCTCTTGAGCGAGCGTTGCGATCCAAGTGACAATTTTTGTCACGGAAATGTTTTACCCTTCGCGTGGGCAATCACTTCCTCACACCACCATCGTGCCACTCCGATTTAAAGGACTTCCCTGCTTAAGAGTGGCACCCACATTGCACCTATTTATTGTGAGAGAGCGAGCCCTAACTCGCGAGACATTTTGACTTTCCCTTTTCGGAGGGGAGACGAGCCAGTTAGATTTTCCGCTGTTAGGGCAGCGGGAGATCGAAGCTGGCTCGAAATGTTTGGGGGGTGGGAACGGTGAGCAAGAGAATTGTGAACATACCGACGTCTGGGCAATGCGTGCTCTCTGGCGGCCATCATGCACGCTGTCATCGAATCGGTGACGCGGTGCTGGAGGTCTGCAAGGTATGCGGGCTCTTGCTCCGAGAGTTAACGGTGTCCGAGCGAATCATGCGCGATTACTGGTTGGGGCTACTACTTCACGATGATGCCAGAATTCTTCGTGCCGAAGCGGGCGCCCGAAGTATCGGCCGGATGTCCGCTGGCAGTTACAACAACGAGCACAATGTGTCCTACGGTGTTGGGGCCAAGGACAAGAACGGCCACCGGAAAGCCTACCGGCTCACGCGCACGGATGAGAATGCGAAGCTGGCAATGCTACTGTGCGCCCGTGGTGACTTCTCCGCGAGGAACCTGGGCCAGAAGATCCGGAACCTCTGCAGAGATGATTGGGACGACGAGCAAGATGTCTACACCGCCGACTACGGCACGGCCTGGGACTGGATCCAGGACGCGTGCAGAGGGAACCGGGCCAAAGAGGAAATTGCGGAGCTACTGGATAGGGGCTGGTCACCGCGGAAGATCAAAAATAATTTCAGGCGACGGTCAAAAAACACCCCCCAACCCCGTTAAGGTTTTAAGTATGGGAGCAGAAAAACTGCCCCGAATGTCGCCGCGCATCAGAAAACGCGGTTTTTTGATCACAGGCCGGTGTGAGAGTGAATCCTCAGCATCATCGCCGAAGCGCAGCGGAGGCTATTATCGAGGACATGCCGAAGATCTTGCTTCGTCCACGACGCTGCAACGCGTGCGAATCCATCTTCTCCGTCTGCTCTCATTGCGACCGCGGGCAGCGCTACTGCAGCGATCTTTGCAGGAAGCAGGCGCGGCAGGAACAACGACGCGCTGCTAACCGCCGCCACCAGAAGACAGCCGTTGGTCGAGAAGCCCACAAGTTACGTCAGCGCGCCTATCGACGGCGTCAATGCGGGCCTCGCGTGACGGATCAAGGTTATCGGTTGGTTATCATGGGGGGAAGTAAACGTCACAGTAATTTCACTCGGTGCGCGATTTGCGGTCAACCCAGCGAGTGGGTCGAGCTGTATAAGCGTGCCAGGCACCGCGGCCCCACTCGACGGCCGCGAATCCAGCTCGGCGCTCGATCAAAAAACCGCGTTTTCTGATGCGCGCCAACACCCCGAACTACGTGGAGGAGCGATGAGCGAGCAAACGCGAGCGGTCTACAACAAAATCATGCAGTTGGGCAAAATTGCGGCTGAGTGCGAGCGACGGGCGACGGAGATGCTGGAAGAGCTGCCGCTCGAGACAGTGGCCGAGATCTATATCCACGCCACGAAGCCGGCACGAAAAGCCCGGGCCAAACGGTCGGGGCGGTAATGCGTTATTGGCGTATGTTTGGGAGAGTTCTTGGTGGATGTATTCAAACATCCACCAACCACTATCCCCACCACTCAGACTCCCCTATGTAGCCCCTTGTATTACGCTTATGCACGGAAACTACTGATTCTATTAGCTTACTCTCTTAAGTCTATTATTTATATATATATATACACAGATAATAAGAAAAATAAGGGGGTATCATACCGTGCTATCTGAGTGGTGGGGTTAGTGGTTGGTGAACTGCAAGGAAGGAAAATATGAAGACATCAATCGTGGCCGGAGATATCTTCGGCGACTTAACAGTAACCAGGCGCGACGGACTCTATTGTGTCTGTTCGTGCAAATGCGGCCCCGACCGAGAGGTCCGGAAACGGGCGGATCATCTACGAAGTGGTGCGACGCGCAGCTGTGGCAGTTGCGTGCGCCGTGGGCCGAAGCCGGCCGATCACGTCGGCGAGCGGCACACCTGCCTTGTCATCGTGGAGAACCTCGTCGACGGTTACAGCCTCTGCCGCTGCGATTGTGGTACGCAAGACGTCAAGGCGCGCTACGACCATCTCAAGTCGGGGCACGTAACTACCTGCGGCCGTGACTGCCGCTATCACGACGCCGTCAAGGACGGCACCATCGAAAAGTGCTTTTTCCGTGCAGACGATCCAGAGGCCGGCGAGAAAGTCGGCACAAGCAAAAGCGAACTCGATGCCAGAATTGCGGCCAATCTCCAGAAGCTTGATGGCCGCAAGCAGAATGAAGCGGCTGCCGCTCGTGCTATGGGCTTTACGATCAATGAGAATTTTTACTGGGTCCGCGACAGCAAGCGATTCAACGCGTGGTTTGATCGTGCCAGCAACACCTGGCAGACCTCGCCGGCGTAACCTTCCTAAGGTTTCACTGTCACCGGAATTTTCCTGCTCTCCTGGAACATAAATGCTTCTCCTGTTCGTGAGTTAAAGAGGTAAGCATCAAAATGGGCATTGTCCTTGGCTCGCTCGATGGTCCAATTACCTTGTTCCTCTACCTTGTCTTGAGCTAGAACTCTACGAGCTGGCAGGAAAGTACCGACTAGCACTCCGAGAACAAATAACAGCATACCCATTGCTACCGTTGAACGATTCATGAGCCCTCCGTGGCGTACGAGATGATACGCCGACGAGGCTGGCGCGCGAAATCCATCTCGCGTCGACAAAACTCCGAAATCATATCCACGGTTGAATGTCATCCCTGGATACTCCTTAAGAATAAACAACATCCTCTGACTTTGTACTGTCGCTGCACTGTCTTCCATCCGTTCTCGCGTTCCATTTGACATGATTTGAAATGGACCACGACCTGATTACCCTCCAGACCGGAAAGCGTCTGACCGCCTAAGCCGTTGAGTCCAAAGCCGTTTAGCGCGGGTTAGCTGGTAGTACCTTGCGGGATTCGGCAAAGGGCGGGGGATTGCCCCAAGGCCCTATCGCGCGACGCGTCGCCTGGCTGAGATGCGACAAAAGTGCGACAAGCTCATTTTGTGCAGTATTGGCGCGGGTCCGGACGCGTTACAAGCTTTCAACAAACCGTCGACAATCGCGCGATTGTAGATCAATTGTCGATCGACATTACAAGGAGACTTATGAAAGTCCAACACCTACCCACCGCACACGACCTCACCACCAAGCAGAAGCGGGCCCTGTACTGGCACCTCGAGAAGGGGAAGACCCTTAGCGCGGCATGCCGTAGAGCCTCCGTGAACTACCTCGCCATCCAGAAGCACAGCCGGTTCTAGGCCTGCCTCCGCGAATGGGCCGCCGGTGAGCATTTGATTGTGCTCGAGGCCCTGGCGCAAGCCAAGGAGGCAGAATCCCGCGCGCCCATGCCGGCAGACCCTGAAATGGACCAACTCCTTCGTGACATCGAGGCCAGGAGCCCGCAGGCCGTGTTGACCCATCCTACCCTACCCGCCCCGTGCATACGGGGTCGGCTGCGAAGGTCGCGCAAATCGCTGGCAACAGTCCGTCCTACACTGTGACGGCAACTGCAGCCGGGGACCTCGGAGTACAACACGCGCGCAGCTTCTAGCGTGCGCCCGACAGATTCGGGTGGGCTAGTGGTTCTGAGTCCACCCGCGCCTGCAGCAAACTTTTCAAAAGGAGAACACAATGAAAGCAAGAATTAAGAACTGGCTCACGCAGCTGCTAGGTCTCGAGGATCTTCGTGCAAGAGTCTCTCAGCTCGAGCTGCAGGCCGGCAGCGCACGGAACCAAATGATAGGGCTCACCCGAAGGCTGGAACAAGCGGAAGCACAAGCGGCTGGACATGCGGAGCGAGTCTCACGCGTCGCGAAGCAGAATCTGCCCGTTCGTTACGTTGTCGACCCTGTTACTGGCGGATTGTCGGAAACGCGGTAAGCCAATCCCAAAACTTTCGGAAAAACGAACGGGGCTTGAGGGCCCCGTCCGAGAGTTCTATTTTGTGCTGCTCTGCTGCCCACCTGCACGCGGGGCAATCTGGCGCACAAGCAGTGCCGGCGCCGTTCAGCTCGTGCGGGTATGGCGATCGCTCTGTCACAAAGCAGCCCACGCGGCGTTGATCATTTCGTCGGCCGTCTTGAAGTGCTCTGTGCTATTCGAGAACATCAGCACGAAGCGGCTGCCGATGTTGCGGGTTTGTATGAGTGAGCCGAACTTGCGGCAATAGGCGTGAACTGCTTTGTGGTTTAGAGCCACGGTTAATTCTGCGGTTGCGAGTTTGGCTTGACGGTGAAGAGAAAGCGGGCGAGCTATACTTGATGCAGCGGACATTTGGTCTCCTTGCGACCGAGTGTTTGTTAGAAGGCCGTGGCAGGTTGCACTGCTGCGGTCTTCGTTGATCATACTTTCACAAGCCTCCCGCGATCACAAGGCCCGGTCGTGCCATTACGACTGATTACTTTCCGTCGTGCTCATCTCTCGGTGACTCCTCTGTGAGCCACCACCAACCCAACGTGCAAAACACGATGACAAGAATCAGCACGAACCACAGAGCGAATGTCATAAAGTTGCCCTCCGCTCGGCCTCCCAGTCTCATCCTGCCAACGTGCTGAGGCCAGTTACCGAAGTACATGACCTTCCGTGCTAAACTTCCGCGCCTCACGCATTCTTTCTCGCTGCCGGCTGAGGCACCTGGCGCATAGGTTCTTGCTGTGCGGACTTCTCTTTCGTGGACATCTCGAGCACAGGCCGCGGCTGCGTTGCCTGTCTTCGTATGCTACCTGTCGGGTCCATTGCCGGATCATAATCGGGTATCTCCACAGCGTCATTTAGTTCCCAAGCCAACCGCGACAACCGCGATAGGTTGCGGTTGCGCCAACGATCGAAGGCACAACCGAAGGCCGCGTAGCACGCAAGGTCTAAGCTGGCTTCCCTGCCCTGGTCAAGCAGTGCCAGCAACCGGAGCGTGATCGTGCCGAGCTCGTAATCTTCTTGTGATGGTGCCGCCTGTGCCGACTCGTGAATCCTGCGGGTAACTCTCGCGAGCATCGATCGTCCAGGCACAGGAGCCATCGGAAACTCTGTGCTCGAGATCCGGAAGGTGCCGAGGGTGTGCTGAAGGAGCACGTTATGTAATGTCCGCAGGTAACTGAAAACGTTAAGGTTACGCACTCAGCATTACAGGAAGTTGCATATATGGAGCGCCGCGGTGAAGGTTTGAACCGGTGCTTACATCGCCTGCCGTTGCGTCGTCTGTGGCTCCCCTGTCAGCACGATCTTGGCGTGGAACAGTGTGCCTGCGACGCGGGTTGCGATGGCGATCAGTTCCCTTTGTCCGGCGAAGACCTTCACCATTCTGGCTTGGGAGAGTTCGGGTAAATTCACTGGGCGGCCGCTGCGGATGCGACCGGCCATTTCATCATTGGCTGTAACGGATGGAAATTGCGGCAGAAGTTTGCGGGGATGAATGAAGAGATCGTCCGCCTCACCCATCTTAAGAGCGGCATCCAGTTCTACTAAAGTATGGGCATCGGCTAATTCGAATTCGCCGACTGCCGTCCGACGTAACGATTCCAGGTGAGCGCCGCATCCCATTATTTGACCCATATCGTGCGCGACAGAGCGCACATAGGTTCCGGAGGCGACGCGGGCACGGAAACTGGCGCGGTCGTTTTCGACCTGTGTAATCTCGAATTCTTTAATTTCGACTTGAACTGGATTGAGCGAAACTTCGGCGTGTTTGCGAGCCAGTTTGTAGGCGGGCACGCCTTGAATCTTCTTAGCCGAGAACGGCGGTGGCGTCTGCTGGACCAGGCCTCTAAATCGGGTTGCCAGTTCGCATACTTGGCCAAATGACAGGGTGACGGCTTGGGCTGGACCGGCCGGTTCGCCTTCCGAGTCGTACGTATCCGTGGCAAAGCCAAAGCGGATCGTGCCCTCGTAGGTCTTCTCGCAAGAAGTGTAAAACCGCGCCAGCCGGGTCAGATTGCCGATCACCAACGGCAGCACTCCGGTTGCCAGCGGATCGAGCGTGCCGAGATGTCCCACTGACCGTTCTTGCAGGATGCGGCGTACACGATTGACCACGTCGTGGGAAGTCAGACCGGCGGGTTTGTCGATGATGAGGACGGCGTTCATGGAATTGAGCAATTGCGAAATCGGGTGAAATTGCTAATTTAGAACCGGAACGTCCCTGGCCAAGGGCTGCTATCCTTGCTGAGGGCAAATAGGGGCATCTGCCAAGAAATCTACTTCATTGTGATCCCGAGCAAAGTGCAAAACCCAGATTCCTCGTCGATTGCGCTCCTCGGAACGACAAGTCTAGTGGGTGTCGCTTTGCTTATCGGAATGACAAGTGTTTTTTGGTAGTCCCCCGTTCAATTACCGATTGCCAACTTACCAGATTACGCAATTTCTTAATCTCGCATGATTCCCATTCGCGACGACACGCCCCGGTTCAGCACTCCGTTCGTTACGTACTTCATTATCGCTCTGAATACCGTGGTCTTCGTATTTGAATTGTCGGTAGGCGGACAGAGTCACCGGGCGTTGAACAGTCTGATCTATCAGTTCGGGGTCGTTCCACTTCACTTTGAGCGGGCCTTGGTGGCTTGGCCGGCTTCTTCGCTAGTTGGATCATTTCTTCCGCTTCTCACGTCGATGTTTTTGCATGGCTCGTGGCTACACCTCATCGGGAACATGTGGTTTCTTTGGATCTTCGGTGACAACGTTGAAGACCATCTGGGCCACTTTACTTATCTACTTTTTTATCTGGTCTGCGGCTTCGCCGCAGCGGTCGCGCACATCCTCCTGAATGCTGGGTCGAATGTTCCGAGCGTGGGGGCGAGCGGGGCGATTGCCGGCGTGATGGGTGCGTATTTCGTGCTTTACCCGCGAGCGCATGTGCTGATGTGGTTTCCGCCAATCTTTCTTTTTCATCTGCCTGCGTGGCTGGTGCTGGGATACTGGTTCTTCATGCAGTTCCTGAGCGGCACCGCCATCTCGATTGCGGAGACCAGCCAGAGCGGAGGAATCGCGTTCTGGGCCCATGTGGGAGGCTTCGTGGCCGGTGTTGTACTGATCAAAATATTGCCGGAACGACCGCGAAGGTATCGGTATGCGGCTTGGTAGATTCGCGTAGACCTCTGTCGCCAAGAAGAAAAGTCCTGTCGAGCTTTGCTCGGCCAGCACGGGCGGGGACGTGGACGCCCGCGCCTACATGTTTGCTCCCGTTATAATGTTGCTGTGAGTGTCCACTCGGTTCAGCAGGTTGCGGCCGCGGAGTTCCCTACCCGGTGGGGCAAGTTCCGCATCTTCGGATTTAGAGATGCCGCGGGTAAGGAGGAGGCGGTGGCCCTGGTGATGGGCGATGTGCGTTCCGTGCCGCCACTGGTGCGTATCCATTCGCAATGCCTCACGGGAGATGTTTTCGGCTCGCTGCGCTGCGACTGCCGTCAACAACTAGAGATGGCGTTGGCCATGATTGCCGAGCAAGGAGCGGGAGTGCTGATCTACGAACAGCAGGAAGGGCGAGGCATTGGGCTGATGGCCAAGTTGCAGGCTTACGAGTTGCAGGATGCCGGTTTGGATACGGTCGAGGCCAATGAGCGCCTCGGATTTGAAGCGGATCTTCGCGCGTTCGCACTGCCGGCGGGGATTTTCAAGGCTCTTGGTATGTCGAAGGTGCGATTGCTGTCGAATAATCCCGACAAGGTTGCGGCGCTGGAGCGGGGCGGAATTGAGGTGGTTGAACGGGTTCCTTGTGAAGTAACTCCGAGCAGCCATGCGGAAGATTACCTCAAGACCAAGAAAGAGAAGATGGGGCATTTGTTTAATTCCCGGTGAGGGTCGCGCCTGTGGGAAAACAAGATCGCTAGTTGGTCGCTGCCGCCAGCACTGCGCGCTTGGTAAACACCCTGATCATCTCCCGCCGGTATTCTGGAGTCAGGGCAGATGTGGTTAGCGGCTTGGCCGTTTTCGCGGCCAAGTTGCCCACCGCTTCGGCCAAGGCTTCGTCCACGATCTTTCCACTAAGCAACTCGCTCGCTCCCTTGACCAGAACCGGAGCGGGATTGACGGCGGTGATGGCTAGACGTGCATCGGCGACGTGACCGTTCGAACGCTTCATGACGACGGCAACTCCGGCCAGCGGATAATCAATCGATCCTCGAACCCGAAGCTTGCGATAAATACCGCGATAGTCGGCGGACGATTCAGGCAGGAACACTCGCGTGACCAGTTCATTGGGCTGCAACTTGCGATAAGCGACGCCGTCACCGGTGTAGAAATCGCGTAGCGGCATCCGCCGCACACCCGAGGCGCTCGCAATTTCAATCTCCGCATTCAAGCAGAGAAGCGCCGGAGGAGTATCGCCTGAGAACGCGGCCCAGCATTTTGTTCCACCGGGGGCGACGTGGCACAGGTCTCCGTCTTTCTTAATGCAGAAGCCACAGCCCTTGCGCCAGGTGAGCGACTGGTTGTACCACAGGCAGCGGGTGTCTAGACAGATGTTTCCGCCAATCGTGCCCAAGTTGCGCAGCAGAGGCGATGCAACCGTGGCGGCTGCTTCCGTCAGCACCGGATAGCGGCGTCGCAGAAGATCGGAGTGCTCGATGGTGGTCAGCGAGGTAAGCGCTCCGATCTCGACGCCACTTCCCTGCTGGCGAATACCTTTCAGTTCCGCAATGTGCCGGATATCGAGCACGTACTGGGGCTCGAACAATTTTTGCCGCATGGACGGAATGAGGTCAGTGCCTCCGGCTACGATTCGTAGGTTATGCGTGGCAGGGCTACCCTGACCATCGCGAGCGGGAGAGTTGTCCGCTTCCACACGGTTGTCGCAGTACTTTGCCAGTTGCGAGATTGCTTCATCGAGCGTGCGGGGCCGGAGCAGTTTGAATTGTGGGAGACTCAATCGTCGCCTCCCGCCTGAGCAGGCGTTTCGCGCCGCGAGGGATCCAGCGGATGGCGCTTCGGTCCCTTGCCGCGATACCACAGCGATCCGCCATGCTCGCGAAACATTCTTGGTGAAGTGGGATCGACGCCTTCAGTGAGGTTGATGTGCTTTGCGTTTTTCTTCGCTCGCAGGGCCGCGAGCACACGTTCCGGGGTGAATGGAGACTCGTGCAAACGGACGCCGACTGCGTCGTAGATTGCGTTTGCAATTGCGGGAATGGTCGCTGCAAGTGAGCCTTCGCTGCACTCCTTCGCGCCGAACGGGCCTTCGGGGTCGATGCTCTCCACGATGATCGGCTCGACCTCTGGCGATTCCACCGACGACGGGCTTCGGTACTCGAGCAGGCCGGGGTTCATCAGCATGCCATCCTTCCAAACCATTTCTTCGGTGAGGGCCTGGCCCATGCCCATCCAGACGGAGCCGATGATTTGGCCTTCGACTGAGACTGGGTTCAGGGCGCGGCCGCAGTCGTGCGCCGCCCAGACTTTGTGAACGGTGACTTCGCCGGTGTCTTCGTCGACGGTCACTTCAGCCACCTGGGCTGAGTACGAGTACGCTGGCGACGGTCCGACGCCAGCGCCTTTATGTTTGCCGCCGCGCGCGTCGGGAGGCGGTGCGTAGGACCCTGTTCCGGTCAGGGCTCCGTGGAAATCGATGGCAGCGACTACGGCCTCTTCGAACGTCATCCAATCTTTCGGGCCTTCGTCTTTGCGTTTTTGTTGCAGCGAGCCGCGAAGGATTTGCCCTTCGACGCGACCACTGACCGACGCTCCAGACTGGGTGACATCGTCGTCTGCGGTCCTGGAAACAACAGGCGGAGCGCTTCCCTGCTTGTACACGATGTCGTCTCGAAAGATCAGGTCTTCGGGTGGGCAATTCATCTTGCGCGCGGCTGCCAGAGCAATCTGCTTCTTTACTTCTGCCGAGGCGCGCAATGTTGCATTGCCCGCCATGAAAGTTACCCGGCTTGAGTAGGAGCCTATATCGATAGGAGTAAGGTCGGTGTCGGCAGCCACGATCTTGATCCGTCCGAGAGAGCAGCCCAGAGTTTCAGCGGCGATTTGAGCCGTCATGGTGTCTGAGCCCTGTCCGATCTCCGAGGCTCCGGTGTACACGACGACTCCGCCGTCACGATCGATCTTGATATTCACGGTGGAGTGGGGCATGTCAGAGCGGATAATCGAATTGGCGGCGCCGCTCACGTAGTGACTGCAGGCAATGCCCAGCCCGCGTCCTTTGGGCAGCTTGCCCTTGCGTTGTTTCCAACCCGAGCGCTCGACAGTTTTGTCGATACACTCCGGCAATCCGTAACTTTGTACGCGCAGGCCATTCACCGTAATGCACGGAGGTCGGAGCAGATTGCGTTGGCGAATCTCTGCGGGATCCAATCCCGCTTTGGCGGCGAGTTCGTCGAGTTGCGATTCGAACGCGAATCTCACATTCACTGTGCCGTGCCCGCGCATCGCTCCGCAGACGGGCTTGTTGGTCAGGACGCGATAGCCGTCATATTGAATGTTGGGGATGTCATAAAGCGCACCCAGCAGCGCGCCAGAATAGAGAATCGTGACGACGCCGTAGGAGCAATAGGCTCCGCCGTCCTGGATTACGCGGGCCTTGACGGCTGTAATGCGGCCGTCGTTCTTGATTCCGGTCTTCAGATCAATGATCGTACGCGGGCGACCACGATGCGCCCAGAAAACCTCTTCGCGGGTGTAGGTGATCTTCACGGGAGCCAACGCCTTTCGCGCTGCAATCGCCGCAATGATTTCGAGCGGGATGACCTCACTCTTTCCACCGAAGCCGCCGCCGACCAGCGGCTTGATGACGCGAACTTGCGCCATCGGCATTTCGAGCACCAGCGACAGTTTATGTTGCAAGTAATAAGGAACCTGGGTTGACGATTGAACCGTCAGGCGTCCGCGGTTACCGGTGTGCGAATCGATTTCGAATGCCGCCAATGTGGAGTGCGGTTCCATGGCCGCATGGGTGACTTCGTTAGCGATGAAGCGGGCTTCGGCTACTTGGTCGGCTTCGGCAAAACCTTTTCCCGGATCGCCGAAGACGTGGTGATAGTCTTTTTCCAGGTTGTGGGCCTTGTTGTCGTGGATGAGGTCGGCCTCGGCCTTCATCGATTCTTCCGGATCGAAATAGGCGGGCAAGAGCTCGTATGCAACGTCGATCAACTCGAGCGCCTGATCTGCCGTGGCCTCGTCGACCGCAGCGACGCAAGCGACGTTATCGCCAACGTAGCGGACTTTATCGAGCGCGAGCGCGTACTCGTCATGGCCGATGGGCAGAATGCCATAGGGATTGGGCGCGTCTTTTCCGATCACGACGGCGACGACGCCTTCCAGTTTTTCGGCGCGGGTGGTGTCAATGCGCTTGATGCGGGCGTGCGGATAAGGCGAATGCAGGATTCTCCCGATGAGCATCCCGGGCAGCGTGAGGTCGTCGGTATATTTGCCGGCGCCGGTGGTCTTGCCGGCGGCGTCGACCATGGCGGTAGGTTTGCCGATGATGGAGAAGTCGTCGGTCTTTGGTCGTTGGTCGTTGGCCACTACAGATTCCTCGCTGTGCTCGGAATGACAAGACTCGAGTGAGACTTCACTTTGCTGCTGCCACTCCTTTTTGTTCGGCGTCAATCGCCGCTTTGATGGCCTGATACATCTGGCTATAGCCTGTACAGCGGCAAAGATTTCCGCTCAGCGCGCTACGGATGTCTTGCTCGGTCGGTTCCGAGTTTTCAGCCAGCAGATGTTTGACGGTCATGATGAATCCCGGAGTACAATAGCCGCACTGCGCTCCGCCCCAGTCGCCATAGGCTTTCTGAATGGCCGCCAGGCTTCCGTGCTCGCTCACGCCCTCGACCGTCGTGATCTCCTGTCCCTCGCAACTTGCCGCCAGCAAGGTGCACGACATCATCGGGATTCCGTTCACCAGCACCGTACAGGCGCCGCAGGAGGAATCGTCGCAGCCGCGCTTGGATCCTGTGAATTCGAGATCCTGGCGCAACACATCAAGCAGCAGCTTGCTGGGCTCGAAGGGAAGCTCCCGCGAGCGACCGTTTACTTTGAGTTCGACGAGTTCTTTCTTCATAGCTTAGCTTCCGGCTTCTAGCTGTTAGCTCCTAGCCAAGAATCAAGCTAGAAGCTTAGGAGCTGGCAGCCTTCAATAGCCGAAATCTGCCTGCGCCGCATACGCGTGCTGCTTCACGCCTATTTCTTCCACGCGGCACGCTCCCAGTTGGTTCATATAAGCGCGTCGATCAGCCGTGTTGTACACCCAGCGATCGAGCCACGCGTCGCTGTCAGCCTTGGTCTTGGTCTGCTCGTGATATTGGCGGAAGAACGCGTCGTCACGTTTGTAATATCCTTGGACGGGCGAGGGATGCGCACCGTAAGGACACTCGACCACGGCGTTCACGAGGAAGCCGGGAATTACGGTACGATTGGGATCGCTGGCAATCACCTCAGGCTCGACGATCTCCTCCGCAAGTACGATTACGCGCTTGGCCGCACGAACTCCTTCGATCATCACTCCGAAATTGCCCCAGCAATGAGCGTTGCCTTCGCGATCCGCCCGCTGCACGTGAACGATGGTGACATCGGGATTGAGCGCGCGCACCGCGTGCAGGGACTCCTTCGGCTCAAAGGGCGAAAAGACTTGATAGAAGAACTCGTTGCCCTTCGCGACATCGCTCCCCAATCCGGTTCGAGTCGGGAGGAACGGCAGTCCCATAGCTCCGGCTTGCAGAGCCAGAGCCACCGTGAAGTTGGTCAGGTTGAAGATCTTTATTCCATCCTGTTCGACCGCCCGACGGAAGTTGTAGGCTGATCCCATCATCACGTTTCCGACCCATGCGGCGATGACTTGGTCGACACAACCCGCAGCGATGATCTGATCGAAGAGAATGTCCGAGATTGGTCCGATCAGAGTCAGACCGCCTTTCTTCTGACGAATGATCTCGTGTCCGGCAGCGAAGGGGATCATCTGCTCCATCTGCAAGCCGAGCGCGACCGACGCGCCATCCGGCACCAGCTCGGCAATCGCTTCGCGCATTGTAAGGACCTTAGACACGTTCCGAGATCACTTCCCTTTCCAGACGGGCGCGCGCTTTTCAAGAAAAGCATTGATCCCCTCTTGCGCGTCTTCGGTCTTCATCAGTTCGTCGAGGTAAATAGTCTCTGCTCGCGCCAGCCCCTTGTGGAAATGGATCGCGTCCCAGACATAGATTGCTTTCTTGGCACTGGACAGCGCCACCGGGCTCAGTTTTCTCAGCTGGTCGAGCGATTGTTCCGCGGCCGTCTCAACCTCCGCGTCAGGCAGGGCGTGGTTTGCGAGACCGATGGCCGCCGCTTCCCTGCCGGTGATGCTGCGCCCGGTCAAAATAAGTTCCGCGGCGCGCTTCTGTCCCACGATCGCCGCCAGAATGGTCGCCGCCACCGGCGGATAACATCCCAGTTTGATTTCCGGGAAACCCCAGGTGGCCGAGTCCGATGTATAAACCAGGTCACAAACCGCGGCCAGTTCCGCCCCTCCGCCCAGGCAGTTTCCATGCACACGAGCGATGCTCACTTTTCGGCTGTTGATCAAAGCGTGGATCACGCCGTGAAATTTGGCGAGCATCTCGTGAACCTTGTCCGGCGTGTGGGCGGCGACGTCAACGCCCGCGGAGAAGACTGTCTGCGACCCTGCGATCAACACAACTGCAATTTGACTATGCGCTTCGATCTTCGCCAACGCCGCCGCCAGTTCCTCCATCATTGGAATATCAATGACGTTCACAGGCGAATTCCGCAAGGTGATGCGTGCGATCGGCGCGTGCATCTCGAGCGCAATCCGCGAGAACGTGGCTGTTTGCGTCGTCATTGGCTCGTGTGGCGCGGCCCTCGGTTCCGCGCGTTACTTCGTCCAGAAACCGGTCTTGTCGTATTCTCGGATGGCTTTCAATTCCCCGGCGCTCGGCTGGGGAGTCTGCGCGATCTCGTCGCTGGCCCGCAAGGTCCATCCAGTATTGCTTAGAACATCCTCGACATCGATGCCGGGATGAGTGGAAGCAAGGTACGCCTCTCCATCATCGCCAAAACGCAACACCGCCTTGGTCGTGATTACAGCGGACGGCCCGCCTCGGGGCAGACCCACGCGCTTGCGCCAGCCGGGGCCGTCTCCGTTTCCGGGGCTGGTTCTATGAGAAACGCGTTCCGGCAGCCGCTTCTTGTCGTGTTCGAGAAGAACTACGAACCGATGCGCGAGAGACGCAATGTCGCAAGCCCCGCCGGAACCGGGCAACCGCGTCCTTCCATTTGGCCCCCTTACTTCGGTCGAGTTCAAATTGCCGAAACGATCAACCTCGGCGGCACCGAGAAATCCCAGATGGACACGACCGGACTGCAGCAAGCTCATTACGCCCAGCATGTCCAGGCATTGCGTTGCGCCCTGGATGTTGGGTGGATCGGCCATTGTGTAGATCAACTCCGCTGCCGGGGTGGTACGGATCACACCATTTTCAAATAACCCCACTGCATTGGGCGCATGTGTTTTTTTCGCGACCACAAACGCGATTAGTGGCAGCCGCATGCCGACGAAGACAATTTCCGCGTCGTGGATTTCGCGGGCAGCGGTCGCGACCATAAGCTCTCCCAGTGAATAAGGGCCACTGCCAGTTGCCTTTTTCGAGCTGTCGGTCGCGGTCGTCAGAACTGCAGCACCTGCGGAGCCATGCTCCGCTGGACAGCCAAGGGCGGCTGTCCCTACGTGGTCATTATTGAGCAAAGATCCTCGATCCTATAGGTTAATCGCCGATTTGCGAACTTCGCCGATTGACGAGAGCGGATCACGCGCACCCTCTTTCGGTGCAATCCATTTCTTTTCGTTCGCGATGATGTCGAGCAACAGCTTCTTGTCCTCGCCGCTCGGCATGTAATCTCTTACGTGTTCCTCGTAGTGCTTATCATCGATCGCCTCACCGGTCTGCGCGTGGAACTTCTGTCCCGCCCAGCGGCCAATATTGCGATTGAACTTAATATCTGGCGCGTACAGCTTGGGCTCTCCCGGTTTGAGCACGCTGTTGAATCGCTCGATCAATCCGGCCACTTCGTCGCGATATAAATGCCGGTTATAGTCGTTCAGTTCGTCAACTTTTGCTTCTTGCGGATTCTTCGGTTCGTCGTAGCGACCCTTGACTCCCCAGACATAAGCCCAATGCGCCGACGAGGAGTTGTCGGTGCCAAACAGGTCGTACGAACTGGAGATCCACTTGTTCAGATATTTCTGGATCAGCCACGCCGGAATCACTCCCGCCTCGACAATCCGACGAAGTCCGTCGTTGCCCGTGCCCATGTGGAAGGCCTCTTCGCGCAACATGTAAGACATCGAGCGGCCGAGCGGTGCGAAGGCGGAATACTTCAACATCTGCAATTGGAATTTTCCATCGCGGTCGACGAAGTCGGTGTAGGTGAAAAAGTCCATCCAGTTGTCCACATCGACGTTGAACGCGCCCAGCAGGCGCTTGTTGTCGAAGGCACGGCGTTCGAGCATTTTCTGAGCCTCGACTTTTCCGGAGTATCCGAAGTGTTCGACCAGTAGCGCGCACATTTGCCAGCCGTGCCGCATTTCCTCGATCATCACGCGGGTGATAGCTCTGCGATCCCAGTCGGTGGGTGCGCTCTCAAACAAATTTCGCTGCTGCTCGACGCTGGCAAACTCGGTGTCACCCTGATACACGATCAGATTAATCAGCGCGTCCCGCATCTGTTGGGTGGGCACCTGGCGCAGGTTTTCCCATTTGCGGCGGCCCTTGAAGGCGCCGAACTGGATCTCATCGGTTTCGATCGCGCCGTAAAGCGTGTCGAACTTGAAATTGGCAATCTCGTCGTGGTTGACCCCGATGTCTTTTCGCCAATCGTCGAACAACCCAACCCAATCACTGAAGGTCCCGATTTTTGCAACTTTACCTGGCATAGGTGTGATTCCCCTCAACAAAAAGCCTTTCACCCACAAAGGGCACGAAGTATCACGAAGGAAACCCGCGATAGGTTCTTACTTTGTGAACTTTCGTGTCCGTTGTGGTTCTAGCTTTACCCCATATTTAACCAAACTGTTTTCAGCTCCGTGTAGTGTTCGATGGCGTGAACTCCCAACTCACGACCGAAGCCCGAACTCTTGTAACCTCCGAACGGCAAGGACGCGTCCATCAATCCATACGTGTTGATCCATACCGTTCCAGCCTTGAGTTGTCGCGAAACCGAGTGAGCTTTCTTCACATCGCGCGTCCAGACCGCTGCTGCCAGGCCGTACGGATTGTTGTTCGCTTGGGCGATCGCTTGCTCCACATCGTCGAAGCTCAACGTCGCGAGCACCGGACCGAAGATTTCCTCTTGGGCAATCTTCATGTCGTTCTTCACGCCGCTAAAGATCGTGGGTTCGATGAAGAATCCCTTACCACCGTCTACGGAAACACGGCATCCCCCCGCGATCAGCTTCGCGCCCTCTTTCTTGCCCGCCTCGATGTAGTCGAGAACGGTTCGCATCTGCTCCTGGCTGACAATTGCGCCCATACGGGTTTTGGGATCAAGCGGGTCGGCGGGCTGCATCTTTTTCGCTCGCGCAACCAGTTTCTCCAGGAACTCGTCTTGCACTTTGCTCTCCACAAACAGGCGCGAGCCGGCATTACAGACCTCACCCTTGCCATAGAAAATCCCGGTGATCGCGCCTTTGACGGCGTTATCGATATCGGAATCCGCGAAAACGATGTTGGGTGACTTTCCCCCGAGTTCAAGCGTCAGGCGCTTCATGCTGTCGGCGGCGCTGCGCATGATCTCCTTGCCCACATCGGTTGATCCCGTAAACGCGATTTTATCGATTCCGGGATGCCGGACGATCGTCCTTCCCACCTCCGACCGGCCGGTCACAATGTTTAAAACGCCTGCCGGTACGCCCGCTTCGACCGCCAATTCGCCGAATCGCAGCGCGGTCAGGGATGTGAGGCTGGCTGGCTTCCACACCATGGTGTTGCCGCAAGCTAGCGCCGGACCAAGCTTCCAGGAGGCCAACAGGAGCGGGAAATTCCACGGAACGATGAGCCCGACCACGCCCACCGGCTCGCGCAACGTGTAAGTGAATGCGGTTTCAACCGTGTTCACGGTCTCGCCATGAATCTTCGTAGCCCAACCCGCATAGTAGCGGAGAACGTCGATCACCATCGGCATGTCGACGTAGCGGGACTCGAAAATCGGCTTGCCATTGTCGAGAGTTTCGAGTTCGGCAAATTCGTCGATATTCTTCTCGAGCAAATCAGCAAGACGCCAAATCAAGCGTCCGCGTTCGCTCGCGGACATCTTCCGCCACGGACCGTTGCGATCTTCGAAAGCACGGCGGGCCGCATCGACGGCGCGGTCCACATCGGCGGCCGAGGCTTCCGCGATTTGCGTTAACACCTCGCCAGTTGCAGGATTGGTGGTGTCGAAGCTCTTCGAAGCGTCGGCCCACTGACCGTCAATGAATAATCGCCCGGGAGAGAGTTTTGTTTTGGTAGCCGTAATCATCAGTTTCCCAATCACCAGAAGATGGAGGACGGGCGTCACGCCCGGCCTGTGCTTGCTATTTCGCTTTGAACACCGCCGGACGCTTCTCCACGTATGCGGCCAGACCTTCCTTGGCGTCTTCGCTTTGGAACAGCAATTGCTGATTTTCGCGTTCGACCGCGAGCGCGGACTCCATCGGAATCTCCCACCCGGTTTGTACAGCTCGCTTGATGCGCCCCACGGCCTTGGCCGCTTTGTTCGGCGGGCAGAACTGGCGAGCGTATTCCATGATGTTGTCCATGAAGCCCTCGCGCTCAAAGATGTCGTTGATGATCCCGAATTCTTTCGCCTCTTCAAAGGAGAACGTATTCCCGGTGACCATCAGTTCGATGGCTTTGCTCTTCCCCACCATCCGCGACAGGCGCTGCGTGCCGCCGGTTCCGGGAAGCACGCCCAGATTTACTTCCGGCAGACCGATCTTGCCCGCATCCTGACGTGCGATGCGAATGTCCGCGGCCATGGCAATTTCGAGTCCGCCACCGACGCAGTGCCCGTTGATCGCCGCGATCACTAGTTTCGGCGTGTGCTCCAGGCGGAGCAGCATTTCGTTCGCGTGCAAACAGAAGTAATACTTGAAGGTTGGGTCGACGCTAGCCAGCATTTTTATGTTGGCACCGGCGGAGAAAAACTTGTCGCCGGAACCGGTGAGCACGATGACGTAAACGTCGTTGTCCATGCGCGCTTTCAGGATGGCCTCGTCGAGCTGGCGGTTCATTTCGTAGGTGTACGTGTTAGCGGGAGGATCGAACATCTCGATCACCGCGACTCCGCGATCAGTCCGGTAGTTGACCAGTTGCTTCGTGCTCTCGCCCGCCGCCGGTTGCAATGTAGTTGCCATGCGTAGACTCCTTTTCGCAATAGTTAGGATCTGAATTTAGTTCGATACTGATCTTTTTTTCTGCGCCTTCTTTGTGTTGGATCGTTGACCCTCAGTGACGGCGCTGATTCCCCGCAGGAAGATGTCTCCCATCCCACGCGACAGCTCCTCGGCATCGGCATCCACCCGTGGGTTGTACCAGGTGTAGATCCAGTTCATCATGCCGAATAAACTGAGCACCGCCATCCGACTAGAGAATTCTAGTCTCTTTGCCAGCTTGAAGTCGTCCAGCAAGCCGACACATATCCGGTAGTACTCTCGCTTGATGGCCGCGACCTCGGCGCCGAAACCGTTTTTCAGTACCTCCGCTTCGTGCGAAAGAACTTTCATTGCTTTCTGGTTGGCGAGAAAGTATTCGAGATGGTTGAGAATGAAAACGCGGATGCGCTGCTCGGGATCAGAAACTTCGTCGAGCCGCTTCCTCAGTCGCTCAACAATCGTGCTGAAGGTGTGTTTCTGGATGAGATACAGCAGCTTCTCTTTGGACTCGAAATAATAGTAAAGCCCCGACAAGGACATGCCGCTCGTGCGAGCCAGATCGCGCATGGAAGCGCCCTCGTATCCTTTATCGTAAAAAACCTCAGTTGCGTGCAACAGAATCTTGGCCAGCCGGCGATCGAAGCGGCTTCCGCCAGGGGGCGCCGGAATTTCGCGGCAGCCAACGGAAGCTGGTGAGGTGGCTGGAGAGGACGATGCCATGAAAAGTTCGAACGTTCGTTCAAATCAAAGATAACGCAGTCTGATGAAAATCGCAAGCACATGGAAAATGACCTCAGTTGCCGACGTGCTTCTGGTCCAGTCAGTTGCGTATATCCGCCATCAACTGCTCGACCACCGCTTTCAAGTCAACGGTCAGCGGTAATAGGGGCAGGCGCACCGGGCCACCGAAGTAGCCGTTGAAATCCATCGCGTGTTTCATGCCGGCGATGCCCAGCCCAGAAACTATCCGCGTAGAGGCCTCGTCGATTCGAGATTGTTTCAGCCGGGCCAATTCCAGGTCGCCTTCTTTCCATGCCGCATAGATTTCGTAACACGCGGTTGGGGCTGCGTCGGCAAAGGCGAGAATCGCGCCCACGGCTCCTGCATGCAAGGATGGTTCGAGCGTCTGCGCAGCCCCGACGAGCACTTGAAATCCAACTTCTTTTTGCCGGCTCTTCAGGCCTGCAACCACGCTGACGGCCGCGGATGAAGGCTTTGTGGGCCCTCCCCCTCCCAGGGTCACCCACTCGCTGCCGTTTCCATTGCCTGAGCTTGCCGCTTTGAGCATGCGAGCAGTGACTGCGTCGAAGGTTTCCGTGACCGTGGCCTTCCGCCTCACGTGCCGTGTGCCCTCGACCAGGCGACCGACTTTTTCCACGTTCGCGCTCGATTCTTTGATGCCAACGATGTTGGGGTGATCGGCGAGTTCGACTACGAGTTCGGCGGGCATGTCGTATCCCGTGAAGGGCGGAACACTGTAAATCATCACTGGCAAGGGCGACCGGTCGGCCACGGTGCGATAAAACGCCAGAATGTTCGCGGGGTGCATTTGTTTCTTGTAATAGAAGGGGGTGCGCACGAGCGCGACGTCATATCCCAGTTCAGCCGCGTAGTCGGTGAGCTTCAGCGTGTTGATGGCAGACTCGCAGCCCGTTCCCGCAATCAATACTTTGTTTGGGGCGGCGGCTTCGCGGGTGCTCTTGAGCACATCTCGCTGTTCCTGATCTGACAGATAGATGGCCTCACCAGTTGAGCCCAGCGCAACAATCCCTGCGACGGGAGTCTTCGAGTAACGCTCAACGTTGGCTTCGAGCTTTTTGAAGTAGAGGTTTCCGTCCGGATAGAACGGGGTCGTTATGGGAGGGAAAATTCCATAAAGCAGCATGAGTTCGTGACTCCTGGGCAATCAGCCCCTAGTGCATGCCTTGATTGGCTCTCCGTTGCTGCATACGATCCCGCACAGCATCGGTGACCCTCTTCGCACTGGAACATTTATCCAGCCTTGCGCTTTCGACAAGCGAGTACACCCGTCGGCAGTCCCACCCGACGCGAGCAAACAAGCCTGATCTACGTTCAATGCACGCCCCAGCGCTGGAGGTCGAGTCAAAAGCTCAAGATTCAATTCTTGGACGTGACGGCGACTGCAGATTGAAAAAAGAATGCTTTGGCGGGAGTGAGAGATAGCGAGGAAATTCGCCGACGCTTGTGCCGCGGCCAACGGAGCGAGGAGTGCAGTAGAGAGGATCGCGTGAACTACTATACGGTAAATAGGAAGCATAGACGGCTGAGATGATGCCCTCAATACATATTTTACTACCGCCGACTCGTCATCCGTTCCGCGTGCAATTTCTGCAGCGCCTGCACTCTGATCTCTCCTCGCTGCAACGCCGCAATGCCCTCGGCGGCAGCGCGGGCCGCGGATAGCGTTGTGATGGTCGGAATACGTGCGCTGACCGCAGCGCGGCGGATGGCTTTCTCATCAAAGAAAGGGTCGACCCCATGCGGAGTGTTGATGATGAGTTTTATGCGCTCGCCTTTGATGAGATCGACCACGTTGGGCCGCCCTTCTTTTACCTTGTACACGCGTTCGACCGTCATACCGGCGTTCTCCAGTACGTCGGCGGTGCCTGCCGTGGCCACCAGCTTGAAACCCATGTCGACAAATTTGCGGGCAACGTCGGCCACCTGCGGCTTGTCATGATCGGTGACGCTGACGAAGACCATGCCTTGTGTGGGTAGCTTCTGGCCCGCCGCGGTTTGCGCTTTGGCGAAGGCTTCACCAAAGTTGTCCGCCACGCCCATAACTTCGCCGGTGGATTTCATTTCGGGACCGAGCACCGTATCGACGCCGGGAAACTTATTCCATGGGAAAACCGGGGACTTCACGTAATAGCAGTGCCCGGTGTCGAGGTCGGCGCGGCGCTCAATGAACTCCGGCAGAAACTCGCGCAGCTTTCGTCCGGTCATCAGTCTGGCAGCAATCTTCGCCATCGGCACGCCGGTGGCTTTCGAAACATAGGGGACCGTGCGCGAGGCACGCGGATTGACCTCCAGCACGTAAACTGTTCCTCCCTCGCCGTTGTTCTTCGAATTGCCGTTGCTCCTTGGAATGGCAAACTGAATGTTCATCAGCCCAACCACTTTCAGCGCGCGCGCCAGCTTGAAAGTGTAATCGCGCATGCGGGCCATCAAAGGCTGAGGAATGTCGACCGCGGGAAGAACGCAGGACGAATCACCGGAGTGGATACCGGCCTCTTCGATATGCTGCATGATGCCGCCGATGATTATGTCTTCGCCGTCCGAGAGCGCGTCCACATCTACCTCGATTGCGTCCTCGAGGAAGTGATCGATCAGGACCGGACGGTCCTGCGAATATTCGACCGCCTCTTTCATGTAGCGAACGACGGTTTCCTCGTCATAGGCGATAACCATAGCGCGTCCGCCGAGGACATAGGATGGCCGCACCAGTACGGGGTATCCAACTCGATTTGCGCCTTCGACGGCTTCTTCGATCGAGGCTGCCATCGCGCCTGGAGCCTGCGGGATTTCGAGTTCCTCGAGCAATTTGCCGAACCGCTTGCGGTCTTCGGCGAGATCGATGTATTCCGGCGCCGTTCCAATAATGTTTACTCCCGCTGCCTTTAATGGTAGCGAGAGATTCAGCGGCGTTTGTCCGCCGAATTGCACGATCACGCCGACTGGCGCGCCCGACGAAGCTTCGTGTTCACAGATAGCAAGCACGTCTTCCAGGGTCAGCGGCTCGAAGTAGAGTCGGTCGCTGGTGTCATAGTCGGTCGAGACGGTCTCCGGGTTGCAATTAATCATGATCGTCTCGTAGCCGTCGTCGCGCAGGGCAAAGGCCGCATGGCAACAGCAGTAATCGAATTCAATTCCTTGCCCGATACGGTTGGGGCCACTGCCCAGGATAATAACTTTCTTGTTCTGTGTCGGTGCCGCCTCATCTTCTTCTTCGTAAGTCGAGTAAAGGTAGGGTGTATAGCTTTCGAATTCGGCGGCGCAGGTGTCGACACGTTTGTACACCGGCTTAATCCCGTGCTTCCGTCGCTGGTGGCGAACCTTGTCCTGGTCGCCTTTGCCGCTCAGCCGCCAGGTCGCCGCCAGGCGTCCGTCCGAGAAGCCCATGCGCTTGGCCTCGCGCAGGACTTCAGTCGGGATCGACTCCATGGGATGTTTCTCCAACTCGAGCTGCATGTCATTAATTTCCTTGAGTTGGTAGAGAAACCAGGGATCGATTGATGTCATCTTGGCTACTTGCTTGACGGTGTGGCCCTGGCGCAATGCGTAGCGAATGTAGGAAAGCCGCTCGGGATGCGGCGTCACCAGCCGCTGGGTCAGAATTTTGGGTTCGATTTTTTCTCCGCCGATGCGCTTGCCCGTATCCAGGGCGCGCACTGCTTTCATCATTGCCTCCTTGAAAGTGCGGCCGATGGCCATGACTTCGCCCACCGATTTCATTTGTGGGCCAAGATTCTCGTCTGCCCCAGGGAATTTTTCGAACTGCCATTTGGGAATCTTCACCACCACGTAATCAAGCGTGGGCTCGAAGCAGGCTGGTGTCTTACGCGTGATGTCGTTGGGGATTTCGTCCAACGTATAACCCACGGCCAGCTTTGCGGCAATCTTGGCGATGGGGAAACCAGTGGCTTTCGAGGCTAACGCTGAGGAACGCGACACGCGGGGATTCATCTCGATCACAACCATACGGCCCGTGCCAGGATGTATGCCGAACTGAATGTTCGATCCACCGGTCTCCACGCCAATCTCGCGAATCACAGCGATGGCGGCATCGCGCATAGCCTGATACTCGCGGTCGGTAAGGGTTTGCGCCGGAGCGACTGTGATCGAATCACCCGTGTGCACCCCCATGGGATCGAAATTCTCAATCGAACAAATGATGATGACGTTGTCCTTCAAATCACGCATCACCTCGAGCTCGTATTCCTTCCAACCCAGAACAGACTCTTCGATCAGGGCTTCGTGTACTGGCGAGAAGTCGAGGCCGCGAGCCAAAACTTCCATCAACTCTTCGCGGTTGTAGCCAATGCCGCCACCGCTGCCCCCCAGCGTGAAGGACGGGCGTACGATAACTGGGAAGCCAATCTTGCCGGCGAACTCCAAGCCGTCTTTCAGATTGTTCACCAGCGCGGACTTGGGAACGTCGAGGCCGATCTTCTGCATTGCATCTTTGAAGACCAGGCGGTCTTCGGCTTTGTTAATGGCGCTAATCTGCGCGCCGATAAGCTGGACGTTGTATTTTTCCAATACGCCGCCATCGGAAAGCTCGATTGCGAGGTTGAGCGCAGTTTGACCGCCGACCGTGGGTAGAAGGGCAAAGCCGGCGCCGGGCGACATCTCGCGCTCGACGCGAAGGATCTCTTCCAGATATTCACGAGTAAGCGGCTCAATGTAGGTGCGGTCGGCAACCTCCGGGTCGGTCATGATCGTGGCAGGGTTGGAGTTGGCCAGCACCACTTCAAAACCTTCCGACTTGAGCGCCTTGCAAGCTTGTGTGCCGGAGTAATCAAACTCCGCCGACTGGCCGATGATGATGGGGCCAGAGCCAAGGATCAGGATCTTCGAAATGTCAATCCGTTTGGGCATTTATGAGATCATTTTCTTTCGCGTTGTTCCCACGCGAGTTCGCCACAGATCGCGTCATCGAGAAACAAATTGAGGCTTGGAAATTTTGCGGAGGGATCCACGACTATCGGCACGTAGCCGTCAATTGGATAATGCCAGCGAACCGTATTCGACACCGGAGTTTCGACCCGCAGAAAATAGAACCCCGCAGCTACGGCGGCAAAAGTAAACATGCCCGATTCCTGCGTCGTCCGCGCGTCAACAATCTCATTCGTAACACCCTTTGAGAGCGTAAGTTTCGCTCCTTGCACCGGACCGTAAATCGGCTGACTCAAATCGGGGCCCAAACCTCGTTCTGTTCTGACATGTCCATTCAAAGAGCCTGAAACAGACTGCGTTGTGAGAGGCTTCCAGCCGGGCCATTCGAAAGTGATCTTTTCTGGGCTGCCTTTCGGGGGATGGCGCATCACCTGGAGCGCTTCTGAATATGCGTAGGCCGGGTGCTTTATGCCTAGGAAGTACGGTCCGGGTGGAAGCGACGCGAACCTTGCCAAGCCGTCCGCGTCGGTGGTGACAATCGAAATAGAGCGGTTCTCTTTGCCGCCGGATCGTGGATCAGTGCTGAGCTCAATCTGGAGACCGGCCACCGCTCTCCCCTGGTTGAAGACTCCCACCAAGAAACCGCGGCCGATTTTCGTTGGGTTGGGAGAAGACGAACAAGCGGAAACATCTAAGCTCCCAACGATCAACAGCAAGAAGCCGAAACCCCAAACAGCCGCTCCCCCTTGCTCTAGACTTCCTGTCCTCACCCTTTCCACTCCTCCATCAACTTCACGAAGTCTTTGAAAAGATAATGCGAGTCATGCGGGCCGGGCGATGCCTCGGGGTGATACTGCACCGTGAATAGCGGCAGATTCCGGTGGCGCATGCCTTCGAGCGTGTTGTCGTTGAGATCCATGTGGGTCAGCTCAACTTCGCTTTGAGACAGCGAGTCCGGATCCACCGCGAAATTATGGTTGTGCGCCGTGATCTCGATCTTCCCTGTGTTCAATTGCTTCACGGGGTGATTGCCGCCGTGGTGACCGAATTTCAGCTTGAACGTCTTGCCGCCCAGCGCAATCCCAGTGAGCTGGTGGCCCAGGCAGATACCAAAGATCGGCACTCTTCCCATGAGTCGCCTGATGCTATCCACCGCGTACGTGCATGGCTCGGGATCGCCCGGGCCGTTCGATAGAAACACGCCGGCAGGCTTCAGCGCTAACACATCCTCTGCTTTCGTCTCCGCGGGAACCACCGTGACCTTGCAGCCTTCGCCGCGCAGCTTGCGCAAAATACTCAGCTTGATGCCGAAGTCATAGGCGACTACGTGAAAGCGTTCTGGTTGATCCTTGACCCCAACCACTTCTTCCGGAAGATGAGAGCGCTCCCCGGTTTCCCACACATAGGTGTGGTTGGTGGTGACGACCTTGGCCAGGTCGGTTCCATCCATTTTCGGAAGTGCCCGAGCTTTGGCGATCAGTTTCTCGGTGTCAGTTTCAAGGGTCGATATGACTCCGCGCATGACGCCGTTATCGCGCAAATGCCGCACCAGAGCGCGCGTGTCGATGTCGCCGAGCACCGGAATTTTGAATTGCTCAAGGTATTCTTCCGTGACCTGTTGGGAACGCCAGTTGGAGCTGACTCGGGAAAACTCGCGCACAATCAGGCCCTCGATATAGGGCCGTGTGGCCTCGGTATCTTCGGTATTCGTGCCGTAGTTACCGATTTCGGGATTAGTGAGAACTACGATCTGGCCAGCGTAGGAAGGGTCGGTGAAAATTTCCTGATAGCCGGTTATGGAAGTATTAAAAACTACTTCCCCGTAACATTCGCCTTTGGCTCCGTAGCCTTTGCCTCGGAAGATTCTTCCATCTTCCAGCGCAAGGATCGCCTGCATTCGTGCTCCAGGGAGTGGATTTTAAAGATTCTAGCAGGGATGCGGAAATGCGCAAAAGGAAATGTCTGTGAAAATTCTTACGTTCGCTTAACCGCCCAGTCTGCTTGATCTCGGACTAGCGCATGTTTGCCATGGAAATGGGGGGCATCGATGCTAACTCTTTTATTATGAGCATTGATTGTTGTCGCGGGCGAAAAATGTAGTGCCAAAGTATTTTGCTGTTGTGCTCAGTTTTCTATTGAACATGCCCACTAGACCGCGCTATATGTAGTGTCTCTGGAGGGCTTGGCTTGTTCCTTCGCTCTGTTAAGGCACCCAATGGTCGCCACGAGTATCTCCGGCTGGTCGAGTCGTTTCGCGAAGGCGACAAGGTCAAGCAACGCATCGTCGCTCATCTGGGGCGGAAGGATCTTCTGGCTCCTCACCTGGACACCTTGGTGCGGTTGCTGCAGGCTGAGACCGCAGCTCCGCGCTGGGTTTCCGCCGACCAGATCACCACGCCCCGTGCTTCCACCTGGGGACCGATTTTGGTAGCCCGGCACCTATTCGACCAACTCTCTCTGGGATCGATACTGGACGCGGGCCAAGCGCCGCTGCGCCACCGTCAGCCGCTATCGGAGCGAATCTTTCCTCTGCTCGCCAATCGGCTCAGCTGTCCGGGTAGCGAACATGCCTTGGCGCAATGGCTGGAAGATTTTTATGTGTGCAATGCTGCGGGCCAACGCTGGGTGCCGGTGTGGAAGCAATCCCGCCGAGTCAAGGTGGGCTTCGATCAGTTGAAGCTTTGGTATCAGAGCTTGGATGATCTGTTGGCCGAGAAAAAGCGCATGGAGAAAGCCGTCTACTTAGAGGTGCGGAATCTGTTCAGCCTGCAGCCCGACCTGGCGTTCTATGACATCACCTCCACCTACTTCGAAGGGGCGGGCCCGGCCGAGCTGGGACGTTTCGGCTACAGCCGAGATGGCAAACCCCGGAATCGTCAGATCGTGATCGGGGTGGTGATGATGGAAGGCTGGCCGATCGCCCACCATGTGTTCGCCGGCAATCGTCTCGATCAGACCACGGTGCGGGAAGTGGTGGAGGACTTGAACCAGCGGTTTGAGTTGAACCGAGTGGTGTTCGTGGGGGACCGCGGCATGATGACCATCGGCAATGTGCAGCAGCTGCGGAAGATGAACCAAGGCTACTTGGTAGGATTGCAACGGCGCAATCGCAAAGACACATTTGAGTATATCCAGCAAGCCGAGGCGCGCACCGACTGGCAAGAATGTGCGGTGGGGATAGCAGCGGCCGAGAAGGCGGTGACGCCCAAGACCAGTGTGGTCGAAGTGGCGGGGAAAGAAGCTGGGGTGCGGGTGTTCGTAGTGCACAGCGAAGAACGCGAAGTGTATGAGCGCAGCCTGCGGGTATTAGCGATGGAGCGGGCTCGCAAAGAGCTGGAAGCATTAAGCGCGCAGGTAGAAAAAGGCGAGTTAAAAGAGCCGGACAAGATTGGGGCTGCGGCCGCCACGCGTCTGCGCCGCCATCATGGTCATCGTTATTTTGCCTGGGAGCTGCGGAAGGGGAAGTTTCGTTTTTTTGAGCATCCCCTCAACTTGGTGCGGGAGAAGGCGCTGGAAGGCAAATACGTCATTCAGACCGAGGAACGGAATCTGTCGGCCGCCGAGGCGGTAAGCGCCTATAAGCAGCTGAACGAAGTCGAGCGCGGCTTCTCTCATCTGAAAGATCTGCTGGAGCTACGCCCGGTGTACCACCACAGCGACGAGCGTGTGCAGGCCCACGTGTTCGTGGCCGCACTCGCGCTGTTACTGGATCGCGCTCTGGAAAAGAGTCTGCGCCGCGCCGGTAGCCAGTTGTCCTCGCCGTTTGCTTGGCAAGCGCTGGAGACGATCCGCTGTGTCGAAGTCGATCTCGGTCAGCGCCGCAAGACTTGTGTGACCCGCGGCAACCAACACGCCGCCGAAGTGCTGCGCATTCTCGGAATTACTCAGCTGGATCCGCCCACACCCGAGGAGGGACGAGAATGGCTCATGTAGTGACCAAACTCAAAAATCGCTCTTGCTTTTTCTTGGGCTTACAGGCCCCCATGGCAAACATGCGCTAGGCCGAATACCAGTACGCATCCGAGGGCTTGCGCGGGGTGCGGCGACGTTCGCAGGCGTCGGAGGTGCACTCGATCACGTCGAAGAAGAGATCGTCTTCGCTGCGCGAAGAATTTGCGGCTTGCGCCGCGTCGTGGGCCTCATGTTGGAGGCGAAACCAGCTTTGAGGGTTGACCTCAATTGTGCCTCCTGTTGTATGGCGCCGAAGATGAAAATGCAAACGCATCAGGAGGCTCCACAAGGTTCAGCGGACTCGTCCCATTTTGTCCATGGGCCAATATCCGAATACTGCCTTGCCGTAGATGTAGCTTTGCCCGACGGGACCGAAGTCACGGCTGTCATTCGACAGGCTGCGGTGATCGCCCAGCACGAAATAGCTGTCGGGCGGAACCACTACTTCAGCGTAGGATCGCTCGTCCTCGTAGGCGCGCGGAACGTAGTCTTCGTCGATCGGCTTCCCATTCACAAAGACGCGACCGGCATCGATTTGGATGTGGTCACCCGCCAAGCCAATCACCCTCTTGATAAAACTCTTCGATGGGTCTCGGGGATAGCGGAACACGATGATGTCACCGCGTTCGATCGGCTCCAGCCGATAAACAAACTTGTTCACGAAGATCCGCTCCTGGTCTTCGAGCGAAGGCATCATACTGGTGCCTTCCACTTTCACCGGCTGGTAGAGGAAGATGATGATAAAACACGAAATGGCCAGCGAGATGATCAGATCACGCAGCCAGACGGAGAGCACCATGGCGCGCGATGGCGCGGAAACGATTGGCTTGTTCTCGTGAACCGCGCTGCGTTCCATAGCGTCCGCCTGTCCGGGAATAATATTTCCAATTTTATACGGATCGGGCTTCCCGTGCAGAGAATGATTCGCGAGCAAAGCGCAAGCCTCCGACTACAACCGCTACGGGATTCGGGTTACAATATCACAGCATCTGGGACGAGGAACCGGATTATGTTGAAACGCGGGCTTGCACTGGCTTTTCTTTTTCTGATTACCCTTACCGTGTCCGCTCCGTGGGCCACTTCTCAGCAGGAAGGGGTGGTCCCGGCGTACAACGCCGGTCCGCCGCCGAAAGGCGCTAAGCTTCCTGCCATCCTCGGCAAGGATCAATTGTGGGCTGAGAATGCCCAGTATCCGTATCAGACGCACGCCTACGATTTGGCTGCGAAGATACCGGCAGTGTTGCATCAACAGCCCTGTTATTGTTATTGCGATCGAATGGGACATAACAGCTTGCATAGCTGCTTTGAAAGCACGCACGGTGCGCGCTGCGATACCTGCTTGAAAGAACTGTACTATTCCTATTCCGAGTCCAAGAAGGGTAAGACCGCATCGCAAATCCGCAAGGGCATCATGCAGGGCGAGTGGCGACAGGTAAACTTGGAGACTTCGGCTTCGCTCAATTAGAGTGGGATCTCACTCGATTGACGAGCCTCGAACCGTGCGTTTAGACTGCCTATTGGCTATGGGTTTTCCACAGCCGAAAAATCGGCACCTCGAACCGCGGGTCATAGAACCCGAGCTTGGCGGGATGAAAACCATCAGCAGAAGTTAACGAAGCTTTATCCAAGTTAAAGATAAGAGGGATACTTACGAAGAGCACAGGAAGAGTTTTGCAGATGGCACAGAAGACTCCACCCAAAAAGTCTGTTGGCGACGACCCTCGTTTTGCACAAGCTGTGCAAAATTACGAAGCCGGTTTGCGGGCCATGCAAGAGCACAAGTTCGACAAGGCTAAGTCCTACCTGCAAAAGGTTATCGCCGGAGGCAGCAAGGAACTCGCCGATCGCGCCTCAGTGCATTTGAACGCATGCAACCAGCAAGCGGAGCACACGGTCACCCAGTTCAAGAATTCCGAGGAGCACTACGACTACGCAATTTCCCTGATGAACGTTGGCGACTACGTGAGTGCCCGCGAACACTTGGACAAGTTGTCGAAGCAGGCACCCAAAGCCGACTATGTCGCTTACGGCTTGGCCGCCCTGGATTGCCTGACCGGCCACGTGGAAGATTCGCTGCGCCATCTGGATGATGCGATTCGCTTGAACCCGGGGCTTCGTTTTCAGGCCCGGAACGACTCGGACTTTCAGAATCTGGCCGAAGACCCGCGTTTTACGGAGCTGTTGTATCCCGATCCTGGGGCCGAATTGCCTTCTCCGACCGAAGCTGACGAGGATCGCTAGGTAGCCTGATGGGCTACTCGGAACACTCCCGTCCGCCCGCCGCCACCGCAAGTAGTGGTCTACGGGTGGTTGTGATTGGCGGCGGGACCGGCCTTTCCACTCTGCTAAAGGGACTGAAGTGGTATGTCAGTCCCTCCGCGGATCGACCCGTAGCGAAATCAGGGAAACCCGAAATTTCCAATCTTAGCGCTGTGGTTACCGTCAGCGATGACGGTGGTTCCAGCGGACGCCTGCGCAAAGAACTGAACATGTTGCCGCCAGGTGACATCCGCAACTGCATCGTTGCGCTTTCCGAAGATGAGGCTTTGCTCTCCAAGTTGTTCCAGCATCGATTCGTAAAAGGGTCGGGACTGGAAGGCCATAGCTTCGGCAATCTTTTCCTGGCGGCTCTTACCTCCATCACCAAAGATTTCAGTGAAGCCGTCCGCTTGTCGTCTGAAATTCTGGTTACGCGCGGGCACATCTACCCCGCCACGACGGCCAACGTGGAGCTAGAGGCTCTCATGGAAGACGGAACGCGGGTGCGCGGGGAGACTAACATTACCGCCAGCAAGGGGCGTATCAAAGAGCTTTCCCTGATTCCGCATGATGTTCAGCCCCTTCCGCAAACCTTGGAAGCGATTGCCCGCGCCGATTTAATCACCATGGGTCCGGGCTCGCTCTTCACCAGCCTAATTCCCAACTTGCTGGTAAATGGTATTGCAAAAGCGATTGCCGCTTCGCCGGCAACCAAAGTTTATATTTGTAACTTGATGACTCAGGCCAACGAGAGCCTCGGACGGACGGCTGGTGACCACATCCGCGCGCTGAATGGGCATGCTCAGGCGCACATCTTCGATTATGCCCTTCTCAATCGTGCCCCGATCTCCGCACAATTAAAAGCCAAGTATGCGCTCGAAGGCGCGACCCAAGTTGTCGTTGACGAGGAAGCCATTAAGGAATTAGGCGTCAGTTCGGTGCTCGGGGATTATCTTGATGAGGGCGAGGTTGCCCGTCACGCGACCGATCGAATTGCCCGCGATCTGATGGATCTGGCCGTGCGGGCACAATGAGCGGTCGGTGTCGAAGCGACACGCCACAAGCAGCTGAACGGCGTGTGAATTTCGGCTGCGAGGACGCCCGCGCCTACGGCTGACTCTCTGCCGCGCATGAACCTCTCGCGGTATATTGGATCACATGCCAAAACCTAAGAGCAGCCACTCGCCTCGCGCCCCGCGCGTTGCCATCCTTATCATGGCGGCGGGCAAAGGGACGCGCCTGAAATCCAAACACCCCAAGGTTTTGCATGAGGTCGGAGGAAAGCCGCTACTGGCGCACGTAATCGCTGCGGCTGCGAAAGTCGTTCCGGTGCACGATGTGTTCGCCGTCATCGGTCACGAAGCGGATCGCGTTCGCCAAGCGCTTGCCGACACTGGAATCGGTTTCGTGTTGCAAGCCGAGCAGAAAGGAACCGGTCACGCCCTGATGGTCGCGCGCACAGCCTTGGCTCCTTATGATGAGGTGATCGTGCTTTCTGGGGACGCTCCGCTGATCAGTTCCCCAACTATCGAGAAGCTTCGCGACTTTCACAACACAAACCATCCGGCCATGACCATTCTGAGCGCCCAACTGCAGGACCCGACCGGTTATGGAAGAGTAATCCGCAAGGGTCAAAACAACCCTGAGGTGAAAGCCGTCGTCGAAGAAAAGTCCGCCACTCCGGCGCAGCGCAAGATTTGCGAAATCAACTCGGGCTTTTATGTTTTCGACGCGAAAGTTCTTTTTGCGCACATCGACGAATTAAACAACGACAATCCGCACCGCGAGTACTACCTCACTGACATGGCGGCGGTCCTGGGTGAGGCGAAGAGGCGTGTGATGGTGGTGGCGGCGAGCGATCCTGACGAAATCCTGGGCAGTAACACCCGCGCAGAGATGGTTGAGATTGATCAGCACATGCGGATGGCTAAGTGCCGGCAGCTTATGGCCGACGGGGTCACGATTTTCTATCCCCAAACCTGCGTGATCGATTGCGATGTCAAGATCGGCACGGACACCGTTATCGAGCCGTTCGTGCAGATTTTAGGCAAGACGCGCGTGGGCAGTGATTGCCGTATCCGCTCCTACACCGTGATTCATAACTCCGTGATCGGAGACGGCGTGTCGATCCTGCCCGCTTGCGTACTAGATGGGGCACAAGTAATGAAGGGGGCGATTCTCGGACCTTACTCTCGCCTTCGTCCCGGGAGCGAGATCGGCGAGGGCGCGCATGTAGGAAATTTCGTCGAGACCAAGAAAACCCGCCTTGGCAAGGGCTCCAAGGCCAATCATCTCACTTATCTTGGAGATTCTGAGATTGGTGAGGGCGTGAACATCGGAGCTGGAACCATCACCTGCAACTACGATGGAGCGCACAAACACACTACCGTGATCGAAGACGGGGCATTCATCGGCAGCGATTCCACTTTGGTCGCACCGGTCAAGGTAGGCCGGGGAGCGTACGTGGGCGCTGCCTCATGCATCACAGATGATGTTCCGCCAGATTCGTTGGCCATCGGTCGGGCCAAACAGATTGTGAAAGAAGGCTGGGTCAAAACCAAGCACGCAAGCAGCCGAAAGTTGGACAAACCAGTTCTCAGTTGAAGCTCACTATTGCAGGTGCGAATAGGAGCATTCAGGCAAGTCGCATTAACAGTTGCCGGCGCGGCATTCCATGCGGAGGCAACGCGGATCACGCCATCTTCGTTCGAGCAGAAACCACGTACCCCGGTTTGGTTGAAGCCCGCTGGCGCGCCGCCGACAGGGCAGCCCTGATTGGGAGGACTGCCGGCCGGTACGCCCATCCCGAAGTCGTAGCCGGTTTTGGCTGCGGCTGGAACCGTGGCGCTGGCGAGTCCACGGTTGATCAGGCAAGCCTTCGCAGCGACTGGCCCGCTCGCAGGACAACCAGTCGAGGCCGGAGGTCCCAGAGCTGCGATGGAATTCGCATATTCCATTGTTGGATCCGTGGACTGATATGTGACCGGGGTGGCATTGCTCGTCCGAACCGAGCTCGCCGCCGCTGCTTCATTGGCCGATATCCTTGCCCGCACCAAGTTTGGAATGGCGATGGCAGCGATGATCAGAATAATTGCGACCACAATCAGTAGCTCGATCAGGGAAAATCCTTTTTGTTTCCGCATCAAGCTCTTCTCTTCAGCGGGAGATGGTTTCGGCGTTTGATAGATATGCCCCCAATTGGCGAAACGCGCAACCGGGGGCAAACTTGCAGATTTTCTGCTACGAGGAGCGAAGCCTCTAAAGAAACACCCAGGCGCTTACTTCTTGAGTTGGCGAATTCGTAGTTCGAAGCTGATCACGCCGTTGTAATCGCGCAGCGCAAAAATAGAAAAATTGCGCGTAATGTTGTATTCCACCTGAATAATTTGTTGCGAGGTCTGAGAAACGTTGGTCGTGTAGGTCACGGTAAGGTTGTCCTTAACCTGCTGTTCGATGGTGACCGCGGGCGAGGTCGTGGTGGGAGACGTCTCCGTGTTCAGGCCTTGCGGATCAATCCGGATATGGCTAATGCCGAACAAACTCCGCGAGCGATTGCTGATGGCAGAATTCAGGGCCTCAGCCAACATGGCGCTGGATGCCTGTTGGGCAAATGGCGACCCGCCAGACTGCTGCAATTGGGCAGACTGCTGCTGGGTTTGGCCAAGCGCCAGCAAGCTGATGATATCGGCGACCGGCAATGGCGGCTCGGAATGATAAGTCAAACTAAGCTTGTCGATGCTACCGTTCAGGTTGACGGTGATGTCGTAGTCGCGAACCCGGGTGGAGGCTTGCAGATCAAGCACGGGGGTGGTCGTGACCGGGTTGGTGAAGGTAATATCGCCGCGCTCCATGTGGTACTTGGTTCCGCTTAAAGTCACTTCACCCTCAGTAACGTCGGCGCGCCCCAGCAGAACAGGCTTGGCCGCCGTCCCACGCAAATGTAAGTCGGCGTCACCGGAAATGCGGACTACGGCGGTTTGCATCTGCAGTTCGGGCGTAGTCACGATATGCACGTCCATCCGGATCCGATTCAGCAAAGGATTGGTTTGCGGCAGCGCCGAACTCTGTGCGCTGCGCGCCAAGCTTGCTCCGAAATCGAAGCCGGGAGTCAGCACCAGCTTGGTGACGGTAATGTCGCCAGAGAGTACGGAGGCGGCGGAAGTGCCTGCCCATCGGAGTTCAGCGTTGGCCATGGAACTGACACCCGGAGGATAGCGCAAACGCACGTCCTGAGTTTGCATCGTCAGATTGAAATTGAGCTGACGGTTATAAGCGGTGGCATATCCGCCGAAGCTGACAGCGCCGCCTCCGACGCGTGCGGTAAGAGTCTCGATTTGCAGGCGGTCTTGATTGAATATGGCGGATCCGTTGAGGGCGCTCAGGGAACTGGGCAGATCACTGTACGAGATTGAGCCGTTGGTGACCTGCAACCTGCCCTGAGTGGTAGGGTTGCTGAACGTGCCGCCAACCGTCAGGTCAACGGCGACTTCGCCCGAGGTAGTGAAGGCGGAATCGTAGTTTTGAATAAGCTGGAGACTGGCTCGACCCTGAGCACGCAGGTCGAGTTCACGGTCGCCATTTAACTGAATCGCACCGCCAACCGTGAGGTCGGTACCTTCACCAATTAAATGGAACTGTTGAATCTTGAGGAATTGGTTGGCAATGGTAAAGCTGATCGGACCGTTGTTGCGAATCTTGATGTTCTCAACATCGGCAAAGCAGTCGTTAAGATTGCCGATAACCTCCAGTTCGCGAGGCTTGCGCAGCGGACCTCGCAACTGCAGGTCGCCAGCCAGGGCGGAAGGACCCGTCACGCGCCGCTTCAGATAGGTTTTGAAGATGGAATCCACATTGAGATGGTTGAAGTGCAGGTTTATGGTCGAGGGCCAATCTTCGCGAACTTGAACGTCACCGTCAATGTTCAACTCCGCGGTTTTGAACTGAGAGCGCCCGCTCACATGCAGGTCGGAGCCCTGGGTCACGGCGTCGATTGTGTAGTCGCCCACCGGTTTGTGGTCAAAGACGAGGTCGCGCAGATGAATGTTTGCGTTAATCGCCGGTTGCTCCAGCGTGCCTGAGGCTTGAGCGGTGAAATCCATGCGGCCGTCCACGGTTACGCGGCTGGCCTGAAGCTGGGGGATGCGAGCGAGATCAAAGTTGTCCCCGTTCAGATTGAAACCGAAAGCATGCGTGGAAAGGTTGTAGGTCCCGGCGCCTGTGACCTGTGCGTCGTAATACACGAGGCGAAGTTCATCCAAAGAGACTTCGTTGCGGTTGAACTCCAACTTGGAGTCCAGATGCTGAACCGGTTCGCCGCGGATGACTGCAGCGGAGAGCTCAACCCGGCCATTTCCGCGTGGCTCCGCCTTCGTGCCCTCTATCTGTACGAAAAGGTTTGCCGTCCCACTGACGGGGAGGTCATATCCGCTTAATGCGAGAATCTCATCCACATCGGCGTTTCGCATCTCGACGTGCGCCGCGATAGGACTCGAATCGGTGAACTGTCTATCTTGAAGGCTGGCTCTGATGCCGAAGGCGACTGTGGTCCCGCCATGGTGCAGCCTGCCGTGATGTGCCGCGAAGGCACTTGGCGACAGCTGAACCTCCGCAACCAGGGAATCGCAGTGTACATTCTTGGCGGGCGCGTGCGATGTGGCAGGAATCAAGAGATCGAAGTCTTCTGACTGAAGTTTACCGGCAAAGGCGATGGCAGAAAGTCTGCCGGTCGCGGTTCCAGTGAAGGAAGCATGCCCTTGCAGAACGACGGGGATTCGCTGTTGGTAGCCTACGTCCGTGAGAATGGGCTGCCACTCGCTGAGGTCGGAAGTCGTAACCGAGAGGTTCAGAGCGGCAGAGGAAGAAAGAGTACCGGAGGCGCGAACTTGAGTGGCTCGGGTGGAAGCGTTGAATTCCGCAACCTGCAAGTCGCCAGAGCCTGCACGGTAGGTCGCATGAACATGGGCGTTAATTGGCAGGTCTCCCCTGTTAACTTGAGCCGGAGCTACGACGTCTACGGCGACTTCAGTTTCCGCCTTGCTGACAGAGCCTATCCATCGCGCCTCGACGTTTCCGCTCGCGGCACCCGCCACCTTGATGCGCTTGAACGGCCGGGCAGAGGACGATAGCGCGGCGGCTATTTCAGACGTGGAGACGTCTTTCAGACGCAGCCGAACGATTCCCTTCTGTTCGTCAGAAGCGTTCGCCTTCGCAGTTTTTCTTGTGGGCGCCGGATTGAGCCAGTTGGTCACTTCGGCGTCGCCAGTCACATCTCCCCCCAACAGGCGCGCCTGCAGTCGAGAAAACGCAAGCCGCTGGGAACTGATTGCGTAATCGCTATTTACCGCGACACCAAGCAAGCCAACCAACTTATCGCGCCAATCAAAGTTCTTAAGCGAGAGTTTGCCGGAAGAAGAAAAAACCGCCGATGACCACGAACCTTCCCCGGTCGCCTGCAGAACACCCTGCCGAATCTCGGCACGACGCGTTACCGCGCTGGCTTCACCAAGATCAAGCGTAAGGTCGTATTTGGCATTTACCCTCGGCTGACGAAAATTCACCAGTCGGCCACTGCCCTCGAGCCTTGAACGTCCCGAGGTCGCCTTGAAAGACTTGACGTCGAGACTGTCCTCGCCGAGGGAGAAGTGTACTTCCAGCATCCAAGCCACAGGACGATAGTTTTCGAGCTTCGTATCCATCTTTCCGAGCAGGAGATTACCGTCGTAGCGACGGTGCAACAGAGAATAATTCGCATCCGCCGACACATCGTGAGCGATGAAATCGAATGGAGTTCTCTGGTCATTCCAGAAAAACTCGCCACGCCGCACTTCGAGTTCGGCGATGGAAAGCGAGAACAATTGCTCGATCGATGTTTTTGTTGACGTCCTCTTTAACGCCGGCACAGGTTGATTGGTAGTGCCATCGGGATAGAGAACGATGTGAACCACAGGGTGGTCGAGCACAAGGGAAGAAAACCCGAATTCCGTCGCCAATGTCGAGATGAGCTTGACTCGCGCGACGAGCCGGTCCAAGTGGGCGTAAGGAACTTCGCCCGCGGCTTCGCGGCCGTGAATGGTGAGGTCCCGAATCTCGACCTGGAAGCGCAATGGTACGGTATGAATCCCACCCAAATCGACACGCCCACCCGTAATCCGCTCCAACTCAGCTACCACGCGGCGCCGAACAAGGGCTTGGAAGGAATCGGTCGTGGCGTACCAGGCCAGAGTGCCCAGCAGGAGCAGACCCACAAGTCCCGCGAGCAGCAGATAGTTTCGGAACCTGCGCCAGCGCGGCTTGGCGCGCGGTTCGCTCATCGCAACTGGGCTCCGGAATCCGGCGGCCCGGTCTCTGTGCGGATTCGGCTTCCGGAACGCAGATCCTGCAGCCAGGCAACCAACATCTGGTTCATCTTCTGCTGCGTCAGCAGTTCCTTGATCTTAGGGGTGACTTCGGCGAGAGGAACCTGTTGGGCGCCGGACTGTCGAAGTTGGGGCAGCAGTTCCTGATTGTAGTAACTCTCAATGCTCTTGGAATCAATAATGACGTTCGGCCGCAGGCGGGAGTCTACCAGACCCATCAAGTCAACTTGCAGTGTGACTCGCTTTTTTAGTTCGCTCTCGGTCAATCCATAGCGTTGTAGCGCGGCCTGCCATTGAGCTTCGCTCTCGGCGGTTGCGTACCGCTTGCGAATCTCCTGAATGGTCTTCTGCACCTCTTCACTGCTTGCGTGGGGAAAACCTGAAGAGCGCATTTGCTCACGCAACAGCTCCTGGTCGATCAGGTGGTCCAACGCAGCTTTCTGATCTGCGGAGCTTACCAGATCGAGTGCGCGGCCGCTGACGAAAGCTTCATAGCGCAGCGCATCCTGCCATTCGCTTTGCAGGATAATGTGGTTGTTCACGGTTGCTACGATGCGATCCAGAACGTCGCCCGCCCGGGACGGCAAAGTGATCGCAAACAACACCATACTGCAAGCAAGAATGGAATACTTTTGATTCATCAGAAGCTCTGTCCAATACTAAAGTAAACGTTGAAGTGCGATGTGTGTTGCGGCACGAAATACGGCAGCGTGGCCGTCCCATTACTGGTCGTGGCGTTCACGCAATAGGGTGACTGCGCCTGCCCGTTGACGTTGGGTACCGCTTGGCAACTTGGAAATGCCGGTGGATTTAAATTGTACCCGAAATCGAACCGCACCGGACCGATCGGTGTCTTGTAGCGGACCCCGACCCCTACCGCGTGAGAGACATAGCTGTAATCGCACTGGTTGGCCGTGGCTGGCTGCAAACAGAGTTGGGGATTCTTCTGGCGCCACCGGAGCAGGTTGTCCAGCATGTCCCGGCCATCGGTGAAGACGTTCCCGGCATCTTCGAAAATGGAGAAACCGAGGTTGTCCTGGACGAAGGGCAGCGTCGGCGGGGGCAAACGTAGTTCAAAGTTATTCAGGAAAAGAGCACTCCCGCCCAGCGGAAACCCGGTGACGGGGTCGCGTGGACCTGCTTGATTTAACCCGAAACCTCGATGTGAGTTGCCGCCGCCGGTGAAAAAACGTTCCGCTAACGGAATGACTGTCGTAGATGGACAGGTGGTTTGTGTTGGGTTCGGACACGCTTGCCCCGGCGGGAGGATTACGGTATCGCCGAAGGCAGTCTCCACCCCGACTCGCAACGAACGCGCGAATACGAACTTCTTATCTTGCGGCCGGTTCTTGCCGAATGCGTGATAAGTGGCATTCTGTCCGAGAATGCTGCTGAAATCGGCCTCTGAACCGAAGACACTGTCGGCGACTGCGGCGTCGATCGTGTTATAGCTTCCCTTCGTGGTCTCCAGATTATTGTCGCGCTTGTTGCGAATGTAGCTGAAGCCGGGTTCGCCCACGCGCACGGGCAGGGAAAGCAGCGGAATTTGGTCAGGGCTGATGTCTATGTTGCTGGCCTTGACCCGGCGATAGGTAAAGCGATAAGCCAATGTAGTGGCCTTGCTAACGGACTCCTCGGCTTGCACTGATCCTTCCAAACGCTGCGAGGTGAATGTCGTGACGTCAATCGTGTTGTCGTAGAAGGCCGTCAAAGATAACTTCCAGTTTGAGCTGTTGAACCAGCGCGGCGCCGTATAGCTGATCAAGCCGCGCTGCTGCAGGCTGCCCACGTCGGCCTTGAATGTGATGGTGTGGTCGCGGCCGCGGAAGTTGAGACGGGTCACACTGAGCGAGACCCGCGGACTCACTCCCGTGTTGCCTTTCGCCTGGTTGCTGCCCACCGACGAAGGTTGACCGGTCTGGAATTCCAATCCGATGCCGTAATTGAATGCGTAGCGCTTCGCCTCCTCAACGTCAACCAAAACGTTCTTGTCCGGCTCATTGCCATTTGGATTTTGCGCCCCAGTCCCTACCTGGCTGAAGATACCGAGGTCATAGAGACGCTGCTGCGTTTGCAACATTGCGGCCTGGCTCAGCGGGTCGCCGGACTTAACTTGTAGTTCACGTTGCACAATAAAAGGCTTGGTGTGGTTCAAGCCGGAAACGAAGACATTGTCCACGAAAACCTGCTGGCCTTCGTTGATCTTGAAAGTAACGTCCATGCGATTAGGTTCGCCCGGCATTGGTTTTGCCGCTGCCTCGAAACTGGCGTTGGGAAATCCGTGGTTGAAATAGTAGTTCAGAAGATTATCGTGATCCTGCGCAACATCGTATTCGGAAAAGGGCTGACCCACGGCCGTATTGATCTCGGCCGCAAGCTGGGCTTCTGAGAATGCCTGGTTGCCCTCCATGTGGAACGCCCCCACCAGCGTTTGGGGACCCTCGTCCACTAGGATTTTGAGCACAAGGTCATTTTCGTGACCTTCATAGTCGTCCAATACATTGGAGGTGATCTTGACCTGCTCGAAGCCATTCGCCCGGTACAGGTCCTCGAGTCCATGAAGGTCACCGCTGAGCAATCCCTGACTGTACCTTCCGCGCGACTCGAAGCGGCTGGCCGAATGCACTTGCATCCGGGAAAGCAGCCGGTCGGTCAGGAAGTATTGATTTCCCACAAACTCAATCCTTACCAGTTTGTGCCGAGCGCCGGGGTCGATGACATAACTGATCAGCAGTGAGTCTCCGGCAACATCCGAATGCTGCTTCATTCCAACTTTGGCATCGAAGTAGCCACGACTCTGAAGATAATTCAATAAATTGCGACGACCTTCGTTCAGCAGGTCTTCGTCCACGGCGTTCTCTTCGAAGACAGGCACATTCTTTTTGAGTACTCCCCGCCCGATTTTGAAACCCTCCGCAGCAATTTGCACCTTCGGTCCGGGAACAATGTCGAACGTATAGTCCACCGCGTTGGCCTCCTCGCGATATGACTTTTTGGATATCGAAACCTGGGCCAGCAGTCGATTCTGTTTCTGATATTTCTTGCGCAATCGATCCAACGCGTTGGTTACACGCTGCACCGAGACTGGTTTGCCGGGATGCATTTTAGCGATGTCCTGAATCTGCGCCTGCGAGTATCCCGGACTGCCCGTCACGGTCACGTTCCCCACCCGCGCCTGGGGTCCGGGATTGATCTTAAAAAGGATGGAGATCTGCTGCCTGGCCGGATCCTTGTGCTCTTCCACGCCCACCGAAGACCGGTAATACCCGTTTTCTTGCATGAGCAGCTTAATATTAGTCAGGGCACGCTCAACCTGATCGGGAGTGAACAAATCTCCCAACTGAAACTTCGAGGCGTTCGTGACTTGTCCGGCGGTGGGCCGATTGGGGACGCCTACCACGGTAACGCTCCCCACAAAGTAGTTCGGAACCGTAAAGAACGACAACACAACCTTGCCGTCCGGAGTTCGTTCGGCCTCAACGCGGATGTCGGCAAAGCGCCCGGAGCTATGAATTTTGTGAATGCTTTCGCGGATAAGTTCACGGTCAAGCGGCTTCCCTGCCTGTTGAGGAATGAGTTGGAGCCATCGCTTCTGATCGACGTCGGAAGGTATGTCGGGCCAGCGGATGTCGGCGACTATAAGTCCCTGGTACTGGGCAAAGGTGTCAGCTACAAGCATGGCTGGAGATTGCGCTTCAACGGATTGACCTTGTTCTTGCGGGAAGGACTGCGCAGACGCCTCCACGGCACACCTCGCCGTGAATGCCAGCGCAATCAGGGTCGTCAACAAAGTCCCCCTCAGTTGCAAACAGGCTCCCCTATCACGTGTAGCTGGCTAATCAGTTCGATGTACGTATGTAAAGCAATGTTGTATTCCGCGGTTCGTCGCGAGCGGTGTTCTTTCTTCAGCACCCGGAAGTTCTCCTGCGTTCTGCCTCAGCCTCGGTTTTGAAAACAACGTGGACCCTATCATAATGGTTCGTGGAGGTGAAACTGGTGACCCCTTTGGAACTGGACGAGCGATACTCGCGGCAGGTGCTCTTCCGCGGAATCGGCGCTGAAGGCCAACGTAGGCTGACTGCCTCGCGCGTTACTCTTGTGGGCTGTGGCGCCACCGGCTCGGCGCTGGCTTCACTCCTCGCCCGCGCAGGCGTGGGCACTATTCGCATCATTGATCGCGATTACGTTGAGCCCAGCAATCTGCAGAGGCAAACGCTGTTTGATGAAGCCGACGCCGCGGAATCCCTGCCCAAGGCAATCGCCGCAGCCAGAAAAATCGCCGCCTTCAATTCCGAAATCGTGATTGAATCCCATGTCAGCGATCTGATACCTGCGAATATCGATGCCTTGTTCGAAGAGCCACAGCTGATCCTCGACGGCACCGACAACTTCGAAACCCGCTATCTCATTAATGATTTTGCCGTGAAGAATTCCATTCCGTGGATCTATACCGCAGCTGTAGGCAGTTACGGGGTGACGCTGAATGTGATTCCGGGCAAGACCGCATGCCTGGCTTGCATTTTTTCCAATCCCCCGCAAGGCACATTCGAAACCTGCGAAACGGCGGGAATTCTGAACTCAGCGGTGAATCTCGCCGCCTCGATCGCAGCTACCGAAGCGGTCAAACTTCTGGTCGGGGCCGAAAACTGCCTCCGGCGCACACTGCTCTCTTTCGACGTATGGAGGAATCAGCGTGCCGAGGTGGCGGCCGACAAACCCCGCGCCGGCTGCAAAACCTGCGGCGAACACGAATTCCCTCACCTTGCCGGAGAAGGCCGGCCGCATATTACGTTGTGTGGACGTCACTCCGTGCAGATTCACGAACGCCACCGCCCGGTGGATTTGGCAGAGATGGGCGAGCGACTGAAGCCGCTCGGCGCCGTACGCCACAATGACTTCGTTCTGAAGTTCTGGCACGAACCCTACGAAATGACGCTATTCCCCGACGGCAGGGCCATCATTAAGGGTACGACCGACAAGACTGTAGCCAAAAGTCTCTATGCGCGCTACGTCGGATCCTAATAAAACCCGCTCCCAGAGCCAGGTTTCGGGTTATGATGCTGTCGTTCTGATTTCGACGCGGTCCTGCGCGAAGAACGCTCGCCGTAAAAAAAAGTGTGAGCCTGGTCCCGGCGGAATCGGATTATCCAAGGTCTGTGGAGGATCCAATGCGTTCACTGAACACTCTGTGTATGATTTTACTGCTGTCTGGATTGGCCGCTGCGCAAGCGACGGTAATCGGCGGAACGGCTAGCAACTGGGCTCCTGCGTACGGCGTTTACGCGGCGCCTTTCGTGCCTCTGGTTACGACTCCGTCTGTAGCGCTTGCAATCGTGTCACCTTCGGCGACGGGAGCGAGCAATGCCACGTTTGGAAACGTAGCCGGTGCCACCAACGCTACTCTTTCGATCGTGTCCCAACCTCCGATCGGCGTGTATACCGAACCCGTCTGGTACGGTCCATCCGCATCGCTGGAAACGCCCGCCGAATCCGCAGTAGTGGGCAGGCCTCTACAGAGAGCACACGGATTTGATGTCGGGGTCGCCACCTGGCAAAGCAGCCAGAGTGTCACGTACCTGATGGCGTCCGGTGCGAAGAAAGCATCGCGCACCTACGGCCAGCAGGATATTGATCAGGTTAATCAGAAGAACGGCACCGTAAAGTATCGCGGAAGAACTGAACACATGTGAGGTTGGTTGTGTCGAAGGGGTGCGGCTGCCGCCGCCTCCCTGTCATCCCGAGCGGAGAATCATCGTTCGCTCGCGAATGATGATTTGCAGTCGAGGGCCTTGTGTCCCTGATCTACTTCCCGATTCGGGCCTTTGTCAGTGACGCACCTATCTTAACGGCGCACCATCCACACAAGGTCCCTCGACTCCGTATCAGATTCGCTGCGCGAATCTGATACGCCGCTCGGGATGACAGTGGTTCTTGGAAGCCGTGCCCGTTAAAATGTGCCCGTTTCACCTTTGCGCCAAACCTGCGAGCGCCGCAAAGAATCCCGGGCAGGAAATCACCGCTGCATCGGCTCGACGAATGATGGTCTCGCCCTCGGCCCGCAAAGCTGCGACAGCGAATGCCATCGCAATCCGGTGATCGCCAAAAGAATCTATTTCCGCTCCGTGCAGTCTCTGTCCGCCCGGAACTTTCAATCCGTCGTCATGTTCCTCGACCTCGGCTCCCATAGCTCGCAGATTGGTCACAATCGAGGCAATCCGGTCCGACTCCTTTACCCGTAACTCCCTGGCATCGCGGACTACGATTCCATTCATCGTGTAAGGCGCAACCGCCGCGAGCACAGGAATCTCGTCGATGAGGGCTGCAGTATCTGCGGCCGCGATCGTTGCACCCCGTAAATCCCGCCCATCAACTTCCACCGTTCCTACCAGCTCTCCATGCTGGTCTTCCAATTCCGCCACTGAGATGCCCACTCCCATCAGGATTAGTATGTCGAGCAATCGCGCCCGCGTTGGATTCATCAACAAGTGGCTGATCAAAAGGCGTGATCCGGGAAACAACGCCGCCGCACAGAGGAAAAAGGCCGCGGTCGAAAGATCACCCGGGATCTCCGCCTCAATGGCGTGAAGCTTTTGTCCGCCCGCAATCCTTGCCTGATTGCCGTGCTGCGTCACCTCAGCACCGAACGCGCGCAGTGCCAGTTCTCCGTGATCGCGAGTGCGAACCGGTTCTTCCACACGAGTCCTTCCTTCGGCGAACAATCCCGCGAACAACAAAGTTGATTTCACCTGCGCGCTGGCTACCGGCATTTTGTAGTCAATCGCATTCAGATGTGTGCCCGCAATGCGCAGGGGCGGACAATCCCCATCATTGGCCGCAATCTTCGCACCCATCGAACGAAGAGGCGCGATGATTCGCGCCATAGGGCGCCGCGACAGCGATTCATCTCCCAGGAGCTCGCTGGTGAACTCTTGTCCGGCAAGAATGCCGCTCAGCATACGCATGGTTGATCCCGAGTTGCCACAGTCGAGTGGAATGTTCGGTGGTTGCAGCTTGGGACCGCGTCCGTGAATCAGGACCCCGCTTTCCTTTCGCTCCAACTCGACTCCCAATTCCGCGAGACAACTCAACGTGCTGGCACAATCGGCTCCGGTGGAAAAATTCTCCAGCCGCGTCCTTCCCTCGGCAATGGCCGCCAGCATGGCGTAGCGGTGGGAGATGGACTTGTCCCCGGGCAAGCGCAGCGCTCCGGCGATGTTGCCGGCCGGGCGAACCACGACCGTGGAATCTGTGGTTTCTTTCGACATCTGTCACTCACTATAACGGAATGGCGGGGTGAACCTTTTGCGGATTGTCGTAGTGAATCGAGAGGAACGGTGCTGCTACACCATCGCTTTCGCCTCGGCAGTAGCTTCCCTCAAAATCTCGGTTGGCACTTGCTTGATGGTCACATCGAATTCGAACATCGGCGTCTCGCTTCCGCGGCCCCAGCGACTGACCTCCCAGTGAGCGCGGAGAAACTTGACCTCTGGATGCCCAGTCAAGTCCAACAACACAGGATGCTGCGCCTGGTAGAACTTCTGAGGAAAATTCGTGACCGGTTTCGGACCCCAGTTTGTGCCGTCGGCCGATCCTTGGATGCTGACGTCCAACGATTCCTGCTCGACGATGCCGGTAATGTTGAGACTCAGTAGGAATACTCGATTCGCTGCACCGCTAACCTCGACTACGGGACCATCGCCCTTGGCGTTTACCACCGTCTTTTCTGAAACTAGGAAATTATCAATCATGGCGCGAGCATTGTAACAAAATAGCCTTCGTGAGCGTTTTCTCTAGCCTCCGTGTTACGTATCCAGGAGCTGCCGCACTAACTTCCCTACTTCCTCGGGTTGATCCCAAGGGGAATAGTGCCCTGCCTTTGGGATAACCTTCATCAGACTGTTCTGGACGTTTTGTCGCATCAGCTCGGCCTCGGCCACTCCGGTCAAGATGTCCTCGTCGCCGGTCACAATCAGAGTCGGCACGTTGATTGTCTTCAACGTCTCCACGGAATCCAGCCGCTCTGCCATGCCTCGCTGCACCATCGCAACGTCTTCCGGAGACATTTTTCGCATCATTCGCAGGGCGCCGTCCACCAGATCGGGGCGCGTACTTTGGGTCGTTTTTCCGAGCAGCTTGGGAAGCATGCTTTCGAAGAACGGCTCGGTCCCGCGCTCCATCACGTCGACCGCGGCCTGCAACCGTCCTGCCCGTGCTTCGGGGGTGTCCCCTTGGGCTTTCGTATTGCAGAGTACCAGGGCTTCCACCCGCGCATGGTACTTCCGCCAAAATTCGAACAACACATAGCCGCCAATCGAGACTCCCACGAACCGAGCCCGCCTTACTTCTTCATGATCCAAAACTCGAGCGATGTCCGCGGCATGCTTTTGCATGACGGCCGGACCTGTGCCAATGCCCGAGTCTCCATGCCCGCGCAAATCGGGGAGAATGACCCGGTAGCGTGACACGAGCGCCTGAGCCGCAGGCTTCCATAACTCATGATTGGCCGGAAAAGGATGGAGTAACACGACCGGTGGGCCGCTTCCCAAAACTTCATAGAATATGTCCGCGTCGTCGCTTGTGATTTGGGGCATCGCGAGATTTAAACACAGCGAGGGGCTGAGCGACGAATCCGAAGAGCACGGTTTACTCGGATGGAGCTTGGGGCGAATTGTTATCGCTCCGCTCCAATCGAATCCCAGCCGTTTGGCGCTCTGGAATCGCTAGGGATTGACCACTTGCGGAGGCGCCGCTGGAGCCGCTAGCCTCAACGGCTCTTCGGGCATAACAATCCACGCAATCGGATACGCCAGGAAGCCCACACCGGTCATGAGAGCAACGAACAACCACAGCAGCCGCACCAGCGTAACGTCCAAGTCAAAGTACTCGGCAAATCCCGCACACACGCCGGCAATCTTCCGGCCTGCCCGTGGACGCACCAGCCGTTTTCGCGCCGTCACCGCGCCCACACGTGTGCCGCAATAGGCACACACATTCGCGTCGTCCTGAATCACCTTCCCGCAGTAATTACAATACATGGCCTGCCTCCCTACGAATAGGATACGCGTTTCGCGGGAGAATGGTTCCCTCATTGAAGACCAAGCCACAAGCGGGCACCCGCTCACGAACGGCGGGGAGCTGCGTCCAAAGCACTGGCGCTGCGGGACTGAACAAAGGGCACAATTCGTTCGTATGGCAGTTCAACGTGCCCCATAAGAATGGGAGAACTATGCAGCTCAGGGAAGACGCCCGATACGCGCTGAGGCAATTTGCCAACGCCCCCGGTTTCACGGCTACTGCGGTATTGACGCTCGCCTTGGGAATTGGAGCGACGACCGCAATCTTCACTCTTGTGCACGCGGTATTGTTGAAGTCCTTGCCAGTGGCCAAGCCGAGTGAACTCGTGCGGATCGGCGATCGCGAGGATTGCTGTGTCAGCGGCGGTCTGCGGGATGATTGGTCGCTTTTCTCCTATGACAAATACAAAACTTTGCGCGATGGGACGCCCGGCTTCGTCGAGCTTGCAGCTTTCCAGGCGGGGAACGACCTGGTAGGCGTGCGCCGCATCGGGAGCAATCAGCCGGCTGAGTCTCAACGAAGCGAGTATGTTTCTGGAAACTACTTCTCCATGTTTGGCGTTGGCCCTTACACGGGGCGCGTGCTTACGCCCCGAGATGATCGCAAGGGAGCGGAGCCAGTCGCGGTCATGAGCTATCGCACTTGGCGACAGAAGTACGGTCAGGACCCGTCCGTTGTTGGGGCTAGCATTGCGATCAATGGTCAACCATTTACGGTGGTCGGGATCACGCCACCCGGTTTCTTTGGCGACCGGTTGCAGTACACGCCCGCGTTCTGGATTCCTTTAGCGAACGAACCCTTGATTAATGGATCAAGCAGCATCCTGGAGTTTCCCCAGCAAGACTGGCTGGACGTTATAGGGCGCATCACACCCGGTGCTGATGTAAAGAGCATTGAGGCTCATATGCAAGTAGAGCTGCAGCAGTGGCTGCTAAGCCCGGTCGCCAAGCTGCAACCCGGAGAGCGTGCCCTCGTGCCGAAGCAGACGCTGCATCTTTCGCCGGGCGGTGCGGGAGTTCAAATGATGCGCGATGAATATCAGGCCGGACTGCATCTGCTGATGTGGGTCTCCGGATTCGTTCTGCTGATCGCGTGCGCCAATGTTGCCAACCTGATGCTGGTACGAGCGACCACGCGCAAACAGCAAACCTCGATCCGGGCTGCGCTCGGCGCGCCTCGCGCACGTCAGATCGGCCAAGTACTGACGGAAAGCACGGTGCTGGCCTTGCTCGGTGGGGCTGCGGGAGTTGGGCTTGCGTTTGCCGGGACGCGGCTTCTATTGCAGCTTGCATTTGAAAAGAACGATGTCGCACTTCACGCTACGCCTTCATTGCCCGTGCTGGTTTTCACCTTTGCCGTCGCCCTGCTGACCGGCATTCTGTTCGGAATTGCCCCGGCGTGGATGACGGCTACCGCCAATCCGGCCGATGCCTTGCGCGGAGCCAACCGCTCGACGGGGCAGAGTGTTGGCTGGACACAGAAGTCGCTGGTTGTGGCGCAGGCGGCGCTGTCGCTGGTGTTGCTCTGTGCCGCCGGACTACTCATTCAGAGCCTGAGAAATATGAAGCGTCAAGACTTCGGGTTCGAAACAGCCAACCGTTATATTTTGCACATTGACCCGCAGATGGCTGGCTACAAACCCGCTCAACTCACTGCCTTCTATCGCCAACTTCACGATACCCTGACGGCGATTGCCGGTGTGAACCGTGTGAGTTTCTCCCTCTATAGCCCGATGGAAGGAGACAACTGGAGTGAGACAGTTTACCTCGAGGGCCAAGCTCCTCCCCCGCCGGACACCGATCAGAACGATGCGTCGTGGGTCCGCGTCAGCGACGGCTACTTTGAGACCGTCGGCACCAGAGTGCTGCAGGGCCGCCCCATCACCGATCAGGATACAGCTACCTCTCAACGTGTAGCGGTCGTGAACCAGAGCTTTGCCAAAAAGTTCTTTAAGGACGAAAGCGCGATTGGAAAGCATTTCGGCGACTTGGACGCGAAGTACGCGGCGAACTTCGAAATCGTTGGTGTAACCGAGGACACTCAGTACAGGCAGCCGACGCGCAAGATCCCGCCAATGTTTTTTCTGTCCGCTGTGCAGAGCGTAACCTATGACGACCCGCGCTTCGTCACCTTTGAAGACCGATCTCATTACCTGAATGCCATCGAACTGAAGACGCAAGGCACCGTGTCGGGATTGGAGCCGCAAGTGCGGCGCGCTTTGGCCCTAGTGAATCCCGACCTTGCAGTGATCGACTTCGTGAGCTTCGCGGAGCAGGTACAAGAAAACTTCAGCCAGCAGGCCATGATCGCGAAGCTGACCTCCCTCTTCGGACTGCTAGCTCTACTGCTGGCTTCGGTCGGGCTCTATGGGGTGACCGCGTATTCGGTCGAGCGCCGCACCAGCGAGATTGGAATCCGCATGGCCCTCGGCGCGGACCGGCTCAATGTTCTAAGGCTGGTTTTGCGAGGTGCGTTTCTGCAGATTGGAATCGGGCTCACGATTGGTATTCCGGCGACCATCCTCGGTGGGCGGGCGATGGCAACGCAACTGTTTGGCGTGAAGCCTTACGATCCAAATATTCTGCTGCTGACGACGGCTGTGCTGACCTTTGCCGCCCTGGTCGCAGCGGTGGTCCCTGCTCGCCGAGCAGCAACGCTTAACCCGATGCGGGCGCTGCGGACTGAATGAGCCATTTAAGCCGTTGCCGTAGGACTCTCACTCGCCTTGGTAGGGTTCTTTCAGGTATCGGTTGGCGCTTTCGGCAAACGGCGTCGTGGCATCCGCGGCCACGACCGCGTGGTATCTTTTCACCGCAAGGTCGCGTTTTTGCAGCAAGTCGTACATCTCACCCGCCGCAAGATTCGCTTTCTGTAGTACTTCCGGATCGGGTTGTGAAAGCTCATTCACCTGCTCATAGGCGGTGACGGCACCGGCGTAGTCTTTCTGACTACGAAGCAGATCGCCGAGACTTACAGCGGCGATTTCATAATGCAGCCCGTCATAGTATCCTTCACGCCCGGCTTGCCAGATTTTTCGATAGACTGCGGCCGCTTCCTGATCATGATTCTCTGCCCGAAGCAGGTTGCCCTCCTCGAGCGCCATGAGGACGTTCCGCGGGTAGGCTTGGATGAGGCCACGGGCAATGGGTAGCGCCTCCTGGTAACGTTGTTCGCGCCGCAAAAACAGGACCAGCAGAATCTTTGCGTCCGTGCTGGTCTCGCCCGCTCCCTGAGCGCACTCGTCCAGATACTGAAGTCCCTTCTCCTTGTTTCCCCCGATCCCCACCATGGTCACGCCTGCTCGCAGCGCCAGGGGAAGGCTGCCCATCAAGTAATTGTGGGCTCCGACGATCAGCTTCGCTGGCGTATCCGACGGGGCGATTTCAAGCACGCGTTCGTGATCGCGACGCGCGCCCACTGCGTTTCGCAAGGCGGAAAACCACGCGTGCTCGATTATCGCGGTGTAAGTTGCGAACTGGGCGCGGGTCACGCCGCGGGCGTAGAGAGCATCCACGTCCTTAGGATTGGCGCTCAGGCTCTTCTCTTCCAGCTGTGAAGCGCGCTGAACCAGATCCTGGATCTGCTGCTTCACCTTGGGATCAGCGGGGCGATGCGCGGCGCGAACAAAGGTATCGTTGGCATACTCCCCAGTGTTCAGCGAGCCCATGCGGTACAGCTCGCGGAATAGGACAGCGGTTAAGAAATGATTCACTGCGAACGGGTCGTCTGGATGCCGCTGCAGTATCTGTCCGAACTCCTGAACCGATCGGTCGTAATCGAGGTTGTAGAAATGATCGAAGGCTGTGCGATTCAGGAGGTCGTTGGGGCGGAACGAAAAACTGTCTCCGGGAGGGGTTGCTCTGGCATTCGTCTGAGCAGTTCCCGCTTGGGCCAGAACCAGGCAGAGAAGCAGACTGCAATAAGCCACCGCGCGGGGAAACAAAATGGGCATTCCTCTGGTTCAGTTTTGTGTCTTGAGTCTATCTGATGCTCTGGCCGCGGAATCGATGGAACCAAGAGCATCAATTCGGCTAGACATTTGTCAGTGGGAAGGGCTTCAGAACCTGCATAATTCCCGAAAGAGGCCATCTTTGCCGGGAACGGGGTAATTCTTGCCCAGCCCGCGCGCGGGGAGCGGATGTAATGTCCCGAGGTTATTGCCTTGCAACAACTTACCGCGCACTGGCTTTGGTCACTGGCTTGCGATTGACTGGCGTGGAGATCCACATGTCTGAGGTTGTCGACAACGCACCGCAGGAATTCTGGCGTCCTCCGGTTGCCCAGCCCGGGGTTGCCGTCGCAACCATGGTCGAGGTTTGCGATCACTGCCAGACCGAGTTTATGGTCGGTGCGAGGTTTTGCCACGATTGCGGGGCAGCCCGTCAGCCAAGAATCGAACCGCCCCTCGGGCATAGCTGGACGCGCGCATTGGAGTTTCTCCACGTCTTCGAATTCCACAACGTGAAGGAATGGCTTGGCCTTTCTATGGCCTCGCTCATCGCGTTCTTCGCTGGATTGGGATGCCTTCTGGCAGCGGTCGCAGTAGGCGTCATTTACTCGGTTCAGACCCTGGCCGATTTCCAAGCTATCCAGTCATGGCGGATACAGTGGTTGCTGGCAGCGCTGGTGGCTTTCGCCGCGGGTATTTTGTTAAAGCAGTCTGGTTCCAAAGAAAAGTAATTCAACCCCGCGCTTCAGACCACTTCCTCCCCGGATTTCTCCTGGAACTGTCGTAGTGAAATCGCTGCGAAACGCCTTCGCATTCATTGTGATTCGCTTTTCCGTTTCGGGCTTGAGTTTACTAAGTAGTGACAGTACCCAGATTCCCCACGGCTTGCGCCGCGGGCTGCATTCTTACTCGTTTTAGCCGCGAAGCGGCAGGCTTCACCGCGTCGCCGAAATTCTACTTCTCAGGCACACGCCTCAGGGGCTGAAGCCCGGATTTATTTTTGGCACTTTGTGGCACGAGTGAACTCGGGCCCTTCCCGAATTCGGTCGCTCCAGGCGAGTTTTTTCGTTGCCGGCGTGTCCCTAATTACTGGCAGCAGTCTGCAGGTGGCGCTCAAGGCAAAGCGTAAATCTTGGCGCTGCAGGCAGTAGTGCATAGACCCTTCGCTCCGCTCCAGGATGACAGCGTGAATGATGACAGCGTGAATGATGCTGCGGGAGGCTCGAGACCATCACTGCGGCGCTAGTGCACGGGCTCGGGATCTGCGGCGATGATCCGGCGCTGCTGCTGCATGCGATAGAGATGATGAATGGGCCCAGTGCCGTGCCCCAGAGGCTGGGCATTGCTGATCGCCGCTGCAACGTAGGCTTTAGCCAGCAGCACGGCCTCCGGCAATCCCCGTCCCATTGCGAGATGACAAGCCACCGAGGTGGCAAATGCACAACCCGTGCCGTGAGTTGAATTCGACCGGAGACGAGCGGATTTGAACAGCTCCTGCTCAACGCCACGGTTCCCGGTGAAGCTCAACAAATCAATCGCCTTTTCCAAATGGCCACCCGTTATTACAACCGCCGAGGCGCCCATCTCGTGGAGTTTCCTGGCCGCCGTCCGCATTTGCTCGGGATCGGTAACGGCGAACCCAGTTAAGGCGGACGCTTCGTCTATATTCGGAGTTGCTACCGTACACAACGGAAGCAACTTTTCAGTCAGCAGCCGTGCTCCAGCAGCGTCTAGCAAGTCGCTTCCAGAAGAACTTTTGAGAATCGGGTCCAACACGATGTTCGGCAGTTTGCGTTCGGCCGCGAAGTCCGCAACCGCCCGCGCTACCTTGCCCGATCCCAGCATCCCGATGTGCACTGCCGCAATTTCGATGTCGGACGTCAGTTCCGCAAGAGTCTCTGCCACGAGTTCTGGGTCGACCACGTCGACCCGTCGAACCCCCGTCGTCGATTGCACGGTTAGTGCCGTGATGCAAGCCACGCCGTAGCAGCCGTGGGCTGCGATAGTCTTAATGTCGGCCGTGACCCCTGCACCCGAACCAGGATCAAACCCGGCGATAGTCAGAACGACAGGAGGCGTCAGAGCCATAGTCGAAATGTATCGGAAACGCTATCCTTTGCAAATGTGTTTCACGGCTCTCGACGTCTCGAAGGACGATCAACGCGGAAGCTCGTGCCAGACTGTGTCGTAACTAGCTGAAATCATGAGTTGGATGTGGAAACCATCCTAAGCGCATGAAAACAAACGGAGTGCAAATATTGCACGCCTCTTCCGATGCCGGGTTATTTACTATTAAATAAATATCTAAGTTGCTGCTACTACAGCGATATCCGTATGTTTTCTCAAGTTGTACAGCAAGTTACGTAAGATATCCATAACTATCTCGTAACATTGGTACAGGCGATTTCGGATTGACAGGGCTCACGCTGGGCCTATAGCATCGTCAGATCACATCACGGACTGGGTCGTGGGAGGACGACTTTCGGATGAAAAGACTTTAGAGAAGAGGTGACACTGAATGCGAAATCCAATAGCTCATGGACTGGCGAGCGTTTTATTGGTCGTCAGCCTGGGGGCGGCTCAGGGGCCAACCAGCTCAGGGTCGAAAGGCACCCAAAGTACGACACCCAGAAGCGCGGCCACGGGATCCCAATCCGGCTCCCGGGCTAAAGCAAATCATCATCAGCCGTATCAGGTAGGAACAGCATCGTGGTACGGAGAATACTTCGAAGGCCGAACCACCGCTAGCGGCGAACCCTATAACATGCACGATCTGACCGCGGCTCACCCGACTCTGCCTCTCGGCAGCTGGGTACGCGTAACCAACCTCCGCAACGGGCGAGTTGTCTATGTTCGGATCAATGATCGAGGACCCATTGTCCCCGACCGGATTATCGACCTCTCCTACGGCGCCGCCGAAGTGCTCCATTTCGAGAATAAGGGCCTTCAGCGCGTACGCCTCGACCTGGCCTCGCCGCGGGAAGCCGCGCCCGAGCAGCTAGCGATGCTCCAGTCACTAGCGTATTAGCCAGGTTCGTTCTAAACTCCCAGAGGGATGTACAATCCGCGCCAGCGTCTGATTGTCGCATTGGATGTATCGTCCGCGGCTGCCGCCCAGAAAATCGTGGCAGCCGTTGGCGACTCCGCCTCTTGCTATAAGGTGGGGATGCAGCTCTACACGGCGGAGGGCCCGCAAATAGTTCGTGATTTGGTGGCCTGCGAACGCCGGGTATTTCTCGACCTCAAATACCACGACATTCCCAACACCGTCGCCGCTGCCGTTCGTGAGGCCGCCGGCCTCGGCGTGAGCATGCTGACCGTGCACGCCTCCGGTGGAGGCAAAATGATGCGAGCGGCGACGGAGGTCGCCCGCGACCGAAATGCCGCCCTTATGGTTTTGGCAGTTACAGTCCTGACCAGCCTCGATGACAACGATCTCGACAAGTTAGGCGTACACGGCCGGGTCCAAGATCAGGTGCTGCGTCTGTCGGCACTGGCTCTCGCTAGTGGTTGCCAAGGCGTGGTTGCTTCAGCGCGAGAGGCCTCCGCATTGCGCAGTGAGCTGGAGGGCGACTTTGTCATCGTCACACCAGGCGTGCGCCCGCTGGGCACGAATCCAGACGATCAAGCGAGGGTGGTCACACCCGCCGAGGCCATTGCCGCAGGCGCGACTCACATCGTGGTGGGACGACCGATTACGGGCGCCGTCGACCCCGCAAGCGAGGCCCGAGCCATCCTGGGCGAGATCAACTTCTGAGTTGGCGAGGGATGACGCTCCTGTCATTGGTGCACTTCCAACTCCCGGCGTGCTTTTGCGGCCACTTCAGTGTAATATTCTTCCCCGCATAACCATCGCGAGGTGCCGCACAAATGATCTCTGGCCATTCGCCTCGTTTCGCTGTTGCAACTATCTTCACTTCAGTGCTGCTGTTTTTGGCGATACCTGCCTTCGCAGGGCAGAAGCTCGCTGCGTCGCAACCGCCGTCGTCGCCGCAGGATGTCTTGACCTATCACGGCGACAATCTGCGCACTGGCTGGTTCTCATCGGAAACGCAGTTGACTGCCAGCAACGTGAACGCACAGTCCTTCGGGTTGCTGCAGACCGTGATCCTGGACGGGCGCGTCGACGCCGAACCCCTGGTGGTCATTCACCAGGAAATCGCGGGCTATGGAATTCATAACGTCGTCTACGTCGCCACGGAAAATGATAGTATTTATGCGATCGATGCCGGTGAGGGCTCCATTCTTTGGCACCGCAGCTTCGGATCGCCAGTTCCCTATCAGTACAAGAACCATGACGACAACGTGTACCCCGTAATGGGTATCCTCGGAACACCGGTGATCGATCGCGAAGCGGGTGCCATGTATTTCGTGGTCGATAGCTTTAACGGGAAAGTTGATGTCTTCTTTCTCCACGCCATCTCGCTGAGTACCGGGAGTAACCTAGTCAACGTCGCGCCCATCCAATTCTCCGAGCAGCTGCCGTCCGGCAAAAAATGGACCTCCGATCCGAGGTTCCATTTGCAGCGTCCCGGCCTGTTGGAAGCCAACGGCAGCATTTACGTCGCGTTTGGCAGCAATGGTGATAATCGGCCTGACGTGTCGCGCGGCATGATTCTGCGCTACGACCCGGCGACGTTAAGCCAGCTCAGCGGTCAAATCACCAACAAACGTAACACCCCTGCTTTCCCTTACTATCTCTCGTCTATCTGGCAATCTGGTTACGCCCCGGCCGCCGATTCGAACGGCGACGTTTATTTCTCGACTGGCAATAGCAACCCCAGGACCGCCAGTTACTCCGCCCTCAACCGGCCGGACCGCATGGTCCATTTGTCGGCGATCTAAGCACCCTGCTCGATAGCTTTACCACCTACAATTACTTCCAGCTTGATCGAGGTGACGTCGACATAGGCTCGGGCGGAATGCTCTTGCTTCCCGATCAGCCTGGATCGATGCCGCACCTTGCGGTGGCGGGAGGCAAGGACGGACGCGCTTTCGTGATGAACCGCGATAACCTTGGCGGCTACACCAAGAACGGTCCTGACAAGGTGCTCCAAGTTGTCAATATGGGTCCGTGCTGGTGCGGCCCCGCGTATTTTGTCGGCTCTGACGGCGCCTCTCACATCCTTACAGGCGGCGGCAACGGCATTACCAGTTGGCAACTCCAAACCTCGCCCTCGGTCGCATTGGTACAAGAAACTTCCACCGGTTCTGGCACGGTGAGCGGCCTGCCGGACAATGGCGGATCAATCCCGGTGGTTTCCTCGAACGGAACGACAGCCGGTTCCGCCGTGGTATGGTTTGTGCAAAAACCAGCGACCTCTTCGGACAGCGATCCGGGAACGCCTGTCACCCTGTGGGCCTACGCAGCCTCCGACCTTACGCAACCGCTCGTTTCCATTGAAGCCGGTACCTGGACGCACGCCGTCAACAGCAACGCGAATTTGGTCCCCACGGTGGCGAACGGCAAGGTGTACGTTGCCAGCAATAAGCAACTGCAGATTTTCGGGCTGTTGTCGACAAAAGCGCGCCCAACGGCGGCTCCCAAGTCCCTGAAACCTTCCACGCCGGCAGTCATCCGCTGCGGACCAACCCAGAGCCGAGTCGCGCCGGCGATTGGCGGAGTCCCCGCTTCAAAGCGCGATTTCTATGGAACGATTTGCCGGGTTCGGGGCTCCGAATTGCAGCTTACCCTTCGCAACGGCCGCTCGATTGAGTTGGACACAAAAGATGCTTTCGCCGACAACCGGCGAATTCTACTCACACCTGGGAGGCCGGTCCACGTCATTGCGACCATCGATAAGAAAGGCTCCGCGCACGCAAACCGGATTTCTCCGTCGCACATTGTTTCCCCGAGCACTCCTCCGGATCGGTGAAGCCGCCCAGATTTGGCGCCTGATCCGGTCAAGCCAAAAAGAAAGGCGGCATGGGCAATCGAATCGCCCGTCGCGGCCTTCCACAAACTCTGAACCAGTGGTTAGAAGCTGTCTCCTCACAGTTTCTCAAAGAATTCGCACGCCGAGCACGAGATGAAGACTCCTCCCGGCACTCCGCGCTCGCGGTCCTTGACCCTCTTCACGATCCGCGTCGGCTTGCCACACTTCGGACAATCCGTGCTCTTGGACGTGTCCATCACCTTCTTACGATCTGCTGTCTTTGCAATCTTGGCCATTCTTCATCCTAAGTAAGAATTCGGGAGTAGTGTCTAAGGCTGGAAATCACACTCACCGCATTTGATTTTACATGAACCCAACAGAGTCGTGTGGCGCGGGCGCCCTCGCCCGCGAAAGCTCAACAGGGAGCTCAATAACCTACTTCGACACTGCTGCAAACAAATCCGAGTGCATCAGCCCCTGGAACTGCTTGTCATCGGCTTTAAAGTGCATCTGCAAATTGGAGCTGTCGGAGTTCACCGAAACATTTTCCAGCGCGACCTTCTCAATCGGAGTCGCCGTCATCTTACGATAGAGCACACCCGCCTTCACCAGCGAGGAAAGCGTAGCTGCCGTCACCGAGTCCGAAGTCACCACATCCATGTCGAAGTTCACTCCGTTGGTGAAGTTCATGGCGTAGCGCGAACCCAGCACGTGCTTCTTGATCGTGTCGAAATCGGCCAACTTGCCAGCGTCGCCCAGCGCCGAGAGCAGCATGTTCTGTGTTCCCTGCTGATCGAGTACGCTCCACACCGTGCCGGACTCGACTGAGCCGATCATATCCGTGACTTGGCTGTTGGAATCGAGCGCCGAGGTGTAACCGTCGCGGGCATCCAGCGCTCCCTTTACCGCACTTCCATCTCCGAACAGCATGGAGTTGTCGTCCAGGAAAGTCATCTGCATGCCAGCTGACATGGGATAAATATCGGCGTCGCGGTACTTGATCGGCTTCACCTTGTTCAACTTCGCTTTCTTGAGGAACGCCTTGCTCGAAAACGAACCTTGCGCGACTCCAATCACCTTCACTCCCTCCTTACCATTACGGAAAGAAGCGAAAGTGAGTTGATCAACATCCTTCTCCGGATCGATTCCGACACCCTTCAGAGAAGTTTCGAATTCCTTAAGGCTCGGCGGGAGCACCTGGTCTTTCAGCGCCATTGCAGTGCTGGAGTTCTTCAGCGTCCGATAGTCCACGGTGATGACCTGCTGCACCTCCGAAGGAATCACACCTCGGGCGGAGCTGCCCATCGCGGCCGCCCAGGCAGCCGCCGTCGAAAGTAGCAGAACCCACAAAACCCCTTGCAATTGTTTCATAAATAGAGTGCCTCTTAGATATGCCAGTCTGGATATGGTACTTAGATGCAGAACGAACTGCATCCGCAAACTTGCATCGTGAACCTATTGTATGTCAGTGGGACCAACAAGATACGAAACGAAAGTACGATCTGCACCTAGTCAGCCAGCCCCACAGGAACGTGCCACAATTGAAAACACTACCTGGCCGATAGAGTTGCGACCTTTCCGCGCACCTCCGCCGCAAACGCCGCGTCCTTTAGCGATTCCAAATTAATCTCCACATTAGCCAGCGCTCCCTCAATTGCGGCTCTTGCCAAAGCGATCGCCGTCGTCAGATCGGATTTCATCTTCGGATTGGTGATGGGTTTGAGCTTCTCCGCGATCTCCACCACTTCCCTCGCACTTTCCGCTACGCTCAAGGGCACGCTGGTGGCTTGCTTTAAGGCGGTATCAATAATGCCATCCGCATTTGCCGATTCCTTCGCCTGCTTGTAAGCCTTCATTACCGCATTGTAAGACTCCGCGTCCGCGTCGATCGCAGCCTTCAACCCTTCGCGTAATTGTGAAAGCCGCGCGATAGCCTTGCTCAATTCAGGTTCATATTGCAGGTAGGCTTTCCTTCCGCGCGACATGGAAGCCACCATCGAAGCCAGTCCCGCCGCCATAGCTGCGCTGGCCGCAGCCGCGCTGCCCCCTCCGGGCGTAGCCGTAGGCGCGGCCAACTGCTCGACGAAGGGCTCAACGCCGGCCCTCAATCCGCCGACCGCGGCCTTGCCTCCCATCACCGCGCTCAGGCGATTTTCCAGAATCAAAGACGAATCGAAATTCTCCACCTGCAAGAACCACTCCGCCGCCGACTCCAAAGCCTTTTTCGGAATCAGACCGACGATCTCGCTGCTTAGAGGTGCAACCCCATAACGCTCAGCCTCACGCTTCACCAATTCAAACGCGCGATGGATCGGCGTCTGCTCAAAATCCGTCAGGTTCATCGACACCTGCGCCAGCCCTCGCACCAGGAATCCGGCGCCTTTCACAAAGCGCAGACCGCCACTCGAAAAGCGCACTGCCTTCGCAATCTTCTTCGCAATTTCGACATCCGTCGTGTTCAGAAAAACGTTGTAAGCGATTAAGAACTTCCGCGCCCCCACAACCGTCGCCCCAGCTGTGGGATGGACCCGCGCCTGGCCGAAATCCGGCTTGCGCGCCGGATTGGTCGCGATGTCCGCCCGTATGCCCTCGAATTGTCCGCGCCGAATGTTCTCCAGATTCTGCCGCTCGAGCGTGGTCGCAGCCGCCTCGTACAGGTACACTGGAATCTGGTATCGCGTCCAGATTTCCGCTCCAACATGCCGAGCCATGGCGACGCAATCCTCGATGGTCACGCCATCAATGGGGATGAACGGCACAACATCCGCCGCACCCATGCGCGGATGCGCTCCTTGATGCTGATTCAGATCGATCAATTCGGCAGCCTTGCCAACGCCGCCAATCGCCGCTTCCTGAATCGCCTCGCGCTCCCCAACCAACGTGATCACGCAACGATTGTGGTCGGCATCCATTTCGCGGTCGAGCAAGTACACGCCATCCATCTTCATGGCCGCAACAATGGCATCGACCTTCGCCTTGTCCCGCCCCTCGGAAAAGTTAGGAACACACTCCACTAGAGTTGACATAAGCGAGAAGAATATCTGGCGGGGTGCTAGGCTGCAACTTGTTGGCTTCCTGCAGTAGGTCCCCTTGATTTCCAAAGGGATTGTAGCTCTTATCCAAGATCCCCCTTTTCAGGAATCGACCACACGCGGATAAGCGGATGAACACTGGAACGCCAATTACGGCCATGACGATGGAATGCCTTCCGCGAATTGTCGTTTCTATAAGCCAGCCAAGCAACAGCGAACAGCAGAGGACAATAACCAGCATAACCGCCCGGCGGTGGTGTTTCAGAGGTTGGGGTTCCGGTTTGTTGAGGAACGCGTTAACGAGTTCGCGATTCATGCTCCGAGTGCCTTAAGGGCCCAGCAGTTATGGTTTCTGGAAATCAAACAAACCACTGCACGGCTTCCTTTGTGGACCTTTGTGTCCTTCGTTTGACACTTTTGTTTTGTGAGTTAGTGCCCGAAGAACTTCCCAATCCCCAACCGCACCTGCACGGTATTAATCCCTGGGTTGGGTGAACTCAATCCTGCATTCGAAATGTGCATATATCGAACTTCCACACTAAAGGCATGCTTGTCACCCAGGATATGCATGCCAAGCGCAGCCGCATCAGTAAAATTCACAGCGGAGGTTCCCGTAGGCACCTGGTGGTTGGTAAATAGAGTCCCGCCATTCAGCTCAAGATAAGGCTCAATCCGCCCACGAGCCGCGAAGTCCCACTTCAATCCAAGCGGACTGAAGCCTCCCCCGTAAGCCGTGTTGTAGCGCTGGAAGACCAGAAAAACGGGCACGGCGTCCAGTACATATTCGAATCTTCCGTTGAGGAAACCCGGACCATGAGGCCGGGTCAGGATCCAGCCATAACGCACGCCCACATTCCAGACGCCGGTATCCGATGTGCCTCCGGGAACCGAATAGCCGCCGCCCGTCCACACCTGGAACTCACGACCACCATCTTCTGGACGCGTCTGCGCCCACGCTACGGAACTCAAGAACAGCAGCGCGGCTGCGATGTGACGCTTCTCCATAAAAATCAAGACCGAAGTTTGCAACATACAGGAAAGTTCGGTGCGCGACAAACCACCGACGATTGATTAAAGCACACGGATCGGGCAAACTGATGCGGCCATCGAAGCTTTCTTACTCCACAAGCAGGAGATGTCATGCCAAAATACGTAATCGAACGTGAACTGCCGGTCGCCGGACAACTGAGCCCGCAGCAACTTCAAGCCGTCTCGCAAACATCCTGCGGTGTCCTCCACAAACTCGGCCCCGATCCGGGAGCACGCCAGCCAGGGCGGCTTCCCCGCGAATCGAATCTCTGAGATCACGTCGATGATCGATCCAACGACAGCCGAAGCGTAATCACGTGGCCCCGGACGCCTCGTTCGGGGACGATCCACTTACAAGCCCAACCCGCCGTCCACCGCCATGATTTGTCCAGTAATAAAATGAGGCGCGGTAGCAAAGAATAACACCGCCGCCGCAATTTCCTCCCCGGTCCCGTTCCGCCGCATCGGAGTCTGTTTCGCCATCCGCTTCATAAACGCAGCCGCCGACTTTCCCCCCAGGTCGATCATTCCCGGAGCCACGCAATTCACCGTAATTGCCGGAGCCAGCGCTTTCGCCATCACCTTGGTCAGCATATGCACCGCAGCCTTCGACGAGCAATAATGAGCATGATCAGCCCAGGGCCGCAATCCACCCAGCGAACCCATGTTGATGATCTTCCCCCGGCGTTCGCGAAGCATCTTCAAGGCCTCGCGCGACACCAGAAACGGTCCCCGCGTATTCGAAGCAAAAATCGCGTCCCACTGCTTCACGCTCAGTTTTTCGAATTCGACCGTTTCGTAATTCGCGGCGTTGTTGACTAGAATGTCCAGCCCGCCCAGTTCCCTACCCGTTTCCTTGACCGCACCCCGGACGCTCTTCTCGTCGGTGATATCGCAGCGCAGCGCCACCGCCCGCACTCCAAAACTGCACAGATCAATCACCGTATGCTGCGCCTCGCGCCCCGAATGCAAAAACGTAATGGCCACATCCGCGCCGGCCTCCGCCATAGCCAGGGCCGATGCACGCCCCAGCCGGCGAGCGCCCCCAGTGATCAAAACGACCTTCCCCTTCAAAGGCTTATCCGATGTCGTAGGCATAAACGGATTGTACCTGCGTGAGTCAGGTGGGGCAGCCGCCCTCGGCTGTCCAGCCGAGCCAAGCTCGGCAACTTCGCCAACCGTGCTGGAAGAAACCCTCGCATACTTGCTAAACTCACCCCAATGTTCGAACTCCGTCAAGTCGTGGTCTACTCCCGCAAAGGCTGCCATCTCTGCGAGATCGTCAAAGAGACCCTCACCAAACTCCATCGCCGCGGCGGCTTCACCTGGCAAGACATCGATGTGGACACCGACGAACAACTCCGCCGGCAGTTCACCGACGAGGTCCCCGTAGTCTTCATCGACGGCCGCAAAGCCTTTAAGTACCGCATGGACGAGTCCGACTTCCTCCGCAAACTCGCCAGCTGACCTGGAGCATCCGTTACACCTCGTGGCGGTGGCACCGGTTACTCGCGAGTGACGATCGAATTTCCAACTAACCCCTGATCCGTCGATAATTTGGAGCCAAGGCGCCACAACTGCCATTCAGAGGTGCGTGGGCTGTGATGTTTCAGGGTTTTCTCCCGAGATACAGGCGCGATTATTTTTCACCTGCGAGGTGAGTTCCCATTAGGATGAAGGCGTGATCAAATCCCCAAGACCTTCTCCCACCGAATCTCCTCTGTTGTTCGAAATTGATCCCGAACCCCTGAGCGAGAGGTTGACGGCATGGGGCGGCGCGGCGTTGGCGGTGCAAGCGTTGCGCTCGTTAGGGCTGCCGGCCAGCATCCAGCGACAGGTGCATATCAAGCAGCGGGAGCGAGGCTACGACGAAGCTACGATGGTGGAAAGCTTTGTGGTGCTCAATGCGCTGGGTGGGGAATGTCTGGAAGATTTCAGCCATTTGCGCGGGGATGGAGGGCTGAAGGAGATGCTGGGGCACGAGATTCCTTCTCCGGAAGCGGCTCGTCAATTTCTCTACCAGTTTCATGCGGTGGAGAAGATGGAGGAAGCCAAGCAGCGACGGGGAGCGGAGCAAATTGCTTTTATTCCGGAGGAGAATGACGCGCTGAGGGGGCTGGGGGAAGTCAATCGGGAACTGGTGCAGGAGCTGGGGCGACGTTGTCCGGAGCAAGGCATCGCTACCGTCGATCAGGATGCCACCATCATTGAGAGCCGCAAAGAGCAAGCCTTGCGAAGCTACCAAGGCGAGCGCGGCTATCAGCCCATGTTGGCGGTGTGGGCGGAGATGGACGTGGTTGTGGCGGATGAATTTCGGGATGGCAATGTGCCGGCGATGATGGCACCGCTGACGGTGGCGAAACGGGCCTTCGCCGCCTTACCCCAGACGGTACAGACCTATTATTTTCGCGGGGATTCGGCTTGTCATGAAAGCAATCTCGTCGAGTGGCTACGGGACGAGCAGCGAGCGGATGGACCGCAGGGATTCATTGGTTTCGCCATGAGTGCGCGCATGAGCGAGGCGTTGCACAAGGCGATCTTGCAAGTGCCCGAGGGACAGTGGGAAGTCTACGGGGAGCCGCACGCCAAAGAGATCCGGGAGTGCGCCGAGATTGACTTTGTACCGGGGGAAAAGTCGGAGCACAAAGGCACGCAGCCGTTGCGCTATGTGGCCATTCGCATCCGGTTCCGGCAGGAAGAATTGTTTGCCGACGGCAGCAAGGTAAAACATTTTGCCCTGGTGAGTAACCTGTGGGAATGGAAGCCGGGTCGGTTGATTCAGTGGCACCGTGAGAAAGCAGGAACCATTGAAGGCGTGCATGACGTGGTGAAAAACGAACTAGCTGGCGGAGTGATGCCGTGCAAATACTTCGGGGCGAATGCTGCCTGGCTGCGGCTGGCGGTGATTAGTCATAATGTGCTGACGGCATTGAAGCGGCTGGCGTTGCCCGCCGAGCTGTTACGCGCGCGTCCGAAGCGGTTACGTTTCCTGATTTTCAATACGGCGGGACGGCTGGTTCATCACGCTCGCAGCGTGATGCTGCGTTTGGCGGCTTCTCTGGAACAGATTGCCAGTTGGCGGGAAGCCTTTCGCCTTCTGCCCGTGGGGACCTGAGGCGGGCTACCGCTGAGACTCGCCCTCCTTATCGACGGATTATCACGCCCGTTTTTCGAAGAATCGCGGCTGCGTGCCCGGCGAAGCAACACAACGGCGTGCGGAATCGCGTCCCTATCTCCACCATCACTCCTGCATCGGCTATTTGGGTGCCCGCCCTCGTAATTTCGAGAGGAATCGCCCACCTGCTTTGGGAATGTTTCGGTCCACGCCTTATCGACGGATTAGGGACTAACCAATTTTTCTTGACAACTTGCAACCTCGCCGCTATTGTCACCATGGCCTTAGAAGTTTCGCCTCATTCCCCGGGGCATGTGGTTTTGGCTTTAGTGAAGATCCTTAAGTGAGATCCACTATGTCTATTCGGGGTTCCTTTGCAATTTCTACGTTTTCGTTGATTGTGGCCCTGGGTGCGGTTGCGTTCCGTCCCGCCACAGCCCGCGCTCAGAGCTTCCAGCCGGCCTTTCCGGAAGAACTGAAAATGACCAGCGAACCGTTGGCGCCCGGCGCGCCCGCGGTCATCCTGTACCGCCAGGTCGAACGCGACGACAACGGTCGCACATCTCACGAAGACAATTACGTGAGGATCAAGATTCTCACCGAAGAAGGACGCAAGTACGCAGACGTAGAAATTCCGTTCTTCAAGGTCAGCGAAGACATCGTCCACATTAGGGCACGAACCATAAGGCCGGACGGTTCATCGGTCGAATTCGACGGAAAAGTATTCGAGAAGGCGATCGTCAAGGGCAAGGGTGTGAAATACCTGACGAAGACGTTTACCCTCCCCGACGCTCAGGTGGGCAGTATTATTGAGTACTTCTACACCATCGACTTGGGTGAACATTACATCTACGAATCGCACTGGATCCTCAGTGATGAACTGTTCACCAAGAAGGCCGTGTTCTCGCTGAAACCGTTTAAGAGCAATTATCGTCCCGTCTATCTACCTGGGTTCGCCCTCGATTTTGTACACTAGTTCGTTGAACTCCAGCCGAAGTATCACGTAGAGCCTGATTTCATCAGGGCGTTTCCACGTTACTGTATCTGCCTAGCTACTTGCCTATTCTATTTCCTAGTGTACATTTTGACCACTATGAGCTTCATCCGCCAGATCAAACGCAAGGGCCGAGTCTATCTAGCCGAAGTGGAAAATAAGTGGGTGGAAGGCAAAGTTGTTCAACGCCATATTCGCTATGTCGGCCGCGAGGCCAACGGCAAAACTCTTTTGTCTGCCTCCCTGTCCGAAGTGGAGGTAGAGCAAGTCAAGTTGTACGGTCCCTTGCTGGTACTCCATCATCTGGCAAAGAGAATTGGTCTGCCCGAGCAACTCGGTCCCTACAGCCAGGAAATCCTCAGCTTGGTTTATGCCCACTGCCTCGATTACCGCAGCCTCAACCACATGCCCCAGTGGTTTGAGCGAACCGACTTGAACTTTCTCTTGGACCTCGAAGGCTTAACCGAGAAACGCCTGGTGGGCGCCTTGGATTGTTTGGAAGGGTTAGACGGCGAGACTTTGCAGCGGCAGATGTTTCACTCCCTCTGCCGACACTATCGCCTCCGTCCTACCGGAGTGATCTACGATGTCACCAATACCTACCTCTACGGCCGTCGTTGTCCTCTCGGCAAGCTCGGACATGACAAAGAAGGAATCCAAGGACGGCCGCTCATCCAGATCGGATTGGCGGTCACGCAGAAGGAGGGATTTCCCCTCTTCCATAAGGTCTTCGATGGCAATGTACACGACTCCCGCACCTTGCGGGATCTGGTGAACCAGTTCGGCGATTACCGGCTCGGACCCGGTCTTTTCATCTACGACCGAGGCATCGTGTCGAAACGCAATGTCAAAGATATCAAAGACTTACATTGGGACACCCTGTGCGGCGTGCCCCTCAATACTGCCTTGAAGAAATTCTGGCGCCCATGGGCCAATCCGCAACAGCTGATGCAATTTCCCAACCGCGTCCGGGTCGGATCCACCATCTTTTACGCTCGCCTGCGGCCTTACCAAATCGACCGTGTCCGCGGCCAACTGGCTCTCTGTTTCAATGAGCAGCGCCAGCGCGACACACGGGAATCGCGCCGCGACGAGATCGTGTATGCCCAGAAACTGCTGGCCGAAGGCAAAGCTATCAAACCTGGATTGCGCCCCTTCTTCGATACCCGGGGCCATTTACGTCAGGATAAATTGGCCGTCGCGGAAGAGTTCGACGGCTACTCCTGTATCTTCTGCACACGTCCCTTCCCGCAAGAAGAATTGCTTCCTCTGTATTTCAACAAGGACTTGATCGAAAAAGCTTTTCGCAGTCTCAAAGGTATCATCCACTTGCGTCCCGTTCGTCACTGGCTCGCCGAACGCGTACGTGCCCACGTCTTCCTTTGTTATCTGGCTTACTTACTTCTGTCTCTGCTTCGCTATCATCTGCGGAATACCGAGTTTACCGCGGACAGGGCTCTGAACGAACTCGGAACAATGTACAAAGTCTACCTACGCGATGCTCAACACCGATTCCGGCTCTCGCGTACAGTGACCCTCACCAAGAATCAAGAGCTCATCCTGAAAGCCGTCGACAAGTCGCTTCTGAAGACCTAGTGTACATTTTCAGGGTGGAATTCAGGTATCTACACTGGACATGGCAGGGCTTGCCACCCGGTTCCGAAGTCAAACAAGGTGCCGACGGCATCATCCGCATGGCGGCAACCAACATTCCCGCCTTTCAGACGGAAGACTTTATGCCCCCCGCAAACGAAGTGAAGTCACGTGTGGACTTCATCTAGAGCGAGGATTCCATCGAGAAAGACACGAACAATTTTTGGAAAAAGGTGGATAAAAAGCGGAACGACCAATTGGAAAGCTTTATCGGAAAACGCAAGGCCATGGAGGATGCCGTTGGCCAAATCGTGTCCCCGAGTGATTCGCCAGAAACGAAACTCAGAAAGATTTACGACCGTGTGCAGCAGGTTCGTAACACCAGCTACGAACTCCGGAAAACGGAGCAGGAGGAGAAGCGCGACAAGGAAAAGGTAGCGGAGAACGTCGAGGACATCTGGAAGCGAGGCTACGGCACCGGCGTGCAACTGACGTGGCTGTACCTCGCTCTCGTGCGCGCCGCCGGATTCGAAGCCTACGGAGCCTGGGTCTCCAGCCGCCGGGAGTACTTCTTCAGTCCCAAAACCATGCAAAGCGAAAAGCTGAACGCCAACGTAGTGCTCGTGAAGCTGAATGGGAAGGATCTGTATTTTGATCCTGGAGCCGCATTCACGCCCTTCGGCCTGTTGACCTGGTCGGAGACAGGTACTCCCGGGTTGCGGTTGGATAAAGACGGCGGATCTTGGATCATGACTACGCTTCCTCCTAGCTCGGATTCGCGCATCGAACGCAATGCGAAGCTGAGGCTATCCGACACCGGCGACATGGAAGGCACAGTCACGATCACTTACACCGGTCTCGAAGCTATGTATCGACGGCTCAATCTCCGAAACTCAGACGACGTTGCGCGCAAGAATTTTCTCGAGGACGAGTTGAAAGAGCAGGTCCCAGTCGCAATCGAGTTGGACCTGACAAACAAGCCTGATTGGACCAGCTCGGAAACGCCTCTCGTCGCGGAATTCCACCTACGAGTTCCCGGCTGGGTATCGGGCGCAGGCAAGCGTGCCGTCATGCCAGTCGGGCTGTTCACGGCAGCCGAAAAGCGCCTCTTCGAGCACGCTAATCGCATTCAACCGATCTATTTCGAATATCCCTTCGAGAAACTGGATGATGTATCCATCGAACTCCCTGCTGGCTGGCAGGTGGCTAGCGTGCCGCCTGCCAAGAATCAGGACGGCCACATTGTTTCTTACACATTGAAGGCAGAGGACGACAAGGGCGTGCTGCATGTGGCGCGGAGGTTGAACGTCGACTTTCTTTTCCTTGAGACGAAATACTACGGAGCTCTTCGAACTTTCTTTCAGGTGGTGAGGACCGGAGATGAAGAACAAATTGTGTTGCAACCCGGTGCGGCGACTGCAAGCAACTAGTCGGCAAGCGCTGCTGTTTCTGCTCGGGGTCGCCATCTTGGTGTGCGTTCCTCCCGCGCTGGCGGGCGATGCGCCGCAGTGGGTTCACGAGCAAGGCAACGCTCCCCTGCCTAGCTACGATGAAAAGACCGACGCCGTGCTCTTGTACTCGGAGACCGACGTCTCCGTCCTGTCTGCTGACAAGATCAGAACTCACGTGCGCGAGGCTTACAAAATCGTGCGGCCTGAGGGGCGTCACTACGGAACCATTCTTGTCTTCTTCAATTCCCATAAGAAGGTCACCAGCCTGCACGGCTGGTGCATTCCCGCGCAGGGCAAAGACTTCGAAGTAAAGGATAAAGATGCTGCGGAAGTTTCCCTACCCAACATCCCGGGTAGCGAGTTGATTACCGACGTCAAAGCCAAAGTTCTCCACATTCCCGCGCCAGATCCTGGTAACGTCATCGGCTACGAATACGAGGTCGAGGAGCAGCCTTTCGTCTTGCAAGATACTTGGTCTTTCCAGCAGATTGCACCCGCGAGGCAGAGCTTCTATTCGGTTCAACTCCCTGTCGGTTGGGAGTACAAGGCATCCTGGCTCAACCATCCAGAAATAAAACCGACGCAAGCCGCAAGCAATCAGTGGAACTGGACGGTCAGCGACACGGAAGGAATTCGAAGAGAGCACGACATGCCGCCCATGGAGGGTATTGCAGCCCAGATGGTCATTTCCTTTTTCCCTCCCGGCGGTGCGGTGCTCAACGAATTTACCACTTGGCAGGGGATGGGCGCCTGGTATCTGAACTTGACCAGCGGAAGGCGCGACCCTTCCGCCGAGATCAAACAGCAGGTAGCCAGATTAACAGCCTCGGCCCACACTCCCCTCGAAAAAATGCAGGCAATCGCGCAGTTCGTTCAGCATGACATTCGTTACGTTGCGATCGAGTTGGGCATCGGAGGCTGGCAGCCTCATCCTGCACCGGATGTGTTCTTTCACCGTTACGGAGACTGCAAAGACAAGGCAACACTCACTGCAGCTATGCTCAACGAGATCGGTGTTCAGTCTTACTATTTACTGATCAACGCGAAACGGGGCTCGGTTGGACCCGATACGCCTGCGCGCGCCAACTTCAATCACGCGATTCTTGCTATTAAGTTGCCCGATGGCCTGACCGACCCATCCCTGATCGCCACGATCCAGCATCCGAAACTGGGAAGGCTTTTATTCTTTGATCCGACCAACGAGCTCACACCATTCGGCCAGATTGGAGGCTATCTGCAGTCCAATTACGGCCTTCTCGTAACTCCCTATGACAGCGAACTCGTGGAATTGCCCAGGCAGCCGGCAACGACCAACAGTATCCAGCGGACAGCAAAACTGACTCTGGACACCTCTGGCAGACTACAAGGCGATGTTAAAGAAGTGCGGTTTGGAGATCGCGCGTGGTCGGAACGATGGACGTTGCGCTCAATCACGAAGTCGACTGACCAGATCAAGCTTATCGAGAGCCTCCTGGCCGATTCCCTTGCCAGCTTTCGTATCACAAGGGCTAGCATCGTGAACCTCCAACTGATGGACCAGCCCTTCGGTTTCAATTATTCCTTCGAGTCTGAAAACTACGCCAAGAACGCCGGCAACTTGCTCCTGGTACGCCCGCGCGTTCTTGGAGTTAAATCTCAGGCACTACTGGAGACGAAGGAACCCAGAAAGTTTCCCGTCGAATTCGAGGCTCCGCTGCGGGACACAGATACGTTTGAAATAACACTGCCAGCAGGCTACGAAGTGGACGATCTGCCAGCTCCGGTCGATGCGGACTACAGCTTCGCCAGTTATCACTCTAAAACAGAGGCCACCGGAGGCGCCATTCGTTACACGCGCACGTTTGAGATAAAAGAGTTGAGTGTGCCCGTCAGCAGGGCAGACGATCTTAAGACATTCTACCGAACCATCGCTACCGACGAACGGAACACCGCTGTACTGAAAATCTCTTCAAAGTAACCGCCCAAACGTTCCGCGTAGAACACCTTGAAATTTCGCGCTAGAATCACATGCGCATGCTCCGCACCCGTCTCTACGCCGACCCCGAGGGCCGCTTTGTCCACAATGTCATTCTCGAATCATCCGCCCGCTTTCCGCACAAGACTGCAATCATTGATTCGTCCTGTGATGATCCATCCTGCGACGACACCTCTTGCAAGCACCGCATCACTTACTCCGAGTACGCAGAGTTAGTGGAGGAACTCGCCCGCGGGCTCGTCGCGGCCGGCCTGATGCCCGGCGAAATCATCGCCATCTACCTGCCCAACTGTTGGGAGTTCTGCGCCGTCTACCACGCTGCAACGCTCGCTGGGGCCGTACCCACTTTGCTGAACCCGAGCTATCGCGAGCGCGAAGTGCGCTACCAGTTGGAAAACTCCGGCGCGGCGCTTCTCATCACCGATGGCCCTTTGCTCCAGGAAATCAATCTCGCTGGCCTGCCCAACCTCCGCCGCGTCTATACCACGCGCCACGCCGCAGTCGGAGGAGCAGAACCATTTGCCAACCTGCGAAAGCACATCACAGCCGGCCTCCCTACGCCCGCAGGCCCCTCCAATCAAACTCTCGCCGCGCTGCCCTACTCGAGCGGCACCACCGGGCTCCCGAAGGGCGTGATGCTTTCACACTTCAACCTGGTCGCAAACATTTTTCAATTCATCGGACCACGCGCCAGCGAGATGGCGACCAACGATGTGGCTCTCTGCTTCCTCCCGCTCTATCACATCTACGGCCTCAACGTAGTCCTGAACCCGCTGCTAACGCTGGGAGCAACGCTCGTACTAATGCCTCGCTTCAACCCAGCCCAATTACTCTCCCTGATGGTGGGCGAGGGCGTGACGATGATGCCTGCGGTGCCGCCGGCGTTGAACGCGCTTTGCCAGGCCGCCGAGGCCGGACAGTTCCCAAGGAATCATCGTCTGCGCTGGGTGAAGTCCGGCGCTGCGCCGCTCGCTCCTGAGCTCGGCCGCCGCTTCACCGAACTCACCGGGGTCCTGGTCTGCCAGGGCTATGGCATGACCGAGGCCTCGCCGGTTACGCACGTCGGCTACCTCGAGCCCGAACTGTACAAGCCTGAATCAATCGGACAACCGCTGGCACAAACCGAATGCCGCGTGGTGAGCGCCGCGGACATCGACGGAAACGAAAACGAAGTCGCTCCCTGCCAGCCCGGCGAACTGGTCATGCGTGGTCCGCAATTCATGATGGGCTACTGGAGAGATCCGCAAGCCACGGCCGCAGTGCTTCACGATGGATGGTTCTGGTCCGGCGACATCGTCACCCGTGATGCCGACGATTTTTATTACGTCGTTGATCGCCGCAAGGAGATGATCAAGTACAAAGGTTTTCCGGTGGCGCCCGCCGAGGTCGAAGCTCTGCTGCTCGAACATCCTGCGGTTCGCGATTGCGGCGTCGTCGGACGCACGGACACGGCCGCCGGTGAGATTCCAGTCGCATTTGTCGTGCTTCGCGAAGGCTCTGTTGCATCCAAGAAATTGGAGGAGGACCTCTGCGGGTTTGTAGCCGAGCGTCTAACCGCTTACAAGCAGCCGCAGCAAATCCACTTTGTCGACGCGCTGCCCAGAACCCCGTCGGGTAAAATTCTGCGTAGAGAGTTACGAAAGATTTTCACTCCTCAGTAAGAAACTCTCGGGCGCCTTGCCCTCGCCCGGGCGGGCAGTGACGCCCGTTCTCCATTAATTAATTCCGGTAATAAATTAGCGGAACTTTTCCGCGCTCCCTCCGTACTTCATATTGACAGCGGTTTCCAGCCGCCCACGCGCAAGCGGCGCACCACGGAAGGAGTACACTATGGATGGAAATTTGGTCGGTCTGGTAGCAGTGATCATGGTCTTCGGGATTCCGATGGCCGCGATGTACACCTTTTATCACGTGCGCAAACTGCGCACCGACGAACACCTGGCAGCGTTGGCCCGCGGAGTGAACGTACCCATGCAGCCTGAGCTTACGGAGGCCGCCCGTTCGCGGCGCTCTGGCATCCTGCTGGTCACGGGAGCAATCGGCTATATGATTACGTTTGCGCTCATCGCGCGGGTCGAGTCGGACGCATGGATTGCCGCGGCGTTCGGCATTATCCCGCTCAGCGTTGGCTTGGGCTTTTTCCTCGACTCGGCGCTGATTCGCCGCGACCTCCACGCATGAATTTGTGGTGCCTGTGTGGAGCCGGGTCTCCCACCCGGCCCGCGGCTTTGCGGGAAACTCGCTTTTCTCTCGAGAATCTCGTAAGGCGCGGCAGGACCACTTTCACACTTGGGAGAAGAACCGCCTCGCCTTAGACACGTGGGGACAGCCGCCCCCGGCTGTCCAGTCGAGCACAGCTCGACTGGTTTTTGTCCGGAGAACACGCAGGCCCTCGGGCGACAACCCAGCACACAGACTTACCCTGCACTCACTCGCCCGTCAGAAACTTGTACTGCTCTCTGCTCAGCGGCACCACGCTGAGTCTTCCCTGCCGCACCAGCGGCGAATCGGCGAACAGTTTGTGGGCTTTGACTTCGGCCAGCGTCAGCGGCTTACCCAGCCGCTTCCCTGCCTTGATCTTCACCAGCGGCGTCTTGGGATCACTCGCATCGACCGAGACCACAGTCGCAGTTCCCACCGCGCTCTTGTAATCGCCGGTTTCGTAGATGACTAACCGATCCCCAGGCTTCATCTCGCGCAAATGTTTCACCGCCACGGGATTGGTCACACCGTCCCAAACGGTATTCTGTTCACGTTCAAGATCAGCAAAAGAATATACAGTCGGCTCAGTCTTCAATAGGTAGTCCATGGGTGGTCCTCAATAACGGTATTGCAGAAGTAGGCCATAAATCGAGCGGTTTCGGCAATACTGGCGAGCGTCCGAATACCGATTAGGTGCGCTTCAGATGAAAATCATTTCACTGCATCGCGATTCGCGGGATGGGTATAGACTTGTCGCCGCTTTTGAGGCAATTCGCGCTTCAAGACTTTGCTGGCAAGGAGAGCGTCGATGAGCGCTCTGCAGCAACGATGCAGCCGGATCTTTCGAGTACTCCTATTGGCCATGAACGTACTACCTTCCATTCTGCTGCTGACGGCGCCTTCCATGGCCCAGACCCGCGAGTCCGCCAACTTTCAGTTTGCTTTACCAGCTTAAGTCCAGACGCGGTGGTTCCAGTCCTTATTCGAATTTGATTCTTGATCCCCAAGGCAACCCCTACGGCACCACTCTGATCGACGACGCTTACAGCTATGGGACGGTCTTCAAAGTAACTCCAGCGGGTAAAGAAACCGCGCTGCACAGCTTCACCGGTACGGGCGGAGACGTCGCCAATCCGGTTGCGCCCCTCATCAGGAACGCTGCCGGCAATCTCTACGGCACCACCGAATATGGGGGCCTCTACGGTGCATGTGGTCCGAACGGCTGTGGAACCGTATTCAAAATCGATCCAGCCGGCAAAGAGACCGTGCTGTATCGTTTCACCGGAATCCCTGGTGTCGACGGGATGAATCCCCAACAAGGCTTAGTCCAGGACTCAAAGGGTAATCTCTACGGCACCACATTTCAGGACGGCGTTTACAGCAACGGAAACAGTTACGGAACGGTCTTCAAGATTGATTCCACGGGCAAGGAGACGATGCTCCACAGCTTCAATCCGTACGCGCCACGCTATAACGACGGAGCTTGGCCGCTGGGTGGTTCTTTGCTGCGGGATTCTGCAGGCAACCTGTACGGAATGACCCATCTTGGTGGTCTGGGAAAACCTTGGGATGATTTTTAAACTGGCTCCCAATGGATCCGAGAGCGTCTTGTACGGCTTTGGCGGGACTGGGGATGTCAGGTTTCCTTACGGAAGCCTGGTCCGAGACGCCGCGGGAAATCTTTACGGCGTGACCATGCAAGGCGGTGCTTTCGAGGTTGGCACGGTCTTTAAGCTGGATGCCAACAATAATGAAACCATCGTCCACAGCGACGACCGCCTCGTAGATGACTCGGCGCTGGTGGGTAGCGGCAAAGCGTCGACGGGCGAGAGTCCATGAGGCGTAACCTCGCGCAGCAAGCCGTAGTCGACGAACAAGCGGATATTCTTGTAGACCGTCGCCAGCGACATGGAGGGAACACGGTCGTGGATGTCGGCGTTAGACTTGCTCTGGCGAATAATCTCCCGGAGCTGCGCCGAATTTCCAGGCAAGTTCGCAGAACTCAGTGTAGCTCACGCGCATAGGAATTAGATGATAATTATTATTAGACGAGGACAAGTGTTATTGGGCAAGAGTACTTAAAACTTGACGTCATCCTGAGCGGCCAGCAGTTGCCGCGAAGGATCCAGGCGAGCGACCGCGTCCGGGGAGCGGAGCGAATCGCACAATTAAGCGCGAGGCGAACCTCCATCTTTCATCTTGCTTTGCCCGAACCAGCCAACCGTTCCTACGGCTGCGGCTTGGCATTCGGATCGGGCGGAGTCGTGGGTTTCTTGTCGTTCTGCTGATTTTCGTAGATCGAGTACTGCCCCCCGGGACGTTTCAACTTGATCGTAATCTCCATTGTCGGATGATTCACTTCGTAGTCTTCGCCGTAGGTTTGGAATCCAGGGGCCAAAACCTGCACTCGCAACTTCCCGTAAGGGACGCCTTCAAAGCTGGCCTTGCCTTCCGCATCGGTTTTGAGTTCAAGGCCGCCACGATCCTGCTTACCATTCTTGCCCACCGAATGCATCACTACACCCGCGTTGCGCACTGGCTTCCCATTGTCATCCTTCAACACCACAAAGCTCAGTGCAGACACCGGAACGTCGTATTGCGACCTCTTATCGCTCGCACCGGCCTCGACGGTGGATGCCCCCGTAAACCACATCGTCAACGTGACTGCTACGACTAAGGAAAGGCTCTTCATGGCCAGCACCTCAAATCCACGAACCAGCGGACCTTCAACATACGCCGTAAATAACTGTAATATAACCTAGATATATCCGTCGAGGAGGCGGTCCCTTGACAAGCCAGCTCCACCCTCATATACTTAGCACTCGCCAATCATGAGTGCTAACAAACATCCGAAAACATTGGCGACTGGTACCTCTTGAGCACTTCAACCCTAAATCCTAACTGAATACGAACGAAAGGAGCTATAAGCATGGCTACGAAATTTACCCCACTGCACGACCGTGTCCTGGTCCGCCGCATAGAAGAAGTAGGCACCACCCGAGGCGGCATCATTATTCCTGACAGCGCTAAGGATAAGCCTTCGGAGGGCGAGGTTATCTCCGTGGGACGCGGCAAGAGCAACGATGAGGGGAAGGTATTCCCTCTGGCAGTTAAAGAAGGCGACCACATTCTGTTTGGCAAGTACTCCGGCACGGAGATCAAGCTGGACGGTGAAGATTTTATCATCATGCGCGAGGAAGAGGTTCTCGGCATCGTGACGGGCGCGGCTAAGAAGGAATTGGCTGGTTCGCGCAAGTAGCAGCAATAAGGATGTTCGTCTCGCGCTTTATAGCACTCGCTAGACGCGATTGCGCGCGGTGACGAACCTGGATCCTTCGCGGCCAAAGAGACGGCCGCTCAGGATGACAACTTTTTAACACATCAAGGAGAAAAGAAATTATGGCAAAGCAAATCGTACATGGAGAAGAGTCGCGGCAGGCGATTCTCCGCGGCGTGAATATACTCGCCGATGCAGTGAAAGTCACTCTTGGCCCCAAGGGCCGCAACGTGGTCATTGAAAAGAAATTCGGTTCGCCGACCATCACCAAGGACGGCGTCACCGTGGCCAAGGAAATCGAACTGAAGGACGCGCAGGAAAACATGGGCGCGCAGATGGTGCGTGAAGTGGCGTCGAAGACCTCGGACATCGCGGGCGACGGCACCACCACGGCAACCGTTCTGGCTCAGGCCATCTTCCGCGAAGGCGTGAAGACGGTAGCGGCCGGCGCCAATCCGATGGCTATGAAGCGCGGTATCGAGAAGTCCGTCGTTGCCATTTGCGGCAGCGTCGACAAGGAAGGAAACCGGGTCAAGGGCGAGCTCGACAAGTTCTCCAAGCCCGTGACCGGCGACATGATCGGACAAGTCGGCACCATCAGCGCCAACAACGACGAGACCATCGGCAAGATCATTGCCGAGGCCATGAAGAAGGTTGGCAAGGATGGCGTGATCACCGTGGAAGAAGCCAAGACTCTCGAGACGCAACTCGAAGTGGTCGAAGGCATGCAGTTCGACCGCGGCTATCTGTCTCCTTATTTCGTGACCGATCCCGAGCGCATGGAAGCCGCGCTGGAGAACGCGTACATCCTGATTCACGAAAAGAAGATCAGCTCGATGAAGGATCTTCTTCCGTTGCTCGAGCAGATTGCGAAGAGCAGCCGTCCTTTGCTGATCATCGCCGAGGATGTTGAAGGCGAAGCGCTCGCGACTCTCGTCGTCAACAAGCTGCGGGGCACGCTGCAAGTCGCCGCCGTCAAGGCGCCCGGCTTTGGTGATCGCCGCAAGGCCATGCTGGATGACATCGCAAAACTCACCGGTGGCAAGGCCATCACTGAGGATCTCGGCATTAAGCTCGAGAACGTGCAGATCAGCGATCTCGGCCAAGCCAAGAAGATCACCATCGACAAGGACAACACGACTATCGTCGAAGGTAAAGGCAAGCCCGGGGACATTCAGGGCCGGGTGAAGGAAATCCGTGGCCAGATCGAAAAGACCACCAGCGACTACGACCGCGAGAAGTTGCAAGAGCGGTTGGCGAAGCTGGTTGGTGGCGTGGCTGTGATCAAGGTTGGCGCTGCGACCGAGACCGAAATGAAAGAGAAGAAGGCTCGCGTCGAAGACGCCATGCACGCAACCCGCGCCGCAGTCGAGGAAGGTATTGTCCCCGGCGGTGGTGTGGCTCTGGCCCGCTGCGTCCCCTCGCTCGACAAGCTGAAGCTCGAGGGCGACGAGCAGATCGGCGTGAACATCGTGAAGCGCGCCATCCAGGAACCGCTGCGCCAGATCGCCGAGAATGCCGGCGAAGAGGGCGCCATCGTCCTGGGCAAAGTCAACGACTCGAAGGACCCCAACTACGGCTACAACGCCCTGACCGGCGAGTATGAAGATCTGGTCAAGGCGGGCGTGCTCGATCCGACGAAGGTTGTGCGCACCGCGCTGCAGAATGCGGGATCCATCGCATCGTTGATGCTGACCACCGAAGCCCTGATCGCCGAAATTCCAGAGGAGAAAAAGGGTGCTCCGATGGGCGGCGGACACGGCGGTGGGATGGAAGGGATGTACTAAGAAGAAGCTGTCAGCTTTCAGTTGGATCGAGGGCCCCGCTCGCGAGAGCGGGGCCTTTTTGTGGCGTAGCCTTCGGGCTGCGCTTTTTGTTGCGCCCGGAGGACTGTGCGCGACTTCCAAAAGAGTTACACAGATCCTTCGCTTTGCTCAGGGTGACAGGGGCTTTGCTCGGATGACAATGGCGGAGAGGATGGGGATATTCAGATGATTGTGGGACGTGAAGAAGGGTCGGGAATTTCGATATTTGCGGTTTGCGATGAGGATGGGTGGGTTGGGGAAATCTGGGTTGTACGGGCGCGTACACGGAGGAGGAGATCGATTTTCTGGCAGTTTACATTGTGCCTTTGGATTTCTGGTACGTGATCCCGATGAAGGCTTTTGCGCCGAGGAAGTGTCGGCGGTTCCATCCCGAGGACCAGGGTTCGCTCGGGCAGTATGAGAAATATCGGGAAGCGCGGTGGCTGATGAAGGGCGCGGAAGCGCGGGTCTCGGGATAGTAGCGTGGGGCCACGGGTTGGCGTAAAGATTCCCAGGCGCGTCTTGATCCGTTTCAACTGGCGGCGCGGCGGGCTTCGGCTTCCTTTTGGGAGACGTAGCGCAGTAGGATGTCGCGCAGGGAGACCAGGCCTTTTAGCTGCTTGCCGTCGGTGATGGGGAGATGGCGGAAGCCGAACTCGCGCATCAGGAAAAGGCAGTTGTCGATGGTTTCGTCGACGCTGATCGCCTTGGGGTTTGCAGTCATAACTTCGAAAATCTTTGTCGTTCCCGGCATCCGTCCGACCGCCACTACGCGATTCATTATGTCGCGCTCGGAGAAGATTCCCACGATCTCGCCGTCGCGGAGTACGGGCAAGGCGCCGATGCTGTGTTCCATCATGAAGCGGGCGGCTTCGAGCACCGTGCTGTTGGCGTCAATGGAGTAGACTCGGCGGTCCTTCACGATTTCGTAAACCTGGCCCATACATGACTCCTTCCAAACGGCTTTGGGAGTGTGGCTTTCTGGGTTTCGGAGGCCCCACCAGCCGTGAGATGGACCACTTTATCATGGACGAGGGTGTTGGGGAAAAGGCTTCTGGACGGTTTGAAATAGTACGCGCGAGATCCTTCACCCGGCTGACGCCGGGTTCAGGATGACGTCTTTTCTTATCGCGCTGCCCGGACGGGCGTCCAGATCTACTTGGGCGTCCCCGGCCACCCAAGCTTCGCTCGGCGGACAGCCGGGGGCGGCTGTCCCCACGTGCGTTTGGGCCGTGCGAAGTTTTCTGGCATCTGCTATCTTCTTGAGTTCTTGTTGGTTGCCTTCATAAAGGAGCGTTGATGTCCGAGTCCGTGCGTCCGGAGCCTTCACGGTTCTACCGATGGATGGTGCTCATTTTCGTGAGCATCGCCATGTTCGGGAATTACTACGTTTACGACGCCTTGAGCCCGCTGGCTGACGTGCTTAAGCAACAGCTTGGCTTTACGGATTCGAACATCGGCCTGCTGCAGGCAATTTATAGTTTTCCCAACATTTTCACCGTGGTGATTGGCGGGGTCTTGATTGACCGGATTGGGCTGAGACGATCGCTGATGATCTTTGGGGTTCTTTGTTTTATTGGGCCTGCGATCACCGTAGCATCGGGGCATCTTTGGCTTATGGCGATTGGGCGGCTCATTTTTGGGATGGGCGCAGAATCGCTGATCGTCGCGGTTACGGCGGCTTTGGCGAGGTGGTTCAAAGGAAAAGAGTTGAGCTTTGCTTTTGGCATCAATCTGACGATCTGCCGGCTTGGTTCGTTTGCCGCCCTGAATTCTCCCACCTGGGCTCGAGCGGCTTACGCGAACTGGCGCTGGCCGTTCCTCATCGCACTTGGGGTTTCCAGCTTGTGCGTGATCGGCGCGGCTATTTACTGGATACTCGAAGTCCACGCAGAAAAGGTTTACCACCTCGGCGAAGTCTCGACCGACAAGGTGGTTTTCGCCGATTTGTTCAAGTTCGGCGTGAGCTATTGGTATATCGTCGCCCTGTGCGTCACTTTCTACTCGGCCATCTTCCCTTTCCAAACCTTCGCGGTGAAGTTCTTTATGGAGGCGCATGGAACTTCTCGTGAGTTTGGGGGTTTCCTCTCCAGCACGCTGACGCTTTTTGCCATGGTGGCGACGCCGTTGTTTGGCTTGATGGTGGATCGAGTGGGCAGGCGGGCAATTTTGATGATGCTTGGCTCCCTGCTGCTGATTCCCGTCTATTTGATGATGGCCTACACGCACATTAATTTGTATGTGCCGATGGCGATGATGGGAGTGGCGTTTTCGCTGATTCCGGCGGTGATGTGGCCTTCGGTCGCTTATATTGTCGATCAGTCGAAGCTGGGGACTGCCTATGGACTGATGACGATGATCCAGAATATTGGACTGTTCGGGTTTAACCTTGTCATTGGCTGGGCCAATGATTTCGCTCACGCCAGCGCGGAGAATCCGGCGGGGTACCGGCTGGGAATGTGGATTTTCTCCATTCTAGGTTTTCTGGGAGTGTTCTTTGCCTTCCTGCTGCACAAAAGGGAAACTGGACCCCAAGGGCATGGACTCGAGACGATCACAACCGGTTCGGCGTCAGGTTAGGCAGACGAGGGGTCTATCGGTCGATTATGCGGGAATTTCGCGGTTCGGAGACCCACATATCGAAAACCGCGAGATGCAGGACAGCCGATGGAAACTGGCTCCAGCGGTTCTTTGGTTCCTTTCCGGCAACTACTGAATCTAAAGGCTATCGGATGGGATGTGGGACGGAGCCTGGTGACCCAGGTAACTCTATTTCGGTAAACCGAAGGGCCGGACTGGGTACCTGCAAGCAGTACAACGAAAAGATACTTACGCCGCATCTGACTGAGTGCGGCCGGAAAAGACGACTTGACGGACGCGAAAAAACAGCAGAGCAACAAGCTTACCGAAGCAGAGGCAATCGAACGAGCAAAGCAAGGGGATGCGGAAGCCTTTGAGGCGCTGTATAACCTGCATAAACGACGAGTGTACTCACTATGCCTGCGCATGACGGCCAATACGGCAGCGGCCGAGGATCTGACCCAGGAAGCATTTCTGCAGTTATTCCGCAAGATTGGAACGTTTCGGGGCGAATCCGCGTTTTCGACCTGGCTGCACCGGATGTCGGTAAACGTCGTCCTGATGCAATTGCGCAAGAAGGGTCTTCCGGTGGTTTCGCTCGAAGAAACTATGGAGACGGAGGAAGAGGCGCCCAGGAAAGAGCTGGGCGCGGACGATCCGCGGTTGGCTGGATCCGTCGACCGGATGCAGCTACAAAGATCGATTGCGGCTTTGCCTCCGGGGTATCGAATGATTTTCTTGCTGCACGACGTCGAGGGTTACGAGCACAATGAGATTGCCCAAATGGTGGGATGTTCGATCGGCAATAGCAAGTCACAATTACATAAAGCACGGATGAAGTTACGAGAGATCCTCAAAACGAGCAGAGCCGAAAAGGCCACAAAGCCGTGAGGAGCTATCTTACAGATGAATCGGGAGAGGTAGTATGACCTGTGAAGAGTTTGAACGGGTCCTGCCAGAGCTTGGGGACGGGCACACCATTGAGCAGGAAGCACACTTGAAGTCCTGCTCCGCATGCTTCGATCTGGTAGCGGATCTGAACGCCATTTCACAACAGGCGCGGCTTTTGCAGGGTTCCGAGGAACCCAGCCCATGGATATGGAACTCGATTGAAGTCGCATTACAGCAAGAGGGGCTGATTCGTCAGCCCCATGTAGCGCGCTCGCAGCCACCCGCACCCCTGCTGGGCTGGAAGTTGCGCTGGCTGGTCCCGGCCGCGGCTATGTTTCTGGTCGCCTTTGGAGTGTTAATGTTCCAGCGTGGAACGGGCCGGCCGCCCGTGGCGGAACAACAGACTCCGCCCGCGGGGGTTGAAACCGCTGGCTTACAGCCTATGGCCGGCGATGATCTGCAATTGCTCAAGACGGTGGGCGAACGAATGCCGTCCATGCGAGCGGAGTATGAAGCCAACCTGCGGTCGGTGAATGCTTACATCCGGGATGCGGAGCAATCGGTGCATAGCGACCCGAATGACGAGGTCGCGCAACAGTACTTAAGGAATGCGTACGAGCAGAAAGCCATGGTTTATGAGATGGCTTTGGACCGTTCTCTGCCATAATAGAGCGGAAGGATTTCGGGGCCGGCGGGAGCAGAGCCCGTGTGCAATGGGGAGATGTTGATTATGTGCCGGAAGCAGCGCGCCGCAATATTTGCCGTCGTCATCTTTGTCCTGGTGGCTTTTGCCGCCGCCGAGACAACCCGCAAGGAAATGCATTTCAAGGTTGGACGCCGAGCAAGCGTTTCCATAGTCAACGCGTACGGGCCAATTTCCGTCAAACCGGGTCCGGGCAAGCGGGTGGTGGTTACCGCAATTTTGTATTCCGACAAAGTTGAAGTTGATCAAAGCAGCAGGGGGCACCGGGTTTCGGTTTTTTCTCATCTCCTGGACGGGGCAACCCCGGATACAGGACGCGTCGATTATGAAGTCCTCGTGCCAGCGGATGCGAACCTGACTTTGCATTCGACAACCGGCCCTTTACACGTCGAAAAACTCCACAGCGACATGATTCTGGAAGGTAGCGGTGCGGTTGTGGACGTTCGCGAGGTCAGTTCCGGGCATGTTCAAATTAAGACCCTGAACGGCCCCGTGACCCTGACCAACGTCAGCGATGGACATGTGGACATCACCTCGGTCAGCGGCGATGTAGCGCTGAACACGGTGAACGGTTCCGTGGTTCATGTGAACTCCAGTAGCGGTAAGATCCACTACGACGGAGACTTCGGTGACGCGGGAGATTACTCCTTGACGACTCACAGTGGCGACATTGAGGCGATCGCTCCAGCCTATGCCTCGATCGAAGTTGTCGCCCGCTCGGTTCAGGGAAGGGTGGAGAACGACTTTCCATTGCAACCCGAGCACACCTCCTTCGTGGCCCGGGCTGGGAGTGCCTTCGCAGGTACGATGGGCGAGGCCGCATCTTCGGTTAAGTTGCTTTCCTTCAGTGGTAAAATTCACCTCAAGAAACGTTGAACAAGCTGAATAACCGGACTCGACGGGTGGAGAACCGTTTCGGTAAATCGGGATCCATGAGCGCAAAGCCCGGTTCGCCTTCTGCGGCCAAGCCGCTAGCGCGAGACCGTGTACGCACCGTGGTTCTCGTGGGCTTTATGGGAGCCGGCAAAACCACCGTCGGCCGGGCTTTGAGCCGCCGCTTGGGTCTGCCGTTCGAGGATTTGGACGATCGGATACATCATCGGGAAGGAAAGACCATCGAGCAGATTTTTCGAGAGTCGGGAGAAACCGGATTCCGCAAAGCCGAAACCGCGGCATTGCGCGAATTACTTGGAGAGCTTGGTTCGTCGCTGCGGGTGGTGGCATTGGGCGGGGGCGCTTTCGTTGAGCCCGATAACGCCGCGCTGATTGAAGAAGCGGAAGCCCATTCGGTCTTCCTTGACGCCCCGGTGGAAGAATTGCTGCGCCGATGTATGGAAGAAACGACGGAGCGTCCATTGCGGCAAAATCCTGAACAATTTCGCGTACTTTACGAAAAGCGTCGGCGGTCCTACATGAGAGCGGCGGTCCGCATTGAGACCGGCGGCAAGGATGTGGACACAGTCGCGGCGGAGGTGGCATGCAGTCTTGGCTTGGGTTGAGGAAATGGATGTCGAAGGATATTGGCTTGGTCATCGGCACGATCGTCCCGAGAACGATTGTCACGAAAACGATCGTCGCGCTTATGGGTTTGTGTCTCCTGGCAGCGTTAAGCGCCGCAGCCGCCTCGGACAAGGATGATAAGGCGGCGACTGCGCAGAACGTAGACTCCGGATCGTTCGGAGTCTTCATGAATGGACGCCGGGTGGCCACTGAAACCTTTTCCATCCATCAAAGCAGCACGGGCAGCTCAATTGTCTCGGAGTTCAAGAGCGAAGCGGGAGCCGACAAGGCCGAACAACGATCCGAGTGGCAAATGGGCCCCGGCGGCAACTTGCGAAAGTACGAGTGGAAGGAAGTCAGCCCGGGGCAATCGCAGGCCGTGGTCGTTCCCAACCAGGAGTTCCTGACCGAGCGGTTCCGAGCCAGTCCGCAAGATAAAGAGCTAGAGCAACCCTTCATGCTTCCCGCTTCCAGCAGTCTGCTGGATGATTATTTCTTCGTGCAAAGAGAAGTCCTGGTCTGGAAATACCTGGCCAGCAGCTGCAAACAGGACAAGGGCGCGCTGCAATGTCCATTGAAACAACGCGTACAATTCGGTGCGTTGAATCCGCATGCACGCTCTTCGACCTCCGTGACGCTGGAGTTTGCCGGCAGAGAAAAGCTCACGATCCGAGGCGCGGAAGTCGAAATGAATCGCCTGGACCTGAAGGGCGACTCGAGCACATGGACGCTCTGGGTTGACGACCAGTACAAGCTGCAGCGAATTCTGATTCTGGGTGAGAATACGGAAGTAGTGCGAGACTAGCAGGCATTGGCTCTGATTGATTCACGCACGGTGCGCGTGCTGGCGACAACGCTGTTCTTTGCGTTGGGGCTCGTTTTTTTGTACATCGCGCGCCGCACCCTGATTGCCTTTCTGTTCGCAATTTTCTTTGCTTACCTGGTGGACCCGGCGGTATCCCGCCTGGAGAAATGGACGCGCCGCCGAGGACTAGCAATCGTCCTCATCTATCTCCTGTTCGTCGTCCTTTTGGGTACGCTTTTCTTCTTTATTGGACCACGGACTGTGCACGAGGCCCGGCACTTGGGCGAAGCATGGCCCACTTTGACGGATCGAGTTAGCACTGGCGATCTCGCCCACGAAATTGGGCGGGAACGGGGGTGGAGCGGTGAAACCACCCAGCTGTTGCAAAAGATTCTGTCCGATCCTCGTTTTACTAACATGGCACAACAGGCTGGACTGCGCGCAGCCCAAGTGGCAAAGCAGGCCTGGCTTCTGATCGTGGTGCCCATTCTGGCTATATTTTTCTTGAAAGATGGTCGCGGGTTCAGCGAAGTCGGTCTGTCATTTGTGCAGAGCCGGCCGCAACGCGAATTCCTGCAAGAAGTTCTCGCGGACCTGAACCAGATGCTGGCACATTTTATCCGCGCCCAACTTGAGCTCGCCGCCCTGTCCATGGTGGTTTACATCTCTTTTATGGAAGCAACCCGAGTGCCCTACGCGCTGGTGCTGGGAACGGCGGGCGGCATGATGGAATTCATTCCGGTCGTCGGACCCCTGGTGGCGGCGGTTGTGATTCTGAGCGTTGCGCTGCTGATGAGTTATAAGCACTGGCTGCTGCTGCTGGCTTTTCTGATCGCCTGGCGCCTGGTTCAAGACTACGTAGTTTCACCGCGCATTATGGGAAAGAGCATGGAGCTCCACCCGCTCGCGGCAATCTTTGGCGTGCTGGCAGGCGGCGAGATTGCGGGAGTGCTGGGCGTATATCTATCGATTCCCGTGATGGCGAGCTTGCGCATCGTCTGGCGGCGCTGGCGGGTATACGCGGAGAAGAAACGCTTCGGTCCGCTGAATGAATATTCGTTCGCAACGGAGATCAGCCCGAGGCCGTGACTGGCGTTGAAGATCAGCAACCCAGAATGTCATGCCGAACGAAGTGAGGGATCCGGGGTTTTGCCCGTGTTGCGATCAATGGCGGTAGAGGCAAGAACCTAGATCCCTCGCGCTGCTCGGGATGACAAGAACGTTATTTACCGCAGCTCTTCCATCACCTGCTCGAGCACTTCCCTTCCCGGACGCGTTACCGACTCCGGCAGCGTGGCCAGCGGTTCTTCGGTCACGTTGAGCATGTCGATGAAAGTCGGCGCCTCGGGGTTCACGTAGAAGAGTCCGGTCAGCACTTCGGCTTTTTCGTGGGCTTCGTGCAGGCGGCTGATCGCCTTGATTCGATTCGTGGCATCGTAATCCTCTTCGAGTTTGCTAAGGCGCAGGCGGGAACCGTCGTGCATGGTGATTTCAACCGTGGTACCCGGATCGTAGTCCACGCTAATTTCCTCGAATACCGGAACGAAGCTGATGTCCTGCAGCGGCTCTTCGTGATCTTTCATGTATTTGTACGACTTCGTCGAGCCCTCATGATCGTTGAAGGTCACACAGGGCGAAACCACGTCGAGCATGACCGTACCCTTGTGAGCGATTGCTGCCTTCAGCAAGCTGTGCAGCTGCCGCTTGTCGCCAGAAAACGAGCGGCCGACCAAGGTCGCGCCCAACGTGATCGCCATGGCGCAGGTATCGATGGGTGGAAGATCGTTGAGCACGCCGGTTTTGAGCTTGGAACCGAGGTCGGCGGTGGCGGAGAACTGGCCTTTGGTCAGGCCGTAGACGCCGTTGTCCTCGATGATGTAAATGATTGGCAGGTTTCGCCGCATCAAGTGAACAAACTGTCCAATGCCGATGGAAGCAGTATCTCCGTCGCCGCTGACGCCGAGAGCAATCAGCCTGTGGTTGGCAAGCACGGCTCCGGTGGCGACCGAAGGCATACGGCCGTGCACGGCGTTAAAGCTGTGAGAGCGGCTCATGAAATAGGCCGGACTCTTAGAGGAACAACCGATGCCGCTGGGCTTGATGACGCGTTCGGGAGGCACACCCATCTCGTACATGGCGTCAATGATGCGCTCGGAAATCGCGTTGTGACCGCAGCCAGCACACAGTGTGGTCTTGCCGCCGCGATAGTCGAGAACGGTCAAGCCGATGCGATTGACTTTCGGTGTGGGCGTGGGTGTCGCGGTCGTGGTCGCCATGTTATTTGCCCTCCATGCTCGTGAGTTCATCGGTTACCGAGCGCGCGTCCAGCGGCAGCCCGTGAATGTGCGCAATGCTCCGGAGCCGTGTAACCTGCTCCGGCTTTATGTCCAGCTTGATCAAGCTGAGCATCTGAGCATCGCGGTTTTGTTCGATCACGTAAACCCGGTCGTGCTGTTCGATGAATTCATGAACCTCGCGCGAGAATGGATAGGCTTTCAGGCGCAGATAATCGGTTTCGATATTGTATTCATCGCGCAACTGGTCGCGCGATTCGATGATCGCCCAGTGCGAAGTACCGTAAGCGATAATGCCAATCTTCGATTGCGATTTACCGTTGCTCATCAATTCGGGCCGCGGCACAAACGCCCGCGCCGTGTCGAACTTCTTATTGATGCGCTCCATGTTTTTTTCGAAGTCGTCAGGACGCTCGCTGTAGCCTGACTTTTCGTTGTGTCCCGTGCCTCGCGTGAAATAAGCGGCTGCCGGATGCTCGGTGCCCGGCAGGGTGCGGTAGCCAATGCCGTCGTTGTCCACGTCTTTGTAGCGAGCGAAGCCTCCCAGTCGGTCCAGATCTTCTTTGGTAAGAACCTTGCCGCGGTCGATCGGCACCTTGGGATACTCGAACGGATCGGACATCCAGTTATTCATCCCAAGATCCAGATCTGACATTACGAACACCAAAGTCTGGAACTGCTCGGCGAGATTGAACGCGTCTTGCGCCATGGTAAAACACTCGGCCACGGAACACGGAAGCAGCAGTATATTTTTGGTATCGCCGTGCGACAGGAACGCAGTCGAGAGAATGTCGCCCTGCGAAGTGCGCGTGGGTAAACCGGTGGAAGGCCCGACGCGCTGGATATCCCAGACTATGCCCGGAACTTCTGCGTAGTAGGAAAGCCCGGCAAACTCAGCCATCAGGGAGACGCCAGGGCCAGCGGTCGCAGTCATCGAACGCGCACCTGCCCAACCCGCGCCGAGAACCATGCCGATCGCAGCCAGCTCGTCTTCGGCTTGCACGATCGCAAATGTCGCCTTGCCGTCAGGACCGATCCGATACTCTTTCATGTACTCGATCAACGTTTCGACCAGTGACGAGGACGGCGTGATCGGATACCAGGTAACCACCGTGACCCCGGCAAACATACATCCCAGCGCGGCCGCCGAGTTGCCGTCGATAATAATCATCCCCTGGTTCTTGTCCATGCGCTGGATGAAATAAGGATCTTGCTTGGTAAGATTCGCGGTAGCATATTCGAACCCTGCGCGGACCGCGGCCAGATTCAAATTGGCCGCCTTCACTTTTGTGGCAAACTGCTTGCGCAAGGCCTTTTCGACTTCGGCCATGTCGACGCCGAGCAATTGCGCCGCCACGCCCACGTAAATCATGTTCTTCACGAGCTTGCGCAGCTTGGCTTCGGGACAAACGGGCGCGACTAGCTTGTCATAAGGAACAGGATAAAAAATTAAATCAGTGCGGAGCTTATGCAGGTTCAGCGGTTCGTCGTAAAGAACGGCTGCGCCCGGCGCCAATGACAACACGTCTTCCTGTGCGGTCTCGGCGTTCATGGCGATAACGAAGTCGATCTCTTTCTTGCGCGCGATATACCCATCTTTGTTGGCGCGGATGGTGTACCAGGTCGGCAAGCCGGCAATGTTCGAAGGAAACAGGTTCTTGCCGGAGACCGGGACACCCATCTGAAAAATACTGCGCAGGAGCACGGTATTGGAGCTCTGCGAACCCGACCCATTCACGGTCGCAACCTGAATGCTCATGTTGTTGACGACGCGCTTCGGCTCCCGTTGCCCAAAAGCTTCGTGGAGCGCTACATCCGTGGTGGCCATCCTTAGTCCTTCCTTTGACGGGAGCGAGTTTTCGCCCGCTCGGGGTGCTTTTGGAGTAATGAGGCGAACCCTTGATTATACGGCACCGGGGTGGTTGCGAACAGGCATGGACGGCGGAATTTCAGGCCCGAGAGTACCTGCCTAGGAAACACCGATTCCGTTCATTCCGCGCGTAGGAACTGCGCCATGTTGCGGAATTTATTATATCGTGACCCGACCAATTCCTGGGTGGGCATTCTTACGAGTTCGGCGAAATGTTTCTGCAGCGCGGCGTCCAGCAGAGCCGCTGCGGCTTCATGATCGGTGTGAGCGCCCCCTTCGGGTTCGGGCACGATGCCGTCGATGCATCCGAATTCGGACAAGTCCGAGGCTGTAATGCGCAGCGCCTGCGCGGCAAGTTCTTTCTTCGAGGCGTCACGCCACATAATCGCGGCACAGGACTCGGGAGAAATTACGGAGTAAATGGCGTTCTCCATCATGAGCACGCGATCGGCAACCGCGATCGCCAACGCACCACCGCTACCGCCTTCCCCGGTGATGGTCGTAATAATCGGAACCTGTAGTCGGACCATTTCACGCAAATTCTTGGCGATCGCTTCGGCCTGGCCATGTTCTTCCGCGCTCAGTCCCGGATAGGCGCCCACCGTATCCACGAAAGTGAACACCGGTCGTTTAAACTTCTCCGCGATCTTCATGATGCGCAGAGCTTTTCGGTAGCCCTCGGGATTCGTCATGCCCCAGTTGCGGTAAACATTCTGCTTGGTATCCCGGGCCTTCTGGTGGCCGAGCACGACAACCTCGTGACCATGAAAGCGGGCGATGCCACAAACCATGGCGTGGTCGTCGGCGAAGCCGCGATCGCCGTGAATCTCGCTCCAATTGGTGAAGATCCGCTCCACGTACTCGAGCATCAGCGGGCGCTGTGGATTCCTAGCCAGTTCCGCCTTCTGCCATGCACTAAAATGCGCCGACACCTGGGCTTGCAGAGACTGAATACGATCGTGAAGTTGCTGGACCTGGCTGCGAATGTCTTCGTCCTGCCCCGGTAACGCCTGCAACCGCTCCAGTTGCTGCTCAATTTTCCCCAGCTCTTGCTGCGCCCTCAGTTGAGACTCCATCTTCCTGCCATCACCGTTCCTAGCGGCCCAGCGGGCCTCCACCATCGAAAGGAGGAACTCCGCGCCCGTCACCACCAGCATCGCATTTGTAGCCGGAGCAGTCGCCGATCGCAAACCAGCCCTCCTGTGAATGGAACCCCTTATTCGCCTCACGTCGTATCCGTTGGTAGACATAGCTAGCTATGTCTCTACAGACAGGCCTCAGTCAATGACCCTCACCGCGCCGCGGCCACACAACTCCTCGACGCGGGCCACAAAATTGCGGTCTGGATGGACATTATAGCCCTCCGCCTCCATCACCACCATGAAATCGCCCTGGCGTTCGACGTCGAACAGGACTTTCGCCTCACCTTTGCGCTGGGCGCATAGCGCTTGCAGCTCATCCACAACAGACTCGTTCGCCGTCTCTAGGGGAATGCGGATGCGCAGCGAGCGCGGCAATGGAACCTTGGCATCCTCGAGAGGAATGATGTCGTTGGCGGTCAACTTTGGATTTACACCTTCTTCAATCCGCAGCCCGCCGCGCACCAGAACCGGGACTTCGAGTTTCACTTTATCCTGTAGTTTCCGGTACGCTTCCGGAAACACGATCATTTCCACCGAGCCCAACATGTCTTCGAGCGCGCCTTGTGCGTAGAAATCTCCCTTCTTCGACTTCAACACACGAAGGTTGGTAATGATTCCGGCGGTGCAGATGTTTTCGTCTTTCCCGGTGGAAGCCTTAATGGCAGAGATATCGGCCGTGCTCAAAGCGCGCAGGTCTTCTAGCTTGTCTTTATATTTTTCCAACGGATGCCCGGTGATGAAGAACCCAAGAATTTCTTTTTCAGCCGCTAAACGCGTGTGCTCGTCCCAATCCGGCGTATCCGGCAGCCGGTCGTTGTTGACGGGGGTCTCCTCTTGCTGGAAAACGCCGAATAAACCGTGCTGACCGGATTCCGCGTCGCGCTGGGTCTTCAACGCCCGATCCATGGCCTTGTCGAGGACAGCCATGAGCTGGCCGCGCCGGCCCAAGGAATCCATGGCACCACTCTTGATCAGAGATTCCAAAACACGTTTATTCAACAGCCGCAGATCCACCTTCTCGCAGAATTCGTAAATGGAACGATAACGCCCTAATGCTTTGCGCCCCGCCCCGATCGACTGGATGGCGTTATGGCCAACGTTTTTCACCGCCGCTAAACCAAAGCGAATCGCGCTACCATGCGGCGTGAAGTTGGCATCGCTCACATTGATGTCTGGCGGTTCGACGGCAATTCCCATTTCACGACATTCGTTGATGTATTTCACTACGTCATCGGTATTCCCGGTTACCGAAGTCAGTAACGCTGCCATAAACTCGACCGAGTAATGAGTCTTGAGGTAGGCGGTGTGATAGGCCAGCAGCGCATAGGCCGCCGAATGGGCTTTCGGAAAACCGTACTCGGCAAACTTGGCCAGCAGGTCAAAAATCTTTTCGATCTTCTTCGGGGGGTAACCTCGCTGCACTGCACCCTCGACAAAGCGCTCGCGCTGCTTGGCCATTTCTTCGGGCTTCTTTTTGCCCATGGCGCGGCGCAGCAGGTCGGCCTCACCGAGCGAGTAGCCTGCGAGGCGGTTCGCTATTTGCATCACCTGCTCCTGGTAGACGATCACGCCCCAGGTTTCTTCCAGCATTTCCTTCAACTCGGGCAGTTCGTACTCGATACTCTTGCGCCCATGTTTGCGCTCAATGAAATGGTCGATCATGCCGCCCTGGATCGGCCCGGGACGGTAGAGAGCGTTCAAGGCGGTGAGATCGTCGATGGAGTTGGGCTGGTAGCGGCGCAGAACGTCGCGCATGCCGTGTGATTCAAACTGGAAAATGCCGGAGGTTAATCCTTTGTGAAAAACGCTTTCGTAGGTCTTATTGTCCTCGAGCGGAATTTCAGGCAGTGTGATTTTCTGGTTGCGTGTCTGCTCGATCAGCTTCAGCGTATCGTCCAGAATGGTGAGCGTCGTCAGGCCAAGGAAATCCATCTTCAACAAGCCCATTTTCTCGATGGCTACCATGTCGAAGGCGGTGACGATTTCGTCGTTCTTGGTCTTGAAAAGCGGAACCAGTTCGGTGAGCGGCCGCGGCGAGATCACAACCCCAGCCGCATGTACGCCCGCGTTTCGCACCAAGCCTTCCAGTTTGCGCGCGGTATCGAGCAATTGGCGCACTTGCGGCTCACTCTCGTAAGCCTGCTGTAGCGCGGGCGAATCCTTAATCGCCTGCTCCAACTTGATGTTGAGGGTAGTCGGAACCATTTTGGCAATCCGATCCACATCCGCATATGGAATATCCATCGCACGGCCCACGTCTTTAATCGCCGCTTTGGCCGCCATGGTGCCGAAAGTGATGATCTGGGCTACGTTCTCTCGTCCGTATTTTCGGGTAACGTAGTCAATCACCTCGTCGCGGCGGTTCATGCAGAAATCGATGTCGATGTCAGGCATCGAAATGCGCTCGGGATTCAGAAAGCGCTCGAAGAACAGTTCGTGCTGCAGGGGATCAAGATCGGTGATGTTCATTGAATAGGAGACGAGCGACCCTGCCGCCGAGCCGCGGCCCGGCCCCACCGGAATGTTGTTCTCCTTGGCGTAGCGGATGAAATCCCATACGATCAGGAAATATCCCGAGAACCGCATCTGCTGGATGATGGCAAGTTCCCGCGCCAAACGCTGCTCGTATTCCGCAATGCTATGCTTCACCCGCCCCTGCGCTTGCAAGCTTCGCAGTAATTCCAGCCTTCGCGCGAAACCCTCTCGCGTGACGTGTTCGAAGTAACTGTCCAGCGTGTAACCGGCAGGCACGTCAAAATGGGGAAAGGGATTGCTGACTTTTTCCAATCGAGTGCTGCACCGCTCGGCGATGGCTAGGGTGCGTGAAAGCACATCGGGCGCATCTTTGAAGACGCGAAACATTTCGTCGTGGCTCTTAACGTAGAAGTCCGTGCCCTGGAACTTCATGCGGTTTGTGTCCTGAATGGACTTGCCAGTCTGAATGCAGAGCATCACATCCTGCGCGTGGGCATCGTCTTCGCAAAGGTAGTGGCTGTCGTTGGTAGCCACCATGGGCAAGCCCAATTCTTTTTCTAATCGAAACAAGTGAGGATGGATACGGTGTTCCATCTCCAACCCCTGATCTTGAATCTCCAGAAAGAAATTGTCTTTGCCGAAGATATCGCGATAGAACACCGCCGCATCCCGCGCGGCTTCGTACTTCTCCTCCATCAATCTTTCCGCAACCTCGCCCTTGAGGCAGCCCGACAGTCCGATCAATCCCTTGGAGTGCTCCGCCAGAAACTTCTTGCTCACCCGCGGTTTGTAATAAAACCCATGCAGCGAAGCTTCGGAGGTGATCTTCACCAGGTTGCGATAGCCTTCTTCGTTCTCCGCAAGCACGAGAAGATGGTTGTAAGTATCGCCGTCGGGCGGCGTGCGTTCGATGTTGTGATCGTCCTTCTTACAGATGTAGAGTTCGCAGCCGATGATTGGCTTGATCCCAACTTTGTTGGCTGCATTCACAAAATGCATCGCCCCAAAGATATTGCCATGATCGGTCATGGCAACCGCGGGCATGCCAAGCTCTTTGGCGCGCTCGCAGAGTTTGTCCACGTCGCAGGCGCCGTCGAGCATCGAATAATCAGTATGCAAATGAAGATGGACGAATTGGGGCATGGGGGCTCTTATTGATTGTACTTGGGGGTCATTCTAGCGGGGAAACTCTCGTGGATGCGGACTAAGTTATCCACAGCGGTAAAGACGTAGCGAGCTACGTCTTTACCGATCACTCGGGTAACTGAAAGTCGACACCGCGATCTTCATTCACTCTTCGCGTCGCCGGGATATCGAGCTGCGCGATCGGAATCTTCCTCGCCTTCTCGGCATTCAGTATCCAAAATGTCTGTCCTACGATCGCGTAGTTCTGCACTTCCTCGGTATGCTTGTCGCGGAAAACCAACTCGGTCGCCTGCGACTCTGCCTTCGAGCGTGCCGAATTAGATGACTGGGATTCCCTCGCCTCACGCTCCTGACGCAAGCGATCGACTTCATTTTCCAGGCGATCAATCTGCACCTGCGCTCGGTCGTTCTCGGCGTACGCACTCGAATAATCGGAGGCCGGATAGTTCGGATAGGAATCTGCCGAGTAAGAATCGTCTCCGTACCAAGGATAGCCGTAATATCCGGCGTAGGTCCAAGCCCGGAAAAAGCGATGATGGGGGTGAAAGAAAACTGGCGAGTGGCCTGGGTGACCAAAACCACCCATCACGAAGTGCACGCCGCCTCTTTGAACACCTGGGAAGCCTCGGGCGCCGACCATCGCGCCGCGACCGCCAACCATGGCGTGGCCGCCAGCAAATCCGGCATGTCCCGCCGAGCCTCCCGAGGCTCCGCCGCGACGTTGCCCCCATGCCGGTAGCGTTAGCAAAGCCGCGCCCAGGGCCGCAACTGCCAGCCAGCGACGCATGTGTATATTATAGCGCGGGGCGCAAGGGACCGTATGCCAGAATTAATCTCACAACTGAATCGACCGAGCGACAAACGCGAACCGTGTCCGCGGACGTCCTTATCGGCATCTTAGCTGCTATGCAATTCGACTTGCGCCAATTACCCGAGCCTTCACCTCCTCCGATAAAAGAACCACCGGATGGTCCGGAAAATCCTGACATTCCGGTGCAGGAGCCCGATCCAGAAGAACCCTTTCAGATGCGAGCCACGAAAGGAGGATCACGATGAATCGGCGACGTTACAGCGCTCATTGCTAGACGTGGGCGAATCAGGTAAACCCGACTTGGATTTGCCACTGACTTTGCTTTCCCGAGCTCTGCTGCCGTTCGTGATATTCCACAGAAACATTGCCGCGTAAGCCCGCCACGGACGCCACGCTTCCGCACGTCGTTCGAGTTCCGCAGAACTTTCCAAATCCAATGCGCGAAGAAGACCGAGATCGCCAGACGGAAACGCATCAGGCTCTCCCAGAGCGCGCATGGCCACGTATTGCGCCGTCCACTTTCCAATGCCGGGGATTTCACAAAGCCGCGTCAGGAAAGCATCGCAGTCCGTAACCCCATCGAAACTGATTCGCCCGTTGCACACCGCCCGCGCCAGCCCGCGAATGGTCTCGGCTCGGGCCCCGGGCATGCCGACGCTGGCAAGGTTAGCGTCGGCGAGAACCTCCGGCAAGGGAAACAAATGAGTAAGGTTGTTAGCTGCGGCGAACGGCTGCCCGAAGGCCTTTACTATCCGGCCTGCGAGGGCGGTCGCGCCCTTGACCGTGATCTGCTGGCCAAGTATGGCTCGCACCGCGAGTTCGAAACCACTCCAGCATCCCGGCACCCGCAACCCGGGATGCGAAGCAATCCGCGGGGCCAATACCGGGTCGGTTTGCAGACCTCGCACGATGGCCGCCCAATCCGCGTTCAGGTCAAACATCGTCCGGATTCGCTCGACAATAAAGAAGAGCGCGCGTGGATCGCCAAACTGAACCCGCACGGCGACCCCGACGTTCGCCTCGTCCAACGACACTGCAAAATATCCATGGCTCCGGTTCACAGAGATCGACCGCCGATAACTGCCCAGGTCCACGTCTTCGACGCCCGGCGTGGCCCGCGCTGCCAGAAATCTCAGCATGACGTCCCAGTCATAGGGCGCCCGGTAACCAAGGCGAAAGAAATACTGATTCTCGGGCTGCGGGGACGTCTGCCGCGCCAGGCGCCGGATTTGCGTGGGCGTGCGCTTATAGACTTTGCGGATGCCGGCGTTAAATCGCCGCACGCAGCCGAAGCCCGATGCCAGCGCAACCTGGCTCATGGGCAGCCTGGTTTCGTCGATGAGCTTCTTGGCAAAGTGCAACCGGCGCGTCTGCGGAACCGCAAGAGGCGTCGCGCCCAGGTGTCGCAGGAACAGCCGCCGAAGATGTCGCGAGCCCACTCCCAAACGTTCGGCCAGAACTTCCACGCCGCCATCCTCCAGGCCGCTCTCGCTGATCAGGCGCAACGCTCGCGAAACTGTGTTTGGAGTTCCCAACCAGGCTGGAGTTCCGGGCGAGCATTCCGGCCTGCAACGCAGGCACGGCCGAAAACCCGCTTCTGCCGCCGCCGCGGCACTCGGAAAGTAACGAACATTTTTCTCCTGACACGTGCGTGCCGGACAAATCGAACGGCAATAAACTCCGGTGGTCAGCACGCCAATGAAGAACTTGCCATCAAAGCGCGCATCGCGCGACAGCCGGGCCCGCGAACACACCTGCCAATCCAGATTCATATCGTCGCGAACTTATGGTAGCCCATCCCGCAGAAGAAACTAGACGTTTTCGGACCGCGACAAAAACTTACAACGAGGTTTCGCCTGAGTACCGCAGGGGGATAGTACGGGCGTGACCTATCCTCGCTGCCCCACTTCTATTGCCTTCGCCTCTGTGTTCAACTGCCGGCAGTCGTCGTCTAGGCGTGGGTCTTCGATCTGCTTGCATTCATCGACGTTTGGCGACACCGGAATCAGTGCAATGCGTATGCTCAACGGGAATCCCATCGGGCGCGCGTGCTGCTCCAGCCAAAACGGTTCCGCACGGAATCTCCTTGCTTGACTAGCACGACCGGAAAATACTTGGCCGTATCCCTGTGATGATTCACTTGCTGACCTGAATGAACCTCATTCAGACCCGGTCCAAGAACCGACCCGCAGGGTACGGCCAAGTCACTTTCAGGATCCACCCGGATCGAATACCCCTCCAGCGGCCACAGCAGCCCCCTGTCGTAGACCGAGGGCGAGAAAAAGAACTTGCCCGAGCGCTGCTGCTCGACACTTCTTTCCGCGGTACTTGATCCAGGACGTCACTATCAGCCTGAAGACAGACCTTCATTCCTGGGACTGGCTGCCCCGTGATCGCATCTACCACTTTCCTAGAGATCGGCGGCACAACGTGCACAAAAAGATGAATATAAAGTCCACCAGCCAAGAGGATCCCGATCAGCAACACCAAACCGACGCACTCTAGCCAAATCCGCCCCATGCTCTTGAAGGCCTCACTCGACTGCAACATCTGTCCACGACACACTTTGGAGGGCGGACCGGTCAAGTTACCGCCGGCGGCTCCACATGTTCAAATCGGTCTGAGAGGAATGCTGAAAACCTCATCTCAGATTTCAAGGTCCGCAAGCGTCCAACTCGCTGGCATCTATGTCGACTGATGCGGGCTTGCACCGCGTAGTTTGCTCTGCTTTCGGCGAAACCAGCTGGACGTGAAAAAAGAGCACACGGCAGTTCATCCCGCCGCTCCCAAAAAAACGAATCAGGAGGCAGCATGCGATCCCAAATAACGACATGCATCACCGCCATGGCCGTGTTCGTTGCGCTGACGGCGCCGACACGATCTGTCGCACAAAATCTGCAAACAGCCCACCATTCTCATTACTCCGTCAGAAACTTGGGCACACTCGGCGGAACGTTTAGCGCCGGCAATGGCATCAACCAGCGCGGATGGGTAGCGGGCGCTGCCACGCTCGCGAACAGCACACAACACGCCACCTTCTGGCTCGACGGCTTAAGATTCGACCTCGGCACCCTCGGAGGCCCAAACAGCTCTGTGCCTTTCCCCGTCAAAGACGATCGCGGTCTGGTCGCAGGTATGGCGGACACTTCCGCCATGGACCCGGCGCACGAGAACTTTTGTGCCTTCGGCGACGGCTATGAATGTAAGGCATTCCTGTGGCGCAACGGCGTGACGAGCCAACTCCCCAACAGCCTTGGCGGCAACAACAGCCGCGCCGCTGGCGCCAACAATCGCGGCCAGATTGTCGGCTGGGCGGAGAACACAACTCAGGATCCAACCTGCATCTCCCCCGCCGTTTACCAGTACAAGCCCGTGGTCTGGGGGCCCAAGAATGGCCAGATGCAAGTTCTCCCCACGCTTTCCGGCGACAATGATGGAGCCGCCGTCGCCATCAATGACCAAGGGCTGATCGTTGGCATCTCGGGACCTTGCGGCGACGATGACGGACTGGGCGCCGCACACGCCGTATTCTGGCAAAACGGTACGGTCACGAAGCTGCCAAGTTTCGGAGGCAAGTACTTCAACACCGCCGCCGCCGTTAATGAAAAAGGTCAGATCGCGGGTTGGGCCGACTTGGCCAACGACACGGCCTTATGTCAGCCAGCCTGCCACGCTGTTCTTTGGACGAAAGACGGCGGCTTCAAAGACCTCGGTACACTTTCGGGAGATCTGAATAGCCTCGCCTACGGCATTAACGAGCAAGGCCAAGTCGTAGGACAGTCGATCGATGCCAACGGGAACACTCGTGCGTTCATCTGGCAAGACGGCGTAATGACCGACCTCAACACAATGGTTCCACACGGCTCAAACGCGCTAGCCTACGCCGGGGACATTAACGATAGGGGCGAGATCACCGGTGGTTCCTGTGTGAGCTCCGCCGGAAGCTGTGCCCCAACCAATGCGACCACGGCTTTTCTAGCGATCCCAAAACATGACGGAGACAAATGACCGTCCCAAGAAGAGGGTAGGGCCAGGTCTTACCCTCGCTTCCCTAGCAGCAGTGTAGGCGAGGGCGTCCCCGCCCGTGCGGGGGTCGTGGTGCGGTTTGAGCCCAAAATGGGTCTGCTGTCATCTAGCGTGCCCATCCTCATTGAAAGATTCTGCCGTTCCGCAAATGACGTGCTGATGTGTTCTGGATCAGGATTGCCAGCGAGAACGCCGGTGCGACAGCCGATGCAGGTAACTGCCTGCGTAGGCTTTCTTGGGCCGGCCGATGTTCTTTAAGAAAATCCAACGGAACCTTGAAACTTCTAGCGGAAATGAAGCCAGCACCAACGGCTGGCACCGTACCAATCCTTTGACTACTTTAAGAATTCGCTTGGTGGCCACGACCGAAGTTTCCCACAGGTCGAAACCGATTGCGAGTCTTGTGGATTCCAAAACTGCACCACTACCGGGATTTTCGTTGAGACCCCGAATCGAGCCCAGTTCGAGATATAGTGAGCGTAGTTTCATAGATTTCTTCCGTTGAAATAACGTGCAAGCATCGAGACGGCGAACACGGACACCGCAAGCGCAGTTCACCAGTCCTCCGCGGGTTCGCGCGCTCGATGTTGTGCTCGTGTGCGGAACGGGCAAGCAATCAGAAGCGCTATGCCAAGTGCAGAGCCTGTTCTTCCTGAAAAAGGTTTCATTTTCACACGTAGTTTTGACCATTCAACCTGGGGTATATCTTCACTCAACAACAGCTGGTGGCGTCCATTTCGCCAGGCCCTCGGACATCTGGGGATCGCCACAATTCAAGACGAACCAACTCGGGTTGCGAAGTAGGAACCTTTACAAAGATCCCTCTTCTTCCGATATCGCCGATTTTGCGATCATCGATGACGCAATTGAGTACGCCCATGATGCGGCAGGGACTGCGTACAACTATCTATTCGACCTTCCAACGAAAGTGGCTGGAGCTATCAGATCCCTGCTGAAGAAGGACAAGAACGCACTATTGTGTTCCGAGCTTGCTGCTAAAATCCTCCGCGAGAACCACGCATGGGCCCTGCGTCCAGAGCGAACCTGGCCAGCACACTTCGAGCACACACGCGGCAGCTCGTGGGATGACGTAACGTCCCTCCACGCTGATTACCCGACGCTGTATGCGAAGGGCAAAGATCCTAACTGTGTCGATCGTAGTGCGCAGTATTGTTTCGAGGTGACAGAACAAGCGTTCCAGACTTCCCAAGCCAATTACGGTGCAAAGCTCGGAAACATAGAGCTCGTCCGCAATTTTGAGAAGATCGAGCGCAAACATGGGCGAGGGAGTCGAAATCGAAGTTGAACTGGATCGCCACTTGTCACAGGCAAATCGCACTCATCGACCGGAACTGATCGACCAGAAACCAGGTCCGCAAACGTCCAACGTTATTCCATCAACAATTTATCTTCATCCATGTGGACGCTAAATCGGCAGAGACGATTGTGATTTCTGGACAATTCAAAATGAACCCAACCGCTCGCTGGCTAAAGCCAAACCTTGGCCTTGTCTGTTTGGCCGTCTTCTTTGCCGGAGTTGAAAGCTACGCCACTCGCCCGGTCTCGTCAGCAGCAGCCCCGGCAGATTCTCCGAAGCCCGTAGCCTGTGCGGCGCCCGAGTATCGACAGTTTGACTTCTGGATCGGCGATTGGGATGCGTTTGATCTCGACCATCCGGCGATCAGGGTCGCGCGTACCCAAGTTGATCTCATCCTCAAGGGCTGCGTGTTGCGGGAGAACTACGAAGCTACGGACGGACACCAGGGACGGCGAAATGGTTCTGGACGGTGTGGATCAGGCCGCCGCCGAACCGACGCTGGTTCGCGGCACATGGCACCCAGTGAATGGAGGCGTTCGTGAAATCGGCGTAACCTCAACCGACGCCGGCAAGACCTGGAAACCATGGTTCGATCTAGTCTTCCGTCCCCACAAGCAGTAACCGCTAACCCCAATCAACGAATACCACTTATTGATAACTCCATCGTACACATATTAATGTACATATATAACAGTAATAACAAAATGTTTCACGTGGAACACTTCGCACGTTTTGTGAAGTGAAAAGTATTTTAGAAAACAGGAACGAGGTTATTTTTTTTCTGATAGAGCTGGCGGTCGACCGCACGAAGCACGTCTTCAACTTCGCTGCCAGTCACATAGGCCGCGACGCCCCAGCTGAATGAGAGCGTGTAGCTCTTCCCGCTCGTGAGGTTCCATTGCTCCAGCGCCCGATGTAGGCGCCGCACAGGAAAGTCAGAGTCTTCCTCGCTGGTATCGGGCATGACGACGAGGAACTCGTCTCCGCCTTGACGAAAGACAATGTCGCCGCCTCGAAAACAGGTGGTGAGTAACCGGGCGAATTCTCTGAGCAGCAGGTTCCCTTCGATGTTCCCAAACTTGGTATTGATGGCGCGGAAACCGTCGAGGTCGATGGTTAAGAACGTCAGGTTACTGGACAACCGGTTGGCGCGGGCCACTTCTCTGGGAATCAATTCGTTCATCGCGCGCCGGTTCAACAATTGGGTCAAGGGATCAATCAACGACAGGCTTTCCAGCCGCTCGTTCAGCACCAACTCGCTGATCAGTGCGCGACGGGTGTTGTTCAGAGTAACTTTTTGTCCCACCAGGTAAATATTGAAAAGCAGAACCAGCGAAATCAAACCGAAGAAGAGCTGCGGCAGGTAGGCGTGTTCAACGCGGATGACGCGCTGCGCCCAGATAACGTTAGGTAGAACCAGAGCCAGCATGCCCGCGGTGAGTACGAGAATGACCAGAATTACGATCGACCACAACTGCAGATCGCGTCCCGAGAGCTGCTGAATCTCCCGCTGGATTTGTTCCGCGCGCGCCAGCATAGTGGGCGGCGGCGCAGTTTGTTCCTCTTTCGTCAACATTCCCCCTCCGCTGCAGGCGACTTCGCCCGGCGAGCACCGATGGTTGTAATTCTCTATTGGAATCGTAGGTTGGAGCGAGGCAGATCTAGAGTCGTGGGTTACGTTCGTAATCGGATGGATGCTGGCTGCTTAAGTAAGGTTCAAAGGTCAGGCGTAATTGACATCGACTAGAACATTCTTTCCGGCTTCTTTGCGTAAGGTGATCTCGAGGGTCTGGCCTACGGGAAGGGCGTTGCGCACGTCTCCTTCGAGGGCGAGGGTCTGGGACGAACCACCGCCGTCGGAAAGCGTGACAATGGACTTGTTGGGCTGGCCTACGTTGGACTCGAAGAACACAACCTCTTTCACTTTTCCGCGGGTTTTCAGCCGGGAGCCATCCGAGACCGGCCCATCGGGCCTGGTCACCAGCACACTCCGGCTAGGCACAAACGCGGATTTCCCTTTGCGCAACTCAATCAAGACGTTCAAACCAAGAATGGCCGAGATCGACAACAGGATGAGAGACAAGAACAGCCCATCCACCGTCGTCAGAGAGCCGAATACAACGATATAAACGATGCCCAGGAGAGGAATTAGCGCCAGGAACAGCGAAATGACCAAGGCCATAAGTTTCTCAGAGGAGGCTCGGTTCGAGCCCGGCTTACGGGGAACAGACTAGCAGAAAATTCTGAAGTTTTGCAGAGCCGAATCAGGATCAGGCACACTGATCGCGCCAGTCGCCAATTTCCTTGAGGCCTTCGCGACGGGTTTGCTCGAACAGGCGGACACGATGGCGGATGTGCTCGAATTCGTGAATATCGGCCCAAACCTCAGCCTGCCAGTGTTCCTCATGAACCGAGGTTTCGCCGCAGGTAGCGCAGCGGGTGTGAAGCCGGCGGACCACTGGGCCGGTGGGCGTAGAGTGGGCCATGGGCAGTTCGATGAAGATGCAGCGCACTTCCTGGATATTCTCGTTGGCGTCGATTACATGCTCATAGCGCAGCAGAAAGCCAAATCCCAGCTTGCGCGCTTCGGCCTCGGCCTCGGCTCGGGTCTGAAAGGGTCCGTACTCCGCACGCAACTGCTCGATGGAGTCACAGGCCATCCAGAAACTTTCTTTAGTGGTCATTACCTACCTCGAATCGCGACCGCCGGCGGGAGAGATACCAAGACCTGGGACGCGCCCCCTCGATCGTGCAATTGGAGTGCCGGAGGCTGATCGTCAAACACTTGTAAAACCGCGCTTTGCGCGAGCGATCCCCGAAGGAGCGGAGTTTTTATGCAAGCTTTTGCAGCGTTTTCCCTACCCCAGCAACGGAACGCTGCCCAATCGGGTAGTCCATCCGTCACTCGGTGCCGGTCCGAATTTTTGGGACGGACTGCGGCGGCCAGATCTTCTCAGAGAAGGTTTTCACCGTCATCGTCAGTCAGCAGGGGGTGGAACTCAAGGTGGGTGCCAGCTCAGCCTAACGTGGATGAGATCGTTGGCGTCACCTATGGCGTGACCAAGGCTCATTTTCGATTGAAATGGGTCGATCAAGCGGGCAGCGACAAAGCAGGAAGATTAGGTCTGCTCAATCTTTCCCCGGAAAGAAGCTTGTGGGACTTCCCCTTGCCGCCACCCGGTTACGACGCAACGGTTCGTGATGCGCGAGATCGCCGGGCCAGTTCGCGCGCGAAGTGCGCAAGTTCCGTCGAAGTTTACCCGACTGGCGAAGCCGCGCCCATTCGCACCACGAGCGCCGATCTCAGCCTGGGAGGACGTTTCTGGAGATGCCCAACCCTCTTCCTGCAGGGACGCAGATCCAAATCGCTCTTTAGGTCAAGGATTTCAAATTACGGGCGAACGCAGAAGTCATCACCAGCACGCCGGGGTTTGGGATCGGAGTGAAGTTCACGGAGATGACGGAGCAAGACAGGAATCAACTGCAACAATTCATCGACGGCATGGTTCGAATCAGGATTTGAAATCGTGATTCTACAGCGGGCTGGGCGACGGCAGGACGAAGAGCTGGCCCCCGAGATACTCCACCGCACGCTTTGCCGGACCTTCTGTGAGGCAACGTTCGACCGCAGCCGAAAGATACAAATGCTGGACGGGCTTCACGAGATAGGCGTGCGCACCCAACGAGGCGGCCTGACGAATCTTTTCGGGATCGTCCATTCCCGAGCACATGATGACCTTTGAGTTGGGCCGGAGCTGCCGCAATCGCCGCAGAGTTTCGAGGCCATCCATCCCGGGCATCTGCAGATCGAGCAGAACCACATCGGGGGCGCAGCCACGACGCAAGCTCTGCAAAGCCTCATAGCCGCTATTGGCCGTCTCGACCTGGTGAGAGTCGAGTTCCAGTAAGACGCGAAGGTAACGTTGAATTTCGGGGGAGTCGTCCACGACGAGGACGGTGGCTTTGAGCGGATTACGTGCAATGTAAGCCATAGGGGGGACAAGACTACTTGCTTGCGTATCGCTTACAGCCGGCCCAACCGCGTCGACGCCCAACAGAATTCGCGGTTCCGGCAAATCCGGTTCCTTCTGAGCCATCGCGAGCAGGCTGGGACAAACATTTTTCGAACGATCTTCTGGACGATCTTCTGAAGCATCTTCTGAAATATGGCACCAAGAAGCGTGGCCCATCCCTTAATCGGAACTTTCGCCTCCACGCATGAAACGGTTCACTACGAATGCCCAAATCGCTGCGAGAATCGAGTCTGCACAACCGCCAACGATCACTCCCCAAGATAGTTGGAGGTGTGTACTCCGAAGAGCAAGCATGGTCAACTAGTTTCGGGCAATTACAGAGTCTTCGTTTTCATACACATGCGTTCTCTCCACAGCGGGCTGCACCATTTCTGGTGTAGTCGCTGGTTGGCGCGTTCGACGGCGAAGTGCGGAAGCGAGCACGAACAGGCAATTGAGACCGACGTCCCAACCGAGCCGTGGCCTGCTGTATGGGACCTCCAGCTGTGAAAAACTAGGCTGAAATCAGTCGTGACGAGACTTTTGCCCCGAATAGAGATGACTGTGACCGATGGTCATACTTCCACTACTGACGCGGGTGATGATGGGGGCCGCTGCGCGCTTGGCGGCAGCGGATCCGCGACCTGCCGGTTTGACGAGGCGGAAGGGGATGTCAAGGCGGGATCGCGCCAGTAAGTGCCGCCGTGTGCGGCTAACCCAAACCAGCATGGCGACTTGAATTTCTTTACGGTCAGCCGATCACATGGTTGCATAATTCCCTCTGCTCTCTTTGGAACACAGCGGTTGCGAGCTTCACGCCCTTGCGATATACCCACTTTGGCGGGGCTTTTATGCGGCTTGTGTGAACAAACGTGTTCAATTGGTTGCCCAGTTTACTCACTGAATCCGCCCGGTCACCGGGCTGACGCTGGTCATCACGTCGTTGGCCACGTCGTTGACCACTTGCGCACGCTCTCGGGAATGGCCTGGGTGTAGACGTCCATGGTAGTGGAGATGTGGCTATGACGCAGATGGGTCTGCACAATCCTTGGGGCTGCCAAATTCCTGCGCGTTGCTTGCAAACGACCTTCTCAGCACCTGAAAATTGACCTTACCGGTAATCCCCAGCTTGCGCGCTATGGCCGGAAGGGCCGCCGCAGCCACACCTCCGGTCGCACGGGAATAGCGGGCTTGGTGGAGGGAAACAAGAGGCTGTCTGGGGAGGCATTGTCCAAGGTTTCCATCCAAGCCTTTAACAGCGGCAGGATCACCTCCGGAATCACCATCGGGGCCTCGCTACCCTTGGTTTTCGCCTTGCCCGGGTGCATGGTTCCACACCACGCCGTACCCTGAACATAGAAATGATCGCCCCGAAAAGAGCGAGAGCTGCCGACCAAAATCTTCCCCGGACGCATCGCGCAGAACGCTGCAATCATGGCAATGAGCCGATCCCTGAGTAGCAATCAGCTCCCGGGCTTTGTCCTTGGGCAGCACTGGCCTCTCTGGCTCTTTCGTCTCCGGATTCAGGTGCAGACGCCGGTGCGGGTGATTCGCTCGCGGGAAACTTACACGGTACGACGGCAACTCGATCGCCAACCGGAACTCCTCAGCAGCGAGTGGATCTGGGTGACGACCGCGCCTGTGACCCAGCTTCCTACCGAGCCCGCCGTTAGGTTTGGCCACCAGCGCTGGGATATCGAGAATTACGCTTTCAACCAGCTTGCCCATGAATGGCATTCCGATCACGTCTTTCGCCATGACCCCAATGCCATCAAATGTCTCTTGCTGCTCACCTTCCTGGCCTACAACCTCTTTCATGCCTTCGTCGCTCTCAACCTGAAAGCCGCGGCCCGCAACGACAAAAGCCAAGTTCTCTGGACCGTTTGATGACAGCTGAGTGCCTGCACGAAATGGCTGCTCTCCCGCGCTCACCCTGACCACCCTTGCCGCCCTCTGTCGGCCCCCCTGCTCCGTGCCTCCGCCTGACCTTCCTTTTTCGTTCAAGTGAGTATCGGCATGCCGCCTGTCCGATATGGGCACTCAAAATGTCATCCGAATCTCCCCGGCCTCCTCATCTACACCAAATCCAACAGAACACTCGGCCACCGCTCGTCGCAGCTCCTCGGTTGCGGAATCGCTGGGCCGGGTTGGCCGGGTCCCTGATCCGTCGATAATTTGGAGCCAAGGCGCCACAACTGCCATTCAGAGGTGCGTGGGCTGTGATGTTTCAGGGTTTTCTCCCGAGATACAGGCGCGATTATTTTTCACCTGCGAGGTGAGTTCCCATTAGGATGAAGGCGTGATCAAATCCCCAAGACCTTCTCCCACCGAATCTCCTCTGTTGTTCGAAATTGATCCCGAACCCCTGAGCGAGAGGTTGACGGCATGGGGCGGCGCGGCGTTGGCGGTGCAAGCGTTGCGCTCGTTAGGGCTGCCGGCCAGCATCCAGCGACAGGTGCATATCAAGCAGCGGGAGCGAGGCTACGACGAAGCTACGATGGTGGAAAGCTTTGTGGTGCTCAATGCGCTGGGTGGGGAATGTCTGGAAGATTTCAGCCATTTGCGCGGGGATGGAGGGCTGAAGGAGATGCTGGGGCACGAGATTCCTTCTCCGGAAGCGGCTCGTCAATTTCTCTACCAGTTTCATGCGGTGGAGAAGATGGAGGAAGCCAAGCAGCGACGGGGAGCGGAGCAAATTGCTTTTATTCCGGAGGAGAATGACGCGCTGAGGGGGCTGGGGGAAGTCAATCGGGAACTGGTGCAGGAGCTGGGGCGACGTTGTCCGGAGCAAGGCATCGCTACCGTCGATCAGGATGCCACCATCATTGAGAGCCGCAAAGAGCAAGCCTTGCGAAGCTACCAAGGCGAGCGCGGCTATCAGCCCATGTTGGCGGTGTGGGCGGAGATGGACGTGGTTGTGGCGGATGAATTTCGGGATGGCAATGTGCCGGCGATGATGGCACCGCTGACGGTGGCGAAACGGGCCTTCGCCGCCTTACCCCAGACGGTACAGACCTATTATTTTCGCGGGGATTCGGCTTGTCATGAAAGCAATCTCGTCGAGTGGCTACGGGACGAGCAGCGAGCGGATGGACCGCAGGGATTCATTGGTTTCGCCATGAGTGCGCGCATGAGCGAGGCGTTGCACAAGGCGATCTTGCAAGTGCCCGAGGGACAGTGGGAAGTCTACGGGGAGCCGCACGCCAAAGAGATCCGGGAGTGCGCCGAGATTGACTTTGTACCGGGGGAAAAGTCGGAGCACAAAGGCACGCAGCCGTTGCGCTATGTGGCCATTCGCATCCGGTTCCGGCAGGAAGAATTGTTTGCCGACGGCAGCAAGGTAAAACATTTTGCCCTGGTGAGTAACCTGTGGGAATGGAAGCCGGGTCGGTTGATTCAGTGGCACCGTGAGAAAGCAGGAACCATTGAAGGCGTGCATGACGTGGTGAAAAACGAACTAGCTGGCGGAGTGATGCCGTGCAAATACTTCGGGGCGAATGCTGCCTGGCTGCGGCTGGCGGTGATTAGTCATAATGTGCTGACGGCATTGAAGCGGCTGGCGTTGCCCGCCGAGCTGTTACGCGCGCGTCCGAAGCGGTTACGTTTCCTGATTTTCAATACGGCGGGACGGCTGGTTCATCACGCTCGCAGCGTGATGCTGCGTTTGGCGGCTTCTCTGGAACAGATTGCCAGTTGGCGGGAAGCCTTTCGCCTTCTGCCCGTGGGGACCTGAGGCGGGCTACCGCTGAGACTCGCCCTCCTTATCGACGGATTATCACGCCCGTTTTTCGAAGAATCGCGGCTGCGTGCCCGGCGAAGCAACACAACGGCGTGCGGAATCGCGTCCCTATCTCCACCATCACTCCTGCATCGGCTATTTGGGTGCCCGCCCTCGTAATTTCGAGAGGAATCGCCCACCTGCTTTGGGAATGTTTCGGTCCACGCCTTATCGACGGATTAGGGCCGGTCCCTGATCCGTCGCCAAGGCGCCACAACTGCCATGTATCAAATCCCCAAGACCTTCTCCCACCCTCCTCTGTGTTCGAAATTGATCAACCGAACCCCTGCGATAATAAGAGGTCTGCACGGCATGGGGCGGCGCGGCGTTGGCCAGCGTTGCGCTATCGTTAGGGCTGCCAGCATCCTTGCGGGCACGGATTCCTTCTCCGGAAGCGGCTCGTCAATTTCTACCAGTTTCATGCGGTGGAGAAGATGGAGGAAGCCAAGCAGCGACGGGGAGCGGAGCAAATTGCTTTTATTCCGGAGGAGAATGACGCGCTGAGGGGGCTGGGGGAAGTCAATCGGGAACTGGTGCAGGAGCTGGGGCGACGTTGTCCGGAGCAAGGCATCGCTACCGTCGATCAGGATGCCACCATCATTGAGAGCCGCAAAGAGCAAGCCTTGCGAAGCTACCAAGGCGAGCGCGGCTATCAGCCCATGTTGGCGGTGTGGGCGGAGATGGACGTGGTTGTGGCGGATGAATTTCGGGATGGCAATGTGCCGGCGATGATGGCACCGCTGACGGTGGCGAAACGGGCCTTCGCCGCCTTACCCCAGACGGTACAGACCTATTATTTTCGCGGGGATTCGGCTTGTCATGAAAGCAATCTCGTCGAGTGGCTACGGGACGAGCAGCGAGCGGATGGACCGCAGGGATTCATTGGTTTCGCCATGAGTGCGCGCATGAGCGAGGCGTTGCACAAGGCGATCTTGCAAGTGCCCGAGGGACAGTGGGAAGTCTACGGGGAGCCGCACGCCAAAGAGATCCGGGAGTGCGCCGAGATTGACTTTGTACCGGGGGAAAAGTCGGAGCACAAAGGCACGCAGCCGTTGCGCTATGTGGCCATTCGCATCCGGTTCCGGCAGGAAGAATTGTTTGCCGACGGCAGCAAGGTAAAACATTTTGCCCTGGTGAGTAACCTGTGGGAATGGAAGCCGGGTCGGTTGATTCAGTGGCACCGTGAGAAAGCAGGAACCATTGAAGGCGTGCATGACGTGGTGAAAAACGAACTAGCTGGCGGAGTGATGCCGTGCAAATACTTCGGGGCGAATGCTGCCTGGCTGCGGCTGGCGGTGATTAGTCATAATGTGCTGACGGCATTGAAGCGGCTGGCGTTGCCCGCCGAGCTGTTACGCGCGCGTCCGAAGCGGTTACGTTTCCTGATTTTCAATACGGCGGGACGGCTGGTTCATCACGCTCGCAGCGTGATGCTGCGTTTGGCGGCTTCTCTGGAACAGATTGCCAGTTGGCGGGAAGCCTTTCGCCTTCTGCCCGTGGGGACCTGAGGCGGGCTACCGCTGAGACTCGCCCTCCTTATCGACGGATTATCACGCCCGTTTTTCGAAGAATCGCGGCTGCGTGCCCGGCGAAGCAACACAACGGCGTGCGGAATCGCGTCCCTATCTCCACCATCACTCCTGCATCGACTATTTGGGTGCCCGCCCTCGTAATTTCGAGAGGAATCGCCCACCTGCTTTGGGAATGTTTCGGTCCACGCCTTATCGACGGATTAGGGCCGGGTTCTTTCGTATTGATGAGAGTAGAGGTCAATGGTAAAATATCGGCCGTTTCTTGATCAAAAAGGAAATTCGTAATGAAGCTACATTTTCGAGCTCAGGGTTTCTCAAGTGGCCTAACCGGTGCCATATGTGTGGTTCTAGTTTCGGTCGTGCTGTCTGTGGCCAGCCTCGCCCAGGTGTCGGTACTTACCCACCACAATGATAATTCGCGCACCGGTCAGAATCTCGTTGAAACCTATCTGACTCCGGATGTAGTCAACTTCAAACAATTCGGCGAACTCTTCAACCAACCCGTGGATGGCATGATAATTGGGCAGCCCCTGTATATGCCGAATCTGCAAATCAATGGGGCAAGTCACAACGTGCTATTCGTCACCACACTGCATGACAGTGTCTACGCCTTTGACGCTGATAGCAACTCCGGCAACAACGCGTCGCCATTGTGGTATACGAGCTTCATCAATCCGCCGCTGGTGACAACGGTCCCTATCGGGGACCAAGGTTGCCTAAATAACCGCTTCACCGAATTGGGGATCTTGGGGACTCCGGTCATCGATCCCACTACCAACACGATGTACCTGGTGGCTAAGACGAAGGAGGCAGGAAACTACGTGCACCGGCTGCATGCCTTGGACGTCACCACCGGGCAGGAAAAGTTCGGCGCACCGGTGGTCGTTAAAGCTTCGTACGAAAGCAACGGCAATCAGGTGACCTTTAAAGACCAGCACCGCATGCAGCGACCGGCACTCCTGCTCTCCAATGGTGTGGTCTACATCGCTTTCGGCAATATGGGCTGCAAGGCTTACCCGCCTTCTACCGGATGGATGATGGCTTACAGCGCCAGCAACCTGCAGCAATTGGCCGTACTTGATGTCGGTCCGACCCAGACCAGCCTGCCCGGTATCTGGATGGGTGGAGACGGTCCGGCGGTAGACAGCAACGGCGATGTGTACGTGGCCACGGGTGATGGGCTCTTCGACTACACCATGGGAGGCCTGGACTACGGCGACACCGTTTTGAAGTTGAGTCTCGAGGGTAAGAGCCTTGGCTTGGTCGACTACTTTACTCCCTACAACCAAGCTGACCTGGACGCTGCCGACCTGGATCTGGGATCCTCTGGATTCGTTATTTTACCCGACCAGCAAGGCCCATACCCTCATTTGGGAATCATCGCCGGAAAACAGGGTATGATTTACCTGATAAGCCGGGACAACCTGGGACAGTACAGCCCGATAGCTGACCAAGTCGTGCAAGAGGTGCCGTTTGATCCCAACTCCGAGATTGAAATCTTGGGTGGCGCCACCTATTGGAACAAGTTAGTATATTTTGGGGGCCAGCACGTTCCAATCGAAGCGTTCTCCCTGACCGATGGCCTCTTATCCACCTTGCCGGTGCAGAAGACCACGTATTCCTATAACTTCAGCAGCCTGTTTTCTATCTCAGCCAATGGGACAGAGAACGGAATCTTGTGGGGCGTTGAACAGCAATCACAGCGTTCGATCCTGAACGCGTTTCAGGCCACGAACCTGAAACCTTTGTATAGGTCAACCACGCGAGACCCAATGCACGGGACTACGCACCTTGTTTTGCCCACCATCGCCAACGGAAAAGTCTACGTGGGAACTAACGACAACGTGGTGGTCATGGGTCTTCTCGCCAAGATCAGCCGGAGCGGCGGCGACACGCAAACCGGTAAAGTTGGCACGCAGCTCCCAACGGCGCTGCGCGCGACGGTTACCGATGCCTACAGCGGAAACCCCATGCCGGGTGTAACCATTCACTTCGTTGATCGCGAGAGCGGTGGCAGCTTCAGCAACTCCGATCCGGTAACCAACAACCAAGGAGTCGCGACAACAAAATACACCCTGCCAGGGGAGCCCGGCTTGTACATAATTACCGCGTCCAGCCCCGGATTCACCACGGCAGGCTGGAGCGAGACAGCGATAGCGGGCCTAGTCGCACCCTGAAGCCGGCGTTGTGTCTTCAGTCAGTCTGGCGGACGGTCACTCGCGCGACCTGCCTTTGCACAGTGTCAAGGAAGGAATCTTGCAGTCCGGACCATGAATGTGGGAAAAGAAGCAGGGAAAGTAAAGGCGCGAAGCATCTCCGCGCCTTTTGTCCGTGCAGCTGATTGATGAGTTGTTCTACTGTTGCGTGTCCAGGGGTCTGACGCCCTGCATTCGGCCCTCGCGTGGTTGAAACCACGGTTAAAGACGATTGCAGAATGAAATTCAGCACAGTTTCCAAGGCAATTTGATTTGCTGACCATGGGTAACGGCTTGCGCCCCGGGGCGCCCAAGCTGCCGCCTGCGACCGCGCCGATAGCAGCTCCTTTGCCGCCACCGGCGAGGGCACCGATGCCGGCGCCGCCTCCAACCACATGGGTGCAGCCTTCTGACCGCAGCCATTCGCGCAAGCTCAACCCCAAGAAGAAACGCGAGAACTGATCATGGTTCAAGTCCATTCAAGTCAATCACTGAATGCGAAAGCCGGTAGTTCGCCAAAGTTTCGCCTGCTTGCACGGATGGATAAAGACTATTGAATGCAGCGGGTTGAGAAAACGACGAGTGGGGTTCGGATGGATTGGAAGAGCCAAAACCGGAGAATCTGTGCTGAAACGGTCGAGCGCGAGACCCATGAGCGTGAGTCATCTGTTTTTGTGTTTTGCCGAGCATGGGGTTCACAACCCAGAGGGCAAAGCGTGGGCTACTCGTAGCGGAGGGCCACCATGGGATCGACTTTGCTGGCGCGGCGTGCCGGAATATAGCAGGCGGCGAGCGCGACCAAGGTGAGCAGGATCGCGACTCCGGCGAAGGTCAACGGGTCAGTGGAGCGGACCCCGTAGAGGAGACTCGCCATGAGCCGGGTCAGGGCCAGCGCGGAAACCAGACCCAATCCCACTCCGGCCATCGCGAGGATGCCACCGCGTCCGAGGATGAGGCGCAGGATGTGCAACCGGTCCGCGCCAAGAGCAAGGCGGATGCCGATCTCGTGGGTGCGCTCTCCCACTACGTAGGAGATGACGCCGTAGATGCCCACACTGGCCAGCAGCAAGGCGAGCCCGGCGAACACGCCGAGCAAGATTATGGAGAAGCGCTGCGCCGCGAGCGCCTTGGAAATGATCTCGTCAAAGGTCTGAACATCGAAGAGGAACTGCTCGTTGTTCATGGCCGTGACCGCACGCCGAATCGAATCGAGGGCCGCCGGCTGGGGCCCTGCGAATCGCAGCAACACGTTCACGCCGCCGGTGGTCTGTTGCATGTCCTTATCGGCGATCTGCATAAAGGGAGAGTAAAACTGCGCATGCAGAGTTTCTTTATCGTCGGCATCGAGGCCCCACTGTTTCACATGGCCAACTACGCCTACGATTTCCAAGGGTCTATCAATACCTTTGATGATGATGTGCTGGCCAATCGGATCCTGGTGCGGGAAGTATCGGTTGGCGAAGCTTTCATCGATGACCGCGACGAAGGGTGAACGTTCATCGTCGTGTGGGGTCAAGAAGCGGCCACGCTTGAGAGGAATTGTCATTACCTCGAGGTAACCGGGTTCGATGGCGTAACGCAGGGTCCAGTTCATGTCCTTATCGATCGCGGGCCGGGCTTGGCCTTCAATCCAGAACAACTGCTCGTCGTCGCCCATGAAGGGAATCGAACCGCCCGACAAGGAAACCGCGCGAACGCCGGGCACAGAGGCGAGGTTGTCGTGGAGTTGCCGATAGATCGATCGAGCTGCGTCGGCACTTACGCCGTTCGCCGAAGATGGAAGGGCGACGCTGAAGGTCAAAACGTTGTGCGGATTGAATCCGGGATCGACGCTCCACAACCGCATCAAGCTGCGGATCATCAAACCCGCGCCAACTAGGAGGACGAGCGCCATGGCCATTTCAATTACGACAAAAACACTTTGCACGCGGTGGCGAGTGCCACTCATGCCGCGGCCACCCTCTCTGAGAGTTTCCTGCAAGTTTGTGCGCGCGGTTTTTAACGCCGGGGCAAGGCCAAAGAAAACGCCGGCAAGAATTGAAGCCACTGCGGTGAAGATCAGAACATGCAGATCGAGTCCGATTTCCTCCGCGCGAGGGAGGGCTATTGGTAATGCCGCAAGCGCGGCTTTGCTCCCCCAGGTGGCAAGGAGCAGGCCCAATGCCGCGCCACCCATCGCGAGAAGGATGCTCTCGGTGAGAAGCTGACGGATCACGCGTGCTCGACTAGCGCCGAGTGCGGCGCGAATAGCAAATTCCCGGGCGCGACTGGTCGACCGCGCCAGCAGGAGATTGGCGACGTTTACGCAGGCGATGAGGAGCACAAAACAGACAGCGGCCAGCAGCATCAGAAGAAAAGGCTCGATGGTTCCGACCATTTCCTGCTTCATCGGCTCCAACGCGGCGCCTTCCCCGGCATCGGCCTGGGGAAAAGCTGCGGCCAAGTTTTGCGCGACTGAATCCATATCGGCGCGGGCCTGGGCAAGAGTGATTCCAGGCTTGAGCCGGCCCACGGCCTTCATGCCCAAAGCGTAGCTACGATCGCGGAAATAGGGATAAGTCCACTGGCCAATGGGAACAAACACGTCTTGGTCATCGCGGAAGTTTGGCAGAGTCAAGTGGAAGTTGGACGGGACCACGCCGATGACGGTGTAGCCCTCGCCGTCCAGTATGATTCTGCGCCCCAGCACGTCGGGGGAAGATCCCAGTTTTCGCTTCCAAAAACCGCTGCTGACGAGCGCGACGTGACCAGCGCCCAACTGGTCTTCCTCCGGCGTAAACGTGCGGCCTAGCAAGAGCTTCACGCCAAGGACGGAGAAAAAGTCAGCGGACAGCATCTCGGCTCGCACCTGCTCGGCTTCGCCGGTGCCGGTGAGACTGAAGGTGTCAGGACGATAGGCCGCGATCGAGGTGAACGCATGGTTCTCGCGACGCCAGTCGAGGAAGTTGGGATACGAGATGGAACCTTCCTTGAAATGCGGCTTGCTCTCGAACAGCACAACCAGTTTGTCAGGGTCGTGGAACGGCAGGGAGTTGAGCAGCACGCCATTCACGATGGAGAAAACGGCAGTGTTCGCGCCGATGCCCAAAGCTAAGGTCAATAATGCTACTGCGGTGAAGCCTGGGTTCTTCCGCAGGTTGCGGAGTCCGTAGCGAATGTCTTCGAGTAGCGTTTGCATGGGCGAGTCCTCTTACCACAGCACTTCGTATGCGATGCAACTTCGCTTCCCTCCCCCGTACGCCAAGCCCTTGATTTGACGCGGCAGAATGCGGGATGTGAGCGTGAGAGGTGTTCGCTGGCGAGACGGGATGTCCAGAATCGGACAAGCGATAAGACAAGCGATAATAAAATAAAATAAGACGATGACTGGGAAAGTGCAATAGTTTGCATATCGCGCCGATCGGTCGTACTTTGCGATTTCTATGGTGCAATGTGGGAGTTGCTCTGAGGGTTAGGGTTCGACGAACGGAAACTTGACTCGATGCCATAATGCTAAGAAGTGCAAGCACTTGAGTGCATCTACTCGGGTATGGTTCGAGGCCGTCAAGACTGCTAGAATCAAGCGGTTGCGGGGTTGCACTCAGCACTGTGGACGGCGAATTGCATTGACCTATGGCGGAGCCGGACAAGCCGGGAACACGGGACCACCTGGAGCTAACCATCATCAGCGAGCGGGAAAAGCCGGCACTGGATGAAACAACATTCCAGCAACTCCTGGAGGCCGCGCATGTGCTGCAGGAGCAGAAAACATTCGAGGTCGAACCCCGCTCGAGGCCTGATGCCATCGAGGCGCTCGCCCAGATCGTCGAGACGCAGGAATTTCTGCGGTCGCAAGCCGGCGATTTGCAGGTCGCGGCCAATGTGATTGTCGAGCGCTTGCGAAAGATCACGCACGCAACCGGAGTAGCAGTCGCGGTCGTGCGGGAGAACCGGCTGGAGTACCGCGCGGCTACTGGAGATGCGGCCAGTCTGACAGGATCAAGCTTACCGATGGATTCGAGTCTGTCCGCGGACGGACGGCTCTCCACCGAGTTCAGCCGGGAGCACGCGGGGAAACCATCCATGGCTCTGCCTCTTTACCACGAAGGTAACCTGGCCGGCCTGTTGGAAATTCGCTTTGCGGACGCTGATTCCATTCAAGAGCCAGAGATGCGAAGTTGCCAACTCATGGCAGGATTGATGACTGAGGCGATCGCAAGAGCTGCTGACAAGGATTGGCGACAAAAGCTCGCGGCGGAACGTGCCGCCATGCTTGACGCTCTGGAACGAATCAAGCCGCAGCTTGAGCGCCTTGCGGTTGAACCGGGAAAAAATTTTGCTGCGCCCACACACGAAATTATCGAACCGACGGAGAGCGTTGTCGAGCCGATAGAAATAGAGGAAGCGGACCTCAGCATCCCGGTCAGCACATCCAGTGCGAGATTGGGCCGTGAAACGGTTTGTTCACAGTGCGGGTATCAGTTTGGAGAACAAGAACTATTCTGCGGCAGATGTGGAACCGCACGGCCGTCTTCAGGCGACTTGCAGAGTAAGTCGGCATCGATGTGGCGTCCGCAGCAGGCGGCGGAGAACAAGCAGCACGAAGAGATCGAAGCAGACAGCCACGAAACCGAAGTTAGCTCACCGGCGATGGCTGAAGGCCGGCTTGCCCACGAGCTCTCTCTCAACCTCTCTCCCGAACTGAAGAAAGTAATCGATCAATTCCCCGAAGAATCGGGCGAACCCGAGATAGCGGAGGAGAGCGATTTCGGCCCCGTAATCGATGGTGAGACAGCCGAGGACGCGGCTCCCGTTTCCAAGGCAATCGAAGCATCCCCGAAATCTCTGTCGCCGTGGGCGTCAGCAACCGAAACTCACGCGTGGCTGAAATCACTGCACCCGAAATCACCCTTCGGAATCTGGCTGGCGAAGCATCGCGCGGACGTTTATGTCGGAGCGGCGGTTCTTCTGCTTTTGATGGTGCTATCGGGGTGGGGCATGCGTCCTGCGGAGAACCGGGCGCAATCGAAGAATCCTCCTCAGCCCAATCTGACGCTATTTGAAAAACTGCTGGTGGGTCTAGGATTGGCGGAAACGCCGCCTACCCCGGTTTATCTTGGCAATCCCAACGCCCAGGTATGGGTCGACCTGCGACATGCTCTTTACTATTGCCCCGGTTCAGACCTGTATGGCAAAACTCCCGAGGGCAAATTTACCACGCAGCGCGACGCGCAGATGGATCAGTTTGAACCGGCAGCCCGAAAAAACTGCGATTAGACTCTTCGAGTCGCGCCGAGCTTACTCTGCATTATCGAATCTCGCATAATATAGTGACAACTGGACAAAAATGAGTTATGCTGTGGCTATGAATAAGAAAGTTCGGCCACGGCGTGATTTTCAGGGGTTAGAACAGCGACGCAAACGGGCGGGGCGTTACTTCGAGGCGGGCAAACTCTCCCTGGCGGAGATAGCTCGAGAACTAAACGTCAGCCGGCAAAGTGTAAGTCGCTGGTATGCCGAGTGGAAACGAGGTGGTGCCGCGGCTCTTCGTGGAGCCGGTCGCGCGGGACGGAAACCGCGGCTCCAGCCCGAGCAACTGGAGCAACTCGACCAGGCGCTGCGAGAAGGAGCGCGGGCGCACGGTTTTCCTACCGATTTGTGGACGCTGCCCCGGGTCGCGAAAGTGATCGAGCGCCTCACCGGCATCCACTATCATCCCGGTCATGTATGGAAAATTCTCAAGACGATGCGCTGGACCTTACAAAAGCCGGCCACCCAAGCGCGGGAGTGCAATCCGCAGAAGGTGAACCGCTGGCTGAAGGAAACCTGGCCGGCGCTAAAAAAAAAGCCCGCCGACAAAAAGCCTGGATCTTCTTCCAAGACGAAAGCGGAGTCTCCCAACGACCGTCGATCCGTAGAACCTGGGCGCCCCGAGGGGAAACTCCCGTCCTAGTGCATGCCTTCAACTGGAAGAAGATGTCGCTCTCGGCGGCGATCGGCTATCGTTGGGACGGAACCCGCTCTCGTCTGTTCTTTCAAACTTGTCCGGACAGCTACAACACCGAACGGCTGATCGGTTTCCTGGAAGATCTGCGCCGAGAAGTACGCGGCCGGAAAGTCATCTTAGTATGGGACGGCCTGCCGGCGCACAAGAGTCGCGGGATGAAGGACTATCTCTGGCAACAACGAAAATGGCTCACGGTGGAGGCTCTGCCCGGTTATTCTCCGAAGTTAAATCCGGTCGAAAACCTGTGGGGGAACATTAAAGGACAAGAGTTAGCCAACCGTTGCTCCGTCGACCTGGGCGAAGCAGCGGCCGCCGTCCACCGGGGCATCGAGCGCGTCCTCGAATCCGGCAAACTCCTATTTTCCTTTCTTAACCATGCCAAACTATTTTTTTGATCGTACTGTCACTATATTATGCGAGATTCAATAAGACTCGCTTTAGAAGGTCGCCGGAAAAACGAAGACCCCCGCGTTCGCACGTAGAGGTCAGTAATACTCGGTCCAGGATATTTGAAATTCAGTTGGGCGACCCTGCGATTTGAAGCTGGGCGCTCGCAGTTTCTGAAATGCCATCAAACTCCGACGAGAGACTCATGCCGTCGCGCCTCGTACCATAGAGCGAGCTCGACCCGATTCCAGAGTCCAAGTTTGTCATAGATGACGCGAAGATAATTTTTTACGACATGCTCAGTCGTGCCGATGGCTTCTGCGACTTCACTGTTTTTGAGTCCTTGAGCAACGAGCTCGATGACCCGCCGTTCCCGTTCGTTCGGAACGCGCTTTCCGTATCGTTCTCCTCCAAACATAGCTGCCTCCGGTATAAAGTTGTCGCGAGTTTGACTCGTTTGATACCGCCGTCAATTCCAAAGCGCTGGAAGAGACGATTGAAGTGGGCCTTGACTGTTCGTCGGGCCATTTTTAACTGCGCAGCAATTTCCGTATTGTCACAGCCCTGCAGCAGCAATTCGGCAATCTGCTGCTCTCGCGGGCCTAAACGAACAGGCTTTTCCTCCATTCAGCTCTTCCCCAGGGGTGAGATAATAACCGACGCTGCCCAGGGAGGTTTTCCACAGGTCCCTTGTTGCAAGCGCCCTTCGCCATCCAGCCGCAAAAGGAAGCACAAATTTTTCAGCTGGGTCTCCAGAAAACCATAGCATTCACGGTGCCAAGTGACCCGGATTTCCTCAGTCTGCTGTTGTGTTCGACTACACATCGCACTCGGACGGAGAGGAACCCGCACAGACGAAAGAACAATGGTGTAGGCACTTCTTACCGGCCAAGTCGTTTAATTTCCGGCGAATCCGCAGACCTGCTAGCTAAGTAGCAGATAACAAAGGAAAACAATTCCATTTAGCCACAGGATACAACAGCCGCATCGGACGGTGAATAACAGCGAACAGCCGGGGCCGATGACGACCCGCGCCGATGCCTCGGCACCACTGGAAAAAAGCACCGGTACCAAAGTTTTTCAGGCCGAAGCCCCGGTAGATATTTAGGGCAAAGACCTTAGGACAAAATTCCCCGATCATGTAAGACTTTTGAGAAGTAATTACACTTGCTGACAATCCTTCGACCGAACTCACAAACGGTACCGTAATTGCACGGCGCGCGAATCCCGGGATTCCAGTTGCCGGAATGTTTTACACTAGGGAAACTTTCCCATCATGAAACTATCGGTCGTCATACCGGTTTACAACGAACGCGCCACGCTGCGCTTTCTTGTCGAGCGCGTATTGGCGGTGCCACTCGAACTGGAAGTGATTTGTGTCGATGACGGATCGCAAGACGGTTCCCAGGAAATTCTCTCCGGGTTGCAAGCACAATATCAGCAGGTCCGAGTATTCTTGCAGCCGCGGAACATAGGCAAAGGAGCGGCACTGCGCCGCGGCATTCAAGAGGCCACTGGAGACTTTCTCGTAATCCAGGATGCGGACCTGGAATACGATCCGGCTGATTATCCGCTATTGCTTGGTCCGCTCATACAAGGCAAGGCTGATGTGGTTTACGGTTCGCGCTTTCTGGGCGCTGCTCCTCATCGCGTGCTTTACTTCTGGCATTCGGTTGGAAACCGCCTACTGACGCTGCTCTCGAATTGCCTGACGAACGTCAACCTGACGGACATGGAGACTTGCTACAAAACTTTCCGGCGCGAGGTAATCCAGTCCATTCCGATCGAAGAGAATCGCTTCGGATTTGAGCCGGAGATCACGGTCAAGGTTGCGAAGCGTCATCTGCGCATCTATGAAGTTGGCATCAGCTACTGGGGCCGAACTTACGAAGAGGGGAAAAAGATAGGCTGGAAAGACGGAGTACGCGCTGTGTGGTGCCTGCTGAAATACTCAATCAAGGAACCCGTGGTTGCAGTTCGGAGACCTGTACCCATTGAATCTCTCCAGAGTTCTCCTGCCCAAAAACGATTCTCCAGCGGCAACTGAATTCCCCTCGGCGGGACCGGAACTGCATCTGGAGTGCAAAGCTTTTCACATTCGTCGCGGATCACGGGCGAAGGAAGCGACCGTGACGGCTAACCCTCCCTCTGAGAGTCACATAGCGGTGTGAAGCGCGCTCGACAAAGGTACGCAAATTGCTGATAGCGAAGCTTGACTCACCCTAACCAGTCTGAACTTGCTGCCCGGCGGGTTACACGGTATTCTTGCACAACGCCCGTTTTGTTCCCCTCGCTGGTTTTCGTGGGCCGCAAACTGCCACTGTCATATTGCCTGCACGGCAAGCTACACAGTACCGAGTTTATAAACCCGTAGTTATAAGGAGCCAGGCTTTGATCGCTTCAACGAGCCACATTATTGCGCCGCACGGCGGAGAACTTACCGAACTGATTGCGTCTCCCGAACGAATCGCAGAGCTGAAGGCCCATTCGCGAGAATGGCCGTCGTGGGATCTGACACCGCGTCAGATATGCGACCTCGAGTTGCTGACGAGCGGAGGATTCTCGCCCCTGCGGGGATTCATGACACCGGTGGATTACGAGGGCGTCTGCCACAAAATGCGCCTGAACAGCGGCGTTCTGTGGCCGATGCCGATTACCCTGGACGTTAAAGAGGAGTTCGCCAAGTCACTGAAGCCAGGCAGCAGCACGATTGCGTTGCGCGATGCTGAAGGCGTGATGCTTGCAGCTCTGCACGTCGAAGCCGTCTGGCAGCCGGACCGCAAGGCTGAAGCTCAATCCGTATTTGGAACCACGAGCGCGGTTCATCCCGGCGTCGATTACTTGTTGAACAAGGGCAATTCCTGGTACGTGGGAGGCCGTATTGAAGGCACGCAAATGCCTTCGCACTACGACTTCCGCACGCTGCGTCTGACTCCCTCGGAATTGCGAGCCGAATTTGCCCGTCTAGGCTGGCGCCGTGTAGTCGCGTTCCAAACCCGCAACCCAATGCATCGCGCCCACGTTGAGTTAACCTTCCGCGCGGCTAAACAGGTCGAAGCCAATCTTCTGCTTCATCCTTCCGTTGGCATGACCAAACCTGGCGACGTCGATTATTTCACTCGGGTGCGTTGCTACCAGTTGCTGCTCTCGAAGTTTCCTGCGGGAAGCGTCAAACTTTCCATGCTGCCGCTGGCAATGCGCATGGGCGGACCGCGAGAAGCTATCTGGCACGCCTTGATCCGCAAGAATCACGGCGTAACCCACTTCATCGTAGGCCGCGACCATGCTGGTCCGGGAAAAGACTCCGACGGCAAGAACTTCTACGGCCCTTACGATGCCCAGGAACTCTTCAAGAAGCACGAAGCGGATATCGGCGTCACCATGGTTCCCTTCAACATGATGGTCTACCTCGAAGATCAGGATCAGTACGTGCCTGACAACGAAGTAACCAACGGATCGCGCGTTTTGAACATCTCAGGAACCGAGTTGCGCGATCGTCTAAATGAAGGACGTGAGATCCCAAGCTGGTTTACTTACCCTGAAGTAGTGAAGGAATTGCGCCGAAGCTATCCGCCGCGGCACAAGCAGGGCGTGACGATTTTCTTCACCGGACTTTCAGGTTCGGGCAAATCGACCATCGCCAATGTCCTCGTGACCAAGTTTCTTGAGGCCGGTGGGCGTCCGATCACCCTATTAGATGGGGACCTGGTCCGTAAACATCTTTCCTCGGAATTGGGTTTCTCTAAGGAGCATCGCGATATTAACATTCGACGCATCGGCTATGTAGCGTCGGAGATTACCAAGAACGGCGGCATTGCGATCTGCGCTCCCATCGCTCCCTATGATGCGACCCGCAAAGCAGTGCGCAGCATGATCGAACCGGTCGGCGGTTTCATCCTGGTCCATATCGCGACGCCAGTGGAGACTTGTGAAGAGCGCGACCGAAAAGGTCTTTACGCCAAAGCTCGCGCCGGCATTCTCAAGGAGTTCACGGGCATTTCTGACCCTTACGAGGAACCCAAGGATGCTGATCTTGTGATTAATACAGCCGAATTGAGTCCCGAGGAGGCAGCGCAAGAGATTATTTTGCATCTAGAGCGTGAAGGCTTCATCGGGGTCAACGGACAAACATCTTGATCTCGGAGCCAACAGGCTAGGCCGGGTTGTACGGGATGTTGCCATGCTCATCGAAAAGATCTTGATCGGCTTCGTGGTCGGTACTCTGATCGGTATGACAGGAGTGGGGGGCGGTGTGCTTCTGCTGCCTGTCCTGATCTTTGCTCTCAGAGTACCGCCCATCGTAGCCGTCGGATCTGACGCTCTCTTCAACTTCGTTACCAAGATCGGTTCGAGCTGGGTTCACCTCAGCAAGGGAACGGTTCGACGCAAAGTCGTTGTGGCGTTGGCCGTAGGCAGCATCCCGGGATCAATACTCGGGGTAAGCTTGCTGGGCCATCTTAGAACTGTCTACGGCACCGGCGTCAATGCCTTCATTACGACCGCGGTCGGGATTCTCTTGATCTGCATTCCGACTCTTCTTCTGTTCCAGAGCAAGATTGAAGAACACGTGGCACATCGTGCTCCGACCTTACAGTCATTCGCCGGGATGTCCGCTATCGGACTGTTGGCGGGCTTTCTGGTCGGCATGACTTCGGTTGGCTCAGGCAGCATCATCATGATGCTTCTGCTCCTATTCTACAGCTTCTCACCCAAGGTAATGGTGGGCACTGACATTGTGCATGCCGTCATCCTTACGGGGGTAACCAGCCTGTTGCATTTTCGGCTCGGCAATATCGATCCGTACCTGGTGGGTTCCCTGCTGATCGGCTCCATCCCTGGTGGGCTACTGGGTTCGCACTTGAGCACTCGCCTTCCTGTACCCTGGTTGAGAAGGCTGCTGTGCGCAGTCTTGCTGGCAACTGGCGCGCGCATGCTGTGGGCCTGAGCAAAAAATTCCAAAACACATGGCGAACCACCGCAACGCCGAAACTCTGCAACGCATTCAGTCTGCCATGGAAGCGGCGCGCGTTGTTTTCAGCCGTTTTACTGCCGGTGCGATTGGTGCGGAATACAAGATCGGACACGATCCCGTCACCGAGGCCGACCGGGCGCTCGACGCCGTGCTCCGCAAGGAATTGCTGCGAGACAGCGAGGGTTGGCTCTCCGAAGAAAGCGTGGACGATTACACGCGCCTCGAAAAAAGCCGCGTTTGGGTGGTCGATCCGCTCGATGGCACGCGCGAGTTCGTCGCCGGCATTCCCGAGTTCTGCGTCTCCATCGCCATGGTGGAGAACGGGCGTCCCATCGCCGGCGGAATCTGCAACCCAGCCACCAACGAGATGTTCCTCGGCTCGCTCGAATCAGGTGTGACCTACAACGGCAAGCCTGCCCGGCCCAGCCAGAGAACGACTCTGGAGGGCGCCACGGTGTTGGCCAGCCGGAGCGAGACCAAACGCGGAGAGTGGAAGCAATTCGAGGGCGCAAATTTCAAAGTTTGCCCCATGGGATCGATCGCCTACAAACTGGCCTTGGTCTCGGCCGGCCTCGTCGACATCACCTTCACCCTGGTTCCGAAAAATGAATGGGATGTGGCTGCAGGAGTCGCACTGGTGACCAGCGGCGGCGGGTTCGTCAGCACACTCGAAAACGGCCTGCTGCAATGCAACCGCCGTGACCCGCTGATCTCGGGCCTGATTGCCTGTGGTCCTAACCTGCGCGAACCCCTGCTCCAGTTGCTCGAGAATCACATGCAGCCCGCAGGTTCACAACCCAATCCAGGATAAGCGTCGAACCCACAAACTTCCCTGCCGCCACGATTGCCTTCCCTCACCGAAAATGTAGTTCCGCAGCTTTCGCGATGACGGGCTGTGCCATGAGTAACTTTCTGCCGTACTCTATTTGCAGTACCCTAAGATCAAGAAAAGATGAGACTGAGAACAAGCGGGCGTTCACTGCGCCTGTCCCTGGAGATTTGTAATGAGGCATTCCTCCATTTTTCGTCTGGTTCTGGCTGTTGCACTGATCGCAACCGTGTTCGTGGGATGTTCCCGCGATCCCAACGTGCGCAAGCAAAAGTACTACGAAAGCGGTCAGAGCTACTTCGATAAGGGTCAGTATCGCGAGGCTGCGATCCAATATAAAAATGCCATTCAAATCGATTCCACGTATGGCAACGCGCACTATCAATTATCTCTGGCGCTGCTCAAGCTGCAGCAGTGGTCTCCGGCGTATCAGGAGCTTGCCCGGACCATCGAATTGCAACCGGACAACTATCAGGCCCGAATTGACCTGGCGAACCTGCTGATTGCGGGACGCGATTTCAAACAGGCGCGGGCGCAGACCGACTTACTTCTCCAGCAGCAGCCCAACAATCAGCAGGTCCACATGGCGGTGGCGAACTTGCTCATTGGTCAGGAAAATTATCCTGCTGCCATCCAGGAAATGCAGAAGGCGATTGCTCTCGCTCCGAACAACTGGGAGCCGTATCTGGATCTCGCATTCGTGCAGATACGCGCCAATCAGCCCGACGACGCCGAAGTTAATTTCAAGAAGGCCGTCGAGGTGAATCCCCGAGCCGTGCAGGCCCAACTGGCACTTGGCAGCTATTACCAGTCTCGCCGCCGCTTCCCTGAGGGCGAACAGCAATTCCGCCGTGCCATGGATCTCGACCCCAAAGATCCAGATCCGCCGGCCGCCCTCGCGCGTCTCTACATCGCGCAAGGAAAAAAGGCTGAGGCCGAAGAATTCCTGAAGCAAATCAAAACCAGATTTCCTGACAACTCCACCGGTTACCGCATGCTGGGCGACTTCTATTTCGCTACCGGCGACCTCGACGAAGCCACTGCCGAATACGCCTCTGTCTATCGCGACCACCCCAAAGACTTGCAGGTCGAGAAGAATTACATTCAGTTGCTCATCCTCAAAAACCGCCTGGACGAGGCGGGCAAGCTGAATGATGCAATTCTCGCGGTCAATCCAAATGACAATGAGGCTCTGATCTATCGTGGACAGATCCAAATCCGCAGCAGACACGCCAGTGACGCGGCCCAAACTCTGCAAAACGCTTTGAAGAACGATCCTGACAGTGGGGTGGCCCACTACCATCTGGGCCTTGCTCTCGACGAAATGGGAAATCCGGAGCGCGCCGTCGAAGAATGGCGTTCCGCCGTGCGCTTGCGTCCTGATCTCATCGAGGCGCAACGCGCCCTCGCCAACGCCGCCATCCGCAAGGGCGACATGGATATGCTCGAACAGACGGCCACGCAGATCCTCGAGCTGCAGCCCGCTTCGCCGGATGGCTACGCCATGCGGGCGCTCTCGAAAACCAATCGCAAGCAGTTCACAGCCGCCGAACTCGACGTGAACAAAGCCATCGAGGTCGCGCCACAAAGTACCGTCGGCTACATCCAACTGGGAAACCTGAAGCTCGTGCAAAGGCAATACATCGACGCGGGGAAAGCCTTTCAGCAGGCTCTCGACCGCGATCCCCACTCGAACGATGCGCTCAGCGGACTGATGAATACATATCTGGCCGAGAACCAGACCGACAAAGCAATCGCAGCCGCGAACGCACAAATTGCCAAATCGCCGAACAGTAGCGCCCTCTACGATCTACTGGGTACAGCCCTCTTCAACAGCAAAAAAGATCTCGATGGCGCCGAGGCTGCATTCAGAAAGTCGGCTGAACTCGACAAGAACAACTCAGACGCCTTGCTCAAACTCGGCCAGGTTCAGGGTGCCAAGGGTTCAACCGACCAGGCCATCGCGACATATCAGCAGTCGCTCAAAGACAATCCTCAGGAGGCCATGTTCTACATCCTGATGGGCGAACTCTACGAGCACAAGCAGGATTGGGGCAACGCCAAGGACGCGTATCAGAAGGCGCTCGAAATCAAACCGGAGAACCCGCTGGCCTCGAACAATCTCGCTTACGTCATGTTGCAATCCGGTGGCAACGTGGACATGGCCCTCTCGCTGGCCCAGACCGCCCGCCGCGGCATGCCCGATTCACCCTATGCGGCCGACACTCTGGGTTGGATCCTTTACCAGAAAGGCGCGTACCAGTCGGCGGTCGATCTTTTCAAGGAAGCCCTCCAGCTGGGCGAGAAAGGCAAAGCTCCCGACGACGCTACGGTTCACTATCACCTGGGGCTCGCCTACGAGAAGACAGGCAAGAACGATCTAGCCCGCCAGCACCTGGAACGAGTGCTGAAGATCAATCCCAACTACAGCCAGGCCGCCGACGTGAAAAAGCAATTGTCCCAGCTGAAATCGTAACGAATCCTCCGAATTCGGAGATATTTCCCCGCAGACGGAGTCCGGGTCTTTGTTCGATCACGCTTTGCGATTGCATATATTCTGGTGCAAAAGTTATCTCAAAAAAAAACTCTCATTTCGGTCTACAATCTAGAAAACCAAGGGCCGGAAATTTTCTTGCCTCCTAGCAAAGCGGTTTGGCAGCCTGCTGGCCTTGGTATTTGCCATTGCTCACCCGCCCGGAGAACATCGTCCACTTCTTCCGCGATATTCATCAGGTGGAGATCATCAGCAAAGAAGTCTTGCGGCAGCGAACCGATGATTACCATCACTGGGTAGAGGCCTTCGCCAGGAAACGTAAGCTTCCCATGGAGTGGGCCGAAAAAGGAGTCCGCAAGGAAGACTACCTCCGTCCTCACCTGCGACGCAGGGAGCGCCGGAATCAGTTCGGCGTTTACTTCATCCTCAAGAGCATGGAACTGGGACCCACGTTCCGCTCCGCTGTTCCCAGATTTCCGATCGACGATCCCAATTACCGCATCCTGTCTCGGCAGCGTTCCCGCTACACCCACTATTACTTCTATATCCGCGATGAAGTCCTGGGACCAATCGCCTTATGCGTCGGCTCTTTCCTGCCTTTTTCCATCACTACTACCTCAACGGCCATCATTTCATCGAACGCGAACTCTTCCGTGCCGGGGTACAGTTTCGCAAAGACGACAACGCCTTTCTCTGGTTGGCTGATCCAAAGGCCTTACCGGCGGCCGCCGACCGTCTCAGCCCTGAGATCATTCGCCAGCAACTCGACCATTGGACCTGGGTAGTGGGACCAAGATTTTCCCAAAAAGACCGAGCCGCCATCAACCTCAGTCGTCACTATTCCCTCGCAGCAGGTAGAGTACTGTCTCAACTTCGTCTTCCGACGCAATTTCCCCATTCCCAAACTCTTCGAACGCTCCTGCGATCTGGGACTATTCCGTCGCCCCGCGGACAAGTTAACCGAGATCTTTGGCTTTCGCCTCCACAAGAGAATGCGAGGCAAGCTCGCCACCGTCCTGGAAAGAATGGAACATGGCCATCATGTGCTGCGCGCCGGTGCCAAAAATGCCGTGCTTCGCATGGATGAGAAGTTCTCGACCTTCCTGCGTTTGCTGGTTCTCAGCAACAACCGGAAAGACTTTGGCCTGAAAAAATCGTTGGGCAACCTAGAAACCGTTCGCCGAACTCTGGCTGTGGTCACCGACCGTTTCGCCCAGTTCGAGGCCCAAGCCTTGGATGTTCACGTCGATTTCCCGCTGTTCCAGCGTCTGGCTCTTCCCATCCCCTCGGGCAACACTAAAATCCCCGGCATCAAGATCCAGGACACCCGCATGCTCCGTCTTATGGAAGTCTTGCTCCACCGCGGCACCCAGCTGAGCGCATGGCGCTCCCGCCAAATCCACCAAGCCCTCCTCTGCACCTTCCAACTCAGCCCCGAAACCTACCCCCTGACGCAACTCCGTTATGACCTGCGCAAGCTCAAAGCCCATGCCCGGCTCGCGCGTGACGGATCCCGATACGCCTACCAGCTCACCGAAAAAGGCATCCGGGTTGCTCTGATGTTCATCCTCTTTCACCAGCGTATCTGCGGCCCCTTGGCCAACACTCTCTTCCACCGTTGTCCCACCCAACTCCATTCTCCCGCCACCCAACTCCAACTCGCTTATCAGAAGGCCGATGCTTCCATTCAACAAATCATCGATTTACTTGCCGCTTGAGAACTCTGAGAGATAAATTCTCAGAATCAAGCTTCAAGAATCTATGGTTCTTAAGGTGGTTGCGGGCAAAATCTTGGAAGCATTGAAGTTATCGCGATGTCCAAGTGCCTGCGGTTCCGTTTTGGAACTGCCCAGCAGAACTGGCGAGGAGGCCACTATCAGGTTGCCAAAGATCCTAGATTATCTTATAGATAACTTACACATGCCAATGTTATCACTGATTAGGAAATGGGATCAAGCAGAAAAGTGGCCGGATTCGGGCTCCGCTTACGGATTTAGGAACTAGCGCGATGCGGCCAAGCAAGCGGAAGCCGGAAAAAATTATCGGCCTCCATCAGCCTCGCGTCGCGACACAGTTGCCCCAACCTCCGCAGGGTGCGCGGGAGGATGGGCCACCCTACTAGGTTAGCGTCCAAAGAACGGAACGCGAACCTGGGGCACCGGACATTTTTTGCGAACGGGGGTGGGGGCGTTTACGCTGACACGATATACACATAGACGTATTCATGCAGAATGATGCGGGAACGGCCGATCATCTGGATCGGCTCAAGCCGAAGAGATTTGCGCGCTTTTTCGCGAGCCGTCCGCCGGGACATCGGCCAATCGCGGTACGCGGCGCAGCAGGGGGGAAACCGATCCCTCGGCAAAGCCATTGAGAGATTTCGGCGGGGGCGCTGTGATCGAAATTGTTGCCGAGGATCGTGGCGGCACTTGGCGCGCGGTCTATACGGTCCGCTTTGCGGAAGCGATCTACGTTTTGCACGCTTTCCAGAAGAAGTCGAAGAAAGGCATTGCCACACCGAACCGGGGCATGAACCTCATCCACCAGCGGCTCGCGGAGGCTGAACGGATGCCCCGGGAAAGGCAGAACTGAGGTGAGCGTGAGAACGAGAAAGCCATCCGTTTCCAGAAGACCGCTGGTAGAAAAAAGCAGTGGAAATGTATTTGCTGACCTCGGGCTGCCTCATCCGGAGCAGGAACTACTAAAGGCCAAGCTCACCCTGCAGATCTACCGCCTCATCAAGCGACGCGGCCTCAAGCAAGCGGAGGCCGGAAAGATTCTCGGCATCCAGCAGCCTCACATCTCGGCGTTGATGCGCAACCGCGCTGACGCCTTTTCCGTCGAACGCCTCATGGACTTCGTCACAGCGCTTGGGCAGGACGTGCAGATCGTCGTAAGACCCACGCGCAAGCAGCATGGCGAAGTGTCCGTGGTTGCGTGAAAGCGTAAAAGAGAGATAGTTACTTTGGAATTGCCGCATCGTCTCGGAGCAAGCCCAGGTTAGCGTCGAAAGAACGGACGCGAAACCTGGGGCACCGGGCTCGCCACACAGATTGCATCTGGTCTGCTGGGTTCTACGCAGCCTCTGCGCCCACGCTGCAATGTGCGCCTTCGGAATCGACGAACTGGGCAAGCACCCCGCCGAAATCCTGTATCTTTGGCGCCATACTGAAGAGCACGCCTTTTGCGCTCATGTCCCGGTTAAAAGCCTCTACGTCGGCGACAGTGAACCCCAATTCGACCTTTCCAGCCGGATTCTTCTCCGAAGCCGGGTGCAGCGCGAGAGTGGTTTCGCCGGTCACGAACTCACTCCAGCCCGGCGATTCGAACTTAAGTTGGAGACCGAGCATATCGCGGTAGAACTTCACCGCCTTGTTCATGTCGGTGACGAACTTGATCACGTATCTAAACTGTGTTCCTTCCATTTGACCCTCCACTGAACCGCTGAGGGCCAATTATCCCACAGCCTGCTGGCGGTAGCCTGCAGTCCCAGGTTCGCGTCCGTTCTTTGGAGGCCTGCCGAACTTTGCTCCGCAGGGACCCTTCGACTTCATTCAGGGCAGGCTCACGATGGCACCCTTGCCCACGGGAGTTACGCGGAGACTTAGTCCGCCGCTATGCCTGCGCCGACCACCGCTTCGCGGCGGCGGGTGGAGCGGTTGGGTGGCAGGCCAGCATCGCGAATCTTGTAGAGCAGGGCGCGGTAGCTGATGGACAGTGCTCGTGCTGCCTGTTTGCGGTTCCAGTGGTGGGTCTGTAGAACTTTCAGGATTATCTTGCGCTCCAGTTCGCGGGTGGCCTTGCGGGTTAGGGCTTTCAGCGAGATTGGACCATCGAGGTTGATGTCGGGATTAAAGAATTCCTGCTCGTTGCGGGTTACGAGATCGTTGCCGATCACGTCTTCGCTGCCCAGAATCACGTAGCGCTTGATCAGGTTCTCGAGCTCGCGGATGTTTCCCGGCCAATGATATTTTTGCAGCACGGCCATGAGCTCAACCGAGAGGGCTCGGGCGCGGCAGTTGTATTTGCGGTTATAGTATTCGAGGAAATACTGGACCAGATCTTCGATATCGCCGCGGCGTTCGCGCAATGGCGGCATGCGCAGGTTCACGACATTGATGCGGTAATACAGGTCCTGGCGGAAGGTGCCATTCTCGATTTCAATGTCAAGCTGGCGGTTGGTCGCGCAGACGATGCGGACTTCCACTTTCTTGTCTTCCTGGGCGCCGATGCGGCAGAATTGGCCGTCCTGCAACAACTGCAGCAGCTTCGACTGCAAGGCCAGATCGAGTTCAGAAATCTCGTCGAGGAAAAGCGTGCCGCGATGGGCCATTTCGACCCGGCCCGGCTTCATTCCATAGGCTCCGGTGAAGGCCCCCTTTTCGTAGCCGAACAACTCGCTCTCGAGCAGGGTTCCGGGAATGGCGGGGCAGTTCACTTTGACGAACGGTCCGCTCTTCCACGGGGACAGGCCGTGGATCATGCGGGCGATGATGTCCTTGCCGGTACCGCTCTCGCCGTTGATTAACACCGGAACATTCGCGCTCGCGACCTTGTCTATGCGGGCGCGCAGGGACTGCATGGCCTCGGAGTTGCCAAAAACGACGGCGTCGGGAGGGAATTCTCCTAAGGGATGGACTAGAGAACTGAGAGAATTCGTGGCTGGAATAGGCATCTTTTTGCGTGCGGCTCCTCTACCACCCTCTCGTGTGCATCCCGAGAGCCAAATGAGACAGGCCGCTGTTTGCCCCTGTGAATATTGGTTTACCGTTGTTTTTTCAATAACTTACTGAAAATTGTATGGGTTCTGGTAGGGCGCAAAAGACCGTGGAAGTAGGGCTCATGGTCAGGATTTTGGATAGGAAAAACTTTTCACACAGAAGAACTAGCTTTCCGTTTTGCAGCAACCTTTTCTGACTTGCCAGTGATCAGCGGACGGGAGAATTTGAGGCCGAGAAGATGGTAACCATCCACATGGGTTACCCGCACAGCGCGGGCTCGCAAGATACGAGAAGTCTTGGGAAAGGAGTTTCCGGAGACCAGCGGTGCGCTGGGTATCTCCAACAAAACCTGCGCCGAGAGCGGCAAGGAGCGGCGGACGGCGACCAGGGCACCTCCTGCGGAAATATTCAGCGCTGTAGCAAATTCCAATAATTCCTTGCCGTCCTCGTCGCGGCTGCGGACAAAAATGGGAATCGCCAGCGGCAACCGTGGCCACTTCCGGCTTTCAATTTCCGGGGTTCGTCGCTTCAACCGTATCCCTCAAGTATGGACTTAACTCATTCTTTACCGCACCTTGTGGGCCAAACCGTGTCTGGAATCTGGACGGCTGGGGGAACAAAACCTGGTGAAAGCACGCCTTTTCGCTGCAACGGGCCGGCAAAAACAGCAGTTGTGCGCCCTTGGCTTTGCCATCCATTCGCCATTTATTCAGACCTATTAGAAAGTCTCGGAGTACTTCGGAATGCAAGCTTTTGCCCTTTCGTGACCACTTCCTTGCGTTTTCCGTTGACACCGGGAAAGCCATGTCTTAGCATCGCGAGAGTCAGCATTCACCTCAGCGAGTTGAGTGCCACCCTCCCTCGCCGTACAAATCACTGAGCTCCAGCTTATGGCCGCAACGCCTGAAAAGACGTGTCTGCCGCAAACGAAAGAGTCTAAAGCAGGCTACGAAGACTTGCGCCCGGCTAAGACCTCGGATGCCCCATGCCCCGACCCGGGCTGCAACCAGGATTTGCTACAGCAATTTACCCAGCTTCAGGAGCGGTTTCAGCGCACGACCAATGCCCTCGCCTCGGCTGCTCATGACCTTAAGACTCCGCTAGCTATTATGAACGGGTATGTGGAGCTCTTGCAGAGCGAAAAGCTGGGCGGATTGAACGAGCGCCAACGCGAGATCCTGGCCGACATGCGCAGCAGCGGCCAGCGGCTGGAGCACTTCATTCAGGACTTCCTCAGCTTCAGCCTCCTCGAAATCGGCGAGATGAAAATGCACTTCGAACCCGCCGACCTTAACGCTTGTCTGTCCGAGGTTTGCCGTTTGTGGTCGCACTCCTTCCAGGAAAAAGGGCTGGCGCTATACTTTCTGGCCAACGAGAAACTGACTGAGTTTGCTCTTGACGTGCCTAAGATCCAACGCGTGGTTTCGAATCTGCTGGAGAATGCGTCCAAGTTTACGCCAGCGGGAGGCACGGTGTGGTTGCACGCTGAGCCTTACATGTGGGAGCGGCGAAGCGCGAGCAATCCAGATAATCTCACCGAACGCCGGCGTCAGATGATTTCGCATCCCAATTCCGTGAAGGTAAGCGTATCCGATACGGGTCCGGGCATTCCGGCCGAATACCACATTGAAGTGTTTGACGATTTCTTTCGTCTTCCACAAAGTGAGAGTCAAGCGGGAATGGGGCTGGGCCTGGCGATCGCGCGTCGCCTGGTCGGCGGCATGGGCGGCAAGATCTGGGTGGAGAGCGAACCCGGTGCGGGTTGCAAGTTTTCTTTCATTCTTCCGCTTCTTCCTCCTTCGACCGCAACCAACAACGTCGTCAGCTCAGTAGTCAACTCAGTCAACCCAGGGAAAAGCAAATGAAAGCTGCGGCCAACAACATTCTGCTCGTCGACGACGAACCCGGAATGCTGCGCTACATCCGAACCCTGCTCGAAGTGGACAACTACAAAGTCGAGACTGCCAGTACCGGCGAAGAAGCGTTGGAGCGAGTGCAGAAGGGTCTGCGTCCCGACCTGGTCTTGCTCGACCTGCTTATGCCGGGCATCGACGGCCTTGAAACCCTGGAACAACTGCGGAAGCTTCAGCCCGGGATCAAAGTTGTGATGCTCTCCTGCGTCAGCGATACCCGCAAGGTAGTACAGGCAATTCGTCTGGGCGCGCACGATTACCTGACCAAACCTTTTCAGAAGAGCGAACTGGACACGGTGATCGACCAGTGTCTGGGAACCAATCAGCAAAATTATCCTGGCGAAGTGGAAGAGGTCGGCGATGAAGTTTTCTTCGTCGCCGCCAGTCCGGTAATGCGGAAGCTTCGTTCGCAGGCTGCTCTGGTGGCGAACGTCGACATTCCGGTCCTGATGCTGGGCGAAAGCGGCACGGGTAAGGAAGTCATGGCGCGGCTGATCCACAAACTTTCTCCGCGCGCGCATCGAACGTTCCTCAAGGTGAACTGCGCCGCCGTTCCCGCGGACTTGTTGGAGAGCGAACTATTCGGCTACGAGGCCGGAGCCTTCACGGGCGCGAATCATGCCAAGCCCGGAAAATTCGAACTATGCAACAAGGGAACGATTCTTCTGGACGAAATCGGAGAGATGCCGCCCAGCTTGCAGGCCAAGCTGCTGCACGTGTTGCAAGACCAGCAATTTTCCCGCCTGGGCAGCCGCTCCATGATCAAAGTGGACGTGCGCATTCTAGCCGCGACCAACATCAATATTCCCGAAGCGCTCGCGAATAAACGTCTGCGCGAGGATCTTTACTACCGGCTCAACGCGTTCACGTTGCAGGTTCCTCCGCTACGCGAGCGCAAGGAAGAGATTCCCATTCTGCTCAAGCATTTCATGGCCAATATGTCGGAGCGCTATGCCCGGCCTCCGTTGCCGCTTTCGACCGAGTTGCTGCAGGCCTGTCAGGATTATTCCTGGCCGGGCAATCTTCGCGAGCTGAATAACTTCGTGAAGCGCTATCTGGTTCTGGGGGACGAAAAGCTGGCCATCCACGAACTGAGTCCGAAAAGTGACGGCAGCGGGGCCCAGTTCGATCCGGTTACGCACGGTTCGGGCGATTCCGCCGGAGGCTTGAAGTCTCTGGCTCGCACTGCCAAGGACGGAGCCGAAGCTGAGGCCATCAGAAAGGCTCTCGACGAGACCAACTGGAACCGCAAGCAGGCCGCCGCGCTGTTGAAGATCAGCTACAAGGCGTTGCTGTATAAGATCCGCCAATACGGCATCGCTCAGTCCAAGAGCCACAAGCTTTCCGCCGGCGCGTAGATCCCGGATCGTGAGACGATGTGCGTTCTTGGCGGCACCGCGTAAGACCTTTCGGTTCCAAGACCCAAGACCCAACCCAAAACGCCTTGTACGACAAGGATGGACTTGCAATCTTGCGGGCCTGAGTCTCTTTTGCGGCCTTATCCAGGACTTCCATCCTGGGGTATTATCGATCGCCCCTTTCGGGGTCCGGTATTCGTTTGTCTTGGCTGAGTGGTGATTGAGTACGCTCTAGCCATAGTGGGTCTTGTTATTGTCGCCCTATCCGGGTCGGCGTGCTGAATGGATTCGAGCATCGGTCTGTGTTCTCTCAGTGCAGCAGCCGGGGCAGGTTCCAATGACGCCACACGCTGACCACTCGCAATGCGAAGCATGTCACGGCGCCGAGGATGGTCATCAACTTGGGATTCATCTTTAGGCTGAGTCCCAAAACCAGCACGGCTGCCCCTGCCAGTGCTGCAGTCGCATAGACGTCGGCGCGAAGAACCGTTGGAATGCGGGCGAGCAAGACGTCGCGTATCGTGCCGCCGCCAACGCCGGTGACCCCGCCCATCAAAACCGCGATAAATGGATGTATATCAAAATCGAGAGCCTTGGCTGCTCCCGCAACCGCAAATAATCCCAATCCAGCGGCATCGAAAACGATAATCACCCAGGCGGGAACCTGGCTGACCAGTTGGTAGGAACAAAATACAACCGCGCCGCCGACAAACGCTGCCGTTGGATATCGCCAATCGCGAATTGAATTCGCAGGGACCGCCCCGATCAATAGATCGCGAATAATCCCGCCTCCCAGCGCCGTTGCAAAGCCCACCACCATCAGGCCCAGCAGATCGAGGTTCGCTTGAATTCCTGCGGTCGCGCCCTCGACCGCGAACACAAACGTGCCCCGCAGATCGACGACAAGAAGCATTCTGGCCGAGTCGTACTTGATAGAGCCTCGCAGTCGCTGGCGCCGACATTTTATCGTATCGTCGTCAACGTCTGCTCGATCCCGTGCACCTGTTCTTGAATCACCAGGACCGAATCACCAGGACCGCAGCGTTCGGATTGTTGACGCAGGAAGGCAATTCAGCTGCGAAAAATTACTGGCGCAATCGCGATTTGTACGAAGCCGCTGGCGCGGCGGACGCTACCGCGTGTTCGAGGATGGGCAGTTGTGGAGGGTTGAGGTAAGTTGGGTTTCGGAAGGAGGTCCCCGTGACCCAACTACGCAAAAAGATGCTGGAGGAACTCCAGGGGTCGAAAAACCCTGTGTCGCAAATTAAGTCGTGCTGAAATCAAAGGAGTTAGCGTTATTAGCTCTGACTTGTCTGACGTTGAGCGATTTTCATGAAGTTTCGCGGGCCACACAGGCCCTATAGGACAGCGTCGTAATTACTCCCATCGTACCGCAACAACCTACGTTCGCATCGTCCGCGATTTTGCGGAGTATTTTCACCAGCCACCGGGCAGGCAGGTACTGACGGCAATTTCTACGGTGCCGGATCCTTTAGCGGGAAGTATCCTAACTTTGGCACAGTCAAAATCACCCCCAGTGGCACATTTACGAAGCTGCACAACTTTGATAGCACAGACGGCTCCGATCCCGGCGCGGGGCTGATTCAGGCCACAAATGGGAAATTTTACGGGGCAACCTTCGCTGGCGGCACCAGCACTGCCTGCTGATATGGCTTCTTCAGCCTATCCGTGGGTCTGGGGCCGTTTGTGGAAACGCTGCCGAACTCTGGCAAGGTCGGAGCGGCGGTTAGAATCCCGGGAACGGATCTGACAGGCGCGACCAGCGTCACCTTCAACGGCACTGCGGCGAAGTTTAAGGTCATCTCCAAATCGGAAATCGAGACCAACGTGACGAAGTGACACTTTCAGCCGTTCGGAATTAACGCATACAGGCCGCCCAATATCTGGGCGGTTTTTCTTTTGCATCGCGCAGCCGCGGCTGCGCGAGTATAGGCTGAACCATCAGTTATTGAACAACTAGCAGTTACTGAACGACTAGCGTAACCACCGTGGTCCGGGTCGCGTTGCCTGATACCGCATTGACCGTTACGGCATATATTCCCGCAGGAGTGCCCGTGGTGGTCGTCGTGGTCGTACCTGAACCGCAAGCGGGCAGGAACATAATGAGCGTGAACAACCCGCCCAGTAGCAACCCCATCAGCAACCGCCGCCGGCCAGAGATCTTGCCGCCTAATCCCACGCCGAGCAGTGCGAGTCCTGACACGGGAAGCCAAGTCGCGTAGAGCGGCATCCCGGGGCCGCTTCGATGCCGCAACTCGGTAGTGGTCGTTACGCGGGCGGTAGTGTTGATGATCAACTGCGAACTCTGCGCGCCCGTGTTGAGATTGGGAATTGGGTTGTTGTTGCCGGGCAAACAAGTTCCTCCAGTGGGCAGACCGCTGCCGCAGGCGATGGAGACGCTGTCGGGAAATCCGCTATTCGCGCTGGGTGTAACCGTGGCCGTGTAGACTGCGGGCACGCCTGCGGGGACTGTGAGAGTAGCCGGGGCCACCGTGAGTTTGAAATCATTTACGATTACGCTCGCGCTGGCCGTGGCTAACTGGGACTGGCCGACAAACGCCGCCCCGCTGTTCCCCAGACTCACCGTTCCGCCGGCTATAGTTGGCGCGGCCGGGGTCAGAATCACGGTGATGGTTGCGGTGGCCGCGGCATTGAGCGTACCGATGTTGCACAGCACGGTCTGGTTGACGGCGTTGCCGCACGTCCCCGGGCTCGCAGTCGCGGAAACGAAGGTCGCGCCTGCTGCCGGCAAGTTGTCGACGAAAGTCACGCCGTTGGTAAACTCGCCGCTGTTCGTAATGGTGTAGGCGAAACTGACCTGGCTGCCCATACCGACCACCAGCGGAGTGGCAACGGGTGTTGGCATGGTCAAGTTCAGGACAGGTGCAAGCTTGGCTACATATGCATCATTCGGTCCGCTCAGATTTCCCTGCTCAGAATTCAAGACAGGGAAATTGGTTGACCATGTTTCTCCCGCTAAGTAGCTTGAGCCTTGCTGATCGAGCGCAATGCTGGTACCTATCTCCTCGGCATTTCCTCCGAAGTAGCTCGAAGTGCTGGTTGGGGCGCAAGTAGGAGTTGTGATCGGACTGCAGGTGGCAAGCGTGTCGACGCTGGCATAAAACGCGTCGCTGGAGCCTCCTCCGAAAGTGTTCTGCAGCGGATTCCCGACAATCGGGAAGTTTGGAGAATTGGTCCAGCCGGTGATGCGCGCGGCCGAATTGTTGTCCACGCCGATCGCCGTTCCGATGTCCGTTCCCGCGCCGCCGAGATAAGTGAAGTAATCCAGCGGAAGCGGTACGGTGCAGGCCGTGCCGGTGCAAAGTATTCCGAGTTTCGCGACGAACGCGTCCGTTCCGCCGCCGTTTGACGACTGCAATGCCGTGGTCCCGGTGTCGCCGGCGTTGAAATCCGAAGAAGTCGTCGAACCAGTGACGTAAGCGTTCGGGCTGGTGTCGACAGCGATGCCGTAGCCGATATCGTCGCCGGAGCCACCGAGATAAGTTGAATACAACAACTGGGTTCCGGTAACGCCCGAGGGATTGAACTTGGCCACGATGACGTCATAGCCGCCCTTGTTCGTCGCTTGAAACGCGTTGAGCACGGGCATGTCGATGAAATTCGTACCCCCTGTAAAGTACGCATTCGAGTTGGTATCTACCGTGATGCCGCCGCCCACGACCGTGCCAGTACTGGGGCTGCTCCCGCCGAAGTAAGTCGAATAGAGTACGCTGGCAGAGCCGCTCGCATTCGGATCCACCTTGGTGAAGAAGAATTGATTCAAGTTCGGTATCTTCGGCTGCGTTTGATAGGCCCCAATCGTTGACGGAAATCCTGTACCCACGTCGGCGGAGGTGGTTGTCCCGGTTACGTATGCGTTGCTCCCGCCTTGATCGACCGCCAGACCTGAGGCGATGTCGATGCCGTGGCCGGAAAGATAAGTGGAATACAACAGGATCCTTCCCGTGGGATCGAGTTTGCTGACAAATACGTGCTTGCCGCCGCTAACCGGCGTGGTCTGAAACGCGGTATTGTTGGGCCCGTCCGTCGTGGGGAAATTGCCAGAACTGGCCGTACCCGCAACGATCACATCAAAACCGGTATCCGTGGCGACCCCGGCGGCATAATCGGTGCCGTTTCCGCCCAGATACGTGGCGAAGAGGAGTGTCCCGGTGGGATTGAATTTAGCGACGAAAACATTGGCAGTCGCTCCCGCCGCGAGGTCGGGCTGGAATTCTCCGGTGGTCTGGGGGAAGTTGGTTGACTCTGTCGATCCCGCGACGTACGCATTGGAGGCCGCATCCACGGCAATCGCAGGACAGCCCGGCGTGAAAGGAAGGCCAGTAATCGCGGAACAACTCTCAGCTCCGGTGCCCCCGAGATACGTCGAGTAGGCGAGCACCGGATCGATGATTAACGTCTGGCTGCGATCGTAGGCGCCCAGTTCGAAACCGACTTCGTCTTTCCTTTGGCCCCGCAATTCAAAGCGGCCTGCCACGGTTCGTTCCTCGGCTCCGAACTTCTGATACACGTGCGGAGCTCGTAATCGCACGTCACTCCCGGCAACATCCAGAACGAGATCCCCACCCGCGACAATTCTTGGATTCTTCGGGCTGTGATCCGCGAGATTCCGGAATCTCAGCGCGATCTGTCCGGGATCACTACCAGGAGCAACTTCGAAGTCATATTCCAGTTGCCCTCGATTGCCGTAGTACACCAGGTCAACGCCGGGATACACGTTGTGGTATCGCACCCGCGCGAACTGCGGAATGTCACGGTGCCATTTTGTGGGATCGTTCCCGATGAAGTAATTGCTTCTTCCGGGAAGTTGAACATCACCAACCGGCTCAGCGCTGGAACTTGCTCCTAGCAGCTGCATGCTCACGGCGGAAGGTTGAGCGGCCGGATGCCGGGCGTCGGATGCCGCATGCTCCAGTACCAAGACCGCTTCTTGCGCCGTGAGATACAACCCGTAACCGCTGCCTCGCGCGGCGAATTTCACGCCGGCATCGATCTGTCCCTGGTTCGGCTCAAACATCAGCGGCAAATGGCTATACGTGGCCAGAATTTGCTTCGGGCTTTGGGACGGAGCATGAGCGGACGCAACAAACGCCGTGGGAGTTCGATCGGGAGCGTCGGCAACCTGGAGCTTCACCACACCGGAACTCATGGTCAAAGCGACGGCTGCGAGCAGCATCAACAGGGTCATGGCCGCGAGGATGCGGCTTGGCGAACAAATCTTTCCCGACCGACGGCGATTCAATCTCACTGAACTCCTCCGATTTCCGCGATGTCTTTTCCCGATTTCAGGGAGAGGAATGAAGAAACGGCGTACAAACAGCACCCCGGGTCGCGCCCGCGCAGCGGCTTGCGTACATGTCACCTAGAAATAAGAGCAAAAGATAACTAACTACTTAAACATCTGACGGATAGCCTGTCAAGATGCGTCCCCATTCTATGCCTCAAGAATCGTCAGATGCGCTGCAGGCTGGGCGGAGATGCCGTCTGGCCGTGGAAAAGTGCGGAGGCCCGTGATTTTGCTCAACGCACCGCGAAATGTCGCGAAGGCGCAGATTTTCTGCAAATTGTTTCATGCTGCACGGCAGCGGGCTAAGGGCCCCAAGTCTTTCATTCACATGCGAGCGCGCTGGTGAAATGCACCACTTTTGTGGCAGTTCGATTGCTGCTTCGAGCGGCACATCCCTTCCCCGGCCCTCCCCGGTTTACACATTCTTCTTCCATCTTTGTCAGCAGGGCGAGGGCAGTAACCGAGTCAGTTCCCTCAATCTCTTTAGTCTTGCAAACTCCTGACAAGTAAGTATCTTTGGCCTAAGAGCATAACTCAGTTACATCTCTTCGCGGGTTGCGGATTGAGGTGCGGAGTGACTTTGTTCGTTTGAAGGGAACATCGAATGCTCGAGAAAACGGAAGACTCGCCGCCGGAAATGTCAGAGGAGCGGCGCGCGATGCGGCGTTTTGATATGCGCCTGCCCGCTATCGTCAAAGTGGCGGACGCCAGCGTTGACGAGTTGTTGACCGAGACACAAAACGTGAGCGCCCGCGGAGTTTTTCTCTACCTCGACCGGTCACTCGCCCCCGGCTCCCGTATTCAGGTGACTTTGACTTTTCCGCCGCACGTCACCTTGACTGAAACGCTGCGCGTTCGATTCACCGCTCGCGTGGTGCGGGCCGAAGCACCGTTGCCGGCCTCCCGCGTCGGCATCGCGGTCGTCATCGAGGAGTACGAATTCCTGGGGTCGGCTGCCTCGGGTAGTTGAAGTATTTCGGCTCCAGCACAGAACAACAGGAACGGAACAATTACTTTGCCGCGGCGAAAGTCGTCCAGGGATGGGACGGCATATCGAGCAGAAGATCCTTCTGCCAGGAGAACTCCGGATGTGCTTGCAGATGCGCAGCGGCGTTGAAGTTGATGCCGCACGAATGACCAGCTGAAGCTGCAAGTTTCAGCTCTGCAGCCATAGCGGCGTCCGTAGCTTTGTTCTGCACGGCCCCAGCGATGCCGTAGGGCGGCTGCCAGGGACCGTCCCCGCGAGGGGAAAGATCGACGTGGCCACAGAGCGTCCGCTCGCTGGGTTCTTCCTTCTTCGTGAATGTGTCGTAATGATCCGCTTCGAAGCGTTGCGCGCTTGCCAGGTCGATCGTTCCCTTGTACTTGGCCATGAGCTGCTCCCAGCGTAGGTGGCGGGCGTTGGCGCTCAAACTCAGGTCATGCACGTCGAAATTGGTCTCCTCGCGGGCAAGCTTTTCGTCGATGGGAAAATTGGACCCAACAAAATATCCATCCTTCTTCCGCATCAGGGTGACATTCTTCAGACCTAATTCGAGGCTGGCAATTTCGTTGTTCTTGATATCGGCCAACAGCCAGTCGTTGGCGTACCCACCGTTGTTGCCTTTTTTGAAGATGCGCGCGGTGTCGTCAATTGACGCGGAATACTGCATGGCCTTGCGGGCGCGAACAAATTCCGGGATGCCGGCGGGATCGTAACCGAAGAATCCGCCGATCGTCGTCTCGGTAATGATGATTCCAGCCGAGTTGATGCCAAAGTCATCGCCGCTGTGAATGAATCCCGGGAAACCGTCCATGATAAAGCGGTGGCCCTTGGCGGGAACGATGTCGAACATGATGGTCCAGCGCTCGCCATCAAGATAGTTGGTCCAGTTGTTGTGGGCGATGACGATCTTGCCGTCTTTGGTGTAGCTCCCGGTGGCCACGAACGCGCTGCAATGCTCGGGGACGCCGACGGATGCTGCGGATTTGATGGCATGCGCTTTATCGTATTCCTTAACGTAATAGCTCCATTCCATGGCGCCATTCAATGCGACCACGTCCCACAAATCAAGCTTCACGCCGTGTGCATTGGCACCATCGGCGATGCCCTGCATTTCTTGCCGGTACTCAGATTCGATGTGCAGCCACATCATGTTCTTGGCTGCATCGCGGAAGAATTGCCAATCCTTCCCATTCTCGTGCGTCTGTTCGAGGATGGTGACTTTCAGCGCGTCTTCGATCTCCGCTGCGAGCAGGTAACCGTGCTGGAAGCCGATTTCGGACGGGGAACCCTCGAGGTGCACAAATATCCAACCGTTGTTCTCGGGCTGGCGGAAGGCGTGCTTTAAGCGAGCGTCAGTTTCAGCAGTCTGCGGCGCCTTCGCTCTGGCGTTGCCCGTGAAGGAAGTGAAGCCAGTTGAAAGTACCAACAGCACAGCCACAACCATGATTCGGCGCATGAAGTAACTCCCGGCAAGCCCATCGGCATACTAGCAGAAACCGTGGTTCCTGACCGCATCCGTGACCCTGAGGCCTGACTGAATTCCGCTACTACCGCTCTTCTCGCCCCTTGAATTCTGCGATCTCGTTTCTCAGGCGGAGGTAACGGCGCAGTAGGGTGCCCAGATAAGCGACATGAATAGCCCAGGTGGCGATGTACGCGGCGTAAAGATAACTCATCCTGCTCTCCACGTCTGCGACGTTCTGGTTTGCGAACCCCTCGGCTCGAGCAAAGCCTCCAGCGCCAGGGTTTCGTCCACCTCCCGTTGCAGCACTTCCAGGCGGTAACGGGACCAGCAAACTAATGCAGCGAAGCAGGAGAAGGCTAGCCAGTTGATCAGCAGAACGTGCAGCATGCGGGGATCAATGGAACCGCCTCCGCCAATTACGGGTTGAGGATGTTGGGTGCGGAAAAACCAGATGGAAAAATAGACTAGGGGAACATCGAGGGCACCGAAAATGGCCAGCACCGCCGCCAGCAGCGGAGTCTGCCCGCTGCTCGAAAACCTCCGCAGAACCAGATAGCTGACGTAGATCAGCCATAGCACCAGAGTCAGGGTCAGGCGCAAATCCCAGGTCCACCAGATTCCCCACACCGGACGCGCCCAGATCGGTCCGGTGACCAGCACCACGGTGCAGAATACAACGCCCACCTCCGCCGTCACCAGGGCAACAATGTCCGCTTTGTTAGAACGGCGAATGAGGAACACGATGGAAGCGACGAAATTGACGGAAAACAAGATGAAAGCTGTCCACGCCGAAGGAACGTGGTAGTAGAAGATTCGCTGCACGTCGCCCATGGTCTGTTCGGTCGGGGCAACAATCAGAGCCTCATACAAGGCGTAGCTAAGGAGCGCAGCCGTGAGAACAGCGAGGATGGGGAAAACGCGCTTCATTCCGCCTGCAACACGAATCCGAATAAGAAGAGGCTAGCGATAGTAAACACCAGATCATAGGCGGCAAGCAACACGATCCAGAACCTGGCGGAAAATTCTCCGGTCAGGATGGCGCCCGTAGCTTCGACCATGGCGAGCAACGCCGGGATAGAAATGGGGAACAACAATAGTGGGAGCATGATTTCGCGGCTGCGGGTGCGCAAAGACATGGCTGCGAAAAACGTTCCGTTCACCACCAACGCCCACGTCCCTAAGGCCGCCACAACGGGCAATTGGTATGCGGGACCAAGTGCGCGCAGGTTGTAAAACACGACAAAGAGCGGCGTCATCAACACCTGCAGCACGGTAACGAAGATAAAATTCCCTATAACCTTGGCCAGGAACAAGGCGTTGGGAGGGGCTGGAGAAACCCGGTAGGCATCGAGCACCTGATTGCGCGTCTCCCGCGCCCAAGTTTGGTTCAATGCCACGACCGCAGCAAACAGAAACGCTACCCACACCAGTCCGCCGGCAATGCGCCGCGATTCTTCCGCAGTCGGATCGAACGAGAAGCTGAAAATCACCACGACTAGCAAAGAGAAAAACAACATGGAGTTCATGGCGTCTTTCGATCGCCACTCCAGGCGAAGGTCTTTCGCCAAGGTCGCTCGTGTGAGACCGGCGACGGTGCTCATCTTGTCTCCAACTTACTGCGCAAGTCCGGGGTGCGACTGACGATCTGTCCGGCTTCCATCCAGATGAACTCATCGGCAGCACCTTCGAGGAGAGAAGCTTGGTGGGTGACTACAAAGATAGTCTTTCCGGAATCACGTGAGCCCGTGAGCAAGCTGACCATCTCTCGTGCAGAACGCACGTCCACGTTGGAGAAAGGCTCGTCGAGAAGAAGGATTTTAGGATCGCTCAGGAGAGCGCGAGCCAGCGACAGCCGTTGCCGCATGCCTTGCGAATACCGGCCAACGGGCCGAGTTAGCGATGGATCGAGGTTCACGGCCCGGATTACATCGGCACAACGACGGTCACTATCGGCCACATCGTACAGACGCGCGAAGTAGCCCAGGTTCTCCATTCCGCTCATTTCGTCATAAAGCAAAGAAGGATGGGCCATGTATCCAACCCGGCCGCAGACGGAGCGAAGATCGGTTGTTCCCAGCATCGAAATGCTTCCACGAGTCGGAGGTATCAGTCCAGCCAGAGTGCGCAGCAGGGTTGTCTTCCCTGCCCCATTGTCGCCGAGAATGGCGTAGAGGCGGCCGGGAGCAAACTCCGCGCTCACGCCTCGCAGGGCGGCAAAGCGTCCGAACTGCTTGACGAGACCGGCAACGATCACCGCAGGAGGCATCGGAACCGAAGATAACTGAAGCTCCCGGCGAAGTCGAGGGCGCTCGCCTAACACCCGTAGGGGCGGACGCGTTCGTTGCGGATGGAAACCCGCGTCGCTTTACGGTGGTCACCGCACCTTCAACCCATATTTCTGAGTCATCGGTGGGACAATGCCGTTCAAGCCCAGGTACTCGACCAGTTGTCCGTAGTGGTCGGTGATGTGCCAGACGGCAATGACGGAGGTACCAAGTTTGGTGTTCGGTCCAGCATAATGGCCTTCGACGCGGTCGAGCGCGTTTTTCGCGGTGAGCGTGGCGAGCCCGCCATTGGAATAGTCGAATGAGTCCTTGAGATATTTGATCAGCTCGGCTTTTGTGTTCGCCGGATCGTGGCCGCCCTTTTCGCAGTCATCAGGCGGCTTCTTGCCCTCAAACTCGTTGAAGAAGGCGAGCTGGGCGCAAGCAACGTGCTTCACCTGTTCGCCGAAGCTGCGAGCATCTTCGAACTTTCCGGCTGTGGGGATGAAGGAATACTTGTCCTCTGGCATAGCCTCAGCGATGCCGAGAAAATTCCCTTCTGTGAACTGAAGGGTGCCGCTAACGCTTTCTGCGATGGACTTGGGAATGTCGTCCTTCTGAGCGGATTGCTTGGTGGCGGAGTTCTGTGGCGCCCCAGATTTCGTGACAGCAGCCAGCGCGATGCCACAGGCGATAAGAAGGGCGGTGACACGAAGAAATCTCATCCCATCCTCCTGGATTGGAAGCAAGGATATCCGCAGCCGTCGAGAGAAGTCGAATGCTGCCGCCAGCTTTTGCTACTGAGCGTTCGGGGAGTCGAGGGCGGCGCGCAACCAACGCTCGCGTAGGGGCGGACGCCCTCGTCCGCCCGGCGGCGCGAAGCGCCGCAGCTCGCGAAGCGGGTGAACAAATGATCAAGATCGGAATCGGTTCGTCAGCGTATGGCGTATTACACCAACTAGGCTGTCCAGCTGGCAAGCTACTCACTGAGTTCGAAACCGCACATTGAGAGTTCGGCACTATACCCTGACAGATCATGAAAACCCGATCCGTGGCAGCGATGATTTGCCTGGTAATGCTGGCCGGTAGCGTGTCCCTTCTGGAGTACTCTGCCCAAGCCATCCCGGGCCGGACCAGTGGAGTGAAAAATCCAATTCACCTGGAGCAAAGCTAACGTACAAGGAAATTGGGCGAACCCGAATCCAAGATAGAACGGTGATTGCCTACAATCTGTTTGCGTCCGGCTTACCAAAGAATGGACACTACGTTCTGTGTGTTCTGAATGTAGGCAGCGACCCGCGAGCGACAACCGACGCTTACTTGAATGAAGAAGGCAAGGGTGTAAATATTCTCGCCGACCCGGCGCACCACACCGCCGAAGACCCAATGTCGGGCTGTTCCTTTTCGTGAACGGAAAACGCTCCGGCAAGGCTCGATTTTATGTCTAAAGCCTGCAAAATTGGGGTTGGGGAGAGGGCAGTTTCCGTTACAGTAGGAGTCAGTTCGACATTGCGCCGGAACCATTGCTCTCGACTTGAGTCATGCTCTTTGCGGGCGCATCCGTAGCTCCACCGCTGGCGGGCGCGCCCGGCTTTTGCGGCGCATACTTCGAGGCGCACTTGGCTTGCAGTTGCTTGGCATGGAAGACGCCATCGCGTCCGAAGCTGCCGTCGGCCAGGGCCTGGGAATTGTCCTTGAACGTATCGGGCGGAGGCTCGGTGCCGCTGTACGAAACCTGTAGAGTTTGATCGTTCTCTATCAGGACGAACTCAACTTTCGTACCGCTCCGCTTGATCGAACCGGGTTGAACATTGCCCGCAACACGCAGGCGCTTGGTGTGGGCAGAGTCTCCCATACCGCGCAGTTCCTTGATGGTGACGTAATAACTCTTGCTTTCCTGGACGCCGGTATAGGCAAGATATCCGAGCGCCAGCAGGATGAGTATCGTCGCACCGCCGAATTTCAGGTATCTGCTGGTCTGGCTCGACATATAAAATACCCACGCCTATACGAACTCTATTCCTCGTTGCCCACGCGGGTCAAGAAGCGAAGAGACATCAGGCAGTACAATTCCGATATCAGTCAATTTTCTTGTTGAGATAACTGCCTATGGTCCACGCTTGGCATGACGTAACCCCCGGCGAGCGGTTGCCCGAAGAGTTCAACTCAGTGATTGAAATTCCCTTTGGTTCGAGCGTGAAGTACGAATTGGACAAAGCCAGCGGGTTGATCAAACTTGATCGTGTGCTCTACTCCGCGGTTTATTACCCGGCTAACTATGGCTTCGTTCCGCAAACCTTGGCCGAAGACGACGATCCGCTTGACGTTCTGGTGCTCTGCCAGGAAAGCGTAGTTCCCTTGACCATCATTCACGCGCGAGCAATTGGCCTCATGACCATGATTGACGCAGGGAAAAAAGATCACAAAATTATTGCCATCGCCACGGAAGATCCCGAATTCAACACCTACCGCGAAGCTTCTGAAATGCCTCCGCACCGGCTGATCATGCTGCGAAGATTCTTCCAGGATTACAAACAGCTCGAAGGGAAAGAGGTGGAGGTGGACGAGATTCGGCCCGCGGGCGAGGCCTACCCGATCATCAACGACGCCTTACGCCGTTACAGCGAGCAACGGCGCAAAGGATTTATCAAGTAGCGTTTATCGCCGTCACCACACGTGGCAGGCGTTCGCGCTCACCATGGGTTGCCCCGCCTTGCAGCCCCAAGCCTGCTGGAACTCGGGCATGTTCTGGACAACTCCGTTCACCCGCCATTTTCCTGGAGAGTGCGGATTCGTGGTCACCTGCATGCGCGCCGACTCGGGACGCCGTTTCTCGCACCAGACTCGCGCAAAGCCCAGGAAGAAGCGCTGCTCCGGGGTGTAGCCATCAATCTTCTCGCCCTCTTTTCCGGTTTTGTCTTCCGCGATGATGCGCTCGAGCGCCATCAGCGCGATGCGTGCGCCACCGTTGTCGGCGGTGTTTTCGCCGAGCGTGAGCCGGCCATTGAGCTTAAGATCGTCGACCGCGACGAAGCTGCTGTATTCATCGGCAACGCAGCTGACTCGCTTTTCAAATTCCTTGCCGTCCTCGGGCGTCCACCAGTCATGCAAATTGCCCTGCGGATCGAACTTGCGACCCTGGTCGTCGAAGCCGTGGGTCAATTCGTGTCCGATCACGAGTCCAATTCCACCGAAGTTCACGGCATCATCCATCTTCTTGTCAAAGAACGGCGGTTGCAAAATGCCCGCCGGAAACACGATTTCGTTGTAGGAGGAGCTGTAATAAGCGTTGACCGTGGGCGGTGTCATGCCCCATTCCTTACGGTCAAGCGGCTTGCCAATCTTGGCGATTTCGCGCTTGGATTCAAACTCGTTGGCGCGCAGAAAGTTTCCCAGCAGGTCGCCCCGCACCACGGTGAGTGAACTGTAGTCGCGCCACGCGTCGGGATAGCCAATCTTGTTGCGAATGGCTTGCAGCTTGATCTTTGCCTGCTTTTTGGTTTCGTCGGTCATCCAGGACAGCCCTTGGATATCCGTGTCCAGCGATTGTTCGAGTGCATCCACCATCTTCAACATGCGCTGTTTTCCGTCGGGCCCGAAAGTGACCTCGACGTATTTCTGGCCGAGCGCTTCCCCCAGGGAATTGTCGGTGAGCTCCACGCAGCGCTTCCATCTGGCCTGGATTTCCTTCTGGCCGGTCAAGGTTTGGCGCATTTTGAAGCTCGCGTCCACAAAAGGCTGAGAGAGCCACGGAGCGGCGCCTCGCAGCAGGTGCCAGCTCACGTAGATCTTCAGGTTGTCCAGTGATTCGGATTCCAGCACACCACTCACCTGTTTAAAGAACTCCGGATTGCTGACGTTCAACTCTGAAAAACTGGGCGCACCCATCGCCGCGAAATAGCGATCGAGATAAAAATTCGGGGCGAGCGCAACGGCCGCTTCCCGCGTCATCTTGTGGTCCCGGGTCTTGGGGTCGCGGCGGAGGGTGCGGTCCATGGAGTCCTTAGCCAGTGCGGTCTCGATACGCAAAACGGTTTGCGCCGACTCCGCTGCCTGCGTCGGAGATTGCCCGGCAAGAGTAAACATTTGAGTCACTTCTTCCACCAGATGCTTGCGCATTTCCGTCATCCGGGCATCGTCTTTGATGTAGTAATCGCGATCGGGCAGCGACAATCCACCTTGGTCAATGTAAGCGATGACCTGATCCGCATTGTGCAGGTCAGAGTTGGAATAGAAATTAAACAACGGGTTGGGACCGGCAAGATGCACCCGCGCGACCGCGTCAATCAGCGTAGCCTTGTCGCTCACCGTCGATATGCGGTCGAGTTCCGGCTTGAGCGAGTCCAGGCCTTTTGCGTCCACAGTCTTCTCGTCCATGCAGGAGCTATAGAAATCGCCGACCTTCTGATCGATAGGACTTCTGCCGGAATCATTGACGGAAGCCTTTTCCAGGATCTCTCGCAACGTTACCAGGTTCCGCTCGTCCAGTTCGACAAAACTGACCCACGCGCTCTGGTCCGCTGGAATCTCGGCTTTATTGAGCCAGTTACCACAGGCGTACTGGTAGAAATCGACGCAAGGGTCCAGTGTCTTGTCGATGTTATCGATGCTGAAACCTGGCGCCGGCCTCGTGGTGAAATCAGTTTGAGCAAACATAGCTAGGGCTGCGAGCAGCAGAAATACAAGCAGGAGACGGAATAAGCGCATGGCACCTCGTTGAGTCGAAGCAAAGATTCTAAGCCCTCGGGTTGGACGGACAACCGAGGAATCGGGTAGCTGCCAAGAGCTACGGAGTTCGGTTCGATCTCGTCCCCGGCGTATAATCGTTTTTTTGACGAATCCAACCCAGGTGATAAGTCATGGCTCGGACGAACGGTAATGCAGCGAACGGCAACAGCAGTCAGGCCAATCATGGCACCGAAAACAATGGCCATAGCGTCCCCCAGCCGCGCTCCGAATGGATCGCCCGTCGCAAGGAGGAGAACGACGACGGCAATTTCTCCCAGATGCATTACGCGCGCAAAGGCCTGATCACGGAGGAAATGACCTATGTGGCGAATCGTGAAAAGCTTTCCCTAGAACTGGTTCGCGACGAAATAGCGTCCGGTCGCATGATTGTTCCCGCCAACATCAATCATCCGGAACTCGAGCCAATGTGTATCGGCGTGGCTTCGCTCTGCAAGATTAACTCGAACATTGGCAATTCTGCCGTCACGTCGAACATCGACGAAGAACTCAAGAAGCTGCATACCTCCGTTCACTACGGCGCTGATACAGTCATGGATCTTTCGACGGGCGGCAACATTCACGAGATTCGTGAAGCGATTCTGCGGCACTCGCCCGTGCCTATCGGAACGGTTCCGATCTATGAAGCGATCTCGCGGGTGAAACGCATCGAAGACTTGCATGCCGAAGTGATGCTCGAAGTGATCGAAGAACAGGCCGAGCAGGGCGTGGATTACATGACTATTCACGCCGGGGTCCTGATCCAGTATCTTCCGATGGTTTCCAAGCGCATCACCGGGATCGTAAGCCGCGGCGGCGCAATTCTGGCGCAATGGATGGCCCACCATCACAAGCAGAATTTCCTGTACGAGCGTTTCGACGACATCTGCAAGATTTTCGCCAAGCACGACGTGTCGTTTTCGCTTGGCGATGGCCTGCGTCCCGGCTGTATCGCCGACGCCAGCGATGAAGCACAGTTCGCTGAATTGAAAACGCTGGGCGAACTGACCAAAAAGTCTTGGGAACGCGATGTGCAGGTGATGATCGAAGGGCCGGGACATGTGCCCCTGGATAAGATCAAGGAGCAGGTCGACAAAGAAAAAGAACTCTGCTACGAAGCGCCGTTCTACACGTTGGGACCGTTAGTCACCGATATCGCGCCGGGGTACGACCACATCACGTCGGCGATCGGCGCGGCCATGATCGGCTGGCATGGTGCCGCGATGCTTTGCTACGTCACACCAAAAGAGCATCTCGGGCTTCCAAATGAGAAAGACGTGAAGGACGGAATCATCGCCTATAAGATCGCGGCGCACGCGGCGGATTTGGCGCGCCATCGTCCGGGCACTCAGGACCGCGACGACGCCCTCAGTTATGCCCGCTACAAATTCGACTGGGAGAAGCAGTTCGCGCTGTCACTCGATCCGGAGACGGCTCGCTCCATGCACGATGAAACTCTCCCCGATGACTACTACAAAGAAGCCGCATTCTGCTCGATGTGCGGCCCCAAATTCTGCTCGATGAATTATTCCAGCAAAGTGGATGAGTACAACAAAGCGGTCCACGGCCTCGAAAAGAAAGACTACTCGGAACTGGTAGAGAAGTTGGTGTCGCTAAAATAACGTGGCGACGGATGCCTCGTCCGTCCGATCTTCGCGCAACTGCCTGAGTGAAGGTGGGAAAAAACTGTTAACCATTATCCGAACAACCGCATGAATCCTCTCGCGGGCAGATCCGGCACGAGGTACGAGGCATCTCGTATGCCCGCGACCCGGGCCACGGATTCTGCAGCTAGGTATCCGCTGCGGACCGCGCCTTCCATGGTGGCGGGCCATCCGGTCGCGGTCCAGTCTCCCGCCAGCAATACTCGTGGCCAGACCGTCTCCGGGCGCGGACGGTAGACATCCACTCCAGGCCGCGGCGAATAGGTTGCGTGAACTTCCTTGATCACCGTCGATTTCACCAGGTTCGCATCTCGCGCGCCGGGGAAAAATTCACGCAGTTCGGCAAGTGCTAACTTTGTGATTTCCGCGCGTGACTTTTCCACCAAAGTCTTGGATGAACTAACGACCAGTTCCACGTAGCTGCCGTTGACCTCAGGGCCTAAAGCCCCTTTCGGAGTGGGTAGATTGTTGGCACGACTCAAGTCGTGCCCTTCCCTTTCGGACAGCAGCTTCGATTTGTGGAACATCCACTGAATGGTCCGGTCTAATAAAACGGCGTGATCAAGCTCGGTGATCTGGCGATCGAACCAGAGATGAATGCCGGTGATCGGTGAGGTTTCAAATCGCGTAAGAACTTGCCGCAACGGGTCGGCAGCCGAGGATTGCGGCAGTATGCGGGATAGAACGTCAAAGGGTACGGCGAACACAACGAAGTCAAACCCCGTTTCTTCGCCCGACACCAGCAGTTTCACCGTATCCGGCTCACTTAGAAAAGACTCCACGCGGTTTCGAAAACGGATCTCGCCTCCACACCCAGCGATGTAGTCTCCGGCCACGCTGTAGAGTTCGGTCAAAGGCACGCTCGGAACGCCCATCCGTCCAGCCGCCGCCGACTTCAAGAACGATTCCCGCACTACCTGCGCCGCATACGGCACGGACACGCGATCCAACTCTTCGTTCAATGCGCTCACCAGGATTGGATTCCAGAAGCGCTCGATGGCCCGCTTTGTTTGTCCGTGTCGGCGTAGCCATGTCAGGAAGTTCTCGCCAGTGTCGCGCCGCGCGCCCGGCGCCAGGGCGGCCATTGCCATGCCAATGGAAAGTTTGTCGGATAAGTGCAGGCAAGCGGCGCGGAGAAAAGCAGGTGCCGTGTGAAGGGGCGCGGGCAACTTCGATTGCCCAATGACCGAGGCGCGTCCGTCCGGCTCGAGGAAGGTCAGCCGGTCGTACCAGCGGATCTTGTTTTCAACCCCCAGCCGTTCGTAGAACTGGATCAGGTTAGTGCAGCAACCGAGCAGGACGTGCTGGCAGTTGTCGACGACTTCGCCGGTGCCGGGATGCTGATAAGAAGAAGCGCGTCCGCCAAGGTAAGGTCGACGTTCGAACAGGGTCACGCGAAAACCGCTGCCCGCAAGGGCGCAACCAGCGGCGAGCCCCGCCAATCCACCTCCCACCACGGCCACTCGGGAATTTGGTAGCGAGCGCTCGCTCATCAGGAAAGGCGTTTCAGGAAGCCTTTGGCCAGAATGCCGAGCTTCTCGCGCACGGTGAGGCTGACTTTTTCGTTACCACTGAAGACGTCATAGTCGCGCTGTGCAATTTTTTCGAGCAGCCGCTGATAGATGGTCATCAGCACCCAAAGTGCTGGTTGGCTGTCCTCCTCGACAAGCGGAATTAGTTCCGCTCCGGCCTTGTAATACTCGCGAGCTCGGTCGGCTTCCATCGCCAGAAGCGGCCGGAAGACTGCGGGATCGGAGACCGATTCCAATGCAGAAAGTGAAATCCCGAACTTGTCCAGATCCTCTTCCGGCAGATAAACGCGGCCCATGCTGGCATCTTCTTTTACGTCACGAATGATGTTGGTGAGTTGGAAGGCCAGCCCCAGGCGCTCGGCCAGCGGTTCGGCAGCCGGATCGCGATAGCCGAACACATGAATGCAAACTAAACCTACGACCGACGCCACACGGTAACAATATTGATAGAGGTCGTCGAAAGTTCGGTAGTGAACGCTAAGCGCGTGTGGCACAGGCGACTCGCCGGTGCGCTGCTCGTCTGCGTTCGGGCCTCCTTCAACGTCCATCGCAGTGCCATAGGCCAACTGATCGAGGAGTCCAACGCGAATGTTGTACCGGCGCTGGGCGTCGGTTAGAGCCAGCAGCACGGGCTCGTCGGTGGGATGGCCAGACTGGGTGCGATGAAAAGCATCCAGCCACGCGTTGAGTTTCTGCCGCCGATCGTACTGCGACAGAGAGTCATCGTCGGCAATGTCGTCACAGCGCCGCATGAAGGCATAGACAGCGCACAGGGCCTGACGCTTGGCGCGCGGCAGCATCAGAAATGCGTAGTAGAAATTCTTAGCCGCCGCACGGGTAATGTGGCGGCAAACCGAATACGCAACCGCGAGTTGCGATTCGGTAGGCGCGAAGGGTGTGGGAGCTGGCTGCACCGCCGTACTCATACCCTTTTTCCCCGCAAGATTTTTCCCCAAGCCGCACGCGCGACCAGTGTGAGTTTGCGTGTTTTCGAAATCGCCGGACGCCGGCCCAGCACGTTGTATCCCTGCGCCGCGATGGCGTTCAGAATCTCTTGTCCGCCCCGGCTGAACAGTTCGATATCAAGAGCCAGTTCGCGATCCACCTTCTCAATCAGCGGCAAGCCTCGACGGAACCAATCGCGGGCGCGATCCACTTCGAAGCGCATCATATCGCAGAAGGCCGACGTATTGCGTTGCGCCGCGATGTCATCTTCCGTAACTCCGAAGCGTCGAAGATCTTCCAGAGAAAGATAGATTCGTCCGTTGGCATAGTCCGGGCTCACGTCCTGCCAGAAATTCGCCAACTGCAGTGCTGTGCAGGTGAAATCGGAAAGCGCTTGCCGCTCGGCATCCCGGTACCCGCACACGTACAGCACCAGATGGCCCACAGGATTCGCCGAGTAGCGGCAATAACCGAGAACATCCTCGAAGGTGGAATAACGTGAAACTCGTTGATCCTGACGAAACGCAGTCAGCAGATCGACAAATGTCTGTTTCGGAATCTCGCACTTGCGGACGGTCTCGGCCAAAGCGACGAATACGGGATGCCGCGGGTTCCCAGCGTAGCAAGCATCAAGCTCGGTTTCCCACTGATCCAGCAACGACAGAGAAGCGCGAGCATCGCCGACTTCGTCGCCCAGATCGTCAGAGATACGACAGTAGGCATAAATATTGAAGAAATCTTGTCGCAGCCGCTCCGGAAGGAACCAAGTCGCAACCGAAAAATTCTCGTAATGCGTGCGCGCCAGACGACGGCAGTACGCCTGAGCCTCCGCTTGGGTCGCGGCTTCTTCAGGGATGGCGTACTCGGGCGGAAGCCTACTCCACCCCAGCAGGGTAGAGGAAATCTCAGTCCGGGAGTCGCTGGCAAGGGATGACATGGTCAGTTGGTCAATATAGGCGCGGGCGTCCTCGCCCGTGCGCCTGCCGGAAAATCCCGCCTCAGTGCCCGGGAATGATCGCGGTCTTGATATCGCCGTTGCGGTTCAGCATGTGATGGAAAACCTGCTGCAGCCGCGAAAGTGGCGCTTCGCCAGTAATGTAATCGGTGGAGCGAATCTTCTTCTCGGCAATCAGCGCAAAGGCTCTGCGCACCGTCTCCGGCGTGTGATGGAAGGTCGCCTTCAGCGTGACCTCCGAGTAGTGCAGTCGGTTGGTATCGAGCTGCACTTTCGTGCCGCTGGCGCAGCCGCCAAAGAAGTTCACCGTCCCGCCCTTGCGCACCATGTCGATGGCCATCTCCCAGGCTTCCGGACGTCCCACCGCTTCGATCACCACATCGCTACCGCGCATTTCAGGGGAAAGCCTGCGCACCCCTTCCACCGGATCCTTTACCTTGGTGATCTGTACCACTTCATGCGCGCCCATGTGCTTCGCGGCTTGAACTTGACCATCACGCTTCACCACTGAAATTACGTTGCAGCCAACCGCTTTCGCGACCTGCACGAACATGAGACCGATGGGACCGCCTCCAATTACGGTGACCGTGTCGCCAATCTCCACTCCTGTCTCGTGAAGACCACGAAGCACGCAGGCCAGGGGCTCAACCATCGCCGCTTCTTCGTAGCTGACGTCCGGCGGGATCGCCAGCATGTTGATCTCGACGATTCGCCGCGGAATTCGAATGTATTCCGCATAAGCCCCGTTGTTGAACAGCAGATCTTCGCAAAGATTGGCCTGGTGCTTGGAGCAGTAAAAACACATCTGGCAGGGGGCGGAGTTCAGTGCCACCACCCGCATCCCCTTCTTGAACCCGCGGACGCCCGGACCAACTTCCTCGATCACTCCGGCCAGTTCGTGCCCGAACAACGCGGGAGGAACGATCATGCGGGCGTGGTAGCCCCGCTGATAAACCTTAAGGTCGGTTCCACAAGTCAGGGCGACTTGCACCTTCACCAATACTTCGCCATCGCCCACCCGGGGAATGGGAACTCTCTCAATTTTTACGTCCTCCTTGCCATAGAGGACCGCAGCTGTCATCTTTCCGTTCACTCTTTATTTCCTTCCCACGAACTACCCGCTTGAATCACAATCTTCATCGAATCCGGCTGGGGACGCGCCGCCAGCTTCAAAGCCTCAACACTGTTCGACAAAGAGAAGCGGTGACTGATCAAACCTTCCAGGTTCATCTCACGGCCCATCACGAACCGCACCGAATCTTCTTGCAATTCAACCGACGCGCTATACGACCCCAATAATCTTTTCTCGTCCACGCAGATCGCGGCCGGATCAATGGTAGCTTCGCCGCGAACGGTCTGCGCGAACAACAACACCCGGCCTCCCGGACGCACCGCATCCATGGCGGTCCGAATCAGTCCGTTACCGCCTACTGCAACAATCGCTGCGTCCGCGCCCCGGTCTTCTGTCTGCTCCCGCACCGTTTTCATGGTGTCGGCGCGCGAAGCATCGATCGCATTCTCTAATCCGAAGCTTTTAGATATTGTAAGCCTCTCCGGATACAAATCGGAAGTGATTACCCTAGCCCCTGACCTTTTGGCCAATGTACTCAATATGATGCCAATTGGTCCTTGTCCAATTACGAGAACACTTTCCCCGGGCATAAGTTGCAGAGTCTCGATCCCCTTCATGCAGGTGTTCACCGGCTCCACAAAGCATGCCTGCTCGAACGATACTCCATCCGGGATGCGAATCGCGCCGTGATCGACAATCCAATCCATCACGCGAACATATTCGGCGAATCCCCCGCCGGATGGCTCGAAGCCCGCCGTACAGCCGACTTTCTTGTAGGTCTCGCACTGGGCGAAAGTCTTATGCCGGCAGTAGTAACACTCGCCGCATGGTATATGGTGAAACACCACCACTCGATCGCCTGGCTTGAACTGGCTCACTCCCTCGCCGGCCGCTGCCACGACGCCTGAGGTTTCATGTCCGAAAATGCGCGGCGCGGAATGCGAGCCGCTCGCGATTTTCTTGAGATCGGTTCCGCAGATGCCGCAAGTATGAACTCGGACCAGCAACTCGCCGGGTCCTATCTTTGGAACGGAGACGGTCTCCACCCGAACGTCGTTCACACCCCGGTAGACTGCCGCCCGCATAGTGGTCGGGATCGAATGCTTCGTGTCTGCGATCGTAAATTGTCCCGCGCTTGCCATCTACCTTATCCTGTCAATCCTGTCATCCCGAATTACCTCTACCCTGTCATCCCGAGCGGAGTCGAGGGACCTTGCGTTTCCGCCTCAACAACGGCGTTCCAGGAGACTTCCACCGCGAACCCCGGGCAGCATGTGAGATTTCCTACGCGTTAGTCACAGTCTCCTCAGTTCACTACCTTCGATATCGGATGCAACTCCGGCCCCGAAACTGGCTTCTTCGATTGCTTAATGAATCGATCCAACTCTGCGCAGAGCGCCCGAGATGCTTTCCCGCCATTACGAGCGAGTTGGATTACCGAGGACCAAAGCCGCGGACGCAACCCCAAGAAAATCACAAATCTTCCCGTCCGAAACTGGCCGTCCGCCTCCACGAAGCCATCGATCGCTGGCATTACAAAACTGCTCTCATCCGAGATCGCTTTCACCGCCATAAAGCGCACACTCCGCGCCTGCGCTCCGCGGGCCACTGCGGCGGCTTCCATATCGACTGCCTGCGCGGCGTAGGATTCCGCTAACTTCGCCTTCTGTTCCATACCCGCGATCGTTAAAGCGCTGACCAGCAGGCCACGACCCCTGGCAATTTCTACGCTGCTGCCGTCCCTGGCGTCAATCACGCGGCTCGGTGAAAAGATCTCGCCCACCTTCAATGCCGCATCAAGCGCTCCCGCGAAGCCCACCGAAAGCACAAGCTCCGGCCGGTACAGCGCTATCACAGCCTCGGTCGCCCGCCGAGCAGCCTCCGCTCCAATCCCACCGCACACCAGCGCAGCCTGCCCGCTCTCGAAGAACTTGAAACGCCTGCCTTCGTATTCTCTCTCAACCTTGCGCCAGCGCTTGACCAGTGGGCCTACCTCGCGTTCCAAGGCGGCTACCATCGCGACTTTGACTGACTCTGACATCCATCCTTACGAACCTTGCACTTAAACCTGTCATCGAACTTCCAAATCAACCTGTCATCCTGAGCACAGCGGCTGATTCGCAAAGCGAATCAACCGCGGAGTCGAAGGATCCCTGCAATGCCAGCACCATCGGGCTGTTTCAAGGCATTTTTCCGGTCAAGCCTCGCTTCCCCCGGGACGCATCCTGCCATGCGTGAGCACACGGCCTCAATTCTCGTTCGCATACCCATTCGCCTGGAACCACTCGGCTGCTCTTCGCAACGCGCCATCCACCGGAACGATCTTCCATCCGAGCTCACGCTCTGCCTTGGCGCACGACACAAACATCTTCTTTCGTCCCATGCGCACCGCGTCAATCGTCGCCCGCGGCTCCCGGCCCAGAATGCGTCCAGTCACAATTTCATCCACGACGCCAGTCGCCAGCGCCAGCACGTAAGGAATTTTCACCTTGGGCGACGGCAACCCGGTAATCGCCGCCAGCTTATCGAGAATCTGTTTCAACGTCAGATTCTCTCCGCCCAGAATGTAGCGCTCGCCCTTTCTTCCCTTCTCCAGCGCAGCGATATGGCCGCAGGCGCACTCCGTGACATCCACCAGATTCAGACCAGTATCGACGTACGCAGGAAACTTCTTTTTGAGAAAGTCTACGACAATTCGTCCCGTGGGAGTGGGCTTAACGTCCCGCTCTCCAACCGGCGTACTGGGATTAACCACGACCACATCCATCCCGCCGCGTCCCGCGTCGAGCGCAACTTCCTCGGCCATGAATTTCGACCGTTTGTAGTCGCCAATCATACCGTCGAGCGAAACTGGAGAATCCTCGTCCGCCGGATGACCATTCGAGGTGAATCCCATCGTCGCAACGCTCGACGTGTAAACCACACGGCGTACATGATTCTTGCGTGCGGCGGCCAGCACAGCCCGCGTACCCTCTACATTGGCGCGGTACATCTGTTCCGGATCGCGTACCCAAAGCCGGTAATCAGCCGCGACATGAAACACCACGTCACAGCCTGCCATTGCCTTCTCAATGGATTCCGGATCGCGCAGATCGCCGATCACCCGATCCGCATTCAGCCCCTGGATATTTCTCAGATCACTGCCGGACCGAACCAGCAATCGCAAGTCGGCCCCCTGCTCGGCCAACACCCGCGCCACGTGACTGCCCACGAAACCAGTTGCGCCAGTGACAAAAACCAGCATTTAGCATTTAGCACTTAGCCAGACCGCGTTTCCGTGGCCAATCGGTTTTGGGAGGGCATGACTCCAGTCATGCCGCACAACCACCGTTAATCTCCGGCTTCACGGATCGGCAAAGAAACTCTGGTTTTGGGTGGCGCGGCGCTTCCGGCGCTGCGGTAAAAGCTCGAATCAACGAAGGCTTTAGCCGCTGAGGGATTCGCGCCCGGCAAACTAGCCTCAGCATCCCGCCAAACCGCGCTCAGCCAAGAACTTTCGGGCGATGCTGCTACAGGACGGACTGCTAAGTGCCAACTGCTAACTGCTTCTACTCCAGCTTCTCCGGCTGCAGCGAAATATCCTTCTCACCGGCCGCCTTCTTCTCCCAATAATGCCGCACCCAGTTTTCCCAACTCTTGCCCGCAGCCATATCGCGCCCCGTAAATGCCAGGGCGGCGATCTCTGCGTAGGAAATTTTTATCCGGGGAGAACCATCTTTCGGCAACAATCGCACGAAACTGTCGGTGAGCCCGCTTCCACTACTGCGATCGAAAATGTAGCCTTCAATCTTCGCGCCATCTTTCCGCGTGAGCGAAACATCGCCGCGATAATCGAACGCCTGCTCCAGCGCTTTGCGGAGGTCTTCCTCATTTGCCAGCGAAGGAACCGATCCCTCGAGCTTCTCGTGAGCTGTTCCTGGCGCAAGTTCTAAAGAGTTCGGGTCCACCGAGGCGGACGGCCCGTGCCCGGATTCCCGCCCGCTCAAACCCGCGTCTCCTCGCCCTCGGGCGCGCCAATCTGCACCAACGGTCCGGCCACATGCACTGGCTTGGTGGCCTCATCCAGCAGCCTGAGCGCTGAAGCGTCTTCATATTCGCCAAACATGCGCGCCTTCACTTCCTGCCACATGCCCTGCACCGACCCGAACAAATCGTTCACAGCCGACGCTTCATATCCGCTATGCACCATGCAATTCGCGCACTTCGGATTGCCCGACTCGGTCCCGTAATTTTCCCACGCGGTTGTTTCCAACAACTCCGCAAAACTGTCGGCGTAACCGTCCTGCAGCAGATAGCAGGGCTTCTGCCACCCGAAGACGTTGAACGTCGGCATACCCCAGGGCGTGCAGGTGTACTCGCGCTTCCCCATCAGGAATTCGAGAAACAGCGCCGACTGATTGAAGCGCCAGTTCTTGTTGCGATTGGAAAGCATGGCGCGAAACAACCGCCGCGTGCGAGCCCGCCCGAGGAAGCGTTGCTGATCAGGCGCCTTGTCGTACGAGTAGCCCGGCGATAGCATCATGCCTTCAACACCTAACTCCATCATTTCGTCGAAAAATGCCCGCACGCTCTTGGGATCTGCACCATCGAAAAGCGTGGTGTTCGTAGTCACGCGAAAACCGCCGTCTAGAGCGGCTTTGATTCCCTCGATCGCCTTGTCGTATCCGCCCTCCAAACAAACCGAAAAATCGTGATGCTCCCGCTGTCCGTCCATGTGAACGGAAAAAGTCAGATATTTGCTGGGCTTGAAGAGATGGATTTTTTCTTTAAGCAGCAACGCATTGGTGCAGAGATAAATATATTTCTTGCGCGCCACCAGCCCTTCGACAATCTCGCCAATATGCGGATGCAGCAGAGGCTCGCCTCCGGGGATGGACACAGTCGGCGCACCACATTCATCGACCGCGCGGAAGCATTCCTCAGGCGTGAGCTGTGACTTCAGCACGTGAGCAGGATACTGAATTTTCCCGCAACCCGCGCACGCGAGATTGCAACGGAACAACGGCTCCAGCATCAGCACCAGCGGATACTGCTTGCGTCCCCTGAGCTTCTGCCCCAGAACGTAAGTCGCCACCGTCCACATCTGAGAAATTGGTACCGCCATTTGTCTTCTCTCTTCCCTCGTAGCTCTTCCCTAGTAGCGCCGGCGTCCTCGCCGGCTGTTCGGTGGGCGTCCTCGCCCGCCGCATTTACGAACTCTACCCAATCCGCCGCACGCCAGTTCCCTGCGCCGCCCCCGCCATTGCCTTACTATAAGTAGTCAAAGCGATCAGCGGGAAATACTCCCGGTACAACGTGTAAGTAAGATAAAACACCCGCGGGAAGCCGGTGCCGGTAGTTTGCGGCTCATCCCAAGCACCGCTTTTCTTCTGCGTTCGCAGCAAGTATGCAATCCCACGCGCCACCGAATCACTGCGCGTGTCGCTCGCAGCCAACAGGCCCATCACAGCCCAGGCGGTTTGCGACGGCGTGCTTGGACCCACGCCCCTTATGCTGGGGTCGTCATACGAACCGCAAGTCTCGCCCCAGCCGCCATCCGGATTCTGCACCATGCGCAGCCACTCCGCACCCTGCTGCACATAGGGCTCATGATGATCCACGCCGATCGCTTCCAGCCCGCGCAGCACCTGCATCGTGCCGTAAATGTAGTTGACGCCCCAGCGGCCGAACCACGAGCCATCGGGCTCCTGCTCTTCGCGGATGAACTTCAGCGCCAGCTTCACCCGTGCATCGTTCTTGTCGTATCCATACGCCGCCAGCATCTCCAGAATTCGTCCGGTGATGTCCACGGTCGGCGGATCGAGCATGGCATTATGATCTGCAAACGGAATATGCTCAAACACCATGCGCGTGTTGTCCTTGTCGAACGATGCCCACCCACCTGACTTACACTGCATGGAGAAGATCCAGTCAATGGCCCGCTGCACAGATTCCCGCTGGTAGCGGCCGTTGGAATGCTCCACCTGAGCCAGCGCCAGGCAAACCATCGCACTGTCATCGACGTCGGGATAAAATTCGTTGTTAAACTCGAAATACCAGCCGCCCGGCTGCCCTTTCTTGTTCTTCACTTTCCAGTCGCCGACGGTGCGAACCTGCTTCTGCAGAATCCAGTCGGCGCACTTGACCATCCTCGGATCAGTACGCGGCACCCCCGCCTCGCCGAGTGCAAACATGGCATACGCCGTGTCCCATATCGGCGACATGCAGGGCTGCATGCGGAAGGTATCGCCTTCTTCGATCCCGAGTTTCTCGAATTCATCGAGTGCGCGAATCACCTGCGGATCGTCCAGCGAATAGCCCAAACAGCGTAACGCAATAATCGCGTTCAGCATTGACGGATAGATCGCCCCCAACCCATCGCTCATTTCGAAGCGCTCTAGCATCCACTGCTCCGCCCGACGAAGCGCCAGCCAGCGCAATGGACGTATATGCACCAGCTCGAACCAGTGGGTCATGCGGTCGAGCACCAAAAAGAAGTTGCGCCACGAGATCAGCTTCTTCGACCAGTGCAGGCGCATGCGCGACTTGTCGCGGCCGCCGACAAATAATTCCTCGACTCCCATGTCATCCGGAATCTTTTTGAACGGCTTCTTCGCATAGCAAATCGAAAGCGGCACCAGAATCGCCCGCGACCACGAAGAAATTTCGTAGATGTTGAACCAGAACCAATTGGGAAACAGCACGATCTCCGGCGGAATGGCCGGCACCGCGTCGTAATCGAACTGCCCCAGAAAACACAAATAGATCTTGGTAAAGGTGTTGACCTCGGTCACCCCACCCATCTCAAGGATCCTCTTCCGAGCCCGCACCAAGGCCGGATGATCAGCCCGATACCCAGTAAGCTTCAGCGCGAAATACGCCTTCACCGAAGCGCTGACATTTGACGGAGCGTCTACGTAGATGCCCCAGCCGCCGTCTTCGTTTTGATGTTGGAGAATCCAGTTGCAGCACTTTTGGAAGCGCACCGGATCGCCGGTGCCAAGCAGTGTGTGCAGCAGAATATAGTCGCTCTCGAGAGTAGTGTCGGCGACCAACTCGCCGCACCAGTAGCCCTCCCGGTGCTGCTGGGAGAATAAAAACTTACGCGCGCCATCGACGGCGGCAGCGACCCGGCTGGCCAGGTCGTCTATTTTTCCGAAACGCAACTGCGGCGCACTCGACGCTGAAAACGGGGGGGAGGTTTCGTCCATATTTATTTCTTTACTCCGCACTCACTGCGCTAGGGGCGCTGGCAATTGCTTCGACAATCTCGGGAGGCAAGCCAAAGCGCACGTTCTCGGGCATCACTTCCACTTCCTGCACGTTGCCGAAGCCTTTGCTGCTCAAAAACTTCACCACTTCTTCCACCAGGCACTCCGGAGCCGAAGCCCCGGCCGTCAAAGCAATCGTCTTCACGCCTTCTAACCACTCCGGCCGGATGTTTTGGAAGCTGTCAATTAGATGCGAACCGGTGCCCAGGTTGCGCGCTACTTCCACCAACCGATTCGAATTCGAGCTGTTATCCGAACCCACCACCAGCAGCAGATCCGCATCCGAGGCCACATGCTTCACCGCCACTTGCCGGTTTTCCGTGGCGTAGCAGATATCCTGCGCCGCCGGCCCCTTGATGTTCGGAAACCTCGCGCGCAGCGCCGCAATAATGTCCTTGGTCTCGTCCAGACTCAGCGTGGTCTGCGTCAAGTAAGCCACGCGGTCGGGATTTGGCACGGTCAGTGACTTCACCTGTTCCGGCGATCCCACCACCTGAGTCACAACCGGAGCTTCGCCCAACGTTCCAATCACTTCATCGTGGTCATGGTGGCCAATCAGAATCAGCGAGTACCCTTCCTTGGCAAACTTGACCGCCTCCACGTGAACCTTCGTGACCAGAGGACAGGTCGCATCAATCACCCGCAAATTGCGCGCCGCGCTAGCCTCCCGCACCTCCGGCGAAACTCCGTGAGCGCTGTAAATCACCCGCTCACCGGGAGGAACTTCGTCCACACTGTCCACGAAAATCGCACCCTTGCCTTGCAGTTCCTCCACCACAAAGCGGTTGTGCACGATCTCCTTGCGGACATAAATCGGCGGCCCAAAAGCCTCCAGAGCGATCCGGACAATATCAATCGCCCGCACCACCCCCGCGCAAAAGCCCCGGGGCTTCAATAAAAGCAGCGTCTTGCCATTGCTATTAGGCACGATAGGGTTCCTGTAAGGGTACACTTCCCCACTATGGTTTTATCTATTTAACCTACCTGAAAGAACCAATTTGGTCAACGTAAGCCCAAGAACCGCATAGGATTAGCAGTAATCGGCGAAATGCAGCAGCGAACGGGGATGAATCGTCGAAATAATGTGGGGACAGCCGCCCCGGCTGTCCGGCGGAGCCGAAGCTCCGCACGCCGCTATTCCCAACCAAAGCCACAGGATTGCATTCCTGGCCGTGTAGAGCGGAACCCTTGTCCGCTGCCTCGGGGTTTGCGGTCAGGAACAACGATAAGCCGCTCTTGTGCCGAAATCTTGTCAAGCCCCCTAAACCACCAATTTCCCCGCAAACCGCTCATTTCACAAGCAAAACAACCTTCAAAACTTGGCGGGTTTACCCTATCCAGTATGTGCTAGCCTAGGAGCCTGTCGGAAATAGATTCCGGAAAAGAGGTATCAAAGATAGCAAGTTTTCCAGAGGGTGTTTGGGCTTAGGATGCGGCCATGGGAAAGTGCTTTCGTTCCGACGATCTGGACCAGACTCTGTTGCTCCCCCCCTCGCTGCATGATTGGCTACCGGAGAAGCATTTGGCGCGCTTCGTGGCGGAGGTGGTTGAGGTCTTGGATCTTGGGGCGATCTATGCTTCGTACGAGGAAAAAGACGGGCGGGGACAGGCGGCGTATGCGCCGGGGATGATGGTGCGGGTGCTGCTGTACGGCTACTGCAAGGGGATCTACAGCTCGCGCAAGATACAGGCGGCGACGTACGAAGATGTTGGGTTTCGCTACTTGGCGGCGGACGAACATCCGGACCACAGCACGCTGGCGGAGTTTCGGAAACGGCATTTGGGGGCGTTGGCGGGATTGTTTAGCCAAGCGCTGCAGTTGTGTCAGAAGGCGGGGCTGGTGAAGTTGGGGCATGTGGCGATCGATGGCAGCAAACTGCAGGGCAATGCCAGCAAGCACAAGGCGATGAGTTATGAGCGGATGGGGGAAACGGAGAAGAGGCTGCAGGCCGAAGTGGAAGAGATCTTGAAGCGAGCCGACGCGGAGGATGCGGCGGAGGACGCGAAGTACGGGAAGGGGCAGAGCGGGGAGGAGTTGCCGGCGGAGTTGGCGCGGCGAGAAAGTCGGTTGGCGAAGATTCGGGCGGCGAAGGCGGAGTTGGAAGCGGAAGCCCGAGAGAAAGCGGAGGAGAAGAAGGCGGCCGCGGAAGGCAAAATCGCGGAGCGGCGAGAGCAAGAGGCGCGCACGGGCAAGAAGACGGGAGGGCGGGAGCCGCAGGTGCCGGACCCAGAGAAGGCGATGCCGGAGGCGAAAGCGCAGCGTAATTTTACGGATCCGGACAGTCGGATCATGCCGGATGGGAGTCACAAGGGCAGTTTCGTGCAAGGGTACAACGCGCAAGTGGCGGTGGATGGAGAAGCGCAGGTGATTGTGGCGGCCGAACTCACCCAGGAGACCAATGACAAACATCAATTGGCGGCGATGTTGGAGCAGGTGCAGCAGAATGTAGGAGACAAGCCGCAGGCGGCCAGCGCGGATACGGGCTATTGGGACCCGAAGCAGGTGAGCGACCCGCGGGTGCAAGGAATCGATCTGCACGTGGCCGTGGGGAAGCAAAAGCATGGAGAGAGAAACGCGGCGGCTAAGGAAGATCCGGATGCGGTTGAGTTGGCGGAACCGGATTCGTTGCTGGAGCAAATGAAGCAGAAGCTGAAGACCGAGGCAGGACGGGATCTGTACCGCATGCGCAAGGCGATTGTGGAACCGGTATTCGGGCAGATCAAGGAGCAGCGTGGGATGCGGCGGTTTCTCTTACGCGGATTGCAGAACGTGCGAGCGGAATGGAAGCTGATCTGTCTTACCCACAACCTGCTGAAGTTGTTCCGCTCCGGGAGGGCATTCCAAGTGACGTAACCCAGACGGAGCCTTCCGGCGCGGGCGAAAAGGCGATTGCGTCGCCGGAAGAAGTATTCTCGGGCTGAATCTTGTGCCGCCTCCGATTCCGGCGAGACTCAATGCGCCCTCGGAGGCAGAGAAATCAAAAATCATTGTTTATTATCCCCGACAGACTCCTAGAAGTATAGATAGAAAGAAGGCGCGGACCCGATCCGCGCCTCTCTTGTTGCCGCCATTCCCTTCTCAGCACCCGAATTCTGAAAAGGAGAAAAGACAGGCGCAGCCTAACCGCTGACGCCTTTCTTGAGTTGCGCCATGAAAAAGCAAGCTCGCCCCAGGATCGGCATCCTGCCGCGCAGCAAACCACAAACCACTCCGCGCCCCCACCCGCAAACGCCAGGGAGAGCTGGCCTAACTAGCGTTCATAAGCAATGCAGCAAGCCTCGGCTTCGGAGTCGCCAAGCCCTACGGAGACCGCGAACGCTTCGACTTCATCGTGAGCTGGAATCGTCGCTTGTGGCGCGTGCAAGTAAAGTCCACTCGCACCGCCGACCGCGGTGTTTATGAGATAAGTGCGCGCGCTTGCTGGGGAGCTCATGACCTTTACACCAAGGGCGAAATCGATCTCATCGTCGCCTACGTCGTCGCCGAGGACTCCGGTACGTCGTCCCCAATCGAAGCCACGCAAGGCCGCAAGCGCCTCTGCCTCCATCCCAACGTCCCCCCGCAAAGAATGCTACAAATGCGAAAAATACCACGAAGCCCTGGTGGCTAATGAAGTCAACCGACAAATCGCATGCCGCGAACAAGTCATAACGGCGGTTTGGCATGGAGTAAAATGCCCGCATGGAAATTTCGCCTTCGGCCCGAACTCGCGGACCTGATTAAACAGGATGTCCAGCGCGCCTCCTCCAAGACCGTCGATGAGTTCGTGGAGCGTGCCGTTTCGATGCTCCACGAACAGGAAGCTTGGCTCGCCCAGAATCGAGCGGAGATTGCAGCCAGGATTGGCGAAGGCTATGCCGCCGCCCAACGCGGAGAGCTGATCGACGCCGATGCAGCACGTTCACGGCTGAAGGAGCTGAAGCAGGTGCGGGCTGATAAAACGCAGCGGGGATGAGCGAATATCAGTTGACGCCGCAAGCCGTAGCCGATCTTCAGGCGATGCGCCGGCACGATCGGCTCGTGCAGGGCGGACACTCTTGTCCGCCGCCTTTGAGGTTGGGGCTGATCGTTGGGCGGTCGGTCCTAATCCCCACAAATTTTCGGCGAGGCAAAAAGCGGACAAGAGTGTCCGCTCTACCGTGATGCCTCTCAACTACGCGCAAGCCCCCACCGACGAGCGCCTAGTCGCGTGAAAATTTCTTGGCATCCGAGCCCCGCACCTCGAAAACCGCGAGATGTGGGGGCACCCTGGCGCGGCAGGGCTCTCATATTCCAGAGCTGTGATAGGCTTTGCCAGGTTTGCGGAAGCCGACATGTCCGTTCCTGCCCCAACCGAGCGAGTGCTGCGCTTCGACACTTTTGAACTGGATATCCGCGCGGGCGAACTGCGTAAACGGGGCGTAAAGCTGCGCCTGCAAGGCCAACCCCTACAAGTGCTTGCGATATTGTTGAAGCGTGCCGGCGAACTCGTGACTCGCGAAGAACTTCGCGCGGAAATCTGGACGGCCGATACCTTTGTCGATTTCGACCATAGCCTTCACAACGCAATTGCCCGCCTTCGCGAGGTGCTGGGTGATTCTGCCGAGACACCGCGTTATATCGAAACCCTGCCGCGACGTGGGTACAGATTTATCGCACGGGTCGATGAAGTCAAATCGGAGGAATTGATGCCTCCAGCTGGCCACAGCTACGAGTTCGATGTGCGCGGAATTCAGGCTGTAGCGGTGCTACCGCTTGAAAGTCTCTCGGGTGATCTGGGGCACGATTACTTCGCGGACGGCATGACTGAGGCTTTGATTACCAGTTTGGCTAAAATTAGGGCGTTGCGGGTTATCTCGCGCACATCAGCGATGCAGTACAAGGGTGCGCGCAAGTCACTACCGCAGATCGCGCGCGAACTAAACGTGGACGCCGTGATTGAAGGTTCGGTCTTGCGCTCCGGCGAGCGAGTTCGCATCACGGCCCAACTTATCCACGCAGCCAGCGACCACCACGTGTGGGCGGAAAGCTACGAGCGTGATTTTCGGGACATTCTGTCGCTGCAGAGCGAAATCGCACGGCAAGTGGCCAATCAGGTCAGAATCATTCTCACGCCCGAGGAGCGGGCTCGACTGGGAAGCGCCCGGCAGATAAACCCGCAAGCGCACGATTGGTATTTGAGAGCCCGCTACTACTGGAATAAGCGGACGGAAAAAAGTGTGAAGAAGGGGCTCTCTTACTTTTACCGGGCCATCGACAGCGATCCCACTTACGCGCAGGGTTATGCCGGCTTAGCCGATTCCTACAACATACTCGGCTACTACAATGCACTTCCGCCAGCCGAAGCTTACCCAAAAGGAAAAGCGGCGGCGCTGAAGGCGCTAGAACTGGACGACTCCCTGGCTGAACCTCACGCTACGCTTGGTGTGGTCAAGCGGGATTTCGAATGGGACTGGTCCGGTGCCGAAGAGGAATTCCAAAAGGCTATTGAACTCAATCCTGGCTGCGTGGAGGCTTATCACTGGCGCAGTACTCTTCTCAGCATGCTGGGGCGGCACGCGGAAGCGCTCCGCGAAAAGAAGAGGGCGCTGGCGATAGATCCGCTTTCCGTGGTCATCCGAACAGATCTGGCGCGCATGTACTACTTCGCTCGGGACTACGATCTGTCGCTCGAGCATTATCGATCTGCGCTGGCGATGGACCCGAATTTCGGTTCCGCGCACCTCTGGCTGGCGCATGTGTACCAACAGAAAAGCCTGTTTCAAGAGGCAATCTCAGAATTAGAGACCGGAGTGCGTCTTTCCGGTAACAGTACGTTTGCGCTAGCCAAACTGGGACACGGTTATGCGATGGCGGGACGATGCGATGAAGCGCATACTGCGCTCAAGCAGTTAAATGTGTTATCGAGCCGAAGATACGTTTCACCTTACGACATAGCGATGGTTCACGTGGGCTTGCAGGAAAATGACGAAGCGTTCTCGTGGTTGCAAAGAGCCTTTGAACAACGGTCTCTTTGGCTGGGATACCTCAACGTAGAACCCCAACTGGACCCGCTGCGCTCTGATCCGCGCTTCTCGGCTTTGCTCTCCCGTTTAGGACTGCTTTCCTAACCCTCTTTGGTCGATGGGTGCCCCACATCTCGCGGTTTTCGAGATGTGGGTGATGGCTAGGTAACCCCAAGCACTCGTTCGCGAACTTGCGGTTCCACCATGCATACCATAGATGCCTTTTCCTCCTCAGATGACGCTACTACATTCAACTTTACGGGGAGTTCAGAGCGTGCAAAGGCTAGCGAAATAATGCACTTTTGGGAAGCTAACTTATCCGTTATCCCTCGGCGACGGCCCAAAACGGGAACCCGAAACGGGTATCAACTAATGACCAAAGGAAGTCAACAGACTCCGATAGGATCTTTTCATGCGTTGGTCTTCAGCATCTGCTCGGCGTGTTTGCGAGAGGTCTCGGTCAGCTTCGCCCCGCTCAACATGCGGGCAACTTCTTCGGTGCGCTCCTCGCCGCTGATGAGGCGCACCGCGGTGCGAGTGCGGTCGGCGGAGCTCTTTTTCTCAATCAGGTAATGATGGTCGGCGAAGGTGGCGATCTGGGGCAGGTGAGTCACGCAGAGCACTTGATTGGTTCGCGATAACGCCTTCAGTTTTTTACCCACAGCTTCAGCGGCACGTCCGCCAATGCCGGTATCGATTTCGTCGAACACCAGCGTACGTGGTGCGCCCGTTTTCTTTTTTCCCTGTCCGGCTTCCACGCTGGCCTTGAGCGCGAGCATCACCCGGGATAGTTCTCCGCCGGAAGCGATGTGCTCTAGCCGCCGCAGCGGCTCGCCAGGGTTTGTGGAAATCATGTAAACAACTTGGTCGAAACCGGAGGCGGTCCAGTTCCCTTCTTCATCCGTCCCGCTCGCCTCGATGTGAAAGTCAGACCTCATGGCCAGATCGTTGATCTCCGCCTCGACCAGCTTTTCGAGCTTGCGGGCGGCTTCGCACCGCTTCTTTGAAATGGCACGTGCCGCGCGCAGATACTCGTGCGCCGCTTGCGCCATCTCTCCGCGCAGCCTGGCCAGAATTTCGTCTTTATTTTCCATTTCCGAAAGCTTGCGGCTCACTTCTGCGCCGTGATGAATCACGTCCTCGAGCGTCAGGCCGTACTTGCGCTTCAATCGATCGAGGAGCGCGAGGCGGTCTTCCACTTCGTCCAGGTGCTCGGGTGACGCTTGAATCCCGCCGGCGTAGTCGCGGAGAGTCGCGCCTACGTCCTCGACGCTGATACGCGCGGTCTCGATCGCGGCCAGCGCCTCCTGGAATTTGGGTTCGTAGCGCGACAATTCTTCGATGTGCTTCTGCGCGGTGCGCAATGACGACGAGGTCGAAGCGCTGCCTTCGTAGAGCAGATCGAAGGCATTCATGGCCGCGCTGTAAATCTTCTCGGCATTTGCCAGAACGCGCTTCTTGGTTTCGAAGCGTTCGTCTTCGCCGGGCTGCAGCTTGGCATCTTCAATCTCTCGCTTCTGGAAAGTCCACAGGTCGAGCAGCCGCAGGCGGTCCTGCTCGCCGTGTTCGAGATCTTCGATGCGATGGGCAGTGCTCTTCCAGCTGGCGAAGGCCGCGCTGACCGCATCGAGCTGAGTGCCGGCAAATGCATCAAGAAGCTCCAGCCGCGCAGCGCCATCGAATGACAGGATGGATTCGTTTTGCGCGTGAATCGTCGCGAGATGCGGGGCAAGCTGGCGCAACACGCCGACCGTGGCGGGCTGATTGTTGATGAAGACGCGGCCCTTGCCGCCCAGTGCGATCTCGCGGCGAAGAATGATCGATTCGTCCGCGTCGTTGGGGTCGATGCCGTTGGCCTCGAGAATTCGAGCCACGACCTTTTCGCTGCGCTCATCGATTTCAAAGACGGCGGTCATCACAGCACGGTCGGTGCCGGTGCGAATCACATCGGTGGAAGCCTTCTCGCCGAGAAGAAACGCGAGCGCGTCAATCAGAATAGATTTTCCGGCTCCGGTCTCTCCGGTCAACAGATTCAAGCCAGCAGCAAACTCTACCGCCAGACTGTCAATGACCGCGTAGTTTTCGAGCCGCAGTTCGGAGAGCACGGGGCTGTCCCGGATGCCAGAAGTTGAGCGCAGAATAACATGAAAACCGCTTGGCAGCAGTTAGTTCTCCGCAGTTTCGAATCCCAGCGCGGGTATCCATCTCGGGCACTCCGTGAAATTCTTCCTTTGTGTATCTTCGTGTCCTTTGTGGATCAAGCTTTTTTGTAGTTCATCAACCCCAAAGGAAACAAAGGTACCGAAAGGTGCCGCGTCAGGAATTTACGCCGAACTGCGGGAGGTTCTACAGTGAAATCCCGTTAATGGATGCGATACGTCTGCGCAAGAAGCCCATGATGTTCGTCTATAATTACGAGAGCCTCCAAAATAAAATGCATTTTCCCTTACTACTGGCAGCGGTGGTTGGCGGAGAGATCGTCGATCTAGTCGGAGAAACCGGTCCCGTCGCGAAGGTCGTCCTCTTATCTCTATTAATCTTCAGCGTAATCTCGTGGGCGATTATTCTTTCGAAGTGGAGCCTGGTGCGGCGAGCGCGGGTGCAGAGCGGACGCTTCGTGCGCGCTTTCCGCAAAGCTCAACGCCTGCAGGATGTCTCGGCCGTGGCCGAACAGTTCAAGCCCAGTCCATTGGTGGCGGTGTTTGAAAACGGCTTCGCGGAACATAAGCGGCAAGGCAGCAGTATCGCCATGCAGCGCGCCATGCAGATTGCCTGCTCGGAAGAAGTCACGCGCCTGGAGCGAAATATGCCATGGCTTGCAATCACCGGCGCCGTAACCCCGTTCGTAGGCCTCTTCGGCACGGTCTGGGGAATTATCGATGCGTTCCATGGGTTGGGGACAGCGGGGGCGGCTACGCTTCGCGCGGTGGCGCCGGGGATTTCGGAGGCTTTGATTACTACTGCTGCGGGATTGGCGGCGGCGATTCCTGCGGTGATTGGGTACAACTTGCTGGGGAGTTCCATTCGGGAGTTTGCGGCGCGGGGTGATGATTTTGCGCTTGAGATGTTGAACGCTGTGGAGCGGTCGCAGCCTGCGGGGCCGGAGGTGCGGAGGTAATGGCCTTCACGGCTTCCAACGGGCGGACCCAATCTTCTATCTCTGACATCAACGTTACGCCGCTGGTGGACGTGGTTCTGGTGCTGCTGATTATTTTCATGGTGACGGCGCCGGTGCTGCAATCGGGGATCGAGGTGAGCGTCCCCAAGACGCGCACCGTCAAAGAGATTACCGAGGAGCGGCTGGTCATCAGCGTGGACAAGCAGCAGCGCGTCTTTCTGGGGAACGATCCCATCAACATCAATGAGATTGCAGCCAAGCTGCGGCAGAAGATTCGCGATCCGCAGCATCAGTCTATTTTTATCCGAGCGGACGAGAACGTGCCCTTCGGGGCCTTCGCGACCGTCATGGATGCGGTGAAGCAATCGGGGATCACGAACGTTAGCATCGTCACGCAGCCGCTCGACAGTCATGGAAGCAAACGCTGAGATATTTTTCGAACACGACAACTGGGCTCGCAATCTGGCGTGGTCGGCTGTGCTGCACCTCGCGGTCGCGGGGTCCATCATTCTGTATGCGGTGGTGTGGCATGGCAGCGGCGGCAGCAACTGGGGTGCGGGCGGCGGCGGAGACGCGATGGGAGTAACCCTCGTCAGCTCGGTTCCTCTGCCCGCCAGCGCGGTGCAAACGCAGAATGTTCTGGCGAACGAATCCCAGGGAATCACGCAGTCGCTTCCGAAGGCCGAGGAGAAAGAACCGGAAGCGATTCCGATTCCCGATAAGAATGCTAAGGTCAAGCCGAAGCCACGAAGCAGCGCTCAGCAAAAACCTAAGCCTGAGCCCGAAGAAGAAGCCAGCAACGTAGTTCCATTCGGAGAAGGCGGCCCGGTCAGCGGGCCTTACGGAACGTTCAATGCGGGCGCGGCGAAAGGCGGTTTCGGCTTCACCGGCGGCGGAGGGGATTTTGGGTCGCGCTATGCCTGGTACGTGCGCGTGGTGCAGCAGAAGGTTTCCGAGAACTGGCTCAAGTACGAAGTGGATCCGCGCATCACCGAGGCGCAGAGGGTGTACGTGACATTTGACATCAAGCGGGATGGGCACCCGACGAATGTGCAGGTCGAGCAGTCAAGCGGCGTGCCTTCGCTCGATCAGTCGGCGGTGCGGGCTTTGCAGCGTATTGACACTTTTGGTCCCCTGCCGTCGGATTATTCCGAGAGCAAGGTTTCGGTAGAGTTCTGGTTCGATTACAAGAGATAGCTGTGCTTCAGGCTTCAAGCTTTAGGTTACTGGGAAGGAATTGGGTTACGATGCGCGAGGTCAACTTGCAGTTCGATGTTCGTCATCATACGATTAGTAGAGGTCTTAGGGCTGGTATCGGCAAGAGGACGACCGGCACGCGCTACTTCAAAACAAAATCTCGCTTCGTCGCTGCGGTTTCCTTTCTCCTTCTGACGGCGGCTTTTAGTGTGGCTCCTGGTCTGGCCCAGCAAGACTGGATCAAAACGGGCACGGGCTTGGGGATGGAGAAGGTTCGCCTCGCGGTCCCCGATTTTAAACCTTCCACATCAGACACCAAGAACGCCGACCTGCTCAAGGTTTTCAACGACACTCTGTGGAATGATCTGGACAACGCCGGGATCTTCGACATGGCGTCGAAGAGCTTCTATCCCGTGGCCGTTCCGGGCACGCCGACAGAAGTGCAGTTTAGTGCCTGGAATGCTCCTCCTCCCAATGCATCGATGCTGGCGTTCGGCAACCTGGGTGTAACCGGCAACAACGTTACCGTGCAGGGTTGGCTGTTTGACGTCAAGAACATTACCTCGCCCCAGGTGCTGGGCAAGCAGTATCAGGATGCGGCCGCTCCTGCTGCTGTCCGCACGATCGCGCACAAGTTCGCGAACGAGATTATTTTCCGACTGGGCGGCGGTATTCCTGGTATTGCGGAGAGCCAGGTTTACTTTGTGAGCAACCGCAGCGGGCACAAGGAAATTTGGGCAATGGACTACGACGGGGCTAATCAGCGGCAGATCACGCATCTGGGTTCGATTTCTCTGTCCCCCCGGATTTCGCCCGACGGCTCGCGCCTGGCTTTCAGTTCACTGACGAAATCCGGTTGGGACATTTTGATGTATTCGATGGATCTCAATCGTCTGGTTTCATTCCCGAAGTATGGAGGCACGAATCTTTCACCGGCGTGGTCCCCCGATGGCACGAGGCTGGCGTTTTCTTCGTCGCGCTCGGGAGACCCTGAGATTTACGTTGTGGATCAATCGGGGGGAAATCTCAAGCGCATTACGTCTTTCAAGGGACCGGATGTTTCGCCGGTGTGGAATCGCAAGACCGGGGCGCAGATCGCGTGGGTAAGCGGGCGCAGCGGGTTGCCGCAGATTTATACCATGGAAGCGGACGGCACCAATGTTCAAAGGCTTACGGACCAGGGATATGCGGTATCGCCGGCATGGTCGCCCAATGGACAATTTCTGGTGTTCGCCTGGACTCGACATTACGGGCCCGGCGCTCCGGGGGCCTCGGATATTTACCTGATGGACGCGGCCAGCAAACAGTGGGTGCAACTGACTCACGACGGTGGACGCAATGATTTTCCGTCGTGGTCGCCGGATGGGCGGCATATTGTTTTTCAGTCCAGCCGATCGGGCGGGGAACAGATCTGGTCGATGCTGGCGGATGGGAGTAATCAGAAGCAGTTGACCTTTGCGGGTGGCAATACACAGCCGAATTGGAGTTGGAAGTAAAGATTTCGCGGTGCCTAAGGACAGCGGCTGAAGCGGTCGTTGAAAAGATGAGTTTACGGCTCGCCTGCAGGCGAGCCTGATACGAATCGCTAGTTTTTAGCGAACGGTGAAGCCGGATTGAGCGACTTGTGATATGGCTGAAGAGGCTGGGAAAAAGTACATCGTTGCGGCTTGGAAGTTAGACTCCCTTATTCATTCGGGGGCAGTTATCGCAGCACTGAAGTGTGTGCCTGAGAACTGGTCTTTCGCCCCGCTGGGGCTCATCCGGCTTTGCACTTTTACCCACGGCTCACGCCGTGGGCTGCATTCTTACGCCGCTTCGCGGCTAACAACATGGGGCTTTGTTCAAGGTGTCGTCGAAATTCTAGTTCTCACGCACTGAAGCGCTGCGCCCCCCAAAAATCGGAGCAAGCGTGGGCTTTGGGATGACGCCGCTTCAAATAATGCCGACTGGACAATGTACGACGGCACGGTTGACGTCGAATTCGGATTTGAGTTGAGGGTTTTTCGGTACTCTGGCAGTTGGGGCTTACGAGATTTAACATCTGGGGTTGTATTACTCAGGTGTGGCGAGTTTTTGATTAACTGGCCCGGAGGCGGAGAAGTGAACCCGCCCCGCTATGGATTCTGAAGCGCGCGTTGTGGGCAGCGGCGCGCGATACAGGGAGGAAAAGTGAAGCAGCAGAGAATGAAGTGGTTCACGCTTATATTTGCGTTAGGTGCCATCCTGTTTCTAGGCGCTTGCCATAAGAAGACACCACCGCCGCCACCACCACCGCCACCGCCACCAGCGCCGACCGCCTCGCTTACGGCGAATCCCAACACTATCGACAAGGGACAATCGACCACGCTCACATGGCAGACCTCAAATGCCACCGATGTGAGCATCGACGGCGTGGGAGCCGTGCAGGCCAGCGGATCGCAGCAGGTGACCCCGTCCGATTCGACCACCTACACGCTGACCGCGAAGGGAGCAGGCGGCACTCAGCAAGCAACGGCACGGGTGACAGTGACCCAGCCTCCGCCACCGCCACCTCCGCCGGCGCCCGGACCGAGCGAGGAGGAACTGTTTGCGCAAAATGTGAAGGACATTTACTTCGACTACGACAAGTCCGATATTCGCGCTGACCAGCAGCGTTCACTGCAGGCGGATGTCGCGTTCCTCAAGCAGCATCCCGACATCCACTTCGTGGTCGAGGGACACTGCGATGAGCGCGGGTCGACCGAGTACAACCTGGCCCTGGGCGACAGCCGAGCCGGCTCCGTGCAGAGCGCGTTGACGCAGGGTGGCGTCAGCGCAAGCAACATCAAGACGATCAGCTACGGCAAGGAAAAGCCGTTCTGCACTGAATCCAACGAGGCCTGTTGGCAGCAGAATCGCCGTGGCCATTTCGTGTATCAGAAATAGTCTGAGGTGCGGGGCGGGCCTTGCTCCGCACTTCAGTATTTTTCCGGGCCGAGCCGCACGCGCAGCGGAACCTCCGAGACAACTGTGTCTGGGGCGCGCTATCCTTCACAATAGAAGTTGTGAGGGCGGGCTCCCCTGAAATTGACTCGATTTGTTCAACGAGGAATCAGCTAAAGTGGCTGGTGGGGCTAATGAATCTCGGTGAAACAATTCTGCTTGGCTGCCTGTCCGCAGCCTGGCTGATACCGATCGGTCTGGCGTGGCCACACAGATATGTCAGTCCACTTTGGGCTTGGACAAGGATCATTTCGGCGGCAGGACTGTTTTCTGTGTTGGAACTTTGGATATGGCGTCGCCAAACACCCTATTTGGACTATGCGTTTTATATGGGCGCGGTGATTTATGTCGCGAGGTTTTTTGTGAGGCGGAAGCTTCCATTGCAAGGTTGAGACCCACTGCCTGGTCCGAGTCAGCCACTACCGCCCCCGAGTCCGATGCCGTTATTTTGCAACTCAAGGAACACGCTATGAAAATTTATCGATATTCGACCATGGTTGTCTTGCTGATTGGCTTCTGGGCAAACGGAACGCCAGCCTGGGGCGTCAGCAAAGAGATGGTTCAGTTAATGACCCAGGTGCAGAACCTGCAGGACCAGATGACGAAGATGCAGCAGTCCTTCAACGAGCGCATGGGCGTCATGCAGCACCTGATGGATCAGAACACCGACAGCATGAATAAAGTGGCGGCGTCCATCACTGCGGTTCAGGGCGGCCTGGAAAAGCTCCAAACCGACAATGGCGGAAAGGTGGACCAGCTTTCGGGTCAGATCCAGGCGCTCAATGATTCTCTCGACGAATTAAAAGCGCGTCTGACCAAGGTCAGCAAGCAGCTGGAGGATATGCAGGCGGCGCAGCAAAGCGTGGCGGCAGGACAGGCGGCGCAGCAGGCACAACAACAGGCAATGGCGCAGGCTCCGCCTCCCGATGTGCTGTACAACAACGCGCTGCGGGATTACAACGCGGCAAAGAATGATCTGGCCAAGCAGGAATTTTCGGACTATGTGAAATTCTATCCGAACACCGATCTCGCGGGAAATGCGTATTTTTATCTGGCGGAGATCGGCTACAAAACAGGAAACTTTCAGGAAGCGGTCACGTATTACGACCAGGTGCTGCAGAACTTTCCCACCGGCAACAAGGCTCCCTCATCCGATTTGAAGAAGGGGTTGGCGCTCATCGAACTGGGCAAGACGGACGATGGAATCGCGCAGCTTCGCCATGTGATCCAGCGCTATCCGCGTTCGAACGAGGCGCTCCAGGCTAAGGATCGGCTGCGGAAGTTGGGAGTGTCCACAACCGCGGCGCGCGCACCAGGCGAGTAACGTTCGCGACTTCAAGATCAACGTCGAGCGCTGATGCTGGTGTGATGTTGAGGGTGTTGCGGCTTTTGCTTATTGTGCTGCTTGTTGTGTGGATGCTTCTGAGGTCGGGCTGATGCAGGGATCGTCACAACGGGTACTGACCCTCCGGTTTGCGCGGAGAGAGTAAAGGTCGAGAGCAAAACTGCAGCTGAGGCAAAACCCAGTCGCTTCATGGGTCCTCCAGGTCCATTCAGGATTTCTCTTATATACATTGGATATACATTAGAAAAAACCGCTGCTCGGTTCGGAAGTTTCAGAGTAGTCTAATTATAGGCATGGTTCTCTGCCACTGGGGAGAGTTTATTGTGACCATTACGAAAGATCAAGACCGCTCGAAAGGCGCTGTGGAACAGGACGAGAGGGATCAGTCGGACAACACTTCCATGCAGGGCCAGCTGGGACACCGGGATCAGGATCCGCTGTTGAAGTCGGGAGACACGGACTTGCCGGAACCGGGTGGAAGCCCGGAGCACTCGGGCGAACCGGAAGATAAGCGTGGCCGGACTGATGCCGCGTAACCGTTAGCCAAAGACGTTGCCAGCAACGTCTCTAAAGTATCAGCTCGCTCCCGCCGCCAGTTCGACTTTCACATTTCGCAGGAACTCCGCCGCGGCTTCTGGCAAGACAGTGTTGATAAACATTCCAGATCCCAGTTCGAAGCCCGCCATGCGGGTTAGACGCGGGATGATGCTGACATACCAGTAGAAGTGCTTCACACCAACGTATTCGGCGGGCGCGCTGCGCATAGGACGTTGGCCACGTGCGCATCTGACATTTGGGCAATCGAGTGCGAGTGCTCGGGCGTGTCGATAATGACGTCGTGGACGCCAAAGCCTCCCATGCTTGGGCGGGAGCGATGGATGGTCCGGGTGGGCTGGATGTCGGGCGACAAGGCGGCGAATTTGTTGGCCACGACGCGCACCTGCCAGGGCTCACTGCCGTTGGCCGGAAACCGCATGACCTCGGGCGGAGTTTTGCTTTCGTTGCCCGCACAAAAGGGACAGCTTCCACAAACGGAGGCACGACCTTGGCGGGGCGTTTGCTGGCCAATTCTTCAGGACGCCTGGCGCGCTCGGTGGCGATGATGACCCACTCCTTGGTGAAGTGGTTCTGGTGTAGCTCGGGCATATTTGGTCCTCCGGTTCTTCTATCGGCGGAGGTTGGATTTTCTGTAGTTGATTCTGACGGTGTTTTGCGGCACTTCATCTTGGCGCGAGGGCTGGTCGATTTGCCGAGTTGGGCTTCTGGCCTGTTGTAAAATGCAAATCAACTATGTCGACGAAGACTCCTGTGGGGATCCTGGGCGCGACCGGAATGGTGGGGCAGCGCTTCGTGCAAATGCTGGAACACCATCCGTGGTTCGAGGTGGCGTGGCTGGCAGCTTCCGACCGCTCTGAAGGCCGCTTGTACGGCGAGGCGGCGCGCTGGAAGATGAAAACTCCCTTGCCTGCGCGCGTGGCGGAAATGCGCGTATCTCCGGCGACGTCAGAAGGCGCTCCGAAGATCATTTTTGCCGCCCTGGACGCTTCGATTGCGGCTGAAATGGAACCGCGCTTCGCCGCCGCAGGATGCGCCGTGGTCACCAACTCCAGTGCGCTGAGGATGCAACGCGACGTGCCTCTGGTGATTCCGGAAGTAAACCCTGATCACATTCAGATGATCGAATGTCAGAGCTGGCGGAAGTCGTCTGGCGGCTTTGTGGTGACGAATCCGAATTGCTCGGCGATTGGGTTGGTCATGGCTCTGAAACCTTTGCAGGATTTATTTGGGCTCGAGACCGTAATGGCGGTCACGATGCAAGCGGTCAGTGGAGCGGGATATCCGGGCGTGGCCTCGCTCGACATTTTGGGCAATGTGATCCCTTACATTTCGAAGGAAGAAGAAAAGATGGAGGAGGAGACGCGCAAGCTTCTGGGCGGCCTGCACGGGTCTGATTTCATACCGGCGGAATTTAGCATGAGTGCACATTGCAATCGCGTAGCGGTAGAGGATGGGCATACCGAATCGGTTTCCGTGAAGCTGAAAAGCCAGGCGCAGCCGCAAGAGATTATCAAGGCGTGGAACGACTTCCGCAGCGTGCCCCAGGAATTGCATTTGCCCAGTGCTCCGGAGCAACCGGTGCGCTATACCGCGTCGGCAGACCGGCCGCAACCCAGGTTCGACGTCGAATGGGGTAACGGGATGACGGCCACGGTCGGTCGATTGCGGCCCTGCGGCGTTCTGGATTGGAAGTTCACCGTGCTCTCCCACAACACCATTCGAGGCGCGGCGGGGGCGGCCCTGCTGAATGCTGAATTGCTCAAAGTTCGGGGTTATTTGGGGTGAGGAGCCGGGCGTCTTCATGCAGCAGATTTGATGCGACTGATCGGCAAGATCCGCGTCCGAGGTACGTCTGCCAATGATCGTGATGAAATTTGGCGGGACCTCGGTCGAGGACGCCAAGGCCATCGAGCGAGCCGCTGACATTGTCAAAGGACGGCTGGCACAAAAACCCGTGGTTGTGGTCAGCGCCATGTCCAAGGTCACGGACCAGCTGCTGGCGATGGCGCGGGCTGCCGGAAATGGCGATCGCAAGAATGCACTTAGTCTCTCCCGCGCTCTGCGTGAACGGCACTACAACACTGCGGGCGAACTTCTTGGAACGGCGCTGTTCACGGAATTTCACGGCGATCTGGGGGTTTACTTCGAGGCCTTGGACGAACTCTTGCGCGGCATCGCCGCCGTAGGCGAGTTAACCCCGCGCACCACCGATCACGTCGCGGCATTCGGCGAAATTCTCTCCGGCAGGATTGTTGCCGCCGCGTTTTCCGCCCAAGGCCTTCCCTCGACCATGGTGGATTCGCGCGAGTGTGTTGTAACCGATGCCGAGCACATGCGGGCCGCTCCCTTGATGGAAGAGACGAACCAGCGGCTAAAGTCGAAGGTGCAGCCCGTGCTGGACAAAGGCCGAGTGCCGGTCATGGGTGGTTTCATCGGTGCCACCAAGGCGGGAATCACCACCACGATTGGGCGCGGCGGATCCGACTATTCCGCGGCCATTGTCGGCGCGGGTTTAGGTGCTGAGCGCATCGAAATCTGGACCGACGTGGACGGGATGATGACGACCGATCCGAATATGTGCGCAGAAGCGCGGCGCATCAAGGTCATCAGCTTCGATGAAGCGGCGGAGTTGGCCTACTTTGGCGCCAAAGTGCTGCATCCGGCTACGGTGCTGCCGGCGATTCAACGGAACATTCCGGTTTACGTGCTGAATTCACGGAATCCAGGATGCGAAGGGACACGCATCTCGGCTCGAGTGCCCCACTGCAGGAATTCTTTCAAGGCGATTGCTGCCAAGAAACGTATTACCATCATCGATGTCGCGGCCCCGCGGATGCTGCTCGCCCACGGTTTTCTGCGGGCGATTTTCGAGGCTTTTGACCGGCATCGAGTCGCCGTGGATGTGGTCTCCACTTCGGAAGTGAGCGTGTCGCTGACGGTGGATTCCAACGAGTCGATTCCGGCACTCGCGGCCGATCTGGCGAAATTGGCGGATGTAAAATATGAAGGGCGCAAGGCGATCGTTTGTTTGGTGGGTGAGAATCTCCGGGAGACGCCGGGAATTGCGGCGCGCGTTTTTGGGGAACTTTCTGATGTGAAGATCCGCATGATCTCGCAGGGCGCGTCGGAGATTAATCTGACCTTCGTGATCGAAGAGGATGAAGTGCCGCAAGTGATTCGGCGGCTGCACAAGACGTTTTTTTCGGACCTGGACCCGGAAGTATTTGCTTGAACAAAACCTTAGAACGCAGAGTACGCTGAGAACTGCCGCAGAGCGTGCCGAGAGATTTTACCTTTCATGAACATTTTGGTCTTAGGTCGGGGTAAGACGGGTTCGCTGGTCGCGGAAGTGGCCAGCCAGCGCGGCCATCCGGTGAGGGCGCTGGGCGCGGCTGACAATGCGAAAGCATCCGCGCTCACGGCGGAAACTTTGGCTCCGATCGACATGGTCGTCGATTTCACCACTCCGGCCGCGGTGCTCGGGAATGTTGAAGCTTGCGTCCGAGCCAAGAAAAGCATTGTAGTTGGAACCACTGGCTGGTACGGCGAGGTGGCGCGAGTCCGGGCGATGGTGGAAGACCCAGGATGTGGAATCGGTTTGCTGTATGCCGCGAATTTTTCGATCGGAGTAAACCTGTTTTTTGAGGTTGCGCGAAACGCGGCAGCCGCTCTCGAGCACCAGTATTTCGGACAGATCTTCGAGCGCCACCACGCTCAGAAGAAGGACGCGCCTTCGGGGACAGCTGTCACGCTGCAAAGAATCATTCAGGACGCCTCCGGAACCGAACTTGAAATCACTTCGTTTCGCGAAGGCGATGTCGTGGGATTGCATGAGCTGGTACTCGACTCGCCGAGCGACAGAATCTACCTTTGCCATGATGCCAAGTCACGCCGCGGATTCGCGGAAGGCGCGGTGCGGGCCGCCGAGTGGCTTGCCGGGAAAAAGGGTTTTTTCGACTTCAAGGATGTGTGGCGGAAGTTGTAGGTAGAAAGTCTAGTCCGGCCCGTAACCTCAGTCTGTTGCTACCGAACTCCGAACGAAATACGTCAAATATGCGTATCCTTAGATTATGCGGATGCTGCTGGACATCTTCGCGCAAATCTTCCGCACCCTGTGGGCGCACAAGCTGCGCTCATTCCTGACTATGTTCGGCATCGCCTGGGGTGTGGGCTCTTTACTGCTGCTGGTGGGCCTGGGCGAGGGTTTCCGTTCCGGCAACAAGCGCGAGATGGCGCAGTATGGCAAAGACATTATGTTCATCTTTCCGGGGCGGGCTCCGGTCGTGCAGGGCAGTATGAACTCTGCGCGAAACTATTTGCTTACCTATCAGGACTATCTGGACATCCGCAAGGAAGCGCCACACGTGCGCAACGCTTCTCCCGTGCTGATTCGCACGGATGTCCGCGCCGTCAGCGAGTTCGCGAGTGCGAATGGTGAGCTTGCGGGAGTCGAACCGCAGTTCAGCGACATCCGTTATCTTCCGCTCAATCAGGGACGCTGGCTCAATGGGCTGGACGAAACTCAGAGACGCAACGTGATCGTTCTGGGAGACGAACTGGTCAAAAACCTTTTTCCCGGCCGCCCCGCCGTAGGCGCAACCATCATTCTGAATGACATCAGCTTTGAAGTGATCGGCGCTGTGCAGCGCGTCGGACGGGGCGACGATAACTCCACCAACATGCGCGGTTACATCCCCTACCGGGTAATGGCGACGTTGTTCCCGCTCAAGGGCGAGAACCACGAGAACTCCATTTCGTTCATTAATTACCAACCGCGAGTTACCGACGAACACGTGATCGCGCAGGATGAAGTTCGCAAGCTGATTGCGCGCAATCACGGTTTTGATTATCGCGATAAAAATGCCTTCGAGGGCTGGGATACGATTCAGAACTCCAAAGCAATCGGGCTCATCTTCGACGCCATGAACATGTTTCTGGGAGCTGTGGGCCTGGTAACACTGGCACTGGGCGGGATTGGCGTGATCAACATTATGCTGGTGACGGTCAGCGAGCGCACCCGGGAGATTGGATTGCGCAAGGCACTGGGCGCCACCAACCGCAGCATTTTACTGCAGTTTTTTCTGGAAGGAATATTGCTCACGCTGTTCAGCGGACTCGTGGGCATGGGCTTCGCGGCGGGCTTGATGGCGGTTCTGGGCACGCAGCAGGGGCCGGGAGGTTTTGATCCTCCGAAGATTGTGCCGATGTCGGCGATTCTGGCGATTGGAAGCTTGACGATCGCCGGGGTGATTGCGGGACTTTATCCGGCGCGGAAAGCCGCAATGCTGCAGCCGGTGGAAGCGCTGCGTCAGGACTAAAGAAATGTTTCGTGATCTCTTTCATGAGGCTTACGGTGCCATGCGGCACAATCGCCGCCGCACCGCCCTCACTATGCTTGGCATGGCGTGGGGCATCGCCACCGTGGTGATGCTGCTTGCCTATGGCGACGGCTTTGGCCGCGCCTGCGCGAATATCTTCGCGAACTTCGGCACCAAGCTGATGATTGTGGTTCCGGGACGCACTTCCATGCAGGCTGGTGGCCAAAAGGCAGGTGTCCCCATTCGTTTCACCATGGAAGACGTGGACACGCTCACCACCAATCTTCCGCAGATCACGCACATTACTCCTGAAGTCAGCAAGCAATCCAACATTCAGTTTGACACGCGTTCCTTCACCTTCGGCGTCACGGGAAATTATCCAAATGTTGATTCCGTGCGCGCACTCAAACTGGGCCAAGGGCGCTTTTACAACATACAGGATGAGATGCAGCGCGCCCGAGTCGCGGTCATCGGCTCCGAAGCCAGGGAAAAACTTTTCTCCGGGCGAAACGCCTTGGGTGAGAGCATCCGCATCGATGGCCTCAGCTTTGAGGTGGTCGGCATCCTAAGCGCGAAAATGCAGGAAGGCGACGACGACATCAATCGCGCCATCTACGTCCCTTTCACGACGATGAGTGATTTGAAGGACACCCACTACCTCGATTCCATCTGGTTCAATTACGAGACGCCGGAGTACGAGAGGCTGGAGCAGGCAACTCGCGAGGTGCTGGCGGTGGAACACAAATTCAGTCAGACCGATCGCCGTGCGGTGCGCGTGTTTAACCTGATGGAACAGGTTCACCAGTTTGAAGTCATCACCATCGGCCTGAAAATTCTGCTGGGCTTCATCGGCACGCTTACGCTGGGAATTGGTGGAGTTGGACTGATGAACATCATGCTGGTCTCAGTAACTCAGCGCACGCGCGAGATCGGTGTGGAAAAGGCGCTGGGCGCGCGCCGCCGACACATCCTGCTTCAATTTCTCGCTGAAGCTCTCACCATTACCTTCATCGGCGGAGCGCTGGGAGTCATGCTGGCTTACGTGGTTTCGCTCTCGGTCGGACGACTCACGCTGTACAGTGCGATGGCGAAAAATGCCGAAGGCGGCGACATCCGCCTGATCATTGCGCCCGGCACGCTGCTCGTCGCCACTCTCATCCTGACCGCAGTGGGCCTGATCAGCGGCATGGTTCCAGCCCTGCGCGCGTCACGGCTGGATCCCATTGAGGCTCTGCGCTACGAATAGGTATTCGGAATTTTCTGGTTCGATTTCGGTTGTTGAGCCGCAAAGAATTGCATCTTTACTTTCGGGCGCGGAAGACTGAACGTCTTGTTGACGCCACCTCGGAAACGCACGGACACTTCGATCTGCTCGGCCTTTCGTAGGGTGACATCTTCGATGAGGAGCCGAGCCATGCGCTTGCGCTCGCGATGGGGGGTGTTCGGATCACGCCAGAGTCGAGGAAAATCGGTGGCTAACGAAAGAATCTGTTTGCGTTGGCTAGAATCCAAGCTCTGGTCATCGCGCTGGCGCTGGCGTTCATAGTGTTGTTCGGCTTCGGCGAGCGCGCGAAGCTTTTCATTCCAGTCCGATTCCAGAGAAGCTCCGACCAGACGATTATCGGGATCCACACGGAGAAAGCGCCGCCGCGCTAGTTCGGCCTCATAACGCGCACGCTCAACCTGGGTCCGGCGAAGACGATCCGTCTCCTCCCAACGAGTCTCCAGTTCACACTGCACGGCTAAGGTCACATCCAACGCTAAAGGATTAACCGCTTCCACAAGGAGGTCTCCGATAGCTTGATCGATGTTACTTCCCCCGATGCGTTGGCATTCACCATGCAGGACTTGGTCAGCTTCTTTGCGCCCCGCACACCAGTAGTAGGGAGCCAGGCGATCTTTGCGGTAATGGTAGGAGACTGTCATTCGTCCCCCGCAGCGCCCGCAGACCACCAGCCCCTGCAGCAGTGCCGGACCTTCGCGGGGCGGGCACCGGCGATGTGCCACTCCGCGGGTTTGCATGTTTTCGCTCAAGCGTCGCAAGTTCTCTTCGTATTCCTGCCAGGAGATATATCCTGGATGAGCGTCCAGGATCAATGTGTGCCACTGTTCGCGGGGCAGCCGCGAACACACCGTGCCTCTCCCCGCGATCTTTTTTCGGTGCTTGGTTCGGCCGTAGAAATAAGCTCCGGCATAGCGTGGGTTGCGCAAAGTACGAATGACCGGGTGATGTTCCAGTTCGCCCCACTTCCATTCCCCTGGGGCTGCTCCTCCACGTGGGAAACTAAGCCCTTGTCGACAGAAAACGCGCACAACACCGAACGCGGTACCGACACGTCGAAAGGTCTCGAACAACAAGCGGAAGGCTTGTTGAACTTGCTTGTCTGGATCGAGAACGGCGCGGCCTGCGTCATCATAGGCCAAGCCAAGGGGCCGTTGCATCGCCAGTTCGCCTCGCTTCGCCTTGTTGAGTAAGCCGCCGCGCAGCCGACCGCGAATGATATGGAGTTCTGCGGCACTCATTTCGCCCTTCAAGCCTAACAATAGACGATCGTTGAAATCGCCAGGATGATAGATCCCGTCTTCGTCCAAGATGAGCGTGTCGGTAAGGCCACAGATCTCCAGCAGTCGGTGCCAGTCAGCGCAGTTGCGGGCCAAGCGCGAGACCTCCAGCCCCAGCACAATGCCGGCTCGTCCCATGCTGACTTCCATCACCAGTTTCTGAAAACCTTCGCGATCAGCCGCGCTCTCACCGGATTGCCCTTGATCGTTGTCGACGACCGTGATTTGACCCTTCGTCCAGCCCAGGGCTAGGGCGCGCTGTTGTAGAGCATATTGCCGTTCCGTACTCTCAATATTCTCCAGGACTTGACGCGGTGAAGACTGGCGGACGTAGAGGAAAGCCCCCCGCTGCAGGTGACTGGCAGTTACCTTCTTCGTTGTTTCCATACTCATGCGCTCCTCGAGTACGTTTGTCCCAATGCCATGGAAGCTAAAATTCGAACGACTTCGCCGTGGAGATCAGAGACAACTGGGACTGGAACCGCGGGCTGGAGGTACCCGTTGGAGGGAACCGCCATCGTGGCAGAGCATGCTCTCATCCAGGCAGCCATCCCTTGTTCCAACAAGAGGAACATGCCCAAGCCTTTTGAGCTGAGTCCGCCGAGAACTTGTCGCCGCAGGTCTTCGTATGCAGCGAGCAGAGTCGCACCGGAACCCTGAGCAGCAGGCTCTTGGTTCAGCGCCGTTTTTTTTCCTGGCGCGCCAGAGCGCGCTCGATACTGCGTGGGTGAATGACTACGCCGAAGTGTTCTAGAATCGCGGCGCCTACTTGGGCGATGCCCAAGGCTGGCTGTTCGGATCGGATCTGTCGCACATACTCCAGCACCTGGGGAGTCAGCTTGTGCGCTCGCCGTGGTCCCCGCTTTTCGGGAATCAATCCGAACAGTCCCTGGTTCTGAAAATCCAGCCCGGCTTGATAGTAGGTCGGTCGAGAAAAGCCAAACGCGGCCGCCGCTTGACTGACCGGCTGCTGGTCGATCTGCACGCGCCGCAACATCTCGTACTTGACCTGGACTAGGTCGTTGGCGTCGAAGAAATCGCTCTGCTGGAACAGAGGATCTGCAACCTGCTGCGGGCGCGGGTTCAAGCATCCGTGTTGCCCGAGCATGTCGCGCTTGCGCGAGTTGGTCTTCTTGCGAAGCATGCAGGTGCCGATGGTATGTAAATATTATTATGTGATTAACGATAATAGTGTCAATAGCTTTTTGCTGCAAACATACTGATGAACATTGATAATAACTATTACATACCATCTCTTTCCGGCAGCGTCTAGCTTTGTCTTCCGGCATAATTGTCTTTCCATGTTCGGCGAAATTATCTTTACACATCATTCCTGCACCTCCCCAATCAAGCGGGCCAACTCCAACAGATCCTCGAACCGAAACCAGCTCTTGCCTGCAGCTAAAATCACAAACGGGTCTTCCGTTGCCAGGCTGGTCCAACTCAAGGGAATCTCGCAGATTCGGTCCTTCTCATCGTGGAAACACACACGATCCTCCGCCCCGTAGCGACAAAATCCGGCCACTGCGAACTGGCGGCTAGTCAGCGGATGAAATGGATGCGTGACGTGAAAGCTCTGCGCTTGGATTCCATCAATAGGTGTAGTTCGCGGTGGTCTTCCACGAGGTGCTGGAAGGGCAAGGTTTGCAAGTGCTGCTGGTGGATACCCGGCAGCTGGCGCAAGTGCCGGGACGGGACAAAAAATCGGACCCGACCGACTGCGAGTGGATCCAACGGCTGCACAGTTGCGGCTTGCTGCGAGGTTCGTTCCGGCCCGAGGAAGCGGTGTGCATGCTGCGCACGTTGGTGCGAGATAAGGCGAACCTGGTGGCGGAGAGTGGAGACTGGCTGCGGCGGATGCAAAAGAGTCTCGACCAAATGAACGTGCGCGTGCACCGAGCGGTTTCCGACATCGATGGAGTGACGGGAATGGCCATCCTGCGCCATCGCCGGAGGCGAACGGGATGCGCAGAAACTGGCGAAGCTGCGCGACCGACGTTGCAGCAAAACGCAGCAGGAAATTGCGGAACAGTTGAGCGGACACTGGCGAGAGGATCACTTGTTCAGCCTACAGCAGGCTCTGAAGATGTACGACGCGGTGCAGGAGCGGATCGCGGCGTATGAGCAGGAAATCCTGGGAAAACTCGGGGAGATGGAACGAGAAGAGCCCCATGAAGCAACGGCGCCGCCTCTCCAGAATGCCAGCAAGGCTAGGACGATCAAGAAACGCGGGCAGGAGGCGAAGCGGCAAGCCTTATACCGGATGAGCGGTGTCGATGTCACACAAATCGATGCCATCGGAGTGGAGACAGTGGAAGTCGTGCTCAGCGAATACGGCTCCGATCTCAGCCGCTTCCCCACCGAGAAGCAGTTCGTTTCCCACGCCACCTTGGCGCCGCGTGTGCCCAAAAGCGGGGGCAAGCCGGTGAGGAAGAAAAAGCGGAACAGCGCGAGCACCCGTGTGGCGGCGGCCTTGCGCATGGCCGCGCTATCGCTACGTCACAGCCAGACCGCCCTGGGGGCGTACTATCGAAGAATCGCGCAACGCCGCGGCGGAGATATTGCCGTATTCGCGACCGCCAGGAAGTTAGCTACTCTTATTTACCGGCTCCTGCGATGGGGCCAGCCGTACGTGGACGAAGGTGCCGCCGCATTCGAAAACCGTTATCGCCAGCACCGCATCGGACGTTTGGCAGCCACAGCCAAAGAACTCGGATACCAACTGACTCCCGTGCCCGCGTGATACCACGTTAACGGGACAAGTCACAGAGCAGCCCGGCCACCGGTTTGCACCGGATTGAATAATCTGTGACTTTCGGCAAGGTCAGCGGTATCGTTCGAGAGAGCGCGACCGCAGCTAAAACCCTGTTTTCATTCGTGCGTATGCCGCAAAGAGCAGCATGGTTCCAGGAAGGCGATTGTACATTGGCGAGGCTTTGCTAAGTTCTCCCCTAGGTCAGAATCCACAAACGGCCAGCCTGGGCGGGCGTGCTCAGAAAGGTAGGGTAGGGAGATGGGAGGAAAACACGAGATAGAGAGCTCTGAAGGCAAGCAAAGACAGCTCCAGGGTTTGCCGGTGATTCGACGGAACGTGGCCGGGATCGATCTGGGAAGCGAGCGGCACTGGGTATGCGCTCCGACCGCGGATGAGAGCAGTCCGAAATCGCCAGCTTCGGGGCAACGACGGCGGAATTGATTCGTATGGCGGAGTGGCTGAAAGCGCGACGGGTAGAGTCAGTGGCGATGGAGAGCACAGGAGTTTATTGGATTGCTCCGCACGAGGTGTTGGAAGCGCAAGGTCTGCAAGTGCTGCTGGTGGATACACGGCAACTGGCGCGGGTGCCCGGGCGCGACAAAAAGACAGACCCGAGGGATTGCGAGTGGATTCAGCGGCTGC
>CAWCKL010000008.1:0-35321 GCA_963796095.1 uncultured Acidobacteriota bacterium
GTAGTCCCTCGTCAGCACGAATGGTTACTTTGTAAAACATAACAGATAAGGACGCGAGGGTGCACGAAGAGTCGCATTCGTAGTGCTGGCGCACTGCGTGTACCTCATGGTCATTCTAGGCTGTAACGTGCTCCCGCCAAATTCTCTTTTCTTGACTGCCCGAGTTGTCTGTGTTACAAGCGTTCATTTCACGTAAACGTTAACGGAACAAGATCGTCACGCTACCGCGAGATTGTGTTTTTTGCAGCCAGGAGGCTTTTTCATGCGCAGGATGCGCTGGTTGATTGCTTTACAAGTAGCTGCGCTCTTGACCCTGATGCTTGCGCGCGGCGCGGCGCAGGCTGGCGGCGCGATTTATCTTGATCCCGCGCAGCCGACTGAGGCGCGGGTAAACGACTTGATCAGCAGAATGACGCTGGAGGAAAAGGCGTCACAACTAGTGAATCAGGCGCGAGCCATTCCCCGCCTTCAAGTTCCGGCTTATGACTGGTGGAGCGAAGCGCTCCATGGCGTGGCCAATGCGGGCACGGCCACAGTTTTTCCGCAGCCGATCGGGCTGGCAGCGACTTTCGACGATGCGCTGATTCACCAAATGGCGATCATGATTGGTACGGAAGCCCGTGCGAAGCACAACCAAGCCGTCAGGGCTGGCCGCCTCGACATCATGGAAGGGCTGGATTTCTGGTCGCCGAACATCAACATCTTCCGTGATCCGCGCTGGGGACGAGGCCAGGAGACTTATGGGGAAGATCCTTTCCTGATCGGACGCATGGGGGTCGCGTTTGTAACCGGCCTGCAGGGCGATGATCCAAAATATTTCCGCGTGATCGCAACCCCGAAACATTTCGCCGTGCACAGCGGGCCCGAGCCTTCGCGGCACAGCATCGATGTGCAAGTTTCGAAGCACGATATGGAAGACACTTATTTGCCCGCCTTTCGCGCCGCCATAACCGAGGGCAAGGCGGAATCGATCATGTGCGCCTATAACCGCGTCAACGGCCAGCCCGCCTGCGCCAACACCTTCTTGTTGCAAGATCAGCTGCGGGGTGCATGGAAGTTCAACGGCTACGTGGTATCCGATTGCGATGCGATCGTCGACATTTACCAGGGCCATCACTTCGTGAAGAGCCAGGCGGAAGCGGCGGCGGCCGCCGTCAAAACCGGCATGGACAACGAGTGTGCGGACTTCTTCACCATTGCCAAAGGCAACCCGGACTATCAGCCTTTTGTAGATGCTGTGAAGCAGGGATTGCTCACCGAGGCTGATCTTAATAAATCCTTGCGACGGCTGTTCACCGCGCGGATGCGACTGGGAATGTTTGATCCTGTAGAGATGGTCCCCTATGCGCAGACTCCAGACTCCGAGATTGACAGCGCGGCGCACCGCGAGCTTGCCTTGCGGACGGCTCAGGAATCGATGGTGCTGCTGAAAAATGACGGAGTTCTCCCGTTTGCCGCCAACGTGAAAACGATTCTGGTGGTTGGCCCGCTCGCCGAGTCTGTGCAAGTGTTGCACGGCAACTACTCCGGGACGGCTTCGCATGCGGTCACGGCGCTGGAAGGCATTCGCAAACAGTTTTCTTCGGCTCAAATCGTGTATGAGCCGGGAACGAATTTTCTGCGGGAACATTCGGGGATTCCGACATCTGCGCTATCCACTGACGGCAAGCCCGGGCTGAAGGGCGAATATTTTCCCGGCGACAATTTCCAGGGGCCACCCGTTGTTCGCATCGATCCCTATGTTGATCTGCAACTGTTCCATCCTGACCCGCATGCGCGCATCCCACCGGCGGGTATGAAAGATTTTTCCGTGCGCTGGACTGGATTCCTTACTCCGGCCGAATCCGGCTCCTACGAGGTTGGCCTGTACGGCTCGATGCAAAGACTATGGGTGGACGGAAAGCTCATCGTCGATGACATGGTCGGTCACGATCCGAATCCGCAACTTGCCACCCTGCAGCTCATCAAAGCGCATCGTTATGCGATAAAAATCGAGTGTCAGCCGGGTGGCCGCACCGCGAAACTGATCTGGTTGCAGGTGAGGGCCCAGCCTTTGATCGAGGCAGTTTCAGCCGCTCGGAAGGTTGACGTGATCGTGGCCGTGGTCGGTATTACCTCGAAGCTGGAAGGCGAGGAGATGAAGGTCGATCTTCCCGGATTCCGCGGCGGGGATCGCACGAACTTGAATCTTCCCGAAGAGGAGCAGGCTCTGTTAGGGGCGATGAAAGGGAGCGGAAAGCCGCTGGTCGTGATTCTGATGAATGGCAGCGCCCTTGGCGTCAACTGGGCGAACGATCACGCTAATGCCATTCTCGAAGCCTGGTACGCGGGCGAAGAAGGAGGCACTGCGATTGCGCAAACACTAGCCGGTGCCAACAACCCCGCAGGACGCCTGCCGGTGACTTTCTATAAAGGCGTAGAGCAGTTGCCGGACTTCGAAGATTACGCGATGAAAAATCGTAGTTACCGCTACTTCACGGGCGAGCCACTCTATCCCTTCGGCTATGGATTGAGTTATTCGAAATTCGAGTACAGCGGACTCAAGCTGTCGCAGCCGGAGTTGCAGGCGGGCGATCCGCTGGAAGTCGAAGTCGACGTCAAGAATACGAGCCAGCAAAATGGCGATGAGGTGGTTGAACTTTATTTAAGTTTCCCCCAAATGCCTGGCGCACCTTTGCGTGCCCTGCGCGGATTCACTCGCGTCCACCTCAATGCGGGCGAACAACGTCATGTTAACCTCGCATTGCAGCCGCGGGACCTGAGCTATGTGGATGAGACCGGGGATCGACTGGTGGCGGCGGGAGACTACGTAATCACTGTTGGCGGAGGCCAACCCGGTACGCTGGCCGCGCATGCTGAGGCTCGGCTTACGATTCGGGGCCAGCAGAAATTGCCGGAGTGAAAAATAGATACTTGCAGACTCTCTGGTTCACGAACGCAAAGATTACGCGGCGCTACCGCCTGCTTACTGCGCTCCTGTTGCTCATCGTCTCTTCTGACCGGCGGCAGCTGTACTCTCAATCGCATCCGCCGGATGTGCAATCGAAAGAACACGTCAGTGCTGACTGTCCGATTCGATTTACTTACCAGCCTATCGATTTCAAACTGGACAGCTCAGAGTCGCCCGAACGCCACGCGCCTGAAACCATGGCCGGCGGCGTGGCCGTGTTCGACTACAACAATGACGGCAAGCTCGACCTCTTCTTCGCCAACGGAGCCGACATCAAAACGCTGCACAAAGATTCGCCGAAATACTTCAATCGCCTTTTCGAAAACGACGGGCATGGACACTTCACCGACGTGACGGCCAAGGCCGGTCTGGCAGGAACTGGCTATGACATGGGTGTCGCCATAGGCGATTACGACAACGACGGGTACGAAGATATTTTTGTCGCCGGGGTTTATCGCAACACGCTCTATCACAACAATGGCGACGGCACGTTCACCGACGTTACCGCCAAAGCCGGGCTGAACCGGCCTGATCCCGAGTACGGACCGCTGTGGTCAGTCGCTGCCGCCTGGGTGGATGTGAATAACGACGGCTTGCTCGATCTCGTGGTCATCAATTATCTCAAGTGGGACATCCAGCACGAACCCGCATGCCAGCCATACGGGCATCGCGATTACTGCCATCCCAAGATGTACCAGCCCACACCCAATCAGCTGTTCATTAACAACGGAGACGGGACATTTCGCGATGCTTCTGCCGAAGCGGGTTTCCGCGAGCATCCGGGCAAGGGCATGGGGGTGGCAGCGGCGGATTCGGAACTCTCGGGGAAGATGGATCTCTTTATTACGAACGACAAGATGATGAACTCATTTTTTTTGAACAAAGGGGGTGGAAAATTTGAGGAAGTTGGTTTCGACAAAAATGTGGCCTTACGCGAAGACGGGACTTTCATCTCGGGGATGGGAGTGGATTTCCGAGATCTGGATAACGATGGCTTTCCTGATATTGTCCTGGTTGGACTCGACGGCGAGACTTTTCCGATCTATCGCAACACCGGAAAAGGAGCATTCGAGGAAGTGACGCGGGAGAGCGGGATGACCCGGTTGAGCCTGCCGATGGCGGGATATTCTCCCAACATTGCCGATTTTGACAATGACGGCTGGAAAGACATTTTTGTTTCGCGCGGCCATGTAGAGTCGCTCGATTCCGCCGCTACCGTGGTGGTGGAGCAGCCGAACACCGTGTTTCGCAATCTCGGAGGAATGAAATTCGCCGCGCTTACTGCGGAGGCTGGGTTCAATGCACAGCCCCCGTCACGTCATCGCGGCTCGGCGGTCGGCGACCTGAATGGTGATGGACGTTTGGATGTGATCGTGAGCGCGATCAATGCGCCGGCGGAAATTTGGATAAACCAGAGTCCCGGCAATAACCATTGGATCGAATTCAAGCTGCAGGGAACGAAGAGCAATCGCGACGGCCTCGGAGCCAGAATCAAGCTGGTCAGCAAGTCCGGAGCGCAGTACAACCACATGACCACCAGTTGCGGATATGCTTCGTCCAGCGCCGGGCCGGTGCATTTTGGACTTGGAGCAAACGCTGCGGCGTATCTGGTTGAAATTCATTGGCCGTCAGGCATCGTGCAGACCTTGCGTGATGTGGCGGGTGATCGCGTCGTCCTGGTGAAGGAACCTAAGCAGTAGCGAAGCCAATGATCAAGAAAATTCTCCTGTTTAGCTTTCTGTTCCGGGCATGTTTACTACCGGCTCTCGCACCGACCGGTCAGGAGGTTGGCTCACATCACGGCCATGCCAAGACCATTGTTCTCGACGCTGCTCTCACTATCCTCCAAGGTCCCGACGAACCCGAGGCAGTACGGCTGGCGACGCAGAGTTTGGCCGGTGATTTCGAAGCTGCCCTCGGTACGCGGCCAGCAGTGATTGATCGTAAGGAAAATGCGTCACCAGTTACCATACTCGTCGGTGAATGGTCAAAAATCCCCGAACCGTTGCGGCCGTCCAGCCTGGCTGGGGCTGAGTCTTTTTCAATCTCGGTGCAGACGGCGAACTGGAATAGCCAGCATCCAACCAAAGTTGTTGTGCTTGCCGGTGCCGACATACGCGGCACTATGTATGCCATTTATCAATTTTCAGAAAAATACCTTGGCATCGATCCTCTCTATTACTGGACCGACCGTCAGCCGGAGCGGCGAGCCTCGATTGAAATTCCCGCCTCTTTGAATGAGCGCTTTCCTTCCCCTTTGTTCAAGTATCGTGGCTTCTTCATCAATGACGAAGACCTCCTCACCGGATGGGCTCCCGGAGAGCTAAAAGACAAAACGGGTATCTCGCTTTCAGTGTGGGACAAGATTTTTGAAACGATTCTGCGGTTGAAGGGAAACATGATTGCTCCCGGCACGTGGATTTTTCCCGATGATCCCCAAGTCAGGGAGGCTGCAAGGTTCGGCCTGATCGTAACCCAGCACCATGCGACACCGTTGGGAATGAATGTGGCGCGCTGGCCGCAAGACGTCCCGTACAACTACGCTACCAACCCTGAAATTCTCGAGCGCGGGTGGAAGAACGCGGTGAACTCCTATCTGCCCAATCAGGAAGTGCTCTGGGAGGTGGGTTTGCGCGGCTTATCTGACGTGAACTACGCCTCGCCGGGCTCGAATCAGCGAGACCAAGACAAAGCCCTCGGTCAGTTGATCAGCAAAGCCATCGCTGATCAAATCAGCATTGTGCGCTCGGTGCGTCCCGATGCAAAGTTCGTGACAAACTTGTGGCAAGAGGGGGCGCGGCTGGTGCAGCAAGGTGATCTGAAAATTCCGTCTGAGGTTGCGACGGTTTGGGCGGACGACGGATATGGCTATTTGCAAGATCAGGGCGAAGTGACCGCCGGGCAAGGCGCCTACGATCATGTCGCCTATATGAATGGCCAGGCGAACCAACTCACGGAGATGGTTCCGGTCGAGCGCAGTTTTTTTGAGCTGGGCCGCTACATCAAAGCGGGAGCGACCGAATATCTTTTGCTGAATACGAGCGACATTCGTCCCGTCACGATGTCCATTCGGGCGGTGATGGATGCAGTGTGGAAAGGGCTTCCCAGCGGAGACCACCCAGCGGACGAATTTTATAAGCAATGGTCAACAGAGGAGTTCGGGAACGAAGCGGCTCCGAAGGTGGCGGAGCTGTACAAAGATTATTTCCATGCCCCCGCACATTTCGGCCGTCCGGAGCATGAATACGGAGACCAGTTCTATCACACCGCGGCTCGGCAGATGTTGCTGACCTACATGATCGACTCACCGCTCTATGCGCTGCCGAGCCAGTCGTCGAAGTGGCAGCCTGCCCATTTTTTTAACGGATTTGAAACCGGCCACCCCGTAGGGAAAGATTCGCTAGGTGAATTTCTGCAGAAGCAGGTTCAACAGTGCGGCGATGCGCAACTGCGCTGGGATGCGGTCTGGAACAAGGCGCTTGTCATTGAGCCGTTAATTCCGCGGTCACGGCTTCTCTTTTATAACGCGCAGGTACTGGCGATGATCAGCATCAATCGCGAGAGTAATCGGATTCTGTTTCTCTTGTCAAAAGCCATCCAGGATGCGGAAAGCGGAAATAAGCCAAAAGCACACGAGGAGGTCGACCAGGCCCTCAAAGCGTTTGACGAGATCCAGCGCGCTGAAAGCACCGCGGAATACGGAAAGTGGAAAAACTGGTATCGGGGAGACTGGCTCACTGGCGTTTACCGGACGCGCGAGATCGCACAAGTATTTTCCAAATTTCTTGATGACCCTCTGACGCACATTGCCCCGCCGGTTCTCTGGGATGGATGGGAAGCCTATTATCACATCATGCACTACGAAGAACATCGCTCAGCAGACGTAAAGTAGCGGACAATCTCCAGCGTGCTCGTCACGCGCGGCTCTTTTCCCGCATTGCTGCACTGTCGCATGCTAACGGCAGAGAGAATCAAGTTTGGCGCTGAAATCCGTGTGCGGCGGCAGCAGCAATTGGCGCGCCTTCATCGCATCTTCGAGTGTTTCAGTACCAGGTGGCAGACCAAGGTCGGTCGCGCTGCGATAGAATTCGTCGCTTTCCGCCTCTGGAAGAGTTACAAACTGGAAACCTCTTGCCCGATAAAGTCGCAGTAATCGCGGCAGCATCTCGGCGTCGAATGCACCTACATGCATGAGTAGCACGTAAGGAATATCTCGTTGATACAGACTGTGCGACTTGCTCCGATCTTGCTCGATACTCTCATCCGCACCGGCAAGGTAGCTGTTCTTAAGAGTTGTAATTGAAGCCTCGTCGCCCTTAGCCCCACAGCGGGCGTAGGGTTCATTCCAAAGATAGTCACCGAAACTCATGGTCACCGCGGCGACCTTGTAACCGCGTGCTCGAAGGAAAGCCTGAAAGCCGGCCTTTTTTGCGGCCGTGTCTCCTTCCGCAAGGAACGGATAACGGAACCAGTGCCAGTCTTCATCCTTCGTTGCGCTCGCCAGCACAGACTCATTTCGAACCACGTCTTGCTCGAAGTCTTCTAAAGAATGCTGGTTCAGGTTCATGTGCGACCAAGTGTGGTTTCCGAGAGGGTTTCCTGCCGAATGCCATGCCTGCAGCACCGCAGCGTCGGCGGGCTGTTCTTCGAGACGTAATCCATTCACGAACCCGTACGTCGGTGGCACATGGGCGTCCCGCAATGCCGCAACAATCTTGGATATCACTTCCATGCGCGTTTCTCCCGGAGGCAGCGGACCGTGCGCAGGTAAGTCGTCGAAGGTGATGGCAATTTTGGGCGATGGATCTATCGACGGTGTAAACAGCGACAGCGGCACGCTCTGCGCCATGGCGGCATAGCCTGCTGGCGAGGGATGAAGATGATCGCCAGAATCAAACGCAGGCAGCAGGCGCTCCGGATGCTGCGGATCACGCATGATCTTGTCGAAGTCGATCACTGCATCGAAGCGTTTAGAAGTTCGGATCCATTCATTGACGGCCTGCCGATCGGCTTCGCTGGCCGGGCCGGGATGATAAAAGTCCGATCCGACAAAGGGCAGCATCGTCGCGCCGATCACCTTGACCTCATGAGAATGAGCGCGAGTGATGATTTGTTCGTAAGCTCCGATCATCCGCCGAACCAATTCTTGGTGCTCAGCGCCGCTGACATCGCCAGTGCGTGTCCGCATACCAATGTCGTTGATGCCTTCGAGCACAATCAAGCAGCGCACGCCGGGCTGCGCAATGACGTCATGATCGAAGCGAGACAAGGCGTTCGGCCCCAATTCATCGGTCAGCAGACGGTTGCCGCTGATGCCGTGGTTGAGAACGGCTATCTCGCGTGTGCTCGGCTGTGATTCCAGGCGCTGGGCCAGAATGTCGGGCCAGCGGTTGTTAGCGTTGGTCGTGGCGCCGTGCCCGTCGGTGATGGAGTCGCCAAAGGTTACGACCGCCTCGCTTTCGGGGCCAGCCGCCACATCAATACCTGAGATGAAGTACCAGTGATCAACTGTTTTAGCTTGCGGAAGCTCGAGCGCGGAAACGGAATCTCCGCGTGTGACGTAGGAGGTAGATCGGGAGCCTGGATGCCCAGTTTGCTCGTCCGGTGCCACATCGATGTGCAGCGTGATGGCTACATCGGAGAGCGCATTGGCCTTAAAGGCTACGGGATCGGAAATGTAGTCGGCGTGCGCTGGAATCGTAACCTGAAGAGAGCCGGAAAATCTTAGCGCCTGATCGGTGCCAGGCACAATCTTGCCGGAAGCGGAAGACACGGCCTGGGCAATGTGTACCGCCGTCACAGAGAGGGGCACGGCTGCAAAGCGATTCGAAAGCCGCAACCGGATGCGATTTCCGCCGACAGACAAATGCACGATCTGGCGCAGTGTCGCATCACGGAGCTGCGTCGGATCCAGCGCATTTCCTGGCTCAACCAGTTGTTGCGAGGCCGCCCAGGAGCCAACCCACCGCGTTCCGGCGTCACCGGCATGGACGTGATGCGCTGCATTCGCCAGCAAGAGAAGAGAGACAAATAGCAAGCTCGAACTTCTGCATATGCGTGATAGGCGTTCGCTTGACAAGGCTGTCCCCAAGATTTGGCCTTAGGAGATGATTTAGAAACTTCGATTACAGGGCCGACACAGTATAGATCAGGAAAAAGATAGGGTCCTTTTTGAAATGGAAATCAAGATGCGCCTGTTGCCGAGCGGCAAGGCCCCGGTCCATTTTTGTGGCTGGTTTGTTGCAGACGGGTCAGATTGAAGTCGGACGCTCCAGCGGTAACGGCTGCAGCAACTAGAACGAACGCCAACTTCATTCCGAAATGCATTCTCCTCCAACTAGGCCGATTCAAATCAATTGAAGCCCAGCCTGCCATCAACCCCTAGACATAAGTTAGCGAAAACTAATTCCTATTTGAGGTCATCCGAAGAAACCCGAACGCAGCGGCGCCGGGCGATGAGTGGCCAAAAACGATGGGGATGTGCCCGGTTTTCATGGCGTACGCGCCGGCCATTTCGTTCACAGCCGGTCCGGCATCTCGCCTCCCCAGAACGGCGACCGTTCCTCCGCTTCCGCCGCCGGTGATCTTTGCGCCATAAAGTCCATTTCTGGGCCCTGCTGCCCGAACAAGTTGTATGAGCAAGTCTGTGCCCTCTGAGCCAAGCCCGCATGCTGAATAGCTGGCATGAGACTCGTACATCAATTCTCCCAAACGCTCGATCTGCTTCTCATTAAATTGCGCTACCAGAAGGTCGGCGAACGTCCTCACTCGAAAGTGCTCGTATACGGGATGCGCAGTCGGCTGCCTCACTGCATAGGTGCACTTGGGATCAACTTGCGTCACGGAGTCGGTGGTTCCCTGAAATTTCGCCAGGAAGTCTTTGCCAGTCATTTGTTCTGGCAGTTGCTGCCTATATTGCTGAAATTCCGGCGGAGTGAGGTTTGCTAGATAGCCTTTCCAGCGAGGATCGATAATCTCCACCTGTGTAGTGTTCGCATTCACGCGAACCCGAACCCCCGCGAGGTCTGCAATAATGCGGTAGCCCATGAAGGCGCCCACGCGCACCGAACTGTAGTCTGATCCTGAGATGGAATGGCGGACTCCAGAATCTATCCCCCAAAATGCGATTTCATTCGGCACCGCGACCGTTCCTTGCACGTCCGCTGGCTGGCATAGCAGCTTCAGAAGACGGCCTTGCTCCCCGCACGCCGCAGTCATTTGATCCATAACGCCGCATGGAGCACCCACCACCAGGTTTTCCACCTTTTGGCTGAGGAGTGCAAGGGAGCGCGGCGCCAGTTTGATGTCGAATGCGGCACAAACCGCCTGCATGGTAGCCACTTCAATCGCAGCGGAGGAACTCACTCCCTTGCCTTCCGGAACATGCGAGTCCAGCAGAATTCGCAACCCGCTGGATCTTTCGCCGCATTCATGCATGAGGACGAGCAGTACTCCGGCGATGTAGGCTGCCCACCGTTGCTCGGGATTGCTCAGGAAATAGTCCCGCGCCGCGCGGTATTCCAGCGGCCTGCCTTCGGGTGCAATGTGGTTTAGCGGCATGGCGAAATCCGTGCGGCTTCTGCCGTTTTCAATGTTCGCTAGACTCACGATCTCCACGGAGTGCGAACTGTTGGGTTGCACTGCGACTAAAGCCGCCTGCCGAATAGGCAACTGCAGGACGAGAGAACCGGAGTAGTCAGCGATGCCGCCCATGACATCCAATCGTCCAGGGGCGCGCGCCACAAAGATGTCCCCCTTGCGATCAAACAGACACCGGGCGTCACGAGAGCTGCTCAAGGTCAAAAGAAAATTTCCCACATCCTGAAGCCCCTGTGTGGAACCACGCACAATGCGGTATGCTGATTGTTCTCTTTTTGCCAAGCTAATTTCTCAGCAGCTTCTTCTGCGGGCAGATTGGAGCGCAGCAAATAACGGCCCTCCCGGCGCATGGCTTGCCGGAGTTTGTCCTTGCACCAACGAAAGGTGAACGTTTCCGCGTTGACCGGCTGTTCCGGCTTTGGCACCTGCACTTCCACCAAGCCATAGACGCGGCCCGCCTCGGACTTGGCCGCTCCCAGTTTCAGCAGCAGCTGGTCGCGCTCGAGCTGTTGTCCTTGCAATTCTTGCAGCCTTTTCCAGAGATTTTTCAACCGTCGCCGGCGCATGGCGCGTTCCTTCTGCCAACGCCCCTGGCTGCGTGCCAAAATATAAAGTTCTCCCTCCTGAGCCAGCAGCTTCACTTCTACCGACTCCTTCACCTTCGCCCAAGGCAGTTCGAGAAACGGTTTCTCCAATTTGCTCAGTCGACCCCGCGGCGTCCCCACCAGATAAGCCACCGGCGGATCGGCATCGCGCATCTCGCGCAACTGTTCTTCGGTCGGAATGCCTCGATCCATTACCCAGATGCGTTTGGCCGTCCGTATTGCTCCTCAATCTTTTTCAGGAATGCTTTCAGCGTGGTCTTCTCACTGGTGTTCCCCTGCATCACTTCGTAGGCCAGGGGAAGGCCGTCCGGCGTCACCACCAGAGCAATAATGACCTGCACGCAATCGGGCCGTTTGTCCCGGCTGTAGCCAAAGCGCCGCTTCCCACTCGCCGGCGGATCGCATTCAAAATAGGTGCTGGTCAGGTCATACAGCAGCACCTCAAATTCTGCCTGGAACAGATCCTGCCAGCGCTTCTGGAGATAACTGAACAGATCCTTCGTGTGCGCCAGCAGCTTGTCCTGACACCGATAGAGCGACTGCAGCTCGATGGCTTCGCCCTGCCGGCCCAGCAAATCGGCCATCCCGCTGCGCAGATACCACTCCCGATGCAAGCGCCACTCGCTGCCCGGCGAGATCAACCGATAACTCACCAGCGTCTTCAGGATGTCGAGCCAGTCGGTTCCTTCGCGGCTCACCCCTAGGAATTAGAAGGGTTCTATCAAACCTCGCCCCTGTAACGCTGCACGCAGTAACGGCTCGATCTGTAGACGGATATCGTTATTGGCATACCCCACCCAGGCGACATTGGGTTCGACCGATAGCACGGCCTTAAGCGGCTGGCCCAACGGGTCGGTTACGATCACTCCCAACTCGCGCGCGATCAACTCAGTGCAGATGTCGTAGGGGTGGCAGCAGATGCCCAGCGCCAGTCCGCGTTTCTTAAGGCCAGCCTCCATCAACGGTCTGAGATCGGCGACAAAGCGATCATGCCCGGTTATCAATTCGAATAACTGGCCGCCCGTCGAAGCATACTGATCCTCGAAGCAATGGGCCTTGCCTGGCTGGACCGGGCCCAAAGCGCCGAGCACAATTTCTTCATCCAGGGCAGCGAGTTCTTCTCGCGCACCCGGGAAAAAACGCGCTACCATCGCAAATCCATGAGCAATCGTGTGCGCCTTGGACGGCCTCATGGCCAGCGGAGTTGCTTGCCCAATCAGGCGGTTGTAGCGCTCAGCCTCTACGCCCTCACCGCGAACCGCCCAGGCTACATCGGTCAAATGCTGCTTGACCAGCGGAATTTCAGTCTGCACTGCGAGTTCGATGTCTTGCAGATTAGTTTGCGACCCGCGATTCAGCGCAACTCCAGTCAATACCCAGGCGCTGCGCTTTTGATACATGATCCCGCGTGTGCCATCAATCGGATCAACGATGATCCGCCACCTAGCCTCGCTCTCGGTGACCCCGCGAGGGAGGACGACTTGTCCGCCTCGCAGGCCCTCGCCTATCAGCACCAAACCGCCGCTCGAATCTGCTTGGCGTTCAAAGAACGAAACAATCAATTCTTCGCTGACGCGATCAATTGCATAAATGGTGTCGCCTTCCTGCTCCTGCGCGATGGCCGACATCGCGTTGGTGGACGAGCGTTCGCAAGCAGCGACAACGGCATCCCGAATCTGCGCGTGCAGTGTTCTGATCGGCCCAAGAAGCGGATGCACGAGCCCCATTACGTTTCCTTTTTGGACCGCTTGTAATGTGCGTCGGGCAGAGCACGCAATTCTGCGGCTTTCTCCTCAGGAGAGGTATCGCTGAGAAAATTTCCTCCTCCGACTTCGGGTCCGGCCAGATATTTCAACAGCGATGGCTTGCGCAACGGCGGATGAAACTGAATATGAAAATGGAAAGTGCGGTAGTCGCCCCCGTCAGTCGGCGCCTGATGCAGAGGCATGACATAGGGAAACGGCATCTGCCAAAGGTTGTCGAACTTAATTGCGACCTGGCGCAGGATCTCGGCAAAATCGCGTAACTGGCTGCCTGGTACTGCAGCCAGACTGGGATAGGTTCGCTTCGGCGCTACGTACACTTCGTAAGCGTAGCGCGCAAAGTACGGGACAAAGGCGATGGCAGATTCATTTTCGCAGATGATGCGGCGGCCATCGATTTGCTCCGCCGATAGAATGTCCTGGAAGAGAAATCGTCCGGTTTCCGCAAAATGCTGGCGGCTCGCCCCTGCCTCGCTCTCAATGGTGCGAAAGAGAAAGTTCGTCGCATAGATTTGGCAATGCGGATGAGGATTGGAGACCCCTACCACTTCGCCTTTATTTTCAAAAATTAAAACATGCGAAATCTCAGGACGGTTCCCCAGATCCACATACTGAGACTGCCAAACCTGCAACAGGTTCTCCACGCCTGCCAGCTCGATTTCCGCCAGCGATAGATTGTGTTTCGGACTGTAACAGACGACGCGCGCAATTCCACTGGCGGGCCGATTGCGGTAGATGCCCGGTGGAACTGCCAGATCGGCAGGCGCGGCCCGATCAACGCAAGGATGATCATTGTCGAACACGAAAGTCCCGGTGTATAGATCGTTCCGTTTGCCGCTGACGCGCAGATTCCCAGGGCAGAGATAGCAGTCGGCCACGAACTCCGGCATACTCTGTTGTTTATGTACGACCATCTCGCCACGCCAGGGCCGATCCTGGCGATGTGCCGCAATAATCACCCACTCTTCGCGCAGCGGATGCCAGCGCTCCTCCCAAACCAGTTGCTTTTCGAGGTGGCGTGTATGGGCCGTGTCTTGTTTCATCAATTTCGTGCTAAAGCCACTAATGCGCTACAGGCTTTCAGGAACCATAGCAGCCTATTCGTGCCTGGACAACTTTGACAAGAATAGGCGCTCCGATCAAGCGGACGTCATTGCTCCACTGAGACTACGGTCACAGACTTGGGCTCGAGTTGCATGATTAGCTTGCCGCCTTCGACCTTCGCCGCAATCGGCTTGGGCACAACCACGCTGGGCGCGTCGAAGCTATTGACGCTGTCCACCTTCGGCGCGGTTAGTGTTTCTCCGGCAGCCGACTTCGCTGCGACACCGGCCAGGGTCGCCTCGAGTTCGATGCCTCGATTGGGATCAAGATTCGTCACCGCCAGCCACAATTTGCCGGTTGTGTCCTTGGCTGCGATAGCATCCACGCGCGGCAAGGTGATGTCGCCGTGCGTGTAGGTGGCGTCAGCGTTGAATGTGACTGGCACAAAGGTTGCGTCCTGGAAGGGCACGTACATTTTGAAGACGTAGTAGGTCGGCGTCAGGACCATCTTCTCTTTGTCCGTCATGATCATCGCCTGCAGCACATTGATCATCTGAGCGATGTTTGCTATGCGCACGCGATCGGCGTGACGGGCAAAGATGTTTAGATTGAGCGCAGCCAGAATGGCGTCCCGCAGGCTGTTCTGCTGAACCAAGAAGCCGGGATTGCTGCCGGCTAGCGGCGCGTACCAAGCGCCCCATTCATCCACCACGAGGGCGACCTTCTTCTGCGAGTCGTATTTGTCCATGATCGCGGAATGCTTGGCGATCAGACCATTCATGTCCAAGGTGGACTTGAGAATCTGAGCGTACTCGGTCTCTCTGAATCCAGCGGACGCGAACGAAGGAGGCCACCGGACTACCGTGTAGGAGTGCATCGAAAGGCCATTCATATCCCAGCTCCACTGGCGATTCTGATAGGCCTTCATGATCGTTGCCGTCCAGTCGGTCCACTCAGTTTCGCTGCCGCCCGGGCCTACGGCGATTTTCAGCATCTGCTGGGTGTCTTGCTGTGCCGGATTAAAGTTCCTCACAAAGCGGCTGTAAATCTTGAGTTGGCTTGTATAGTAGTCCGCCGTCATGTTGCCGCCGCACGCCCAGCTTTCGTTGCCGATGCCGAGATAAGCAACTTTATAAGGAGCCGGATGGCCGTTGGCAGCGCGCTCTTTTTCGAGTGTCGTCGGCTGGACGGTGGTCATGTATTCCGTCCATTGCGCTGCTTCTCGCGGAGTGCCCGAGCCGACATTAACCGAGACGTACGCGTCAGCGCCAATTTGGTCGAGGAAATCCATGAATTCGTGCGTGCCAAATGTATTCGGCTCGATCACGCCGCCCCAATTGGGGTTGAGCGTTACCGCCCGTTGGGGTCCGATGCCGTTACGCCAGTGGTATTCGTCCGCGAAGCAACCGCCGGGCCAGCGAACGTTCGGCACCTTTATCGCCTTCAGCGCGGCAACAACATCGTTGCGGATGCCGCGGGTATTCGGGATTGTCGAGTCTGGACCGACCCAGATCCCCCCGTAGACACCGTGACCAAGATGCTCGACGAACTGGCCGAAAATGTTGCGGTCGATCTTCGCTCCGGCCTTGGATGCCTCAAGGGAGAGTTCCACCTTTTCTGAGCCCATCGCAGGTACAGTCAGGAACGCGGAGGCGGCAGCAACAGTGAGAACCAGCGTGCAGGGTAAAAGCAAAGCTTGGTGAGAAACAACCTTGAAGAGGTCAAAACGGCAACGGAGAAAGGCGCGTTCTTTGGAGGAACGTTTGTCTTCGAAGTCGTCACAGATCTCATGTCTCCAGCAGTCGGCTAGGAATTCCGGTTTGTAAGCGAGTGGAAAGGCCATCAATATCTTCTCCGCAAACATGCGAACTAGCTCCTGTGCTTTTGCTCGGTCATTTGAGCCATATATGATCCTTCCTCGGGCAGCTATGAGGGATTTCTGCGATCGTTTCCATGGCAACTCGGCAAATGTGTGCAGTCTACCATTCGACGATTCGACCTCCGACAGAGCAAGCTTCATTTCCTCGAAAAGATAAGAAGCTCAGCTGCCACATGCACTCCGATTCGCTGATTCTGCGGAAAAGCCCCGTTACATTGAAACTCTGCCCCCGGCGCGGGTACCGTTTCTTGGAAAAACCGAAGTTGTTCGTCTTTACCTCCCTCGGGAATCTTTCGTTGATATCTTCGATATAAATGACGGACGAACCACTAGCGCGCGAGTCAAAGACGATACGATGGTTGTCCGAACACCAGCTTGGACTTCCCGTTTGCGGGCCATTAAATGATGTAAGCCGAATTAAGTTGTTTCCGTAAACGGAATCACTCTCGCTAGTCGTCGAGGCCCTTGCTGCTGATTTCGATCGGCAGAGCGGCCGTTTAACGAAGTCACAAGTTGAGCGTATCGTCGTAAAGCGGAATCTGTCTCCTTCAGAACTAAGAGCAGTCCACGAGGGTCTGCAGGAGCAACATATCTGCCCTGAAGACGACAACCCTGGAGCTGACGAGCTCGACACGGTCGAAGGCGAGGTTCTTAAGTTAAGCGTCTCGGGCGATCCACTTACTAATGTTCTGCGCCGCGCCCGATCGAGGAAATTGCTGACTGCGAGGGAGGAAGTTGAGCTTGGACGCCGCATTCAGCTTGCTGTCGTTTTCCGTTAATGCGTAGACTTTGGCGTTTTCATTCCGTATTTACCGTTAATGTGTAGACCGCTTTTGCCAGGAACTAGTAGACTGCAAGCCAGCCAAGCGGTTCAGGGAGTCCGCCGGGCGTAGGCTTGAAACCGTCGCAGCACGGTCCCATAGGAGGGAATCGGAAGTCGGCGTTTTCTACAAGCTGCGGCGATCTTTCGGTGTAGGGCAGCAACCGACCGCTTCTTCCCACCGATCTTCCGGATCTGCGCGGCAATGATCTGCTCCTGCTCTTCTCGGAGCCCTCCACTTCCGCACTTTCGTCCGCGTGGGTGCAAAAGCAAAGCGCTAAGCCTGCGGTCTTTCCTGTATCTCGCCAGAAGCCGAAACACCATCGCCCGCGACAATTGGAGCGCGGCGCATGCTTTTTGAATCATGGCCCGAGAGCACTCCTTGCTCTCGGCTAATGTGGACAAAACCCTTTCCCGACGCTTGGCTAGAGCCCAATCCGCTTCGGAGACTTTGACCAGTGTTTGCACTTTGTTCGCCTGGAAAACGGAAAATGTGGTCTACGAATTCCTGGTAAAGTCTATCAGTTGTTGATAAAGTCTACTAATTGTTGGAAGGGACGAGGGTAATAAAATCAATGACTTGCGTCTTCGTGAGTCTATTCAATAACGAAAAACGACAGCCAATCAAGTTCACGGCAGCCATTTGACCCCAGCCGGGTGCCACGAGGAACAGCCACCTGCGCTTCAATCAAAAGAATTACCGGTCTTCCTAGCACTTGATCATCCGGATGGACGCGTTGCAGCTAATCCAGAGCGCAGAGCACCATAACTGTAGCTCGGTTTCAAAGCCATTACAATCAAGTGCTGGGCGACCTGGATGGTGTTAGGGTGGTTGTCTCTCTACACCCAGGCTCTGGCGCCCAACTGATGGGTGCGACGATGACTCAAACAACTGTCGAGCTGCACTTAAAGGCCGGACGATCCCCGTTCGATGTAAATTCCGTGTACTTAAAAACCGGAAAACCATTTCTGGTTGCATTTAAATCCCGGACGGATTGCGCTTAATAACCGGACAAGTTTGCACTTAAAAACTGGACAGAATTGTACTTAAAGGGGTTCTGGCTCAGGTTTGGTGCACGCATTCTCCAGCTATGCGCGATTCGGGCAACAGGTGTGCGCGGAGCGGTTTGACGCCCGCTCGTCCATACATTTGGCGCTTGAGCGTTTTAAGACGGTTAATGTGTCCCTCGACCGGTCCGTTGCTCCAGATTGGACGGACTGCTGGAGGGTTTCGAGCTTTACGACGTTCCCTTGGATGATGCGCTCGTTAACCGCACAGTCGATGAGCTTATGGGCCTCGCGGACACCATGATCATCAACGCTGCAAAAGCAGCTGCCAAGACTGGCAACATCACGCTACCGCCGGACTACTTTCCGCAAGTAGTCCGAACCGAGTGTGGAATTTCCCGCGCCTCGGTCAGAGTCCAGATCGAGCGGAAGAAGCAGAGGGCGGAAAGTAGGCCCGTCTCCGGCCATCGCCATTGGGCGACGGCAACCAGCCCCTACTCCAGAACCATCTACAAACGCTGCCACTTCGATGTTAATAGTTCCGCCTCTTGTGGTTATGCTAACGAGGAAGTGGCACAGTTGAATAAGGGAGACCGGGTAGAGATTTTGTCCGGCAAGATTAGGTCGGCTTCTGGGACGGAAATCTGTGAAGTTAAGTTCCAATCGTGGGTGGGGTTACCGTTGTCAAAGCGCGCTAAAGCTGCTGCTTCAGATTACGAGGACAGTGCGATAACTAGGCCGCCGTCGCCAGCTGCCCTCGGATGAAGTTTTGACCAAGATCGTAGAGTTCGGTCTGTGAAAGCCCCCGTCCTCCGAGACTCACCTGTACGATCGGAACGCTGGAAGCGTCGTACTTCAGCACATAGGGCGGCAGGATCCCTGTCGGCATCAGTCGCAGGAGCGACTGCGCCAGCGCTGTTACTTGCGCAATCGCAAGGTCAATCTGGACATTGGGCTGAAAGTGAATCTTAATAACCCCGACACCGCTGTAGGACTGCGATTCGGTGTACTGGATGTTGTTGACGCTGGTTGGGAGCGCCCGCTCGCATACCCCGACGATCCGCTTGGACATGTCATCGGCATCGAGGCCGCTGTAAGTCCAAATCACGGTGACGATCGGGATATCGATCTCCGGCAGAATGTCGGTGGGCGTCGTCACGATGGAAGCCACGCCGAATATCGCAATCAGCAGCGCAACGATGACGAACGTATACGGCCTCTGCAGAGCAAAGCGAACAATCCACATAAAGCGCTCTCTCCTCGCTTGCGGTCCTGAAGCAGGCTATCCATGCCCGGTCTTCTCAGAAAGTTCTTTAGCTTTCAGCTGTTCAGAAATGTCATCTCCGAGGGTTGAAGCGGTTATCGGTAACAGCGTTCAACGAAAACCAAGCCGCTGCGAGCCGACTTGATCGGCGTTACCGCTGCCAGGCATTTTCAAAAGGAGCTATCGCAGCACAGACTCAGGTACGGCCTCGCAGGCTAGAGCTTAGACTCCGGTTGGCCGTGCTTGGGTTTGTTGGCGCCGAACAAATCGACGACGAGAGAACCGACCTTGTAGGTTTAGATCCGAGGTTCTGTTACAAGTTCTTAGGAACTTTTCTGCAAAAACTGGGCGAGGGGAAAGGCTGGAAGTTTGCTATCGCTATAGTAACGGGAGCGTGGCTTTTCTCACGTTACAAGACTCTCGCCCTCATGTCCTCTTCGGAACTGTCCTCGTCAAGCATCTGCTGGATCTCATCTCTTCGTTTCCGCAGCCGGTCCAGTTCCTCCGATTCGACTTCGAGGACGCTCATCGCGGTCGGGCTATTCGGATCCAGAGTGGCGGGAACCAGCGGGTTTGTAATTTTCAAGATGTCCTGAAGCTCCTTTTCAAGCGCCCTCCTTCGTTCTGCATTCATTGGTGATTCTCCCTCAGCCCGATTGTGAAGCGGCGGCCGACAGCGACCATTGCAGTGCGCCGATTCTCTGCCGGAGCTCGCTTTGTGTGCCGAGATACCGCACGATCAGATCGCCGGCAGTGCTGCCCGGCGCCAAAGGGTCGAGCACGGCCACTATCTTCGTATGCCTTCCGGCCGCTTTTTGCCCCCGCGACACCCTTTCGCCCAAGTTTCCAAGTTCTTGGACTGCAACTCCGCGATGTCTCGCTCCAAACAGTCGTTGGCTGGAAGCCGGATCGCGTACACTTAAGTTGATTTAGGCGCCGGAGCAGCCTACCATATGCCCCGGAAGAAAGCTGCCTCGCTATGCAACCTTCCGTCAAATCAAAGGGCCCCGCTGACGCCTTCGGTAGGCCTCTTCTCAACCTGCGGATTTCGGTTACCGACCGTTGCAACCTGCGCTGCCGCTATTGCATGCCCGAGGAAGAGTACGTGTGGCTACCGCGCGAAAAATTATTGAGCTTCGAAGAGATCAGCGAGCTGGCCGGCATCTTCACCGAAGTCGGCATCGAGAAGGTGCGCTTGACCGGCGGTGAGCCGCTTCTGCGCAAAGACCTTCCCGTGCTGGTTCGGATGCTGGCGCAGAACCCGCGAATCAGGGACCTAGCTTTGACCACCAACGGCGTCTTGCTGGCCGGGCAAGCGCAGGCGCTCTGGGACGCCGGCCTGCACCGCGTAGCGGTCAGCCTGGACACACTCCGCGCGGATCGCTTCCTTGTGTTAACTCGAAGGAACGCCCACGCACCGGTGCTCCGCGGGATCGAGGCCGCCCGTCAGGCAGGCTTTCGGGCGCTGAAGATAGACGCTGTCGTGGTGCGCGGCACCAACGAAGATGAACTCGCTGACCTGATCGAGTTCGGAAAGCGGGCGGGTGCGGAAGTGCGCTTCATCGAATACATGGATGTTGGTGGGGCGACGCAGTGGTCGGGGAGCAAGGTGGTTTCGCGGGCGGAGATCCTGGACGCGCTGAGCCGGCGCTACGGCCGGATCGCGCCGGTGGTGGAGGATAGTTCCGCACCCGCGGAGCGGTTCCTTTTGGCCGACGGGACCGTCTTCGGCATCATCGCCTCCACAACCAAACCGTTCTGCCGACGCTGCGACCGTAGTCGCCTGACCGCAGACGGGATCTGGTACCTGTGTCTTTATGCTCAGAATGGAACGGATCTGAGGAAATCTCTCCGCAGCGGCGCCACCCGGGAAGAGATCAAGTCCCTCATCGTGAGCCAGTGGGCGAAGCGAACCGATCGCGGCGCAGAAGAACGCAAGGATCTGCCGTCGCGAGGGGTGTTGGTCGGAATCCAACAGCTCCGGCAGGACCCCCATTTGGAAATGCACACGCGGGGAGGTTAGGCGCGACCCTGCTGGGCGCAAGGGCCCACCATAGCCCTTCTGCCTCGTTTTAGTGGCAGCCCAATCTGCTGGGCATAAAGCATTCTTAGAAATCCGTGTAACCGCCGCGAACGACCTGTGTCAAATAGCACCGATCCGAAACGCGAGCACAATTATGAAATTGTTCTCAAGCCGTCCGAAGTGGTCTCCTTTTCACCCGAGAATAAACACACTCGTACATGGCGCATGGCTCCGAGAAAAAGGTCTGTGTCCGGAAAGGGCAAAAGATTTCAGGACGGCAAAGGCATGAAGGGTGAGCGCCAAGTATAGGCATTGACGGCCGCATTTCAATCCGGGTACATGACCGGCCGCATCCTGATACTATGGAGACAATTTTCCACCTGGAAGGAGTACACATGGGCTGTAATACACTTCCAATGCCGCCTGAACCGGAGAGGCCAGGGCAGCGCAAGGTCTTCTGCGTGAAGTTCCAGAGGGAAATGCCGGGACTGGACGAGCCGCCGTTCGACACAGAACTGGGCGGGCGGATTTATGAAAACGTCTCTGAGGAAGCCTGGAGGATGTGGGGCGAGCATTGCAAGATGATCTTGAACGAATACAGGCTGAATCCCGCCAACAAGCAAGACCAGGAGATCTTGGCCAAGCACCTGGAAGATTTCTTCTTCGGCGAGGGCGCCGCCCTTCCACCTGGGTACGTCCCCCCGCGCAGCAAGGCTTAATTTCAGGTTTCTATGTCCGATCTGAAGGTGCTGCTGATCTCGACCTACGAACTGGGCCGGCAACCGTTTGGGCTGGCCTCGCCTGCGGCGTGGCTACGCGCTGACGGCTTCTATACCACTTCGCTGGACCTCTCGCGACAGTCGCTGGACGAAGAGGCGGTACGCACCGCCGGCCTGATTGCCTTTTATCTGCCCATGCACACCGCCACGCGGATCGCAGTGCGCGCTTTGGAGAGGGTCCGGAAACTCAACCCCTCCGCCCACCTGTGCGGATTTGGACTGTACGCCCCGGTCAATGCCGACCTGCTGCGTCGTTTGGGCGTCGGCACGATCCTGGGGGGGAGTTTGAGCAGGGGCTGTTGAGCCTGGCCTGCCGCCTGGAGGCCGGCGCGCCCGGTCCTAGGCTGCCGCAGGTTGAGCCCGAGATCTCGCTCGCTCGTCAGAACTTCCTGGTGCCCTATCGCGACGACCTGCCTCCGCTGGAAAAGTACGCACATCTCACCCTGCCCGACGACAGCACCCGCGTCGTGGGCTACACCGAGGCCAGCAGAGGCTGCAAGCACCTGTGCCGTCACTGTCCCATCGTACCGGTGTACAACGGCACGTTTCGCATCGTCCAGCGTGAGGTGGTACTGGAAGATATCCGCCGCCAGGTCGCGGCCGGTGCGCAACACATCACCTTCGGCGATCCCGACTTCTTCAACGGGGTCGGTCACTCGATGCAGATCGTGGAAGCGCTCCACCGCGCGCATCCCGGGCTCTCTTACGATGTCACCATTAAGGTAGAGCACGTGCTGAAGCACGAATCGTACCTCCCAGCGCTGCGTGAGACGGGATGTGCGTTCGTGACCACGGCGGTGGAGTCGGTGAATGACCACGTGCTGCGCATCCTGGACAAGGGCCACACACGCGCCGACTTTATCCGTCTCGCCGGGCTGATGCGCGGGCTCGGACTTTTCCTCGTGCCCACCTTCGTGCCTTTCACGCCCTGGACTACGCTGGAGGGCTACGAAGACTTGCTGGCCACCTTGATACGGCTGGGGCTGGTGGAGCACGTTCCGCCGGTGCAACTTACCATCCGCCTGCTGATTCCCGCCGGGTCGCGCCTGCTGGAAGTTCTGCCACTGCACAACGCGGCTATCGCTCCTTTCCAACAGGAGGCGCTTAGCTATCCGTGGGCAAACCCGGACCGCAAGGTTGACCGGCTCCAGTGCGACCTCGAAGCCATGGTGCAGCGCGATGCCAAGGCTGGCGCGTCGCGCACCGTGATCGTCGGGGAAGCCTGGAAGCTGCTGCAGCGCGCCATGAACGAAGACGGGGACGAGGCGGCGGCGCCCCTTCCGCTCGTCCCACCCGGACCGCCGCAGGCCACCATCCCATACCTGACCGAACCCTGGTACTGTTGATCCGAACCCACCAGCGGGCAGTTGGCCTGCTTCTAGTCCCCTGGAGAACGCGCCGGATGGGACGTACCAGGAGATCATCGTGCAGCAGCTGGAGCAGTTCTTCTTTGGTGAGGGCGCAGCGCTTCCGCCCAATGAAAGAGCAAGAGTTAACCTAAGCTCGGTCGGGTACATGATCAGCGGCTAAAGTCCCTAGCTCCTCAGAATCAATGCAGGGCTGAAGCCCTGTTCCGCCCACAAAAATGAGGTTTTCGTTACGCCCTACACCACTGGAAGGCTGGACGAGATTACGAAGCGAAGGTTACGGTGAGCTTCCCGTAGAGCACCTTCGACGTATTGTGGCGAATCGCCACGCGCGAATATAAACCCCAGATAACTTGATCCTTCCGGCAATGGCACCAGTTTCTGCCGAAGCTTGGCGGTGATCTCGATTGCTTCGATTCCCGGCACCTGCGCGGCTTGCTCCAACTGCTCAACTCCTTGGTAGATCCCTTCCCGCGGGATGGGAATCATCATTACGCCGGAGCTAGCCTCCTCGCGTCCTAAATGCGTGACCGGCTCATCGAGCGCGTGCCGAATAATCAATTCCTCCAGCGAGATTCTGCTCCCGAAGCGCAGACTTCGCGCACAGAGCCCGCCTATTGGACGCGCCGCGATCTCCAGGATCCAGTTGCAATTCCCTTTCACCCGCAACTCGGCGTGGAGCGGGCCATGAAACAGGCCGAGCGCGTCGACCGCCCGTTGCAGCGTCCGAGCGACTTCGGCCTGTATGGAAGGTTCCAGTCGCGACGGAGTGACGTAGATTGTCTCTTCAAAAAATGGCCCGACCAGCGGGTCCGGCTTATCGAAAATCGCCAGCATTTTCAACTTGCCTCGGTCGGCCAGGCCTTCGACCGCGATCTCCAGCCCGTCGATGTAGTTCTCCACCTGGATAAACTCGCTCGTCTCCTCACGCAAAACACCGACCTCCGGGCTACGCAAAAGCTTCCGAATACGTTCGAACGCCTTCACAAATTCCTTGGGGGTATCGGCGCGAATCACACCACGGCTGCCGGAGAGCGCTAGTGGTTTGAGCACGCAGGGAAAGGTGATTTCCCCAGAGGCAATGAGCTGGAGCGGGTTCGAGTGCAAGGGGGATCTCTTGAAGGCCGGAACATTCAGCCCGGCATCCCGCAACCGCTCGCGCGAGCGGTATTTATCGCGGCAGATGTCGGTCGCTTCTGGAGGATGTCCCCGCAAGCCGAGTCTATGGCAGGCGCGAGCGCCGGTTGAGGTGGGCCGATCGCCGATGGAGACGATCGCGTGAAGAGGATTGGACGCGGCGAAATCGCAGATCCTCTGCGCCGAGGCTTCGGGATCTTCAAAGCGCAGGGGAAGAGCGCCATCCTGCCATGGGTCATCGAGCACGTGGCAGCGGTCCGTTCCGAAGGTGATGGACAGCCCCAACTTCTGCGCGGCCTCGATAAAAGCGAACGTCTGGTATCCCGTGGTCGTGCACAACACGAGAAGTCCTTTTGGTTGGGAGGTGCCGATCATGGCTGGGCCCAATCGCTGCAATCAATTTAGCAGCCGGGCCTAACCACCGCCAGATGCACGGAGCAATGCGTCTCAGCCCAGCGCTTCATCGTCCATTCATATGTGCATCGCGGCGGTTCTCGCCGGCAGTATCCGCTGTAATAACAATCGAATGGCATCTGGTTGATGCTCTCCGGCAGCCCACTCCAGTGTGTACAATCGCTCAAAGGCATTCGGCTCATTGATCTTCATCTCCCACCGGTCGTTCGCTTGAGAACCGATAATTGAGACGCGCCAATCTCCCAGCCTATTTGCTTCGTCAGAGTTACAGTATTGCGGCGCTGGTCGGAGACCTCGCCACGGAAAACGATGCAATGCGGTTGGCGCGCAGCCAGGCTCCGGTCAAGCAAATCACCACAGGCACGCTATGTCATCTTGAAGCCGCCATGGTCCAGAACGCGCTTGAGGGATGGGATCTCAATCATCTAGATTTTTTATTCATCGAGAATGTTGGGAACCTGGTCTGTCCTTCTTCCTATGATCTGGGTGAGAATCTGCGCCTGGTGCTCATCTCCGTGACAGAGGGTGAAGATAAGCCCCTTAAGTACCCCACGATTTTCAGCAGCGCCGACGTCGCGGTGGTCACGAAAAATGGACTTGGCGCCGGCCGTCGAGTTCGACTGGGATTCGGCGTACAGCAATATCCAGGCGGTTCGCCCCGGGATGCAGGTATTGAAGCTCTTCGCCAAGACCGGCTATGGAATGGACGAGTACCTGAGCTTTCTAACGGCTCGCCTTGGCGATGCGCGGCAGCAACTCGTTGACCGCTGAACTCTCCTGGGCGGCGCCACGTTATCTTAACGAATTAAAGGCCGCTCAGTCTGCAGCCATGCCTTGAGCTTCCTGCTCAAATTGCCCGCGCAGCTGTTCTTCCAGAGCGGCCAATTGCGCTTCGATCTCCTCGTTTGCTTTGCGCTTCTTGATGACCTCCTCGCGGTAGCGGCGCAGGAAGTAATCGATAGTCTCCACGCGGATCCGGATTGAGCCCGTCGGCTTGTTTTCGTCCAAATCCTTGAAGCAGAAGTACGGTGTGCCCGACTGCTCGATGATGCCTTCGACTACTCCGTAGATGGGCGCATCGTGTCCGCACTTGAAACTGGAGATTTCAAGCGCAACCAGGTTGGGATGCCGGGCAGTAAACTTCGCCGCCCAAACTTTGTGATTGGTGCTGCAAGAATAGGAATTCTTCCACGCGTCCGTAATATCGAGAGGGTGGCTGATCACGCCGGCACGAACTTCTTCGCCGAACAGGCGTTCGAGCAAGTCCTCGTCGAGCGGCGGCGTATTTTGCGAGAAAATCGGATAGCCGAGCTTCTGGAACTCCTCCATGATTTCGTGATTGAGGCCGGGATCATGGTGATAGGGTCGGCCCAGCATCACGATGCCGATGCGATCTTCACGTTCCAACTGGTCCATCACCTGACGCGCGCGTTTGCGAATGCTGGTCTCGTAATCGGTTAGCGCCTGGAAACCAACTTCGACGGCGCGGTCGTTTTCTTCCAGCGACAGGCCGAGGATCGGCTGCCAGGCCTGCAGCATCTGATGGGCAAACAATTTGCGATCGGCAAAGTTCAGGATGGGATCGACATACTTCACATTGTGCTCAGCGAATACGTCGTTTTCCTTGGTGAACGCTGCCTTCACGGTTTCAGGAGTCGCCGTCACGGTCGGACAGGCGTTAGCGCCGACGATCTTCACCAGCGGAGATGTCAGCACGTCATACATCGGGAAGAAAATAACGTCCAAAGGCTTCTTCCGATGCTTTTCCTGGATCAGGTTGTAGACGTGCGAAATACCGATTTTGGCCGGGAAGCAGGGATCGATTGCGCCACGGCTGGCGCCCGCACGGTAGAGTTCCGAGCTGTATGCCGCGGTCGCTGATGTCCGCGGAAAGCTCCGGCGGGGTGTGCTCCAGCGCCACCCGGACCGCGCTCACGATGGTCGAGACACACTCGCTCAACGCCTCGCGGATCTCGCTGTCGTCCACCGTAATCGCCTTGGGTTTACCCTCGATGAGACTCCGCCCTTTGATCTCCATGGTTAGCGGCTTGTCCAGCGTATACGCCGAGCCAATCTCGATCTTGATCTGCTCTGCCGTGCGCTCCCCGACCAGTAGGTTGTATTTTCGCTTTAGATAATTCACGATAGCTTCATCCATGTGGTTGCCGGCGGTGCGCAGCGAGCGCGAATAGACGATGCCGGAGAGGGAGATAACGGCGACGTCGGTGGTACCGCCGCCGATGTCCACCACCATGTTGCCGCCGGGCTCGGTGACTGGCAGACCGGCGCCAATGGCGGCCATCGTCGCCTGCTCCACCAAGTGCACTTCTGCGGCCTTGGCCCGGTAGGCCGATTCCATTACGGCGCGCTGTTCCACCTGGGTGATCTCAGAAGGGACACTGATGACTATGCGAGGGTGCACCAATGTTTTGCGCTGATGCGCCTTTTGGATGAAGTAGTTAAGCATTTTCTCAGTCACTTTGAAGTCGGCAATCACGCCGTTCTTCAAGGGCTTGACAACGATGATATTGCCGGGCGTGCGGCCCAACATTTACTTGGCCTCCTTGCCGACGGCCTGCACTTCGCCGGTACTTTCGTCGAGAGCAACGGCTGAGGGCTCGTTGACCACGATGCCCCTACCCCCGGCATAGACCCGCGTGTTAGTTGTCCCCAAGTCAATCGCCAAGTCCGCGGAAAACAAGCTCAACAAATGGGCGCAGATTGTTGAGGGAGACTCGCGTTACCCAATCGAAGCGCATAACACCAACTGGTTTGATCGTGGCGAGTCGGCAAACGGCCAAGGAGACTGGCTGACTTTTTCATTGCCGGCGCTGCTCAGCCCGATTCCGGGAGCCCGTTGGGCGCACTGCGCCTAAGACCCACGTTGCTGATGCGGCGATGAAACCAGCGTGGGTTGGTGATGCACAGAGACAGCGTGCTCATTGACCGCTGTCGCGGCTTGCGTGCGGGTGTTGCCGTCCTTGCTCTGGAAGTCAAGAGTGGTGACGCTATATTCGCACTGTACGCACTTGAACGCAATCCCGCCCTTGATCGGTTTGGTCGTGTAGCGTCTCGCAGTTTTCATTGATCAAACCTTCTTGATCCAAGGCTGCCCCAGTGTCATGCGAACGCTATTGTCCCACATGACTATGACATTGTGACCTGACCGATCTTTACGGCATTGGGTTGCTATCTCCAGGCCCTCTGCGCCATATACCCGCTTCTCTAGCGCTTCCGCTGGAGCTGCTCCGCAACTGGCTGACGCACTGCTAGCCCTCCACCGCCGGAAAATCACCTCAGCCTCCCAGCTTACCCAACAGCCGTCGTGCTTCCACAGCATCCCACTAACTCTGTGGTAACGCCCCATCCTTGATTACCTTTATCCTTCACCAAAAGTGAGGAAGAACCCCAAAACCAGCCAATGAGTATCACCTGAAAACCGGCCAACGAGAGCAGCGTCTGGGACATTGACGCCGGCGGAGGCTACTGCGTAAGCGATGGCAACGTCTGCTTCTTTCTTCCAGGCCTTTTACCAGCCAGCAAGCCGCCGCCGGTGGAAACGCACAGCATAGATTCCCAGATTGACGACACAGACGGCGACACCGAAGCCGGTGAGCAAACCAGGCGGGACATTCGGATACACCAGGGCATCGAGATAGTGCAGCAGGAATCCACCCTGGTATGGGGCAACGCCCGCCCCAGCCTCCAGCCAGTTTTCCGCCCACGTCAGCGGGCAGTTCCAGAGCAGGATTTCAATCAGCATGCCCCAGATCAGGGAGCCAAGGTGTAACCAACGCAAGACCGGACGACGGCGCGTGACCGTGGCGCCGAATACGACCCATAGGATGAACAGCAGGTGTAGCGCCAGAATCGCGGCTGCCAATGCGGAATACACATCAGGATTCCTATGCCGCCTTCTTTTGCTGTGCTCTCGTCTTAGCCCAGCGAGCGCGCTGTGCCGCGGCAATCTTATTGTGTGCGGCTTGGCTCATCGTGCGCAATCTCGTCGATGCCGCCGCACTGTTTGCGCATAGCGCGCTTTCCCGAACGGGATTCCGCCTCTCGGCGTGGGCCGCCACGCATCGCACCTAATAAGGCGTATAGTACTTATATACGCACTTCTCCGCCATCCTTAGGCGACGGTCTTCTGCGTGAGTGGAGGCCATCGTGGCTAAGAACAATAGAAACCATTCCTTTAGTTTAAACATTCCTACACAACTAAGCAGACGGTTAAGACGGTTTTCCGACCGCTCCCAACCACTGATGATGGGAAAGAGCAGGACATCGCGGCAATGCTATACGCCTGCAAGGCCTGCGCCGACATCGACTCGCGACATGAGTGTCGGGAGCGAATCATCTTTGATGATCGGGTCGCGTGAACTAGAGCAACGTATTAGGTTCGAAAGCGCTTGTCGTTCCCTGACGTCGGCTGACACATTCTTCACCTTAACAAGTCGAGCGTGATAGCAGATCAGCGAGGCATACAAAGCAGAGCTGGTCATGGAATCAAAGCCCGATGATGGCTTTCTAAGGGCAAGGTGCTCAGCCTGCCCCAATCTACGCTTCGATCTTACGGGCAACACTCTCTCACAGAAGGTGCTCATGCGGAAGATGTTCGATGCTCATTTTCAACGAGTCCACATGGATAAGGATTCCGTGAAATGACGATCGGCAAAGGCAAACGTCCGCGCCATGGCTTGCCGCAAAGAAACTACCATCGAACGCATCTACCGCGAAGTCACCGGCAAACAAAATGCCCGCTGCTGTGAAACGCGTTCTTCTACCCAAGCGAAAGGTCAAACGGCATTAGTGCTCGCCCGTGGAGGAACTGAGAATGCCAAGCGACGAGTGGATTAAAACACTTAAAGATGGCAGAAGAGTGAAATTCACCTACCAAGATCTGCCGGATGAGGGGGCGTTCATCACCGCTCAGGTCGAAGGCAACAAGGTCGTCTATTCGATCGTATTGACCAATGCAAAAAACCCGCTCAGCCGTGAAGAACTTGAACGTCATTTCGAGGGCGAGCTTCTAAAGAAGTAGCAACCCAGCCAGGACACCACCAAAGGGTTCGGGTTCGTCGATCCGACCTGCCCACACCTGCCCACTGCGACGTTTGACAATCGTAGGGCACAAGCCTAGCATTGTGATTGAGCAAGCTACCTCTTCTTACTCTTTCAGGTCCCCTGAACTAAGTCAGCCCATCTGAAGTTTTTCCTCTTAGCTTCCCTCTGAAGGAGGAATTCAGCCATGACCGTATTAACCCGTTGGGAGCCTGTCCGTGAGTTTGCCGCAATGCAGGACCGCATGAACCGCATGAATCGTCTTTTCCGTGAGTCGTACGGCCCCGAAGGCCCGGAGGAGGCGTTAACAACCACCAACTTCGCACCGCCGGTGGACATCTACGAAGACGAGCACACCATTACTCTGAAGCTTGAAGTCCCGGGCATCGACGAAAAAGACATTGATGTCCGCATCGAGAACAACACCCTCACCGTCCATGGCGAGCGCAAAATCGAGAAGGAAGAGAAAGAGGAGAACTTCCGTCGCGTCGAGCGGCAATATGGAAGCTTTACCCGCTCGTTTACCCTGCCCAGCTCCGTGGATCCGGGGCTAGTGAGCGCCGACTACGCCAAGGGCGTGCTGAAGATCGAGCTCGCCAAGAAGGCCGAAGCCAAGCCCAAGCAGATCAGGGTTAGTGTTGGCGGCGAGAAGACCCTCGAAGGCAAGGCTACCGGCAGGGCCGCGTAAAACCAGCAGGCAGTGAGAGAAACGGGAGGCGGCTTACGTCGCCTCCCCTCATAGTAGTTTGCACGGTTGCTTGTCCAGGAGTGGTTATGAACACCGGCATATCAGGATCACCGTACCAGAGAGTTTGGCCGCAATTTTACAAGGCTACGCTCTTTGAGCCGGACGCCAACAAAGTTTCAGACCGAATTGCTGAAGCGGAAACGGCACTTGTGACACGTGCGCGCGAACTGTTTCGCTCAGTGGGAGGGCATTGACGTGCTCGAAGGTCCGCCCAGGCTGCCCGCCTCGGCCCTCGAGAACAGGTTTGAAAAGGAAGTGGAGGCCGGCGAGGACGTCGCGCTCGACCTGCCCCGAGGCCCTCTTGAAAAGACTATCGATCCGGCGCGCATCTACCTGCGCGAGATGGGCATGGTGCCACTGCTTACCCGCGAAGGGGAAGTAGAGCTTGCGAAGCGAATCGAGCGCGGACAGCTACGCACGCTGAAGGCACTTTCACGCTCACCTATTGTGATTCGCGAGGTTCTGGCCATTGGCGAGGATTTGAAGCGCGACCTACGCTCGATCAAGGAAATTGTCGTTTTCGAGGAGAGAGAAATCACCGACGAGATCCTGCAGGACCGAGTCAAGGACATCACGCGCCGGATCGACGAGCTACAAAAGCATTACAAAAAAGCCAGCCAGCTGGTCGGCCGGCTATCGACCATCCAAGCAAGAAAGAAAGCACGCGAATACTGCCGTTGCCGATGCGACCTGGGCCGGGAGATCGTTCGGATTTCGCTCACCATCCGCGATCTCGGTTTCACCAATTTCGAACGTAACCGCATGATCGATCGAGTGAATAAGACCGTGGACGTGATGCGTTCGCTCGACTCCGAGGTCGGCAGCCTAGAAAAGAAAATTGAGAACACACGCAGCGAGGAATTGAAGAAAGATTGCCGCAAGAGGCAGCGGCAGTATCGGGCCGATCTGAAAAGGCTGGAAGGGGACGCCGGCGTGACGTTCCCGGAGCTGCACCACACGCAACGCCAAGTCATCCAGCGTGGGATGGACGCGGAGCAGGCCAAGCACGAGCTCGTCGAAGCCAACCTACGCCTCGTGGTTTCCATTGCCAAGAAGTATGGCAATCGTGGGCTGCAGTTTCTCGACCTGATCCAGGAGGGCAACGTCGGCCTAATGAAGGCGGTGGACAAGTTCGAGTACCGTCGCGGCTACAAGTTTTCCACTTATGCCACATGGTGGATTCGCCAGGCCATCGGCCGAGCCATTGCCGATCAGGCGCGCACCATCCGCCTCCCGGTGCACATGATCGAGATAGTCAACAAGCTGATTCGCACCTCGCGACAACTGGTCCAGGCGCTGGGCCGCGAACCCTCGTCGGCAGAGATCGCCAAGCGCATGGATATTCCCGCAGCCAAGGTGCGCAAGGTGCTCAAAATCATGCAGGGACCGATCTCACTGGAGACGCCCATTGGCGAGGAGGGGGATTCCCACCTCAGCGACCTTATCGAAGTCCGCACCGTGGTCTCACCCGCCGAGGCCGTCATCAACGTGAACCTGAAGGAAGTCACCGCGCACGTGCTGCACACCCTCAGCGCGCGTGAGGAGACGGTAGTCAAGATGCGCTTTGGTCTGGAGGATGGCTTGGAGCACACGCTGGAGGAGGTTGGCCTGGAGTTCGCTGTCACCCGCGAGCGTATTCGCCAGATCGAAGCCAAGGCGCTGCGCAAGCTGCGGCACCCGTCGCGCTCCCGCAAGCTCAGGTCATTTCTCGATGACGTGCATGAATAGCGCCGTGGACCGAGACGTGCACGCAGGGAAAGCCCAGGACAGGATGCGGAGTGCGAGTTCTGCGCCGGGATTGCAACGTGGTTGATGGGTCCCATGCAACGGCGCGGCTTGGCCGTGGCCCCTCTGCAGGACCCGCGAGTGGGCAGCCTGCTCGGGCTTTCGCAGGAGGAGCTACTGCGTGCGATCTGCTTTGTGCGGACCAATGGCAGCCGCTACATCGGCGTAAGCCCCGTGCTGGCGGTGGCGCGAGAGTTGTGGTGGGCGTGGCCGCTGATGTGGATAGCCAGGTTTCCTGGAATGATGTCGGTGATGCAGGCGGGATATCGATGGGTAGCCCGGCACAGGAGATGTCCGGCTGGGCACTGCACCACGGGCCAAGTTGCCAGCCGCCGCTGATACGAACGATGCAGGTGGATCCTTATGAAAATCACATTCGCTGAACTCTGGCGTTCGAGTGGAACTATATAGGAACTAAGAATAAAAGATGCCTCAGATTTCTCCAACGGAGTTTTACGCGCTACCGCTTCGCGTGCATACGTTTCTCGCCGACGTCCCGCTGCACGACGTCTGGGCGGTTGACCTACCTACGCACCGCGACGGCGTTACCCTTTGTGAATTTCTTCGCCGGGCGAGTCGGGACGGATTCGACGCAGCCGATGCTGAGATCAACAGACTTCCGGTAGTGGCCCGCGCGCTTATCCGTCTTCGGCTTTTTCTTGGACGCATTTTTCGACTTGAGGCCGAACCGAAGGATGCCTTGGCAGCCTCGTTTGGAAGTCGCCTAACAGCAGAGGATCGTGCTCGTTCTTTTGTCGTGTCGGGAACGCCAGAAGGACTGTTCCGCGTTGTCTATCGTTTCGAAAACGAACAGCTACTTGAAATACAGAATCGTACCGTCCATGCTGCGGCCCTCAGTGCCCTAGCAGAAAGGGCCGATAGCTATCGATTCTACTTTGCGGTCTACGTGCGCAGAGCACGTGGATTACGCCGTTCTACATGGGCTTAATCGATCCGTTCCGAAAATGGATTATCTATCCGGCCATGCTGAAAAAAATTCGGGCAATCTGGGATCAGAATATCTGACCAAACGACTCACCCTTGCGGCGATTTGTTAGTGACGAGGAGCAAGGCGGAAAAACCTATCCTGCTTTCAACGTTAAGATGTTAGTTAATTAAAGCGTCGTCTATCGGGAGTAGGTAAAAACGGATCTTCAGTAGTTGGCGCGTAATCGCGCATGAAAGGCCTCGTCCGCCGAACTGGCAGAAGATATTATTGGCTTGATCCGTGCGTACCTCAAGTAATACCAATTCTCTGTATCAGACGAATGGCAACAGTACCGCTTCTGACACCTACTATGCCCTGAGCGGCACGAGCATGGCCGCACCCGTGGTGAGTGGTGCCGTGGCTCTGATGCTGCAAAAAAGCCCCAGCCTGCATCCCGATCAAGTGAAGGCGCGGCTGATGAAGACGGCCTCAAAGACATTTCCGGCCTACACCAGCTACACAGATCCAACCATGGGCATTACCTACACCAGCCGATACTGTGGAGAGAAGAAGGAAGGGGGGATAGGTCTCGAAAGCCTTAGAGGGCAGAGGTATGGACTCCCCTCCGCGCAGAAGCAGGCGCTTGATCGGGTCGATCCTGTAAGGACCGAACTCGTACAAGTGCTTGCTTTGCTGCGTCATGACTGCACGTGAGAAAGCTTGAAATTTATTGAGCGCCCGTTTGAAGACATTTGAGCCCGGCGCGATGCAACATCCGCTCGTTCGATCGGTAGTCGCACATCGGGGTAGAGCGGCATGAAATCTATCACGGAAACGTCACCGAAGAATAATTTTAGAACATCAAGGAGAACGGTTATGAAAATTATGGAAAGCTGCAAGAAGCACCATGTACGAGACGTGCGAAGTGCCGGACGCTGGGCTTGACCGTCGGACTCGCGATCCTGGCGATTGTCGCCTCACCCGCCCAAGGGCAAACGGTTAACTGGGGTCCAAGCGTTCAACTTGACGATGGCTTCGCGCCCAGGGTAGCAGCATCAGGAACGACGGTTGTCCAAGTACATCAGGCCACGAATGGATCAGGACCACTCTGGTATCGCACGGCCCAGTTGGGGCCCGACGGCACAATACAATGGTTCGGAACTGGCAGCCTTGAATATGACTCTGGCTCCGCGCCTTCAGTAGCAAACCGTTCGTCGAATGCTACTTCACGGAGGGTGCCGTCTCCGGGCGGCGCAAACTCTCTGCACTGCCCAATCGATCTGTCTGTGCATTCTCTCTTCGTAGTGAGGTCTCCAGAGGAGTGAAGTTGACGCTCTTCACATACATGTAACGGGTCATGCCAACCGTAGCCGTGCCACCCCATTCCTTGCTGTTGGTGCCCCGATGCTGAAGAATGATGTACGCCGGCGTCTGAGGAATGTGGTTATTGTGCGAAGCGACCAGCGTGCCGTCAATGTAGACCTTCACGCTCGTCGGAGTCCATACCAAAATGTACTTGCGGAATTGAGTTCCTAGAAAGCGATTGGAAATCCTTTGTGTCTGCTTAATGTCACCTGATGGAGCGTGCTCGGGATTCGGATTCTGCCAGTTGGTGATCCACATGGCGTTTTGGTGGCCCAAGAATTCAAGATCAATTTCGCTTTCTGAGTTGTTGTAGTATACGAATCCGGACGAAATCGCTCCAGTTGTTGCGCTGCCAGGCCCATCTGGCGTCGGAGAAGTGGAAGACATCCGCATGACAAACTCATAGGTGCCGAAACCGAATCGGTCTTTGGATCTAATTGCGCCGCCGTAGGACAGAATCTTATCCGGCCCACCTTTTTGCTGTGTCACCTTGATGCAAAGCATGCCCTGTGAAAAGTCAAGGTTTTCTGCAACGTAAACGCCGGAATTGAGACCCGGTTTTGAATCAGGTGATTTGTACGTGGCAACCTTCCACTTGTTGGTGTCGAGTTTGCCCGTACTGAAGTTGTCGGAAAAGGGTTCAGCGAATGCAACGTAGGATCCGCACACTAACATCACCAGAAAGATCAGGGTTTTCATGCAAGCCTCAATGCCTAATGTCCCCCGCGAGACCGTCGGTTGGAAAGGTTCATAGGTTCATTTTTATTCTACGGTGAATCTGG
>CAWCKL010000009.1:0-16272 GCA_963796095.1 uncultured Acidobacteriota bacterium
ACCCAGCGCCGTACCGAGGACCATTACCCGAGCCCCGAGCTTGAGCAAGCGCTCGCGCAAGGTGAGGACCTGGGCCCGGGCACAGGCTGTACCCGCAGCCCGCAAACGTAACTCCTGCATCAAGACGTAAGCCGCAGCGGTGAGCAGAACGCGAAACTGGTTGGCCCAAAAACTGGTGCAACTGGTGCGATCAATTTCCAAGTCGTGCAACTCTTTGATGCGATTTTCCACGTCACCACGTTGGCAGTACACCCGTTCGTAAATCCATTGCGGACTCTGCTTCATGTTAGTAATAACGAAGCGGGGATTGTCTTTGGGATCTTTTCCCGGCGCCCGGACGACTTCCGCTTTGATCACCACCCGGCGTCGATGAGGCCACTTGCGAGCCGCGTAATCGACTTCTCCATAGAAATGTTCCGTCTTTCCGCTGCTTCCTGCCAGCTTACGAGCGCGACGAATTCCCGGAGCCGCGATCCGCTTCAGGACTGCGTTTTTGGCCATGGCCACCACATATTCCAGTTTGGTCTACGCATCCAAAAACTCCAGCACCGCGGGATTGGCAAAACCACCATCCAGGCGAACCCGAATGGTCACTCCAGGAAAATGACCACGAATGATCCGGATCAGCCGCCGCAGCAATCCTACGGCGCCCACTGCGGCGGGCGTTGCCAGGACGCAACACCGCAGCGCACAAATACTGTTCGGCTTCCTCATTGAAACTGATAAAGCCCATCACCGGTAAATAGCACCAGCTGTCGTAATGCCCGTTAAAGAAGGAAAGTTGCTGGGCGCCATGGGTGGGATCATCGGTGGGATCCAGATCGATGGTGACCCGGTAAACCCGCCGCCGTAGTCGCTTCGGCGTGCCGCCGGATGACACTCTGGGCCAAAGTCTCGCCCATGCGATACAGCTCCTTGACTCCGACCGCATTCTCGAAACGCGACACCGTCGGTTGCGAGGCCAGGTCGAGCCCTCTATGGGATCGCGACCGAGAAGCAGCTTATGAATGGGGTCGCTGCCCAATCGGGCCGAGTCGTTGCCGTCGGGGTAGCCAGGCAATCGAGAAACGCGCCGTGCCACTAAGTCCTGCAACGTATGATCGACCTTGCCGGCTTGTCTCTGGTCCTGCAGACATGCCGTTAGTTCCTCCACCAATCGGTAGTGACCATCGGCGGCCTTCAGAAGCAAAGCACCGCCATCGGAACTGCCTTCTCGCTGATCAAACTGGGCAACGACAGGCTTGAGAAAAATTCCTGGGAACAACAAACACTCTGTTGTGCTATCGTCAGACACGAAGAGGCCTCCGGAAGTGCTTCAAACAGTGTTTTAGTCAACATGTTTGTAGCACGGGAGGCTTCTTTTGTCTTTAAAATCACAAATTATTCAGGTTAGCACATTCTTGAGCGTGCCGGCGAGAGCTTATCCGGTTCACTACGATCCGAGAAATCTTTCGCGCGTGTACCTTAAAGACAAGGCGGGGGAGTACCTGGAAATCCCCTATCGCGATCTCTCCCATCCTGCTATCACTTTAGAGGAATATATTCGGGCATCACGAGAACTGCGCCACACAAAGCATTCCGCGGAGGACGAGCAAGCGGTTTTTGCCACCATCGAATCACGGCGGCAATTGATCAAGAAGGCTCGTGCGAAAACGAGGAAGGCGCGGCGTGAAGCTCAGAAGCAAACCTACGCGCTGCGAGCAACGGGTAAGCGGGGCCTTTCGCGGTCAGATGATTCAACGCGCTCTGAGGAGTTGGACCGACCCCTGGGAACGGTGGAACCTTATCACGTGGAGGTCTGGTATGGCCGAAGATCTTGAGCACCTACTTCCTGAGTGTCGCGCCGACGCTCTCCTCAGCCCGCAAGAGCGAATTGAACTTGTTAAGGTCGATCGCTGGGTTACCTACGCCAGAGCTGACATTGTCCTCGGCCACCTCCGTTCCCTACTTCACTATCCATTGCACGACCGGATGCCCTGCATGCTTCTCTATGGCTTGCCTGGAATGGGCAAGACCAAGATTTTGCAAAAGTTCCTGCGTGATCATCCTTCCAGCTTCGACGAAGTGAAAGGTGTCAGTCGGATCAACGTGATCGGCGTTCAGATGCCGCCGGACGCAAATGAGAAGAGCCTCTATGAAGAAATTCTGGGCGCACTGGACGCCAGGATTCACTATGGCCACAACACTTCACAAATGCGCCGCACGGGCCGTGATCTCATGACGTTCGTCGATGCGCGTATGTTGATTATCGACGAATTGCGCGCTCTGTTAGGCGGAAGCTATCGTCAGCAGCGAATCTTGCTGAACGCCATTCGATTCCTGGCGAACGATTTGAAGTTGACGTTGGTCTGCGCAGGAACTGCCGATGCCAAGCGCGCACTAGCAACAGATCGCCAACTGGCCGACCGCTTTCGTGCGATCGAATTACCTGCCGGGATGATGATGACAGCTACCATCGGTTGCTAGTGAGCTTTGCCACGGTTCTACCCCTGCAAAGAAAATCAGATCTACTCTTTACCCCCCTCGCCGCTCCATCCTGCAACACAGCGAAGGCGTGCTGGTTCGCATCGTCGGATTATTGAAGGAACTCGCGATCGAAGCCATTCAATCGGGCCGGGAACGGATTGATCGCCAAAGCTTACCCTCGCTGCCGTCGCTGGCGCCGTTGATTTCAATGCAAGGTAATATCGAGCCAAGCCGCACCGCTCTATGAAGCCATGGCCTGTCGCCTTGCGACCGCTCGCGGAAGAGACCCTGCACTCCTGGATGAGCCGGGTAGCTGCGGTGTATCGCATGTCCTTGCACGACCTTGTGGACTATCGACGCTCAGAACTCCACCACGTGATGCTAGATTTCGACACTAGTACCCTCGATCTGCTGGCGTCCCTTACTCGCACTACCCCAGCCTTCCTGCTTCAGTACACCGTTGGCTCTTGGAAGAACGAGTGCCGCTTGCAATGGCTCACCATTCGTCAGACAGAGCCCAGCTGGATGTTTCCACACCATGAGTTTCGCTTTCAATTGACGACCAATTACTGCGAATCCTGCCTGCTCGAGGACGCCGCTACCACTAGAATCGAGTTCTTTCGCTTACAGTGGTTGCTGGCCCCGCAGACTATCTGTCCACGTCATCTGACGTTCCTACGCGAAACCTGCCGGTGCTGTAATCGTCAGGTGCAAGCACAGCACTGGCGGTCCAAAACCAAGTTCGCGCTCGGCTGTGCTTGGACCAGAAGACCGCTAGCGCAAGAACCCTACGAATATCGCGACATTCCCGAGGCAGCTCGTCGTTGCTTAGCCTCTTTTGAGCAATCATTGCTGGCGGTGATCCACGGAAGAAATGCGCCTGGAGTTTGGTGTTCAAAACAATCGTCGCAAGACGTTCTCCAAGTGGTCTGCGACTTGATCTGGTTATTAACGCGGCACACCGGGAGCAATATATATGTCCACCATTGCCTTAGCGGCTCATACTTCCGTCCTCACTACCGATGGCCGCGGGAACCGCAAGCTAAACCATGGCTCGGGGATCTTCGCATCCGGGACCGCAGAAGTCTCCTCGCTACGTTAGCTCTGCTGCTTGACTCAGAGGAAAAGCGCAGCATTTTACAGCATCCGCAGCGCGCTCCGTTCAGCACGCGAACCCTGTTCCAAATCCTCAACGCCGACGACCAACAAGAACTCCGCCATCGGATCACCCTCTGGCCTGCAGCCTTTCAGCCGGTGGCGTTGGATCTGTTAGCGGGTCTGCCGTCTACTGGTTTCTTGAAGAGTCAGAACTCATTAATTGAAAATGTGACAGCAAAATACCAAAGTCTACTAGTTAACGGAAAACGACAACGTGGAGACTGCGGCCTTGGCCGATCGTTCCAGGGTGACCACGGCCTATTCCATTCTCACGCGTCGCAGCGTTCGTAGCGACGGTGCAACCCGCCCACCTGAGGAACGGCGATGATCGTGCCTTGCCGCATGATCGCCCGGGGCTCCGGGGCATCCTTCTCCAAGCCAGGTGCGTCCGCGAGCGGTGATAGTATGCCAGATAATTCCCCAGCATCTTGCGCAGGTTGCGCTGATTTAAGACCACAACATGATCCAGACACTCACGCCGAATGGAGCCAATCAGCCGTTCGGCTGCTCGGCGAATGCGTTCTGCCAAGGGCTCCGCGGTGCGGTGATGAATCTTCGTTGATTCCCAACGATGGAATGCGGCGCCGGAACTGGTTGCCATAGATAGCATCACGGTCGCGGATCAAATAGGGCTTGGCGTCCCGTTCGGGGAAGGCTTCGAAGTGTTCTGGCCACGCTGGCGCTACTGCTGGACTCTGGAGTAAATCAAAAGATCTTGCATGATCCACGTCGCCTACTCATGCCGGGCATCAGACCCCTGTGCCGCTTGCTAGCGCACGAAGACCAACAGGAACTCCGCCAAAGGCTCGATCTTTGGCACCCTGCATTCCGGTCTCTCGCCTCTAACCTCCTGACTGGCTTGCAGTCTACTCGTTACTGGAAAAAGCAGTCTACCCGTTAACGGAAAACATGGTATAGAAATGCAAGAGTCTACACATTAACGGAAAACGACATTTGCCGGAGCGCCACAGGGTACCTGACGGCCGAGCGTTCTCTCTGAACAGCCACAACGGTCACAATCCCCTTACTCTTGGGTTGCCGTGTGCCGTCAGTGTGCGTTTTAGCAACTGCCTTGCCATCAAGCCGCAACGCACGTCCGGATTCGTCGACACCGCGATCCACACACCGAAGTGGATTCCGCGGAGAGCACGTAGAGCACAACCCAATTGGGGCCTTAGGGATGTCTAAGAATTTACTAGTTTGTGGGCAGTCAGTAACTGCCCGTCCTGGCTTTCAGAACAGTGGGGCAAGGCCCGCGATAACCGCTATGGATTCGGTACTCGCTGTGCCAGGTTTCGATATTCGTCAAACACTTGGAGGTAGCTCGGATTGTTGTTGGCCAAATGGTCCGTGAAAACAACCATCGAATGACCGCCGCCAATATTCTTAGCCGACTTGTATTGGAATCCCAGGATGCCACAATCAAATGCTGCCTGCGCCAGCACCTGCGTCGGCGCGATGCCGAAACAGGATTGGGTATATGCCCAATCCCCAGTCAGCTCCATGATGTTTGTCTGAAGGTCGCCCTGGATCTTGTCGTCAGTTAAATCGACGATGTTGGACAACACGCCTTCGACCGTGATGACAACCCACGGCGATGTCCTCAGAGTGACTACAGGACCCCCAGGTGGAGTGAAAACCGAAACCACTTCATGCAATGCAGTAACCGGATCGGCAGCAAGATACAAACAGCCAAACCCTCCTTTGGGCGTAAAGCGAGCGCCATGAATAGCCGCGCCTCCCGACCATAGCGGCTCAGGAGGGGTACGCGCCGCAGCTCCTGGAGGAGGGCCCTTGAGCAAATGCAATCCGATCACCCTTGACCAAGGCCCGTGGATCGTTTTCGTCGTGACAGATTTCAAGACGGCCCAGAGGCCATCGGGCGTCGAAATCAACTGGATACTCCGACCAGAGCGTTCTCAAGTATCGTAAGCACGGCATCGGCATGACCATCAAGGAGAACGGAAATCGGGGACCGTTGCCCCAAGTCGGGGTGCGGACTGTTTAGCCAAGCACGTACTGCCTTTTGCTCACCGAGCATTTCTGTCAGGATCACTAGAGTACGCTTGAAAAGCGCGAGACTCGACTGCACTGATGGGGACTCCGGTGTCTTGTGCAGGGCGGTGTAATTAACGTTCAGAGCTGTTGCCATTTCGGAAAGTGGTACGTTCACATATTTGGCAATCATCGCAGCATTCAGTCGACCGGAAGGGCCATGCAACTCCGGCATCGGAACTTCTATCAAGCTTGGACTCCTCTGCTCGGTTGTAAGACTTGGCACTGAGGTTTCCTTCGTTCTCGATTGCTTCACCACGTGCGATGTATAGAAACGCCATTTACGAAGACACTGATTCACTCGAATCCTTAGTTCCTTGCTGTCTACGGGCTTCGTGATGAAGTCTGTTCTGTCTAATTCGAGTGCCTCATTGAGTGCGGTCGTGGACACGCTTGAGCTTATCAACACGATCGGCAGTTCAGGGTACTTCTTGCGAAGACGTTTCAGATCGTGAATTCCCAACTTAAGATCATAGATGACCAACTGCACTGAATTTAACAGTTGAGCGGTCTTGCCACTTCCATGCGCTGCCGTGATGATCACTTTGAAGTCATTTCTTAAGGCCCGGACCACGCTGTCTCGGAGGACTGCGTGAGTCTCGGCAACTGCAACGATGGGTTCGGAGGCGAGGTTCATATCAACTTAAAATCCACTCATAGTATACCACAAATAGACAGTTGGGTGAGATAGCTCCAATGTTCGTGTCGGAATAGATGAGGCGTTGCAGGTTAATGGTCATCGCCGCATTGGCCCAGGTCCTGTTGGGATTCCGACGAGATCGATTCTTTCCATCCGTAAGCGCTACTAAATGGGGCGGAATTCCTCTCCTGTCCCATCATCGGCTGACACCCGACGAGTTGCAATTCGTGCACGATCGCGCTGTAGATTGGCCAGAAGAATTGCGTTGTCGCATCCTTCACGACTTGTCCCAGCGGGCCATGAGCGACGATTGGAAAATCCCACGCTGCCGCGACGATTCCCTGCTCACAAATCCTCATATTTAAGTGCCTGAGATTCGCATCATCAAGTGCAAAAGCGTGGGGCTGATTCTCACAATTAAGTGCCAGAAAAGCCCCAGCAATCGTCATTCTCATAATTAAGGGCCACGCGACAGGAGGAGTAATGTCCTCCCAGGGGGCAGTTCATGCCTCCCCAGTTCTCGGTAACACCGGGAGTGGGCAAAGGGGCTCTGGACACTTGGCGGTTCCATCGGCAGCGTGGTGGCCGGAATCGCGGTGGAACGAGGCTGCGGGTAAACCAACGAAGGCGGGGTGCATTGCGAACCAGCGCTTCAACCTACGCTACGCCTGGGAAGATCCGCAGAGGAAAAGCCAGGGTTTCAAGCTGGACTCGGGAGATCCGACCGTCCAGGATTATAGGGGGGCCTCCGGAAACGTGGCCATGGTGGAACTGGGAACCCGCCTTGCAATCGAAAGAGCGAGGACGGTAACCCTCCACCTAAAGCTGGCGCGCTGGAGCTCTATCCCAACCCGTCGATCAAGGAGAACGCAGGTCAACCTCACACGTACCCGACTCAGAGCGGGAAGGGCGTGCCCCAGGGGTTGGCAGGCGTGCGGAAAGCAGCACGGGAAAATAAGAAGATGCAGTTCACCGCTCTGCTTCACCATCTGACCGTCGATCTGCTGCGGGAAAGCTTTTACTCACTAAAGAGGAAAGCCGCACCCGGAGTGGACGGGGTCACCTGGCAGGAGTATGAGACCGGAATTGAAGATCGGTTGGTTGATCTCCATGGCCGGGTTCATCGCGGAGTGTATCGAGCGCTGCCTTCGAGAAGAGTGTACTGTACGTAGAGAAAGAAGATGGACGGCAACGCCCACTCGGAGTCGCCACGGTCAGCGCTAACTGCACAACTGGACAGCTCACCTTTGGGATGGGCAGAGATCCGTCATCCTTTTCATCCACTTAGAGGTCAAAGTTTCCCCATACTCAAAGAACGCCGTGTTGCTGGCGTCGATACTCTTGTCCTCCGTGAGTTGGGCGGGTTAGGCCGCGGTAGCTTTAGCGTCGCACGGGAGTGGACCGATCGTGCCGATGCCTGTCCCTACCAGGCATTGGGTTTGCCGCCGTGTCGATTTAATGGCACCTTGCTTTTGGAGTTGACGAAGTTGCTGGAGCAACTCGCGCGGCCCAACCGGCACCACAGTAGTCACTGCAAGGACATTGACAAATGAATTTATTGGAGTCACAAGCAGACCAGTTATATACGTGGTCTGACAATTATGCGCCACATATCGCGCAAACAGACTTCGTCCGCCTTGCGAAAGCGAAGGCAGCAGCTGTTACGCCAGTTGCCGCCACTCGATCATCTGCTGCGCGGTTCACTCATCGAGCGCTACAAGCCGTGTGGCAAGCCGGGATGCAAATGCGCCCGCGGTCGCGGTCATGGCCCCAAGTATTACCTCTCCGTGAGCTATACCGGCCAAAGGCCGCAAATGGATTACGTGCCCCAGGAGCATCACGCCCAGAGATGTCCCTCCCGAGATCTTGCCCAAACTCGCTAGACGTCGCTCTCTCGGACCTCCGTAACGATACACAAATTAGGGAATTAGGGTCGCAGGGTTTCCAGAAGTGATTGAAAGAGAATAAATTTTGGTTGCGGCGGCCTAACCATCCTAATTGGTTAGTGCTGCCGTTCAGGTTGGAACTGATCCGACTCGCAGCGTAGCCAGCGTGCGCGGACAAAGGTCATGGCTATGGGAACCCCGAAGACGAACATCTCCAGAGCGAGCGGTTGGTCTCACGGAAGCCAATCCCCAACCCCGTTCCCCACGTGATCGTCTTAAGTGTCTTGCCCGGATCCTTGTTGTTCAGATACTCCGGCGACTGTATGAGTTTTGACTGATAGTAGACCGTACCGTCGGTGATCATAAAGCCATGAAGCATGCCATAGCCATCGAACCAGTGACGTAGTTTTGTAACAGTTCAGGCTGTTCGGCTCGGTAACAGTGTAGCGGCTCGCAGATAACGGCGGTGCGCTGCAATGGCCACCGAGAGATAGGCCAGGATATTGAGTTTTTGTAGATCACAGGTTTCAGCAACGGTCAGCAGTCGAGCCGTGGCTAACTCGCCGGTAGTGCTACGATTTCCGAAGCAGATTTTTCTCCATTGCACACCGGTGCGCAGGGCCCGTTCCGCGCTATTGTTGGTGGGCTCGACGCCTTCCTGTTCGAGAAAAGTAAAGAGGCGCTCGTTATGCTCCCACAGAGCGAGAGAAAGGTTCCCCACCTCGCGATTTAAACGCTCGTCGTCGCGCGTTTCGATCGAACCAGATCGAGAAAGTCGCGTCTGAGTACCTCGCGCAAATATGCCAGAATCCCCGCGGTTGTGAGCGGTCCTTTGGTCGGAGACCAAGTGACGGAGGTGTCGAGAGGGTCGAGGAGTTTCAGCAACGTGGCGCTGGCCAGGTCGGCGGCGCTATCTCCACCGGGCAAGACCACTTGGGCGCGCCCCAAGCATGCCGCGGCGGTGAACAAACTTTGAGCGTGCAGCGCCAAGCGATAGAGCACTTGTTCGAAATCGACTTCGGTACGGAAAACCTCCGTAGATTCCTCTCCCCGGGGCGCGCATACCTTAGATTTTCTTCTGCCCATCAGGAGATTTCCACAGAAAAATTTTGGGCGGCGCGCAAAAATCAGCCCCGCTCAATCGCAATGAGTACAAAGGAAGTCACGATGAGCCTTCGCAAGAACGAACGATGCCCCATCCATAACTCATTTTTCTGCTGCCCCTGGGAGCAGCTTTGGAGGCAGCGTGAAGTCGCCTCGCCGGTGAGGAAGGAATAAATCAAATTCGTGCCTCTCGCTTCTGGCGAGAAGCGTCCCGCCCTGCGGTCCAGAAGTCGACGATGCGCACGGTCTATATTTCGTTCGCGGGGTTGATTGCAAACATGGCCACGATTCCGAAACCGGTTGTACCTGCATGCGATTGGCATGAAAACGACCCCTTGCTCACGCCCCAGCAGGTCGCTGAACGCTTGAATACATCGCTCGATTGGGTTTGGGATCACTCGTCAAGAAAGATGCCGCTCTTACCCGTCATACGTTTTGGCGATGGCCCGGGACGAGCAGGAATGCTCCGCTATAGGGCAAGGAAGATCGAAGAGTTCATCCTAGAGCAAGAACGATTCACCAACACTCGGCGTAGAAACGCGGGGTGTAGAATGGCGCAACCCACTTGTTCCCCCACAGAAATTGAGGAATGAAATGGGTAAATCGCACCAGAGGGGGTGGGTCGTTCTCCGTGGCAAGAAGTGGTACGGCTACCACCGCAGGACGGTCCTCGATCCAACCAACAACGAAGAGAGGGTTGAAACGCTTACCGTCATTCTTGGCCAGAAGTCTCAGATGACGAAGTTTCAGGCAAGGGAACGGCTCGAACTTGAAATCGCGAAACAGAACGGCCAGAATCCGGGAGGCCGCGTCATGAACGACGGCGCGGTCACGTTCGGCTGGTTTGTGCGGAACCGGTTTTTGCCCCTGAAAGAAGCGAACTGGAAACCGGAAACCGCCAAGGTGAAAAAGTTGCTCCTTCAGAAGGATCTGATCGACAGCTTCGATCAGATGCCGCTGGAGAGCTTCGACCGATTCACCTTGCAGGTCCATCTGAACAAACTGGCCAAGACCCGGTCAAAAGACAGGGTTCTACAAATAAGAGCTTACGTGCGAGATATTTTTGCCGAGGCAGTCGAGCAAGACTTCCTCGTGAAAGATCCTGCGCGCAAGGTCACGGTTCCCTCGCAGTTGCGCGACACGGACAAAACCACTTTAACGTGGGAACAGCTACGGAATGCGCTTTCGCGTCTGTCGTTGCGGGATCGTATTTTGCTGGAGCTCGACATGACGAATGCCCTGCGTCCCAGCGAGCTGTTCGCTCTTCGCTGGAAGTGCTTCGACCAAGCGGAATCGAAAATGTACGTATTCGAGACTGCCTACAAAGGCGCTATTCGGCCTTGGGGCAAAACCAAGAAGAGTTTGGGACGCGTGCACCTGCCGAAGGAACTGGCGGACGATCTGTGGCTCTGGAAGCAGGAGTGTCCAGACTCGTCGCCTGAAGCCTTCATTTTTCCGGATGCCAAAGGCGGATTCATGGACACCGGCAACTACCGCCGGCGGGTGCTGCACAAATTGGCGAAGGACCTCGAACTGCCGAAGCTGACCTTCCAAGTGATCCGGCGCACGATAGCGACGCTGGCGCAGAAGAAGGGAACGGTGAAGGACGTTCAGGGACTTCTTCGGCATTCCCGTGCGGCCACAACGACCGACGTGTATATGCAAGAGATCCCGGAGAGCGTGCAAGCAACCGTCGACGCGATTAATGCTGAACTCAGAGTGAAGCCGGAAGAAATTCACGCTGACTGAAAATGTTTTTTGAAATTTGCTACCAAATGCTACCAACCGATTGGTCGGGAAGTTCGTAAGTGATTGCAAATATGGTGGACCTGGTCGGGTTCGAACCGACGACCTCTTCCATGCCATGGAAGCGCGCTCCCAACTGCGCCACAGGCCCACTGAGGAAGAACCCATGATCCGGCGAGAACTCCAGATCAGATAAATCAATTCTCGCTTACTGGATGAGGTTAGTCAAACCTCGCGCTCTACCGGCGAACGCGCTCCTCTCTAATTTTACGAAAATCACGAAAATGGGTATGCTGAGGGCAAGACGACCTCATGAAACTTTTTCCAACTTACGGTTGGCGTTTTGTTGTATTGCCTTTTCTAGTCGCCGCGGCGATGGCGCAGGCAACGCCTTCTCCTGCGCCGGCTCCTTCAGCGGCGGCGGGCTCGGCGCCGCCGGTTCCGTACGCCTCGGTCAGTCAACTGAACTTGCTGCTGTCGCAGCTGGAGCAGCTGGCACAGGCCACGCAGGTGGATCTGGCGAAGCTGCGAATCGAAAAATGGAAGACCGATTCGAACACCAAGCGCGGCACCGAGACGGACGTGGAATCTCTCCAGCGCAACCTGCAAATGGCGCTCCCGGAAATTATCGCTCAACTGCGAGCTTCTCCGGAGAACATTGGGGCAACTTTCAAGCTCTATCGCAATCTGGACGCCCTTTTCGACGTCTTAGGACCGGTGGTCGAGTCGGCGGGAGCGTTCGGCTCCAAAGACGAATTCCAATCCGTGCAAAACGATCTCAGTGCGATCGAGAGGTCGCGCCGAGAGCTGGCGGAGCGGATGGAGACCCTGGCCACCGCGAAAGAAGGTGAACTCACCCAACTGCGCACCCAGGTTCACGATCTGCAGACGGCTGCGGCGCCGCCTCCGGTGGCTCCCAAGAAAGTTGTTGTTGATGACACCGAACCGCCCAAGAAAGTCGTAAAGAAAAAGACGGTGCCGAAACCCCCGAAGCCGAGTCCGTCCACGACGACACCGACCTCAAGCGCCACGACAACCTCCCAGCCACCGGCTCAGCAACCGCAAACTCAGCCGCAGCACTGACCCCAGGTTGAAAGCTCCGTTAATCTTTCGCCCCGTTGGGGCTTTTGTTTCCTCTCTTCCCCCCGGCTTGCGCCAGGGGCCGCATTCTTACGCCACTTCGCGGCTGGGACTCGCGGTTTTGTCCGCCGTGACGCGGGTTCGTATGCACATATTCTCGTGCAGAATTTCCTTCAAGAAAATCTCTTTTGTTTTGCCTAAAGTGCGGTCCAGCGCCTGAATCTGGGTCTTCTCGTCCACGCCCAGGACCAGGGCATGATCGGGCGGGCTCATATACAGGCCCACAATGTCGCGTACTTCCTCGATGAGCAAGGGGTCGGGCGACAGTTTGAAAGTGTCGCTCCGGTGGGGTTGCAAGCCGAACGCGTGCCAAATGCGGCTGACCGTCATGCGGCTGAGCCCGCTGGCTTTGGCTAATCAACCCTTGCTGCCTTTACGGCCCGGGCAACTCGAGCGCCGCACGCACGACTACAAACGCCTCACATCGAACTTCTGCACCGAAGCCAGCGATTCGCCCAGCTTGGCACGCAAGCTGGTTGCTGCCGTGCTCAAGCCTTGAGCACGCCCTCCTTGCTGGCTGCTTCCGCTTGCTCCTTGGCCAGCGTGTCCCCGGTGCTGCAAGCGACCGCCTCCAGACCGATCACATACTGACTGCCAAGGCTAGAGATCGAACCGGCCAAAATGGCCTTGCTTCCCGTGCGCAGGCAGAATTCCTTGGCTACGTCAGCCGTGACGCGCTCTGTGGGCGGGCGGCCCATCAGCTTCAGCGTCGCGCTGATCTTGCGGTCGGAAAGAATGTTGAGAAAGGGAGACTGCTCGAGATCGACGGCCAGGGCCTGCTTGAGAGTACCGTCGAAGACCGGGTCACCGGTGGAGTTGGCGAAGTCGGTGAGAACGGCCGGATCTTTCTCCGTGAGCGGTGCAGCGTTCGTCGTTGAAGTCGCGGGGCGTGAGCGGAAGTAGAGGCCACCAGCCACCAGGGCAACGAGGGCCACCAGCGCAACTGGCAGGAAGATCTTCCAGCGTGAACTGGGCGGTGCCACAATTGGGGGAACCGCAACGGAAGACGAAGCAGGCCGGGCCGCGGTTACGCTCCCCGAGGACGACGACGCAGGAGGCGCGAGCGGAGCAGGGGTATCTTGCACGACCGCCATCGTCCCCGAACTCGCGGGTGCGCCATGCCGCGATTCTGTTTCCCGTTTCAGCCGCTTCAGGTCAGCCCGCATTTCCGCCGCACCTTGATAGCGCAGATCCCGATCCTTCTCCAGCGCCTTGTTAATGATCCGTTCGAGTTCGACTGGCAGGTCAGGATTCAAGCGCACCGCGGGCGTCGGCTCCGCGTCCAGAATCGCTTTGAAGATCACTGCAGAGCTTTCGCCCCGGAACGGCATTGCACCCGTTGCCATCTCGTACAGCACAGTGCCGAAGGAAAACAAATCGCTGCGCGTGTCCAGTTCTTTCGCCCGGGCCTGCTCGGGTGACATGTAGGACGGTACCGAGGGCGGGCAGGACTGGTGAGATGCTGGTCGTCGATGGTGCCGGTCACAGTGTTTGATGGCACTTGCTTCGAAGCGCTGGCTGCGGGCGTCACTTTGGCCAACCCGAAATCAAGAACCTTGGCATGTCCTCGCTTAGTCACGAAGATGTTGGCGGGCTTGATGTCGCGGTGAACGATGCCTTCCGCGTGCGCTGCATCCAGCGCATCCGCTATCTCAATGGCGAGGGACAGGATCAACTCCGTCTCCATCGGACGCCCCGCTATGCAATGCTTCAGCGTCAATCCATCCAGAAACTCCATGGCGATGAAGGCATCGCCGTGCTGGTCGTCAATTTCGTAGATCGTGCAGATGTTGGGATGGTTCAGTGCAGATGCCGCTTTGGCTTCGCGCTGAAGCGGCTGAGGGCCTGCGCGTCTTTGGCTACATTGTCAGGCAGGAACTTCAGCGCCGCAAAGCGGCCGAGTTTCACATCCTCGGCCTTATAAACCACACCCATTCCGCCCCCGCCGAGTTTCTCGACGATGCGGTAGTGCGAGATGGTTTGGCCGATCAAGTGACGAGCTTGCGCCGGACCATACTAGGGCTCAAGCTGCGCCAAGTCAATATAAGCCGCCGAGTTGGCGCAGATCAAAAGGATGGTGGATTGTTGATGTAACATCGCGCTCATTGAGCTGGTTCTGAATGTATCTGCTGTGCCTTGGGTTGCCGGTTCCTGCCATTGCCGGCTCCTGTCGTGGTTCCCATCAACCGACTGAAGCCCATTTTATTGGGTAACTATCACATCGGTAACCTTGGGCTGGAACCTGGCGGGGCTCTTTGGGGTCTATATGTGGAGGACAGATCGTGGGTTGCGGGCCGGACTTGGTTGGGGTATGGCTCAAATTTTGGCGAAGAATTGCGGGTGAAAAACACCTATAATGGAGGGTAGGCCATGAGCGTCATGGCAGGAGCAACCACTGTGGGTGATTTAGCGGCGGCAATCGGCGTCCGGGCTCAGGAAGCGGCGATTGTGGCCGAACTGAAGGCGGGATCGGAAGAGGCGTATGCCTGGCTTATCGGAGAATTCCATCAGCCGATTTACAGCCTGATTTATCGCATGGTCACCGACCCATCGGATGCGGCTGACACAACGCAAGAAGTGTTTCTGAAAGTCTTCCGCGGAATCAAGCATTTCCACGGGGAATCCAGTCTAAACGTGGATTTACCGCATCGCCGTGCATGAAGCATCGAATCAGCGGCGCTGGTGGTTTCGGCACAAAGCCAAGGAAACGTCCATCGAGCCGGGGAAGCGCACACGGAATCGGGCGTGGCTTTGGCCATAAAGGACTCGCTGGTGGATGACGCTGACTCGCCTTTCGATCGGCTTGCGCATGAGGAGGTTCGAGCGCGCGTCGAAAAAGAATTGCGACAGGTTTGCGAACCATACCGCACGACGCTCATTCTTCGTGATCTCGAGGAAATGTCGTACGAGGAGATTGCGGAAATTACGCAGGTTTCGCTGGGAACCGTGAAGTCGCGGCTGACCCGAGGGCGGGAAGCGCTACGGCAACGCCTCACAGCGTATGTGCAAGAGTTCGGAGAGGAACTGGGTCTGCGGGCTGAAGAGCGGAAACCGAAGGTCGAATCCCGTTCCCGCTTAAATGGACGGGAATCGAGGTGGCGTCATGAAGTGCATCGAAGCTAAATCGATGTTCTCACTTTATCTCGATGGGGCAGTGACGGGTACCGAGATGCTCGCTCTCACCCGGCATCTCGACGCCTGTGCTGATTGTCAGCGGGAATATGTTTCGCTTCGTCGAACCCAGCAGTTGCTTACCAGTGTGGGGCGGCGAAGGCGCCTGCGGATCTCTCGCTGAAACTGCGTCTCGCGATTTCGCGCGAGGCGGCGCAATCGCGACGTCCGTACTTCCACGATCTTCGCATTCGGGTGGAGAACGCCATTCAAGGGTTCATGGTTCCGGCGACGGCAGGTTTGATAACGGCGGTGCTGATTTTCGGATTTCTCATGGGCTTCCTGGCTTTGCCGTTGCAAGCCGGTAATCTTGATGTTCCACTGATGATGAACACCGCGTCGCAGCTGAACAGTCGGCTTTTGGGAGGCGCCGGAGTCCATTCCGGATGATTCGCTTGTGATTGAAGCGTATGTGGATTCGAACGGCCGGATGCAGGATTACCATCTGTCGAGTCCGAAGATGCAAAGATTCTTTCGCCGCAGGTAAAGATAATGCTTACCGAATTCACCACCTTCCGTCCAGCGACCTCCATCGTCCAGCGGACATCCGGGCGGGCGGTTTTGTCGTTCTCGAAAATCAAGGTGAAGGGGACAAGCTGTCAGCTGTCAGCTTTCAGCCTTCTGTATCATCACGTTGTCAAAGCTGAGCGCTGATAGCTGATGGCTAAGTGGCTGATAGTTTCCTCCGTTGACTTTCGAGAAGAACCTCTTAAACTGGCTATGTAGGCCGCACATTTCACCGCCTTGCAGGAGGATTCCTGGATAATCGTTTTCGTGGTTCGCCGTTCGTGGTGTTGCTTGGGCTAGTGGCACAAGTGTGGGCGGCTGATGCCGCTACGGCCAGGGTTGCGTTGGACAACAACGAAGCGCTGTTTACGGTTTTGACGGCGATCAACTATTGTGGCT
>CAWCKL010000010.1:0-169594 GCA_963796095.1 uncultured Acidobacteriota bacterium
TTAGGTCGAAAATGAGAGTATTGCGGCCTGCGTGATGAGGATCGGTGGTCGACACCTGTTCCTGCTGATGCTCTGGCTCTTCGGTTGGGTTCTGCTGCTCCACTTCCATCAGGTACTGGCGCACAATTTGGTTCACCCGCGCCGCCTCCGCGAACTGCTCGCGCGGGATTCGACTCCCCTTGTTGGCATTGGCCTCGACGAAACTGCCATCGACCGACAGGTTGTCCCCTTGCACCAGTCCCGCCTCCAGGCAGCGCGCCACGATCTCCTCAAACAACTGCTCGAACACATTCGACTCCGGGAAACGTCCGTGCCGATTCTTCGAATGTGGAGTGATGCGGAATCTCCTGATCGAACCCCAGACCTGTAAACCAGTGCCACGCCAGATGCACGCGCAGTTCCTCGACCAGTTCCGGTATGGCTACGAATAAATTCTGGCTTAACAAAGATAATGCTAGCCCGACTTTGACAACCGGGCCTTAATTCTTCGGTAAGCTGTTGATTCTACGTCCGAGGCTTCAAAAGGTCTTCACTACAGTTTCCCCTCCTTATGCGACGGTTTCCGGCCCCTGGGAGACTATCCTCGGGGATGGTTGGGACGGCAACTGTAGGTGCAACTGGTGGAGCAGCATCTGGTGATCCTTCTCCGGTTGGGTGTATCGGGGGAGAATCAACAGCCGCCCATCGGTCGTGGGCACCCACACATCCACCATCTGGATCGCGGACATTTTCTCTAGCACCGCTCGAGGAGTCAGTCCCGGCGCCAGAGTCCGCAAGCGCTGCCCCAAGGTGATGTACAAACAATAGGCCAAGAAGGATACGAAGATGTGCGCTTCGATGCGCGAGTCCTTCTGGTGATAAATGGGCCGGATCGCCAGATCGCTTTTCAGGGCGCGAAAGACCGCTTCGATCTCAGTGAGCTGCACGTAGTGTTGCCACAGCCGGGCCGGGTCTTCTGCGGGCAGATTGGAGCGCAGCAAATAACGGCCCTCCCGGCGCATGGCTTGCCGGAGTTTGTCCTTGCACCAACGAAAGGTGAACGTTTCCGCGTTGACCGGCTGTTCCGGCTTTGGCACCTGCACTTCCACCAAGCCATAGACGCGGCCCGCCTCGGACTTGGCCGCTCCCAGTTTCAGCAGCAGCTGGTCGCGCTCGAGCTGTTGTCCTTGCAATTCTTGCAGCCTTTTCCAGAGATTTTTCAACCGTCGCCGGCGCATGGCGCGTTCCTTCTGCCAACGCCCCTGGCTGCGTGCCAAAATATAAAGTTCTCCCTCCTGAGCCAGCAGCTTCACTTCTACCGACTCCTTCACCTTCGCCCAAGGCAGTTCGAGAAACGGTTTCTCCAATTTGCTCAGTCGACCCCGCGGCGTCCCCACCAGATAAGCCACCGGCGGATCGGCATCGCGCATCTCGCGCAACTGTTCTTCGGTCGGAATGCCTCGATCCATTACCCAGATGCGCTTGGCCCGTCCGTATTGCTCCTCAATCTTTTTCAGGAATGCTTTCAGCGTGGTCTTCTCACTGGTGTTCCCCTGCATCACTTCGTAGGCCAGGGGAAGGCCGTCCGGCGTCACCACCAGAGCAATAATGACCTGCACGCAATCGGGCCGTTTGTCCCGGCTGTAGCCAAAGCGCCGCTTCCCACTCGCCGGCGGATCGCATTCAAAATAGGTGCTGGTCAGGTCATACAGCAGCACCTCAAATTCTGCCTGGAACAGATCCTGCCAGCGCTTCTGGAGATAACTGAACAGATCCTTCGTGTGCGCCAGCAGCTTGTCCTGACACCGATAGAGCGACTGCAGCTCGATGGCTTCGCCCTGCCGGCCCAGCAAATCGGCCATCCCGCTGCGCAGATACCACTCCCGATGCAAGCGCCACTCGCTGCCCGGCGAGATCAACCGATAACTCACCAGCGTCTTCAGGATGTCGAGCCAGTCGGTTCCTTCGCGGCTCACCCCCAACCGCCCTCTCCAGAAATCATCCAGCCGCAATTGCTCCCATAAGACACCGCTCAACCAACACGCGCCCCACTGGCGGGGACGCAACACTTTGAGCTCGTGCAAACGAACATGCACGGCCTCCTGCGCCAACTCCGGAGCTTCCCGGTCCTCGGGAAACAGCATCACCTGATGCCACTGGCCGCCAGGCTCGTCGAACACTTCGATGCACCGGCACCAGGCCGCTCTCTGGCTGTCGTTGATTTCCCCCAGGTAGAGCACCTGCCTCTGCACTACACGCTGCGAGGCCCCACGACGGTTCTCCACGATGCTCCAATAACGATGTTCCTTGCCATCCTTTACGCGACGCGTGCAGCGAAGAAACACACCGCCCATTGTGCACCGCCCGTGGCAGTAATCAAGGGGGTAGGTCTTCACTACAACGCCTGGCGGGAAGAGCGATGCTGATAGGAAAATACTTACGCGTAGGAAACCGTCGAAAATCGGCAAAAAGCATGTCCGGTTGTCAAAGTCAGGCTAGGTTTCTTCGACCGGGAAAAGGAGTAAAAGAAGCGAGTCAGCAGCTTTCCGCGCCTATCAGGCGGGTTGGTTGTTCCGAAATCGTAACACCGTGACCGGTGTTGAGAAGAAGTGACTGCGCCGGTAGTAACATGGCGCTAACGCTCTCTCTTCAGTGCCCAAGGGACGCTTTATAAGGCGCATAGTTCGCGTTCCTCTTCGTTGTCTTTGCGTCTCTGCCCTTGAGTTGTTTCCATCGCGAGCAGCCTGAACGACAAGGGCGTGTTCTGCGACGAAGTCTCTTCTTTGTCTGGGCCAATCGAGGGCAAAGATGCGGAACCTATCAAAGCCGATCACACCTGACCTACTCCGGGCCGTACCGCAGAAGTTTTCTCCGAAGCCTAGGATCGGGAAACCTGCTCCCCAACGGGTCAGCGCCGCCCAGCGCACTTTCATCCAAGACGGTGAGCGCTGCTGGATCGTCCAAATCGCCGACATTGTGTTGCTCGAATCTGAAGGCAATTACACGCGCGTACATTTCGGGAAGAACCGTCCCATGGTGACTCGGAGTCTCAACTACATGGAGGAGCGCCTTGACCCGACCGTGTTCTTTCGTGCCAACCGTCACACGATTATCAACATCCGGCATATCAAAGACATTGCACCGTGGGTCAATGGTGGTTTTTGGTTCGGCTCGACTCCGGCTCTGAAATTGACGTCTCCCGCCGACAAGGGCAATTGCTCAAAGAGCAGATGACCCTCTGAATTCCTCTGTTACTCGTCCCCAAGGAAAAGACGGCCATAACTGCCGAGCAGCGTCGTTCTAATTGTAGTGGCTTAATGCTTTGAACCGTTGCTCTCGCCTCAGTGTGGATGGCTCGTATTAAGTTTCTGTCTAATGGAAGTAGCCCCGAATGGGGCTGTTTGGCTGCGCTCTCCAGGAACTCCTGTCAGAAACTGCCATTCGTGGTTTTAAGCCGCGGCAGCAACTTCGATGATTTGCAACCCTAGCTGGGCGGCTTTTCGCTTGAGATGGATGACCTGCTGTTTGCGGTGTTGTGTCTCATAGACCTCGGCTCCTTGGTCTAGATATTTCATTCCGTAGCGCAGCATGCGGTAGAGGAGCCGGGCGAGTTTGGCGGCCATGGCCTTGATCGCCACTGGAGGCCCCAGCCGAGTCCGGAATCGGCGGAACTGCGCCCCCAAATAACTGTCGCTCTCCCGTAGAGTAGTGGCTGCCATCCTTAAGACAGTGGTGGCGCGGTTGTTGGTGGGCATGCGACCTTTCCTCATGACTTTTGCCCCCACTGATTTTGTTGTCCGGGCACAGCTTCAGCCAGGTACCAAAATAGTTCTCGGTCTTCCACTTGCTCATATCCCATCCTACTTCGCTGACCATCGTCATCGCCGTCATGACATCGATGCCATCGATCTGGGTCAGGTCCACACCGGTCATGCGAAACAACTCTCCTCGCAAGTTAAACTGTGGATTGCCTTTCTTCTTCTTGCGCCGTCCCTTTCGGGTCTCTTCCGGCAGAGTGGCCCCCTGGGTCCGATCCTTTAGTTGCGCGAGGTACTGTGCCAGTTGCTGATCGCACTCCGTGATCTGTTTCTGGCAAAACTCATATCCCGCCTGTTCCTGCTGCAACACAAACAGCTGATCCTGTTGCCAGTTGCCCTCTAGAGCCCTGCGCGATCTCCTCCTCGCTGGCCTCCACCCGGCAATCCCGATACGCCGCCAGTTCCCGGGGATCGCGTTGCCCATCCAGAATCGCCTTCACGATGGCCTGCCCGGTGACCCCACTGATGTCGCTGATCACGTTGGCCAACTGGATATTCATCTGCGTCAGCGCCTTCTGCATTCGCTGAATATGACGACCGGTACTCCGCACCAGATCGTGGCGTTGTCGCCAGTACGTCCGCAGGGTAAAACCGATCACCAAGTTTCTATCTGGGTCCATCTCGCCCACGTAGAAACGCTAAGTTTATTCGGCGGCGAGAAAGAGATGCACGCTGCAATGAATCAGTATTTCCTTCTCTTCGGCGCGAAACAAGTTGTGGGCAACAATGCTGTTGATGCGTGATCTGCGGTTTGCGATCCTGGAGCAAAAACAACGCTGCACCAATCCGCACGAGGGGCACATCAAACACAAAACAAGGTAGAGCCGGAAATCGCAGAAGTCGCTGATTTAATTGATGGCGGCGGTTGGACTCGAACCAGCGACGTACAGATTATGAGTCAGTTCACGGACTCTGAAAACAAAGAAAATCCAGCGCTTCCATCGGCAGATTCCGGCAAAGTCATGCAAAATCCGCAACCCCTGCGCAACAAAATTTTACGCCCCAAGGAGAAGCTATGAGAAAAATGTACGGGCGAGTGCCGACGGTCGCAGCGCCAACTGAGGGCAGCCTCATTAGCCTAAAGCCAAACCGAGCCTCGAAAAAGCAGAGGCGGCAACGATGTAAGGTGCGGACGAAGGCTGGCGCTTCATGCCAGGCGCCTGCTATGGAAAGAGGGTTGTGCTTCTTTCATGCGCATCCGGAGAAACTGGCCGAGATTGGTCGGCAAGGAGGAAAGAAAAACGGTCATTGGAAACAAGCAGACTGCGATCTCCTGCAGATTCGGTTGAAAAGCATAGGTGACGTGAGCGGGCTCTTGGAAGAATCGATTAATCGAGTTCGGCGAGGCCCATTCGACCTTCGGGCCGCAAATGCTATTGGATTTCTGGCTTGGCATTCTTATCAAGGCGTTAGAGAGCGGAAGGATCGAAGACCGTTTGGCCCATTTGGAAGCAACTATGACCGGCAGGACAGAGACCGAAATGTTTGACTTCAGGCCGGCGAAGGAGCTAAAAACCTGTGGAAAGCCGCCCACGACGTCTGAGAGTAATTGAACTTACTTTAACGCCCCAGCAGGTGGTCATGTTGTGGCTGAGGAATGCACTCCAGGCAGGGACCTTCGAGGAGGGTGCTCGACGAACGCCACCGCCTCGGAGGCCGTCGCGAACGCTGTGCGCATTGCCGTGCGAAATAGCACGAAGGGTCAACCGGATCTGCTGGTCGAACGAGCGGTTCTCCAAGCCCGCCAAGAGGCTGATTTGCTTTACAACGTCGTCGCGGCGAATGTGGCGGTTCTCGAAATGAGCAGCAGCGAGGTCGCAAGTACGTCCTTTTGCTCCGATACCTGAGCGCTGAGATGCGTGCGGGCCTCACTGAGGACAGAGTGATGGTCCTCCGCTTGGCGTTTCTCTTGTTTATCGAGACTGTGATCATCTTAGACGCTGCGGTAGGCCAGATCGCAGCAGAGCGCTTCAATGGCCAGCCAGTGTTGTTTCGCGACACGGCGATCAAGTTGGCGGAGCAACTCAAAATGGCGAGTGATTTATCAAACTGGTTCAACGAGGTGGCAGTTAGAGTTGGCACTGCCCAGATAGATCTGGAAACGTTGCGTGACAATCTTCAATCCGAAATTGATCGCCGAATTTCTATCTGGGTCCATCTCGCCCAATCTCGCCCACACAGAAGCACTAAGGGGCCGCGCACAAAGAAAATGTACATTTCTAGCTATGGGTCTAGTTACCATGGGGCGATAACAAATAGTTCCAGTCTCCATGAAAAGCGGCTGGCCTGAGGTTAAGCTTGGCCATTTCGGAATTAGGGACCTTGATTCCTTTGGGATAACTCTTGCGCGTCACCTTGGCTTTGATTTTGAGACCCGCTTGGGTGGTGGTATTGCCGATAAGGCTGACAATGGTTTCAAAGCTGACCAGGGGCCTTCCCCTCCAGTTCTGAGTGATAAATGAGAACATCCGGTGTTCGATTTTGTTCCACTTGCTGGTTCCAGGCGGGAAGTGCGATACGTGAATGTTCAATCCCGTGAGGTCCGCCAAGCGTTGCACTCCCACTTTCCATAGCCGGGAACGGTTGCTATTGCTACCTCCGGCGTCGGCCATAATGACCAACTCGGTCGCTTTCGGATAGGCCTTGCAGCCCATGTGTTTCCACCAGGATAGGATGCTATCGGTGGCAAAGTCGGCGGTATCGTGATCCATACCCACATTTACCCAACCCTGGTTGCGCCCCACGTCATAGACCCCATAGGGTACCGCCTTGGGCACTTCGGAATCGGGAAAATCATGCAGCAGGGTTTTCTCCGGCTCTCCTTGCGGTTGCCATTCCTGGCCGCCATTACTGTAGTTTCCTACCAATTCTTTTTTCTTGGTGTCCACAGAAATGACTGGGCAACCCTGCTTTAAGAATTTCTTGGTCTGGGCATTGATAAACTCAAACTGAGCATTGCGATCCGGGTGATCGCTGCCTTCAATGGTCTTGGCGTTAGCCTGCAGGCTGTACTTCATCTCATGGAGAAGAGCGGCCACTTTCCGTTCCCCAATCTGGAATCCTTGTCCTTGTAACTCCTCGGCCAATTTGCGAGTGCTCTTACAGGTCCAGCGCAATGGTGACATAGGGTCCCCACGCGTGGTTGGCTCAATCAGCTTCTCCAGTGCCGTGAGTATCTCGGGTTGCTGATCCGTGAGCCGCTTTCGACCTCCTCCGGATCGCCGGTTGCGCTCCCCGGCCAACTCCTTCTCCCCTCCCACCTCCAATTCCCGTATCCCCGCGTGAATCGTGCCACGCGACAAACCCGTAGCCTGCGCTACCAGAGAGATACCACCGTGCGGCAATGCTCGCGCTTCCGTAGCCGCCCATATCCGTCGTTGCCTCTCCGATAACACGTCGCGCAAAGTTTCGTACTTTTCACAAACCGTCTCAACTAGTCCCCTTAGCTTCATTCAACTAGCTTATAAGACACTGATTAAATGTACAAGTTATTTATGCGCACTTCCTAACTAAGTCTATTCGGCAACGAGAAAGAGATCCACGACGCAATGGAACAAAGTCTCCTTCTTTTCAAATCGAAATGCGGCGAGACGTCCGACAATGTTGATCCATAATATTCGGCTTGCAGGTAGTGGCTTGAGACCAGCCTTCGTCCAAGGTTTGCGCGTCGCAGAATCGCGATTTTTGAGCCTTCATGTGCCTTAATTAAGCCTATAGGGGGAGATAGGGGATACCCCTTGCGTTAATTAAGTCTTCACCTCTCAGAGTGTGCCACAGCCACACCCGGTACCGCTGCATCACCGGCTGCATGCACGGCAGACTGCGCCCACGTCGTAGTTTGGAATTCAGACGGCATTCCACCCGCCCCTTCTACTGCCTATCCTTCGTCCCTACGTTGTCTGCGACTCTAAACATGGTACTTCGGTACCGTATCACGCCGCTCTATCCACCGCATATAGTCAAGGAGTTTGAGTGCCTCTGGCCAATTCGTAGTTCGCTACGGGGGAATCCAATTGAAAAAGTTTTTCGCACTTGCCGCGTTGGCTGTGGTGTGTTTGCTTGTAACCACCCTTCCGTCCTGCGCACAGAGCCCCGCTGGACAACCAATTCCGAAACAGTTCTTCGGTCTGACTGCGAATCGATACACATCTTTTCCGTTGCCAGTCCCTTATGGCGAGTGGCGAAGTTGGGACATGAATTTCATGGCCTGGCCCAATATGGAAACCTGTCAAGCGGTCAGTGGCTCCGACAGTGACCCATGTTTCGTTTGGCTATGGTTGGATAGACAGTTAGCAGATACCTTCCAGGCAGGAGTGAATGAGACATTTTATACCTTGTCCAGATCACCCTTGTGGTCGGTGAATCTAGTGTCCGACCCGCAAGGTTTGAATGGTACAGGTTGTAATTACTATCAGGCGCCGGGATCGTCACCAGGAACTGCTCCGGGACAATGTCTGTTGCCTACGGATCTGAACCCAGACGGTTCGGGTACCGATCAGATATGGAAGAACTGGGTGACAGCGATTGCGACCCATGTGAACGATCCTACTTACAGACAGACTCACAGTCATATCCATATGTGGGAACCTTGGAACGAATTTTACCGCTCCACTGTGCTTGCAGACAGCACAGGGTCACCATCCTTTCAGGGAACATATGCCCAGCTAGTCAGGCTGACAGAAGACGTGCGATGTATCGTGACCGGGAAAGGAACAATACACAACGATCCCAGCCCTGGTAAATCGACGGCTTGTACACAGAAAGCAATTGATCCGGAGGCGGTCATTAGTTCACCTTCTACCGGTCCCTATGAACAACAAGCGGCGGTATTGGAAAACTTTCTGTATTGCAATGGGACAGGAGCGAATGCACCCAAACCGGGATCAATGTGTACGACAGGCACGGCAGGTAGCGATGCAGTAGATGTAATCAACTACCATCTGTATGCGGATATTGTTACACCGGAACAAATGATCGGTAAATTCCTCCCCAATGCCTTGATGTTATTGCAGCCAGTGGATCAGAAAAAAACTCTTATTAGTGGCGAAGGAAGTTGGGGAAACGTGAATGTCGCGACGATGATCTGGACAGACTCATATGCGCAGGCTGGATTTATTCCAAGGTTCTACGCCTTATATTGGTCAAGTAACGTAACGCAGAATTATTGGTACTCGTTTGATGGAGCAGGTGAAACCGGCGGATTGTCGGATGGGACCACACTTTTATATCCTCAATCCGATGCTTGGATACAAACCTATAGCTGGTTAGCGGGTTCGACTCCAGATAAGGCACCTTTCTGTCAGTCTACAGGTACGGTGTATACCTGTGACTTTACCAAGTCGAATGGTCAGAAGGCAGAATTGGTTTGGGACTCACAGTATGGTCAAAATTGTTCGGCCATGAGTGTGCCCATTATTTGTGGGAACACAGCCTACCCTGTGCCACCAGTCTATAGCCAGGACTGGGTTGATTTGATGGGAGTGTCGCATCTATTCCAGCATCAAGTGACGATAGGAGCAAACCCAATTCTGTTGGAGTCTGGTTTTCAACCATTGCCTCCAACTAACCTGCAGTCGAGAGTGAATTGATCAGGCGGGGTCCGGGATGGTGTTGCGATGACAGTAACTTTCTACGAGCGGGGATCCTCCACGGCACAGCGAACCGGTATGGGGCTTACGGTTGTGGCCTTGTATTTCGAACTGACCCCCACTTCGAACGGCCCGCGTGGAAGGAAAACGTGCCCCGGGCCTTCATTTGTGGCTCGTACTGTTCGGGGCTGTCGTTGGACAAGCAGATCCTGAAGGATATGCGGAGGGAAACTTCTAAGCCCGGAGCGACGTCGGTGTGCCGTGGAGCATGCCCGCGAGCAGTATGAAGTGAGTGAGCGACAGGCGTGCCGCGTAGTACGGCAATGGAGAGGGACACAGCGCTATTTGCCGCTGCGGCGCACGGACGAAGATCCGAAGATCAGCTGACAGAGACGATCCTGGCCCTGGCTGCGAAGTATGGGCGGTACCGCTACCGGCGCATCACGACGTTATTGCAGAGCGCGGGATGGGCGGTGAGGAAGGATCGAGTGCAGCGGATCTGGCGACGCGAAGGGCTGAAGGTGCCGCAGAAACAGCGGGTCGCGAGGGCGGCTGTGGCTAGGAGATGGTTCGTGTGCGCGCTTGCGACTGGAGCGTGCGAATCACGTGTGGAGCTACGATTTTGTGAAGGCGATGACGCACGATGGACGTGCGCTGCGCATCGTGGTGGTGATCGACGAGTACACGCGGGAGTGTTTGGCGTTGCGGGTGGCGCGGCGCTTGGGGAGTCTGCAGGTGATCGACACGTTGGCGGATGTGATGCTGGTGCGCGGGTTACCAGAGCACATGCGTTCGGACAATGGACCGGAGTTCATCGCCCAGGAATTGCGGAAGTGGCTGGGAAAAAGGATCGGTCCCGTCACTCGTGAGCTTCCATTACCGAACTACCCTTTCCGGCTCTCGGTTCAGGGAATAAGGCTGCTGAGATTGCTCGGAGAAACAGTGGCGAACTACGAACACTATTTCAGAGAATACTGAATCATGCTTCCCAGCCCAAATGGAGTCAACCCGATCTTCTGGATTGAAGAGTTCATCTCTTCTTCTGCCGCGACAGTCTCTGGCACGAACGGAATGACCGCCGATGGATTTTGGCTGGTCGCTCCTTGGATACCGTCGGCAGGAACCCCGTCAGCTTTATAAGCACAGGTTGAGCTCAAGCATGCTCCTTGATTCTGGAACCACGTTGAAATTCCACCAGTCTGATCAGTCGGACTACCCCGACTGAAGTTCTCCGATAGTATCGGTTCTGCTCCTATCTGTTTTGGTTTTCCCGTATGCAACTTACCAGCTAAATCCCGTCACTGGGTTGCATAGCTTGGGGCTACATATGCTGTTGATCCACACTGCGGATTCTTACATGGAGCTGTTTGCGTATTATCCCACGCTATTTCGCCTTGATATCCTGTACTGTCTGAAATATCAAAGGTGAACGTTCCCCAGTACAACTCGTAATGCGTTCCACAACCACCGTGATCAGGACAAGTCCAACCTACCACATTCGCGTTCACCAACCACTTCATCGTCTGTTTGTACGCAATCGCCCCCGTACACCAGTAGCCATTGGTTCGCTTGTCGAATTGTTGGCAAGTCAAATACTCTCCATTGACGCCATACATGATCGATTCCGGTGACCACAATCCACCCCAATGAGCGCTGTCCCAACCAGGCCAGGCAAACCAATACCCTCGTGTCATTCCTATCATCCACAAGATCAGATAATACCTCGCTACAAACCCCGCCGATAGATTGGGATCCGTCTGTGTGGTATTCAACCCCCAGCCGCCTTCACCACTAAAGAATGGCTTTGCTTTATCTGCCGCGGATAGCAGCTTTCGAAACTGCGCCACACCATAAAGAAACTGTTCCGGATAAACAGGATCCGTTGATCCTGTGTACATATGCAATACAATCATATCGGTCGCATACGATCCCAGTGGATTCGACTCCGACCAGGTGCAGTATTGTCCCGCAGGTGGTGAATCATTGCAGCGTAGAAAGTTCTCCAATACCGCACCGGGCTGAAGAAAATATTGCCCATCCGTTGCCGCTATTTGTGCCTGTGGGTATATTCCAATCTGTCCGTAACCCGCCGTTCCACACGTCTTACCCAGACCTGTAATCGGGTCGGTTGGGTCGGTTGTAATGCCTTTCAGGATACATTTCATATCCTGTACCATTCTCAACATCTGTGCATAGGATCCTCGGTAACTGTATGGCTGGGTATCACGGCGGGAGGGCTGAAATTAGGATTCGTCATACGCCCGTGCCAATTGTCTACACGGATTTTCTTAGCCAGTATGCCTCGGTGAATACCCTACTGGGTCTATGGCGTTTGCTGACTGCCAATAAGGTGCGCGTACGTGAAGCGACTTGGGATGTCAAAACGTTTTTGAAATCAGTTAACGTGAACCAACTGCTCGATTCGAAGATATGGCCCAAGCTGACCTTCTTCGCTCTGATTCAACCGGAAGGCGACATTCTGCCAGTTCGCACAGTGTACGGGGAAGGCCGGGTGAGCAATGATGTAACGAGTCACGTTTTTCTCCCTGGCCGGAAGCGATTTTTCTCAAATTAAGTTCTGCTTGGCCGGAAGTGTTAGCGATCATCTGAAAACGTAGATTTTCGAACGTTTGCCGACCGGGTGTTGCCGTCTCCGACGGCTTCGCGATAGCGGAATCGCGGGAAACGGATCGATCCATCGGCTGTAACGACCGCAGACCGCGCAGCTTCCAAGGCGATTGCGCTGTGTCCAGCCCGGCCAAACGATCACAGGGGAACCATGATCCGTCACGCGGGTCCCGGCCCTCCGCCGCCGATAGTCGCGCTGGCGCATTTGATGCATTCGCCGGCCTGCGTCCGTCCGCTGGTGACGTCGATTGGCCGCGCGAAGTTGTTGCCGCCGGGCTTCTCGTCGACACTCTTGGCTGCAGTAGCATTGCCCACGGTCACAATGGCTGCAGACGCAGAAGACGAAGCCACAGGCACGACAGTTACGGTTTCGGAGCACAACCTCGGACATGGCCATCCCTCGCTCAAAATCACACTACACCGGACGAGGGATGATGCGCGCCTCCGGCGCGGATGATGCTGCTGGGTTTGTTTACTCCGGCCGACGTTCAGAAAAGTACGTTTTCAGATGATCGCCCACAGGAAGCGATTGTGATTGGTGGCTCAGTTGCAATGGCACACCTCGATACCAAGGTCGGCTGCTGTTCTCTCGATTCTTAAACTAAAATGGCTTTGCCAGGTGAAACAGAAGCGGGCACTGCGGGGACGCAACCATGCTGAGGGATAACCTGGCGGGGCTCATCGAGCCGATCATAGGCAGCGCGGGAACAATCACTCTCGCGCTGCCGCAATCCTACAGGATTTCATCGTGCACGTTACAAAGCATCGGACGATAGACCCCGCATGCCTGGAAAATCCCCGCCCCGAAGGGGCGGAATCTGGGGAACATCGCTTCGCCATTTTCGTCTCAAGCCCAAATACTTTTTTTCGGAAAGTGGTGGGATACTCAGGCCTTCACCTACACAGGCAAGTATCCTATCCGACCGTCACTACGGGAAAACTTGTGGAAAACCCGAAGGAAGAACCGGAAGGAATGCGAGAAAGTACCCGAAATTTTCGTGAGAAAATCCACAGTAAAGATCGTGACCCGTTACACAATGAAACCAACATCGGGCTAAATCCGCTGACATCCGAGAAGCCGATATGGTACGCCGGACCGGACATTGTTGGATCGCTATTGCAAACGGGGAGGCCGCCAAAGATTCTCCGCGCGATTCGGTTCGAACCTGTGGGAGTCCAAAAAGAGATGAAGTCTGTAAACCTGGGCCAAGCGTCAATCAATCCTGCTCGCGATGATTTCTTTCGCAAAGTGGTTGAGGAGCGCAAGGGGAAGAAAAAATCAGATCCCCTCTATTACTTCCTCAAGATTGTTGCCAGCGCCGGTTGCTACGGGATTTACGCTGAGGTGAACCGTGTGCAAACTGGCAAGAACGATGCGAAGCAAGTAGGAATATTTTCTGGTGAGATGAGCATGACCGAGCGAACTTGCATCGTCGAGACGCCGGGCCCGTAGTACTTCCCTCCAGCCTCGGCCCTCATCACGGCGGGTGGGCGGTTGCTGCTGTTAATGCTCGAAAAAATGGTCACGGATGCGGGCGGAGCGTTCTTGGCATGCGATACCGACGGAATGTTACTCGTATCTTCGGAACGCGGAGGCCTGATCCCATGCAACGGCGGACCATACAAGATGCCGGACGGAAGCGATGCGATCAAGGCTCTCCCGTGGGCTGAGACACGGGAGATTGTGGACCGGTTCAAAACCTTGAACCCTTACAACAAGAAAATCATTCCGGGCTCGATCCTGAACATCGAAGACATCAATTACGACTCGACCGGGAAACAGCGTCAGATCTACGGCTATGGCATCTCCGCCAAACGCTATTCGGTACACATTCTTGACCGCTCGCGAGCGAAGATCATCAAAGCTAGCGAGCATGGATTGGGTTTGTACTACAGGCCGAAGGCAGGGCGCGATGCGGAATGCGACGCTCCCGTATGGATAAAGGAAGGCTGGCAATGGATTCTTGACCCTGCGCTCGGATTGCCAAGCCATGAACCTGACTGGTTCCAAGTTCCTGTCATGCGACGCATCGCCATCACAACGCCAAGCGTAATGGCCAAGTTGCGGCGGCTGAACCGGGATCTAGCGCGACCCTACAACTTCGCGTTATCGCCGGTGATCGTCAACCTTTCTGATTCACCGGTTACACTTCTTGGAGCCTTCGAAAAAGACGGGGCACGCTGGGGAGAAATGCCCTACATCAATATTCATGACGGGGAAATGCACACGCTGCAACGTCCGACGCTGCCTATCTTGCCACAAACGTTCGACATGGTTTTCGCGCAGTACATCCGACATCCCGAGTACAAGAGCCTTGCGCCTGATGGTAATCCTTGCAAGGCTGATACTCGCGGGCTGCTGAAGCGATATCCCGTCACAGCATCTGAATTTCACTTGATTGGGAAGGAAACCGAACGCGGCTGGGAGCAGGCTGAGGATATCAGTACGCTTTTGCCATCGCTCGTTCGGTATCAGCAGAACAAAGGTGCGGCGAAGCAAGCTCTGCGAGAGCGTTTGCAGCAGATTTCTCTCGATACACTAGAAAAGGAAACTGGTCTGAGTAGGCACACCATTCTGCGCGCACGCCAGGGAAAGCGCGTACACCCGAGATCGCTACAACGTCTGCGGACCGATGCTGGGTCTATTCGGGCTGACAAGCGGTGACCAAACCAGAGTGGGTGCCCGTATTCGCTTCTTCCGTGAGACCAGTTTGTCTTCGAGCGGGTGTTCTCCGTTAGTCACGGTAGTAGTTCGGCACCCCGCCACGCCAGTCGGGAGTATTATGTGGGCTGTGGAGAAGCGATTCGTTCTGCGGACCGTAGCTCGCAAGCGCGGAAATCCGAACTGGGGAAAGCCTATGGAAGCGGTCCGAGATGTTCCGACCGCGTTCGAAGAGCAGGTCGGGAAGCTCGGGTTGAACGATCAGACATGTGCGACCTCAGAGGAACTGAGACGTTGGTGCATATGCAACAAAGACCGTTGCTACATCCCGGAGTGGCTACTGAAGCGGTGGGGAATAGCCGTCGACCCGAATGTCAGCGGGTGAGGAATAGTGCCAGTACCTTCATTTCATATGCTCTTTTAGGTCCGAACCGTTTAGCGGACGCTGCAAGCAGAGATTGAAACACCATCATGTTGGATCAAGCCGCGAGACCACCCGTGCGGCGGTCGAGGCCACGTTCCAATGCTTTGAGTACCTCCAAAACATTTGCAATGTCTCGTCGTTCTTTCGTTCCGAGATCAGGGCCTGCCTGCAATAAGCAATGGTCGATAGCATGCCTCGTCTCGTCGATTTTTACCCTGAGTTTAGTGTCGTCCAACTCGAAAAGTGCGGCTTGATAATAAACTTCCCATCCATAATTCGTGTCCATGGCGGACTCCTGCAACCGTTCTCCCTCAGGGCGAAACACACCGCCGAGGCGCAAAAATTAACGTATATCACTTTTCACGATCCGAGTTCAAAGACTGCTGACAATTAAGACTCGCAGCGAGTTTTCATTGCCGCTGATTGGTGGTTGATAATCGTGGTATGCATTCCTGGGAAGCTCTTCTTCCGTATAGATTGAGGCCAAATGGCATTGTCTCAACTGCATTCTTGAGCCTCGCAAAAGCAGATCTACGGGTTGCTGGGCAACATGTGTGCGATTTGCCATATGGCCGAAATAGTCATCCTGACGATCCATTGGCTGTCCTAACCGAGCGGCGGGGAACGTGCAGTACCAAGCACGCGCTGCTACGTCGACTTGCTATTGAACAGGAAATTGATCTTTTGCTCATTCTTGGTATTTATGAGATGAACGAACGCAACACTCCGGGAGTTGGCCCCGTTTTGGAGAGGCACGGTATAAACGCCCTGCCCGAGGCTCACTGTTATCTCCGAGTTGGAAACGAACGCATCGACGTCACAAGGCAAGACGTCGGTAGCCATGTGGAACCAATATCCCATTTCCTGCATGAAGAGGAGATCGATCCGAGTCAGATAACGTTATACAAAAGCGGCGTTCACAAGAGCTTCCTTCAGCAATGGATAACCGAAAGGCCATCAAAGGCCATATATTGGCGAGTTCTCACTCGCGAGCATTTGGGAGATCCGGGAAGAATGTATTGTGGCTTTGAGCCTCCGACGATAGAGCGGCAACCGTTGGGCGTGCCCTTTCTCTTTAGAGAGCTTGGGTTGCCCAACCGGGGTCACTGTGAAATCGCCTTATTGCAGGTGCTTCCTAGCGCTGTACAGGCATCCGATGGCACAATGACCTAATGAGACGTTCGCCATTTTTGAATTCTTTAATTCTGCTTCACCTTTTCACATCGACTACGAGTGTCATCGCGGCAACGGACGGAGGAACTGTACCCGCTCGTGAGCATATAAAAACCGTTTGGATTATCGTGATGGAGAACCAAAACTGGTCTTCGATCAAAGGCAGCAAATCTGCTCCTTACATCAACGACACGGTGCTGCCGATGGCGTCTCATGCCGAGCAATACTTTAATCCTCCCAATGTTCATCCAAGCTTACCCAATTACTTGTGGATGGAAGCAGGGACGAATTTTGGTATTGCCGACGATCGTTCGCCTTTGAGTAACAGTCAATCCACCACCCAACATTTGGTGACTTTGTTGAAGAATGCGCCCCAGGGCGCAATTGAGTGGCGGGCCTACCAGGAGAATATTTCCGGGAAGGATTGTCCGCTTTCCGACAGGTATCCATACGTTGTGAAACACAATCCGTTTGTGTACTTCGATGATGTCACCAATCGGAAGAACCCGGATTCCGCCTACTGTATCGAGCACATCCGCCCTTTCGAACAGCTTGCTAAAGACCTCGCAAGCAATTCCACCACGCGTTATAACTTCATCACACCCAATATCTGTAACGATATGCACGACAGCTGCTTTCCACTCCATAATAAGGTCGCTCAGGGCGATGCGTGGCTCGCCAAATACTTGCCAGAAATCCTTAATTCCCAGGCCTACCGCGACGGCGGAGCCGTCTTCATAACCTGGGACGAAGCTGATATCGCGGATGGGCCAATTGGAATGATTGTTCTATCGCCTGTGGCAAAGGGAAACGGCTATGGCAACTCCATTCATTATGATCATGGAGCACTGCTTCGAACGCTGGAGGAAATCTTTGGGGTCAGTCCGTATCTTGGTAGTGCCGCGAGTCAACCGGACCTGAAAGATTTGTTTTCCACTTTCCCTTAGAAGACCTGAGAGAGCCTTCTTGAGGGACGAAAATGTTTCAACCAAAGGCCCAGTCATATCAGTGTTTCCGCCTACCCAAATCGCCACGAAGATCTTGATCGCGCTCGGTATCGGTCTGCTCGTGGGCTTGGAAAGAGAATGGGCGCGTAAAGATGTAGGCCTGCGTACATTCTCGTTGACTGCTCTTTTGGGGATGCTCAGTTCTCTTCAGGAACCGATCTTCGCAGCCATCTCTCTGATCGGTGTTGTTTTACTCGTAGGATTCTTGAATTTGCGGAGCGTGTTGGCCGACAGGTCACTGGAAATCACCACGTCGGTCGCCCTCATTATCACTGCGGTCTTGGGCATTCTAGTGGGCCATGGGCACGTTTTCACGTCCGCAGCTTCAGCCATCTCCATGACGCTGCTGCTTTCCTGGAAAACCGAACTTTCTGCATTCACTGTTGATTTGTCGCTTCAAGAGATTCGAAGTGCGGTTCTCATGGGTCTGCTGGGATTTGTCATTTATCCCGTTTTGCCCAACCGATCCATCGACCCTTGGGGGCTTGTGAATCCCAGAGAGGCTTGGGTCACTGTGATTGTCCTGGCGGGCATCGGTTTCATCAATTACGTGTTGCTGCGCTTGTACAAGTCGCGGGGCCTGTACTTGAGTGCCCTGCTAAGCGGGCTCGTGAATAGCACGGCGGCTGTGGCTCAACTCGGGCCGCTTTTGCGTGGGACCATTGGTTCGTTGGGCGTGGTCATCTCTTTGTTGACGATTGTTGCGATGTTCATGCGTAACTTAGCCATCTTGGCGATCTTTGGGCAAGCTGCCGTTCCCACGGCGTTGTGGCCTTTGGCAGTGATGCTCTTATTGGCTGCAGCTTACGTATGGAGGCATCGGCATGAACTAACCCAAATTCAAAGCACGATAACACTATCTTCCCCTATTTCTCTTGGCCGAGTGCTGAAGTTTGCAGGCTTGTTTCTGGCCATCAACATTGCAGGTACGCTGGCGCAACGGCACCTCGGTAGATTTGGGTTCCTGATAGTTGCTTTGATCGGCGGAGCGGTGAGCAGTGCCAGCACGACTGCAAGCGCAGCGCTATTGACGACGCACGGCCAACTTACGCCGCAGACTGGGGGAGTCGCGGTGGTGCTTGCCTCGATGTCAAGTGCATTGTCCAACCTCCCGGTTATTTATCAGCAGACGAAGGAGAAAGAATTGACCAGATCGGTCAGCATTGTGTCTTTTGCGTTGGTTCTCATCGGGCTGCTAGTGCTACTTATACGGGAACGATTTCTGAAGATCTAAGGTGAGGTGAAAAAGCGGTGGAGTGCCCCAAGTGCAACGGTAGTGGGACGGTTTCTTGCGCCGCTTGCGCCGGAACAGGCCAAGAAACAACGCTCATTGTTCTGCACCAACCATGTCCGGTTTGTGGCGGCAAGAAGAAAATCACCTGTCCTACCTGTAAGGGCGTCGGCGAGCTTCGATAGTTCGACTGTGTGGCTACAGGGCGCCTGTTGGGCGACAAATTTTGGGCGAGAACACAACGGCCAGCTGTTTACTATCTAGTGAAGTGCAGAATTTATCCCGCTATGTTCTCACCCCCCTCGGCGGTTGACCGGTTTTTCCGTCCGCCTGTAATATCAAGATTTGAAACGGGCGAGGATCCGCTAAATTGCCGCTGTCAGCCGGGCCTCATAGATCTATAAAGGGATACAGAGAGTTTCTCGTCGCCCAGCCTCGACAATGGCTGGGTGTGGCTTTTCTGGGGAGCAAAGTGGGGAGCAAATAAACCCGAATGAGGCAGAATTAACCCATCTGAGGGCACTTGCTCCCACCTGTAAGTCCTTGGGAAGATTGAAGCGATAAAATCCTGGAAGGTCTAGCAAACCGCCGCCTTCAGCCACTCGGCCACCTCTCCGGCGATTTCCAACAGTTTAACATGGCTGCGCTGGTTCATCGGCTGAGCTTCACCCGGGGCGTCCAACCGCTTCTCCGCTTTCGTCTATAGCGGCGAGTCATCTCGCAGTCTCCCCGACCGGCGCTGCGCTCCAGCTATTTCTTTGGACGGGACTCCGGCGGTACCAGCCCCGCTATCCGGTAGTAGACGACGAGTTGACCGTAGTGCTCTCCGGAATGCTCGATGAGACCGTATGCCATGTCGGATATGCGGACCTGCTGATTGCTGTCGGGGTCCGTTACCAGGTCGGTCATGCCCTTGTCGCCCTTTGCCTTGATGGCAGCTGCACCGTCGGTGAACGATTTCTTCACGAAAGCAACTATGTCCGCCTTGGTTTTGTACTGGTCACGCTTCGGATCTTCCAGGGCGGGCGCTTTCTGGCCCAGCACAGGGCTGGTAAAGAAATAATTCGCTCCGGCAGCGTGGAGGAGTTGCTCTGCGAAGCTGCGCTGTGCTGGAGTGGGTTTGAAGTCGTACTTGTCCTCGGGAAAATCCTCTGCCATGGCGATCAGTTTCCGTCCAATGTCGTTCCACGAATCAAGCACAGCCTGCGACGGACTTAGCGCTGGCTTAGGCGCAGCATCTTTCTTGGCCATTTCCTGTGCATGAGCCGGAAGGGCTAAAACAGCGGCAACGAGAATCGTCGCGGAGATTAAACCCACGTTCTTCATCACTTTCCTCCAATGCGGATTCGGACGGTCTATCTTAGGCCGTCTCCGGGCACAATGAAAATAAATTGTGGAAGCGAGCCGGGAATCAGCGTGCTGCGAGGGCCCAGAAAAGGATACCCACAGCTAGCATGCGCAAAGATCAGCTATGATGTCGAGGCTTAAATATTTCCCAGTTCTTATTGGGGAGCGAACGCGAACAGATGCGATACGGATTTGTTATCGACCAGGACCGGTGTATCGGGTGTCACGCCTGCACGGTTGCGTGCAAAGAGGAACACCAAGTGCCGGTTGGTGTATTTCGCACTTGGGTCAAGCATATCGAGAAGGGCGAGTTCCCTCACAGTTCACGTCACTTCGGAGTGATGCGGTGCAACCATTGCGACAATTCGCCGTGCACGGAAATCTGTCCCACCAGCGCGCTCTACCGGCGTACTGATGGAATCGTTGATTTCGACAACCGGCGCTGCATCGGTTGCAAGGCTTGCATGCAGGCTTGTCCCTACGATGCTCTCTACATCGATCCCAACAACAACACCGCCGCTAAGTGCAACTTCTGCGCGCACAGGGTTGAAATGAGCCTTGAACCGGCATGCGTGATCGTTTGTCCCACGCAGGCTATTCTCGCCGGAGATCTAGACAATCCCGGCAGTAGAGTCAGCCGCACTGTGGCAAACGAGAAAGTGTCGGTGCGCAAGCCGCAAAAAGGCACGCAGCCTAAGCTGTTTTATGTTGGCATCGACGGAGATTTGCTCGAGCCTACCCGGATTTCGCGGAAGGACACCTACTTCGCTTCAGACTGGCGGGATGGAGCTGCCCAAGCGAACGCTAGCGACGTAGGCAATTTTGGAGGTGCCCTGGCCCGCGAGGTTTATGACGTGCCCCACCCCGCACCCTGGGGTTGGAAGATTGCTGCCTATCTTTGGACCAAGGCGGTTGCGGCGGGCGTCCTGCTGGTTGCGGCGATTCTGTTAAGTCTAGCGGGTGGATCAGCAGCCACGTTGCTCAATATCGTTTGTCCCAGCATAGCCCTTGTCGGCCTTGCGGTGACCTCTGTCCTGCTCATTTTCGATCTGAAGCGTCCCGACCGTTTTTTCTACCTTATTACTAAGCCAAATTTCAGGTCATGGCTGGTGATCGGCACGTATTTCTTAATTGGCTATGGTGTGCTTGCCGGAGGATGGTTGCTATGCGGCATTTTCGCAAGCTCCGTTCCCAGTGCCCTGCGATGGTTCGCTGCCGCGTTCGCCATAGCCAGCGCTTGCTATTCCGCATTTCTTTTTGCTCAGGCAAAGGGTCGCGACTTGTGGCAAAGCCCACTTTTCCTGTGGCATTTATTGGTGCAGGTTTTGGTCGCAGGATCCGCCACGATATTAATCACGGGTATCCTGATGGACGCACCTCCAGGAATTCTCAGGCCCGCAGTTCTGATCTTACTGATTTCTTTGATCGTCAGCCTGGCAATGAACATGGGAGAGATTGCGCTGCCACATGTCAGCGAAGACGTCAGGATTGCCACGCGAGCGCTCACCAGGGGACAACTGAGCGGACGATTTTGGGCACTAGTCGTCGGCGCGGGACTGATTGCTCCAATTATTCTCGCTTCGGTGGTGTTGGCGTCTTTACTTTCCAGCGCTTCTGCATTTGCCATTGTTGCGGCGATTCTGGCGCTTGCTGGCCTATGGTGGTTTGAGGAGCTATGGGTAAAGGCGGGGCAATCCACTCCACTCAGTTGACGAAAATCATTTATGAAAGACCATCTACCTCTGAATCCGCAAGCGCTAGACCTGGACGAGCCCGCGGGCGGACTTTCCAGTTATCCTCCATCCGATCGTTGGGATGATTGGACGGAATACGATCCCGCGCAGTGGCCCAAGAAAGTCGAAAAGCATTACTGCTTGATTCCGACCATCTGCTTCAATTGCGAGGCGGCTTGCGGACTGTTGGCTTACGTCGACAAGGACAAAATGCGGGTGCAAAAGTTTGAAGGCAATCCTGCTCACCCGGGCAGTCGCGGCCGCAACTGCGCGAAAGGTCCAGCGACCATCAATCAGATCACCGATCCCGAGCGCATCCTGTATCCTCTGCGGCGAACCGGCAAACGGGGACAAGGAAAGTGGGAGCGCGTAACCTGGGATGAAGTTCTGGATGACCTTGCCTCGCGGATTCGCCTTGCGCTGCAGGAGGGACGCAAGAACGAAATCATTTACCACGTTGGTCGTCCGGGGCATGAACTGATTTACAACCAGCGCGTGCTGCACGCCTGGGGCATCGACGGACATAACAGCCACACCAATGTTTGCTCGGCGGGCGCTCGTACTGGATATGCTTTCTGGCACGGCTTCGACCGCCCATCGCCCGATCACTCCAAGGCTCGCTTCATTTTGCTGCTGAGTTCGCACCTCGAAGCGGGACACTATTTCAATCCGCACGCGCAGCGAATTATCGATGGAAAAATGGATGGGGCAAAAGTGTGCGTCATCGATACCCGCCTTTCGAACACGGCTTCGAAGGCCGATTACTGGCTCTCGACCTGGCCGGGGAGTGAATCAGCCGTACTGTTGGCGATGGTAAACGTGCTGCTTCAGGAAAACCTTTTTGATCGCGAGTTCGTCCACCGCTGGGTGAACTGGGAAGAGTATCTGCGCGAAGAGCATTCGGCCGAGCCGCAAACCTTCGAGACATTCCTGGAAGTGCTCCAGCAAACCTACGAGCAATACACTCCCGAATTCGCGGCTCAAGAGTCCGGAGCGGATCCTCGCATGATCGTCGAAGTTGCCCGGGAAGTAGGCCGCGCTGGGTCCGCGCTGAGCACACACGTGTGGCGAAACGCCGCCGCGGGCAATCTCGGAGGATGGCAGGTGGCGCGAGCGTTGGAATTCCTCGCCGTGCTGGTGGGGGCAGTGGGAACTCCGGGCGGAACTTCCCCTAGCGCGTGGAACAAATACATTCCGACGCCGCCCATGATGCCGCCGCCGCCCAACGCGTGGAACGAATTGATGTGGGCGCGCGAGTATCCTCTGGCATTCTTCGAGATGAGTTTCCTGCTGCCACACTTTCTGAAAGAAGGCCGGGGCAAGCTCGCCGTATATTTTTCCCGCGTCTACAACCCGGTGTGGACCAATCCGGATGGGCTGAGCTGGATTGAGGCGCTGACCGATGAGAGCAAAGTCGAACGGCACGCATGCCTCACTCCAACCTGGAGCGAAACTGCCTGGTTCGCCGACTATGTTCTGCCGATGGGCCACGCTTCCGAGCGCCACGATCTCATGAGTCAGGAAACCCACGCTGCGCGCTGGATCGGTTTCCGCCAGCCGGTGCTGCGTCTGGCGTTGGAGAGGCAGGGCAAGAAATTCAACTTCACTTATGAAGCGCACCGCGAAGCCGGATTGGGCGAAGTCTGGGAAGAAGACGAGTTCTGGATTGAGTTGTCGTGGCGCGTCGACCCCGATGGCTCCATGGGCATCCGTCGCTATTTCGAGTCGCCTTACCGCCCGGGAGAGAAGCTTAGAATCGACGAGTACTACCGCTGGATTTTTGAGAACAGCGTGCCGGGTCTGCCTCAGGCAGCCGCTAGCGAAGGGCTCACGCCGCTCGATTACATGCGAAAGTATGGTGCCTTCCTGGTCGAAAACAACGTCTACGAATTGCACCGCAAGGTTCTGAAGCCAGAAGAAGTACAGGGGAGCACGGTCGATCCGTTGACCCACGTAGTCAAAAAGAACGGATCGCCAATCGGAGTCGAGATCGATGGCAGGGCTGTCGCCGGTTTTCCCACTCCGTCGCGCAAACTCGAGTTTTATTCGAAGACGTTGAAAGACTGGCACTGGCCGGAGTATTCGATCCCCGGCTACATCAAGAGCCACGTGCATCGCGACAACATCGATGCAGGAAAAGGCGAGATGCTGCTTCTGCCCACCTTCCGCTTGCCGACGCTCATCCATACGCGGTCGGGCAATGCGAAGTGGCTTTACGAAATCTCGCATAAGAATCCGGTCTGGATGCATCGCGAAGACGCCGAGCGCTTAGGAGTGGTCACTGGCGACTTGGTACGTGTGCAAACGGCCATCGGTTATTTCGTGGACAGAGTCTGGGCAACGGAAGGGATGCGTCCCGGCGTCATTGCGTGCTCGCATCATCTCGGGCGCTGGCGTCTGAAAGAAGATTTCGGCGGTGAACGCTGGTCTACGGCGCTGGTCGATCTGAAGCAGGTCGAGCCCGGCAAGTGGATGATGCGCACGATCCATGGCATTCAACCATTCGAGAGCAGCGATCCTGACTCATCGCGCATTCACTGGGAAGATGCGGGCGTACACCAGAACTTGACCTTCCCCGTCCAACCGGACCCGATTAGTGGACAGCATTGTTGGCATCAAAAAGTCACGGTGAGCAAAGCTCGCACGGAAGATCGCTACGGGGACGTTTTCGTGGACACCAATCAGGCGCACGAAGAGTATCAACGCTGGTTGCAAATGAGTCGCGCCGCTCCCGGCCCCGGCAACTTGCGCCGTCCGTTGTGGATGATTCGCGTGTATCGGCCCGCACCCGAAGCCTTTTACCTTCCGACCAAATAAGCTGTGGCTCGAACCTGAGCAAAGAAGCGTGGCCAACACCAAAAGCAACGGGAGCAGCAGAGCGGCGATAAGCAAGGCTGGGCTGCTCTCGTTCGTGTTTGTGATGTATTCATACACCACGGCGGGACCGTTCGGGTTGGAAGATCAGGTGACTACTTCTGGACCAGGGATGACGCTCATCTACCATCTCGTGCTCCCGTTTTTCTGGTGCACTCCGATTTCGCTCGTGGCTGCTGAGTTGACGACGGCAATGCCGGTGCAGGGAGGTTTCTACCGTTGGACGCGCGCTGCTTTCGGCGACTTTTGGGGATTTCTGGCGGGCTGGTGGAACTGGTGCGCGTCTTTTCTGCTTGGCAGTGCCTACGCGGTACTGTTCACGGACTACGTCAGTTTTTTCTTTCCGTGGATCACGGGATGGAAACACTACCTAGTCGCGGTTTCCATGATCGGAATCATCGCCTACGTCAATGTTCGCGGCATTAAAACGGTGGGAAAGGTCGCGACTCTGCTCGAGACGCTCATCTTTTTGCCGGTCGCGGCCATGTGCGTGATGAGCGTGCGCATGTGGCATCACAACCCGTTCGTTCCGTTAGTGCCGCCGCATCAGCCCGTGTTCCAGGTTTTCGGTGTGGGGCTGGCATTGGGGTTGTGGCTCTACTCGGGTTACGAACAGCTCTCGACCGTCGCCGAAGAGGTTGAGGAGCCGCAGAAGAATTATCCGCGCGCGCTGGCCTGGGTGGTGCCGCTCTCCATGGCGACTTATTTCGTCCCTACGGCATGCGCCCTGGCGGCGCTGGGAAACTGGCAGGACTGGCACACGCGCTACTTCTCCGATGCCGCGCAGTTGATTGGTGGGCCTTGGCTCGGCTTCGCCATGACCATGGCGGCAGCCATTACTTTCATTTCCATTCTCAATAGCACTGTGCTTTCCTCGACGCGCATGCCATTCGCTATGGCTGAAGACGGATATCTGTCGCCATTCCTTACGCGCCGCCATGGCAAGTTCGGCACGCCATGGGTGGCCATCTTGATTTCGGCTGCGATTTACTCGGTGTTCGCATGGAACACGCTTACTCAACTAATCTCTGTTTACATCTGGCTTCGAATTGCAACCTCCGTGCTGACCGTACTTTCCGCGTGGCAACTGCGTCGCAACCGACCTGATCTGGAACGCGCCTTTCGCATCCCCTGGGGAACCAAGGGTCTGGCGTACGCAGTGATTGCTCCTCTAATCATGAGCGGGGTCGCGCTGATTGCCAGTGACAAATTCGGGCTCAAGTATGGGCCGCTCGTGCTGCTGTTGGGACCGTTGGCTTATTTCTTTTTCCGAAGACGTGTATCGGCGTGACCCAATGTGTTTCAACTGATCCAGTCGAGGATCTTGTAGTAGGCGCCGGCGAACGGTAGGAACCATGGGTGTCCGTTGTACAGACCAAGCGGCGCGCCGGGAAATGGAACGTTGGCGTACGGATTTTCTTCGTGGCCCCCGCTGATCTGTGCGGCGATTTTCGCACCCAGATAAGTTGCCATCGCCACGCCATGCCCCGCGTATCCGACCGCATAGTACATTCCGTCCATGCGGCCCGCGTGGGGCATGGTGTCAAAGCAGAAATCCAGCGTTCCACCCCAGGCGTATTCCACTTGCACATCGCGTAATTGAGGATAGACGTCGATCATCCCACGTCTCAGGATCTCAGCGCTGCGCCGGATCGTGTTGCTGGTTTCCGGAAAGAACGCTGCCCGGCCTCCAAACAGCATGCGATTGTCTGGCGTGAGGCGAAAATAGTACAAGTAGTGCTTGGAGTCGTAAATCATGCGATTGCGTGGGCTAAGTTCGTGCGCCAGCGCTTCCGGCAGCTGTTCCGTGGCAATGATGAAGGAACCGATAGGAATGATTTTCTTTTGCAGTGCTGGCGTAGTCTTTGAGGTGTAGCCGCTGGTTGCAATGAACACGTCCGTCGCACACATTTGTCCGCGAGATGTGACTAGCTGGAACCCCGAACCGCCATTGCGGGAGGCGTGCTCGATGCGCTCCACGCGTGTGTTCTCGAAGACATAAGCTCCGGCATTGAGCGTCGCGCGGCCAAGCCCTGCTACGTAGCGCGCAGGATTCAATCCGGCGCTGACTTCATCGACCATGCCGCCATAGTAGATGTCGGATCCGATCTCACTGCGGAGGTCGTTTTTCTCCACAATGCGAAGCTGGTGATTGAATTCCCTCGCGATAACTTCCACCGAACGAGCGTAAGTATCGAAATGCGATTGCTTGCAGGCAACCTCGAGGTGACCGCAGCGCGAGAAATTGCAATCGATCTTCTCTTCGCCAATAATTTGCTCGACCAAGTCGATCGAGGCCAACGAGGCAGCATACATAAGCCTGGTCGCATCCATGCCATAGCGACCGGCAAGCGTCTCGACTCCAAGTTTCATGCCGGTCAGGACCATGCCGCCGTTGCGCGAGCTGGCGCCCCAGCCGATGGTGTTGGTTTCAAACACCGCGACCTTGGCCCCGCGTTTTGCCAGGGTTCGAGCCGCGGATAGGCCGGTGAAACCTGCACCCATGATCGCGACATCCGCGCACTCCGGCAATTCACCCGGAGTGCCGGCAGGCATCTGGACCGTATCCAGCCAGTAGTTCGATGGATTGAAGTTCGTGATCACCGGAGCAGCTATTCTACGGACTCGGAGTGATTTGGTCACGAAATCCCGGTCGAGCTTTGCTCCGCGCCCCGGACGAAGGCGTCCGGGGATATGGGTCGCGTGCTGCTACCGTCGCGCCTCTTGTGTGAGGCTTGCCAAGGTGATCCGCGCCTGGTCCGAGCCCACGGTGTTCAAGTCGGCCGATTTCCGGAGGTAGTGTTCTGCAGCCGCTCTGTCTCCCGATTTCAGCGCGATCTCACCGGCGTGGCGAAATATCTTTGCGTCTCGAATGCCCACCGCCAGCGCGATTTCGATCTGCTTCCGCGCCTCTCCATATTGGCCGTTTTCGTACAGAGCCCAAGCGTAGGAATCTAGTGTGAAGACATCGTGCCGGCGGGCGATTTCCCGCTGCGCCACTTCCTGCGCCCTCTCCGGCTGCTTGGCGTGGTCTGCGTAGTAGAAGATCAACTCGTGATTGGAATTGTCGCCACGGTTGGTTTCGAGCAACGATTTCTGTTCGAACTCGGCAAAAGCCTTGTTCGCATCAGCTGTCTTCCCGGCCAGCTGCAACGCCTGTGCCAAGTCGTACAGATTTTCCGCATGAGGAGCTGCGTGATAACGCTGCGTCAGCAACTCGACCGCTTCGTCGTATCGCTTCTGCTGAATTCTCACTTTCGCCAAATTACCGAGGGCGTAGTGATACCCCGGAAACACGGCCAGCGCCTGCTGCGACAGCCTCTCAGCCTCGCCGATCTTTCCGATCTCGAGGTTGAGGTGCGCCATCTGGGTCACGATCCACGCGCCGTCTTCGACTTCGCCGGGCGGTGTCGACTGGTATGCCATGTTCATCAATTCCAGCGAACCTTCGATGTCGCCATACAATTCGCGGAGATACGCGGCCCGCGTCAGGCCAGGGATATTTCCCGGTTTCAGATCGAGCATCCACTGCGCCGCCTTCTCAGCATCGTTGTAGTTTCCGAGTTCCACATTGGCGTCAGCGAGAAAGCCATAAAGCATCACGTCGTCGGGCATTTTCTGGTTGAGCTTTTTCGCTGCATCAAGAGCTGCGGCGAACTCGTGTTTGCCCAGCAGAAGCCAAACGTGAACCCTCTGGCCATCAAAATTATCGGGGACGATTTCGAAGGATTTCTGCAACGTCTCCTCAGCCTGCGCGTAGAACTTAACGTCGGACGTCTCGCGCGCTCGCCGCGAGAGTGCCAGAGCCAGTGCGTTGTACGCCTCGAAATCCTTCGGATTTTTCTCGATCAGCTTTCTCGCCTGCGCCATACTGCGCTCGGCAGGAGAGAGCATGGTTTCAGCGGGGACGGATGGTGATTGCGCAAATCCGGCAACCGTGCCCAGAACCAACAGTAGAAGAGCCGCAATTCGTTTCATGACATTCCTCTCTTGAGTCTTAGAATCGTTGGGGAAAATCCGTGGCCGCCGTTACTCCTCAGCGGCCACGAAGCCGGCTCACTTGACCGGGCAAATATCATTGGCTTGGCCGGAGCAACCTCGCTGTCCGGGGCCAATGTGGTGGCTGTCACGCCCGCTGTGAGCCGGTTTCACCCACGGGAACGTGGTGCCATAACCCACGTCGTTGAGTTGCACGCCGTCACCGATGCGCGTGCCATATTTCACGGCGTCAACCAGGATGCCACCCACTGCACGAGCGGCGATGTCAACTACGTCGTCGATTGGTCGCCGGCCGTCCGGGAATCCAGCCAGATCTCCCACCAGGAAGCCCAGCCGCTTCTGGCTGCCGATGGCGGTTGGTGGAATGCCGGTGTTCAAGCGCAGCAGGTCTGCGACTGGCCCTGCGTCGCCCTTGCCGCAACCCGGACAGATTGGCGGCTCGTACTGTGCCAGGATGAGCAAGTCGTTACGTGGCGGTGGCGGCACCGGAATCCCCAACGAAGCGAACAGCTGCGCCAGCAGAGGATTAAGCACGAAGTTGGCAAACTGCTTGTCATTCACCGGGAAGTCAGTGCTGAACTTATCTTTCGAACCGGTTCCAATGATCAGTTCGTTGATGAGCGGGTTGCCCTCGCGGTTTACCTGCCGCCACTGATTGCCAGCATCGGATGCATCCGCAACTCGACGCACGCTAATGCGTTGCCGGGATGTAGCTCCGTAGGTCCCGATCACCGCATCCTTATCGTTTGCGTTGTGTATCTTTCCGTCCACCGTGAGCATCGTGATGGGAACTTCCAGCACAATGGAGTTCACGTTGAAGCCGGCTACCGCGTCCGGCGCGTAATTGTGAGTGTCGTCAGCATCCTCTGCCGCAGACAGCACACCGCCCACGCCCATGCGGAAGTTAAGCGAGTCAAAGGCGGCGCCAAGGTCGATGAAAAACGGATCATCTACCGTTCCCGCGAAAACATGGACGTTATTGCCCAGATCAAAGACCCCTTGCGTAAACAATTCGTTATAGCTCGGCATAGTTTGCGGGCCGACGTTCGAAGGCACGGCATACAGTGTTTTGCCTTCGCTCAGGACTGTACGCACGCCGTTCTTGATCATCACCACCGAATAAGTTTGCCGAAGACTCAATCCTTCGGAACCCCTGCCCGATAGCGAAGTGATCGGAGGAATGCCGGCGATGCCGCCGACAAAGCCGGTGAAAACGTTCGGCATGCGAATTTCGGTTTTGAAACGGAATTGGAAAGTGATATCCGGAATTCCGTCGCGATTGTTGTCGACATGCATTTCGTAGAGAACGTTGGGATCGAAAGGAAAGTAATTGGGTCCGTTGGAGGGTTCCAGGAACCCATCGACGTTGAGAATCATGGTCACGCGATCCGGATGGTCGTAGCTGACAAACGCATACCAGTCAGTCACGTCCGCGGTGTGGTCCAGCGCGGAGATGGGAGCCTCGCGATGGCTGGATGCGAACAGGCTGGCCGGAACCAGCATGAACAGCGCCAGGGCGAAGGTCACCATCGTTTTCAGTCGCTTCATAAAGTTTTCCTCGGGGATTGAATTCGTAGACTTTGCCACATCGTGAGCCAGGCCGCCGGGACGCGGCGCCACGCCCCAGCGGTTACGAACGGCTCCGTCTACTGCATCAAGTACGCGTCCGATCGCAGTTTGGATTTAGATCGTCGGGGGCGGACACTCCTGTCCGCCGCCTTTGAGGTCGGTGTTGCCTTTGATTTTCCACGCATTCGAGAATGCAAGAGCGGATAACAGTGCCCGCTCTACACGCGATTTGTGGAAAAGCGGTGAAGCTTGACCGCCCCGGAGAAGTATTCTTAACCCCACATGAATAAACCGTTTGAGAAACAAACTGGAGCAATCCTGGCGCGATGGGCGCTCCTTATGCTCTACGCCGGCGCGCGGGTCTTGCAGGTTTCCCCCGGCAAAGTTCCCATAGCCTTAGTCGTCGGTCTGCATGTGCTTCCGCCCATCGTTTTTGCCCTCATTCACGGCGCAATGTTTTACCGATGGCGCGGCATTCTCATCTTCTTTGCCGTTTGCTTGGTGGTCGGGAACATCTTCGAGAATGTGGGTGTTCGCACCGGCTCTCCCTTCGGCCACTACTACTTCACGGATCTGATGGGGCCAAAGCTTTTCGTCGTCCCCATCCAACTAGGACTCGCGTATCTTGGGATGGCCTACCTTTCCTGGACGCTCGCCCGCCTGATCTTGGGAGGCATGCGAAATCCTCTGGAGGGATCCCGCGTTGTAACCCTGCCGTTGGTTGCGGCATTCATCATGGTTGCGTGGGATTTTTCCCAGGATCCGGTCTGGTCGACGATCTTGCACCTTTGGATATGGCAGCAGGGAGGAGCCTACTTCGGCGTGCCCGCAAGCAATTTCTTCGGTTGGTTTCTCACGGTGTATGTCTTCTACCAGTTATTCGCGCTGTATTTGCGGGGCCGTTCAATGAAGCCTGAGCCTTTGCCGCCAGGATATTGGCATGTCGCGGTATTGTTCTACGCGGTATCTGCAGTGGGAAATATTTTGCTCGCCCTTCCACTGGCTGGACCCTCCGTGGTTTCCGATCCCACCGGGGCGCTGTGGAGAGTGAGTGACATCACCGGCACCTGCGCCTTAGTCTCCATCTTCACTATGGGAGTATTCGCCGTTATGGCATGGGTGAGGCTTAGCGAGCAGAAAGCGGCCGGACAATTGCCTTGAGCCTAATTCCGCACGGCAGGCGACATCGCAGAATTCTGTGGAGGGTTACCAGCGCTCTTGCCGCAGTATGGACAGGTATCCTCGGCCTTCTTGGCCGCCATCTCTTTCAAGAACGCCGTAAAAGTTTGGCCGCAGTTCTTGCACAAAACTTCAACCATTGGTTCGCCCATAGTTTCCCGCCCTGTCTTTACCTTAAGATTTCATGCGTTGCCCCGGACCGCGCACCGCTAACGCCTCCAAGCGACGTCGCCAACCTTCCCGATCGGATGCCGCAACCACTTTAGCAAATTCCAGAATTTCAACTACACTAACTGTTCCACGGGGTGAGGACCAACCGGTGTCCAAATTCGCCATCAGGTTTCAATATTTGTTTGGAACTTTCGCTTTTTTCATGACTCTCGCATTCGCAACGGCGCAGACGATTCCTCCCGCCCTCTACAGCGGGCTCGAGTGGCGCCTGATCGGTCCATTTCGCGGTGGCCGAGTGGTCGCCGTGGCGGGCTTTCCCGGAAACTCAACTACCTTTTATTTTGGCTCGGTGGACGGCGGCGTATGGCGAACCACAGATGCCGGCGTAGTGTGGGAGCCCATTTTTGATGGCCAACCTGTCGCTTCGATTGGAGCCCTCGCCGTCGCTCTATCCGATCCGAAAGTCATTTACGCGGGTACCGGAGAAGTAGATATTCGTTCCAATCTGTCTTCTGGCGACGGCGTTTATAAATCAACCGACGGTGGCCGAAGCTGGAGCAACATCGGACTCCGTGACTCGCGCCAGATCAGCAGCATCCTTGTGGATCCGCAAAATGCGAACATCGTCTACGTCGGTGCCTTCGGACACGCTTACGCACCGAACCGCGAGCGCGGTGTTTACAAGTCGACGGACGGCGGCGCCAGTTGGACAAAGGTTCTCGATCAGGGCCCGGAGATGGGAGTCTCTGATCTTGCCATGGCCACCGAAAACCCTAACTTTCTTTTTGCTGCCACGTGGCGAAGCCAGCGTCCGCCGTGGAGCACGTATGCTCCGCTCGACGGCCCGGGCAGCGGTCTGTTCCGCTCGCAGGACAGCGGTCAATCATGGTCGCGGGTCACCGGGAAAGGACTGCCCGAAGGGGACTGGGGCCGCACAGCCGTAGCCGTTTCGCCCAACGGCAAGCGAGTGTACGCGCTCATCAGCGCCTCCAAGAAACCCGGACTCTATCGCTCCGACGACGGAGGCAACACGTGGACGCTGCAGAACGACGACCGCCGTCTCACCAGCCGTGCCTGGTATTTCGGAGATATTACCGTTGATCCAAATAATCCGGATGTGATTTATGTGCCCAACGTTGCGCTCTACCGCTCCGAAGACGGCGGCAAAGCTATTTCAATCGTCCGCGGCGCCCCCGGCGGTGACGATTACCACCAAATCTGGGTCGACCCGAAAGATTCTTCGCGAATGATTCTCGGTACCGATCAAGGCGCGACCATCAGCCTCGACTACGGACGCACCTGGAGTTCCTGGTATAACCAGCCCACCGGGCAGTTTTACCATGTAATCACTGACGATCAGTTTCCCTACGTGGTTTACGGAACCCAGCAAGACAGCGGAAGCGCTGCGGTTCGCAGCCGCTCCGACGCCGGACAAATCACGCCGCGCGATTGGTTTCCGTCCGGCGGCAGCGAGAGCGGATACATGGTGCCGGACCCCAAAGACGCAAACATCGTCTACCTGACCGGCACTTACGGCGACGTCGTGCGCTTCAACACTCGAACGTCCTTCAGCCAGGACATTACTCCGTGGCCCATGCCGAATTTTGGTGTCGAGATCAACGCTCGCAAGTATCGCGATCCCTGGACGCCCGTGCTGTTCATGTCCCCGTTCGACAAGAGAACACTTTATCTGGGCACTCAGTACGTGATGAAGACGAACGATGGCGGCCTGCATTGGGAAACCATCAGCCCCGATCTGACCGGATCGACACAGCGTCCGGGCGATAAGAAGCCCGAAGGTCCAACCACAATCGCGAACGCGAAGCAACGAGGTTACGGTGTCGTCTATACGATTGCGCCTTCGAGCCTGAACGGAAATCTGATATGGGCGGGCAGCGACACAGGTCTCATTCACATCACGCGAGACGGCGGAAAAACCTGGAAAGATGTCACGCCCAACGGCCTCACCGACTGGAGTAAGATCTCGCTGATCGAAGCCTCGCACTTCGATCCCGCAGAAGCCTACGCAGCCGTGGATCGCCATCGCCTTGATGACCAGAAGCCATATCTCTATCGCACGCGCGATTACGGCGCGACCTGGCAACTTATCACCGACGGGATCGGCGCATCTTCATTCCTGCGGTCGGTCCGCGAAGATCCTCAAACCCGCGGCTTGCTCTTCGCAGGTACCGAGCTCGGTGTTTACGTTTCGTTCGACGACGGCGATCACTGGCAATCCTTGCAGCTGAATCTTCCCACAGCTTCCGTCCACGACCTGGCTATTCACGGAGATGACCTAGCTGTCGCGACTCACGGACGCGCGTTCTGGATTCTCGACAACATCACTCCATTGCGGCAGGCGCAAGACGCCGTGAAAGCTGATAGCGCGTATCTCTATCGGCCAGCTACTGCCATCCGTGTGGATAACGATACTTTTCTAGGCACTCCGTTGCCGCCGGAAGAGCCCACCGCGAACAATCCGCCCAATGGCGCCGTTATTGATTACCACCTCAACGCCTCCGCGAACCACGTCAAGCTTGAGATTCTTGACGACAAACAGAATCTGGTTCGAACGTTCTCCTCGGGTGACGCTACCGAACAGAAGCGTCCCGCTGCCCCCATCGCCGATCGATGGCTTCCGAAACCTGAGATTCTCGAAACCACTCCTGGCATGCATCGCTTTGTTTGGAACCTGGCATGGGGCACCCCCACTGGGAAAACTGCGGATCAATCCAGCGAATACGAATATCGTTCTCCCCGAGGTCCACGCGCGATTCCAGGCACTTACCAGGTCCGGCTCACCGTCGACGATAAGGTTGTGACGCAGCCACTTAAGATCGTGATGGACCCGCGATCCCCCGCAACTCCTCGCGACCTTGAACAACAACTCCAACTCGGCCGTCAAATTTTCGCCGAAGCCGTACGGGGCCGGCAAGCTTTGGCCGAGATCAGGTCGGTGCAGAAGCAACTATCGGACGTAGAGCAAAAACTGGATGGAGGTCACGCCGATCTCAGATCTACCATATCCCGACTGGAAACAGAAATCCGGCAGATACTCGCCGACAGTGGAGGTTCAGCAAGCAACGCGATTGGTCTCGAAAACTCCAGCTCCGGGCTAACCTCCGCGTTGGCAGTCGTCGAAAGCGGAGATCGCGCCGTACCTTCGCAGGCCATCGCGCTATATCACGAATCAAGCCAGGCGCTAAAGCTGCGCATTGCGGATTGGAATCACTTCAAGGCAACTCGTCTGCCACAACTCAACCAGCAACTGCACCAGGGAAACATGGCGCCGATTGCAATCAGTGAACTCGCAGAAGATGCAGACTTAAGCTGATGGCAATGTAGACGCGGGCGTCCACCTCTGTGCGGACGCGCTAAGAGCTCCCCTAACTAAACAACTCAGTCTTCCACAATTTCTGCCCAGCCAGCGAATTGTAAAAGCCCCAAACCGCCAGAGCACCAATGCCCAACAACGGAAGCCACACACTGCTCCAATACCAAGCCGAAAAATCCAGAGTTAAAGGCACATTCGCCAGCAACTCGGTGGTGAAGATACCGACCCCCAGGGTTACGAACCCGACCCGAAACACGACGATGGTCGCGCCTCCATACAGCAGCGCATAAGCAACGCCCTCAATCCACGGATAATCGCTACCCAAAGTTTTCAACGTCACCCATATCGCCACGAACACAATGGCCGCCAGCCATTCCTTCCGCAGCACAACCCGCAATACGAAGAGCAGAAAAAAGAAAAGCAAGGTGGCCTCTATCGAGTCCGGGATTCGAAATAACAACGCTCCCAGCACGTGCCGGCCGCCCAAAAGGTAACTCATCGAAAAGAATTGCGGAGGCGCGCCTTTACCCATCGTCAATAGTTGACTGACTTCGAAAATCAAAATCCACACTACCCCCAGGATCACACCAAACAAAACATCACGCCCCACCAGCGGATCGCGAAGCCGGCCCATCACAACCCGGCTCCACGACACCAGCGCCTGTGGCCAATGGCGGCGCACATAAGGCTCGAGCGAAAGATACAGCACCCATATCAGGCCTGAGAAAAAAAGCGCCGTGCTGATGGCCATCGTGAATGGAAGCACCATCTCCAGTCCCGGCACCATGTGCCCTCGGCACAGCCACAACGCGATCAGCGTCGCAAAAAGCACGCAAGCCAGGCGGAACGCGCCGCGGCGGTCGCCTCTTCCTCGAATGTAGTTACGGCGCGCCAGCAACGCAGCCCCTGCCACCACGGAAAGAATGATTGCGAGCAGAAGTATGTTGCCCGCTCTTTGCCCCGCTGTCGTCGGTGGATCCGGTTTCATGCGTTGCGGACGGGTCCAAGGCCCAATTAGCCAAAAGAACACCGGCTTGCCCTCAAATGCAGCCGCCTCAATGCGCAATGGACGACTGGTGCCCGGCCAGGTTCCAGTCCACGCCTCCCTCGTGTCTGAAGCAGCTAGCGAAGTCCAGCGTGGCTCTGTCGGCTTGAATTGCGCCACATCCAGCCCGGCTTCGCGAAACAGCGTATTCCAGTCAACCACCTGCGCATGCGTCCCGGCATCCTCGCTTAGCACTTGTGGTGGGATCGCCTGGAAAAACGTCAACCGTCCTCGCGGATCCATCGTCAGGTTCACCATTCCCGAAAGGATCAGCGGCGGGTCATCGTCAGTTACGATTCCCGGAGTCAGCGACGAGTCATGAAAATCGGTCCCCATCATGTATTGCGGGCTTTGCCGGTAGAAAAACTGCAGGGGCGCGGGCGGGCTCAAGAGAACCTCGTCCCAGTGCGGACGCGGTTTGTCATTCTTCTCCACATAGCTCACGAAATCGTTGTCGTAAGAAAAGTCGATAGCGCTATCCGCCGGCTTATCCGCGTACCCGAGTTGGCTGACGATTTCTTTCGCTTTATGCGTCAAGACTTCCGGCGATAGCTCCAGGCCCAATTTGCCCATGCCGCTCGTCTTAATTGCAAAGTAGCTAACCAAACCCAAACCCACAATCGCCGCTGCTAAACAAAGCACCGCCGTTCGTGGCGCCAGTCCTGTGGTCTCACCCGCCGCCGCGACCATCTGCGGCGATGGCGTTTCGCCCGCAGCCAGCGCTGCAGCCAGCGGATCGCCTCCCGGCAATGCCGCAGCAACACTCATCGCCGAGCTCATCCGATTCGCCGGATCGGCTTCCAGACAACGCAGAATCACCCGCTCCACCGCAGGATCAAGATCTTTCACCAGCGTGGATGGCTTACTGGGCGCCGATTCGCTGCGCACCCGCACCAGCTCCGGCAAGGACTCCACGCTGAACGCGCGCTTGCCAGTGAAGATTTCGTAAAGCACCAGACCCAGCGAGTAAATATCGCTCTTGGCGTTGACCTCTTTGCCTTCCAGTTGCTCGGGAGCCATGTAAGCCGGCGTGCCGCTACGCACATCGCTCCCAGGAATCTGACCCACCAGTCCCGCCAGGCCGAAATCTGTAACCACCACCTGCCCCCGGCCATCGAGCATGATGTTGGCGGGCTTCAAATCGCGGTGCAGCACGCCCTTGGCGTGGGCTGCGGCTAATCCGGCACAAAGCTGGCGCGCGATTTCCAAAGCCTTGTCCGCGGGCAAGCGCCCAATACGCCGCAACAAAGACGCTAAATCCTCGCCGTCCACATATTCCATGGTGAAGAACGTGTGCCCATCCACTTCGCCCACGTCATAAACCCGGCAAACGTTCGGATGCGAAACTCGCCGCGAGAGCCGAACCTCATTGCGGAAGCGCTCCAGCAGAGTTTCATCTTTGCTCGCCTCTTCGGGAAGAAACTTGAGGGCAACCGGCTGCCCCAGCGTCAGATCATCGGCGCGATAAACTTCTCCCATGCCGCCTCGACCCAGCAAGGCAATGATGCGATAGCGGCCGGCTAGCAGGCGTCCTGGAAGAAATCGGCCCTCGGTCAGCAAACCGCCGGAGGAACTCGAAAGCCTCGCCGAACCGGAAGACGCCCTCGCAGAGGCTCTGGGCTTCGAGTCTACGAACTCCATGGTCGTGAGTGCGTCCCCAGACACCATGGCCGCACCGCAGGAGAGGCAGAAGCGTCCGCTCTCCGGCACTTGTGAACCACACGATATGCACGTCGACATCAAACTCTCCGCCTAACAATTTACTGCTTAGTCGGCGCTCGCGCCAATGGCGCGGGGGAATGCGAATAGTAAAGGAACTTTACAACCCTTTACATCCCCGACCCATAAAACGGATAAAATAACCTAAATCCGGCAGTATGGGGCGGGCACTCCTGTCCGCCGCCGTTGAGGTTGCTGTTGATCTTGCTCGTAACTGGTTTTGATGTCTTAACTATTGAAGGTCAGGTCAGAGGCGGATAAGGTCCGCACCAGAAGGCTGCCGAAAGACTCTGGTTTGGGTGGCGCAGCGCTTTCAGCGCTGCGGTAGATGGTTTCGAATCAGTTAAGGCCTTGGCCTCTGAGGCAATGGAGCCAACTTTTTCAGCGGCCTCGTGCAAGCTGCGCCTACCTGGGCCAGCGGAACAAAGACCGTCGCACATGTCGCAACCAGAAGCCACCGGAGAAACCGCGATGCGAATCCTAGCTGGCAAACGCAACTTAAAGCCATCCTTCGGGTTCAAAGCAACGACCCCAGCCTCGCGTATTAAAGAAAGCGGAGTGAGTCACATGAAATCAAACTCTCAGATCTCGCTGATGGGAATTGTTTTCCTGATGCTAACGCTGCCTCTGCCCGCGTTGGCCGCCCTAGGCGGCGGCCTCTCCTCGGTGCAGGAAGACAAGGCGCAGATGAAGGGCACGTTGAAAACCACGGAGAACGAAGCCTACACCATCCACGAAATCACGGCCCCTGGCAATACCGTCGTGAAGGAATACGTCTCCCCCGCGGGGAATGTCTTTGCCATCACTTGGCGCGGACAGTTTATCCCCAACATGCAGCAGCTTCTGGGGACGTACTTCGATCAGTATGCCCAGGCCGCCAAAGAGCAAAGAGAGAGCCACCCGGGCCGCCACCCGCTCAACATCCAACAGCCCGGATTGGTCTTCCAAAATGGCGGGCATATGCGCTCGTATGTCGGCAGAGCTTACGTTCCTGACCTGGTGCCTCAGGGCGTCAACGTGGACGCTTTACAATAAGGAGGAAAGTGTGCGCAGCTTCTTGGTCTTAGCTTTAGTGGGGTCCCTCGGATTCCTCGCAGGGTGCGGCAGCAGCGGAACGCCCGCGGGCATCGCCATTACAATTACGCTCTCCCCAAGCTCAGCAACCGTCAACGCGAATGGAGTCGTAAACGTCGTCGCGACGGTTGTCAACGACTCCACCAATGCGGGCGTGAGTTGGACCCTTTCGGGCGTCGGGACGCTGTCCAACCAGACCACCACGTCAGTGACCTACACCGCCCCGGCCACCGTGACCACCACGTCGGTAGCAACGGTTGTAGCAACCTCCAAAGCCAGTTCCTCGGTTACGGCTTCGTTGCCGATCACCGTCGCCCCCGCTGGTAGCACAGCCAACGTCGTACCCATTATAGTAAACGGCGGACCGTTAACGACGGCTAATCCCCCTTCAATTTATGCTAATGGAGTTTTTGTAAGCGTTCAGATCTGCGCCCCTTCCGGCGCTTGCCAGACCATCCCCGACGTTTTGGTGGATACGGGCTCGGTCGGCCTTAGACTTTTGGGCTCACAGGTTACCGTTCCGCTCGTGCCGCTAAATGACGGCAGCGGCAACACACTGTATAACTGCGTTCAATTCCTGGACAATTCATTTTTATGGGGAGCGGTGGCACCGGCAACTATCGTGCTGGGCGGAGAAACGGCAACTTCGACTTCTGTTCAGGTTATCGCGAATCCAAGCTTTACCATACCGGGGGGATGCACCGGAACGAACGAAAATACGCAGTCGTCGTTGGGAGCGAACGGCATACTGGGCGTAGGCCCCGAACCGTTTGACTGCGGCCTGGCCTGCGACCCGAGCGTTGGTGGAACCCCCCCGACAACATACTACCTTTGCTCCTCCGGTGGCACTTGCAACACGACGTTTGTATCCTGCGGCACCCTCTGCAGCGACAGCGCGGCGAATCAACAGGTGACCAATCCCGTGTTCAACTTCCCAGTGGACAACAACGGCGTCATTTTGGAGCTGCCAGCGGTTAACGACGTCGCGCCGACCGTGACTGGGAGCCTGATCTTCGGCATCGGCACGCAGTCGAACAATGCTCTTCCGAGCACTGCGACCGTGCTCAACCTGTCGTCGGACAACTTCACCACCAATTTCGGCGGCCAAGCCCTTACTATGAGCTTCATTGACAGCGGTTCAAACGGGCTCTTCTTCCCCCAGATCAACGGTTCGCCGACTACTTGCACCGACAATACCACGTGGTATTGCCCCGCCAGCACAACTCCTCTTTCCGCGACCAATGTGGGCGCATCGGGTAGCCCGTCGAATACGGTCAATTTCAGCGTCGACAATTTCGACAACGTGACGTCTGCGAACCCCAGCGATGCGGCCTTCAGCAACCTGGCAGGTCCGCAAGGCACCGGCGCTTGCAGTTCGTCGAATACCACCGCATGCACCTTTGACTGGGGTCTGCCCTTCTTCTACGGACGTAACGTATTTACCTCCATCGATGGAACAACTGTCGGTACTACTCCAACGCCGTTCTTCGCATATTAGTTTCTAGGCAATCGACGGCAAACCCGCTGCAGTGAACTTCGGACAAACCGAAGTTCACTGCCGGCCAAGTTCGCTCATAATGACTCTTAGTTAGCCGCCTGTAACGCTTTCCTCGAAATCTCGCCACGCTTGTCTATGGAACGTGAATGTCTCCCATTCCAATCGTCAGATTGATACTTGAACACTTGAACTCTTGAACTACATGGCCGCCTACAGACAGAACGCCGACACCGGCGGCCGGAATATGACCCTAACTCCTTTGTCCGGAATATTTTGCGTATAAGTCCTTTAAATTCCAAGATTTTGATGGTATCCCGCCTCTAACCCCATGATTCCAAAAGATCGAGGGGGGAGGGGGTAGATCTCAGATAACCAGATGGTAACTAGGCTAATTTTCTCGATCTCCGGAACCTTCCGAGGCCGCTCGATAACAACGATGTATTGGATCTGTAATGCAGAAGATCGTCCGCTCCAATTACACTATCCGCCATGAAGAACTTTGAGACTCTTACCCAGCGCGAAATTCTGGCACTGGCCATCTCGCTTGAAGAGGAAGACGAGCGCATCTTTGCCGATTTCGCCGAAGGTTTGCGCCAGGACTTTCCCGCTTCCGCCGCCGTGTTCGAAGGCATGCGCGACGAGGAATCCGGACACCGCCGACGATTGATCGAGTTATACCGGCAGAAATTCGGAGAGCACATCCCCCTCATCCGCCGCCATGACATAAAGGGCTTCGTACAACGAAAGCCGGTCTGGCTGGCGCGGCCTCTCCGCCTCGACGTGGTACGCAACGAGGCCAGCGCCATTGAAGTAGAAACTCGCAGGTTCTACGAAAAGGCCGCAGGGCGAACCGAGGATGCCAGCATCCGCCAACTGCTCGATGACCTGGCTCAGGAAGAGCGCGCCCACGAAGATCGCGCGCAAGAGCTAAAGGAAGAAGAGTTAAGCCCCGATGTGGCGCAAGACGAAGAGCGCGCCCGCCGCCGCCTCTTCGTTCTACAGATTGTGCAGCCCGGCCTTGCCGGTTTGATGGACGGCTCCGTGTCCACGCTTGCACCGGTCTTCGCCGCCGCATTTGCTACGCGCGTTCCTTGGGACGCATTCCTAGTCGGCATGGCAGCTTCGATTGGCGCAGGCATCAGCATGGGGTTCGCCGAAGCGCTCTCCGACGACGGAAGCCTCACCGGCCGCGGCCATCCCTGGGTTCGCGGACTGATTTGCGGCGCCATGACCGCCTTAGGCGGAGTGGGCCACACCCTTCCGTTCCTACTACCCAGCTTCCGCATCGCGCTGGGCGTTGCCATCGTCGTCGTGTTGATCGAACTGGGGGTCATCACCTGGATCCGGCACCGCTACATGGACACCCCCACGGTTTCCGCCGCCCTGCAGGTAGCCCTGGGCGGCACCCTGGTCTTCGCCACCGGAGTCCTGATCGGCAGCTCGTAGCGTTAGGGGATGCTGTTGTTAGGGGATGACGGCAAATAAGTCAGCCAGGGTTTACTGCTTGCCTACACTGGCAGGCTGGATCTCTTCCACGTCCACCCAGTTGGTGGGATAGATGCCGGTGTAGCAAGCCGTGCAATAGCTGGTTTTCTCTCCGTCGCCGCAGGCTTTCTTCAGTCCCGGGAGCGACAGATACGCCAGTGAGTCGGCGCCAATGAACTCACGAATCTCCTCCACCGACTTGTTGGCGCCGATCAGTTCTTTTTTCGAAGGCGTGTCCACGCCGTAGAAGCAGGGCGAAATAGTCGGCGGGCACGAAATGCGCATGTGCACTTCTTTGGCCCCAGCGCTGCGGACCATGCGCACAATTTTGCGGCTGGTGGTGCCGCGCACAATCGAATCATCAATCAGCACCACGCGCTTGCCTTCGAGCAGGCTGCGCACCGGATTGATCTTCAACTTGACCCCGAAGTCGCGCACGCTCTGCCGAGGCTCGATGAACGTGCGTCCCACATAGTGATTACGGATCAGCCCAAAGCGAAAAGGAATTCCACTCTCCGCCGCGTAGCCCACAGCTGCAGTCACGCCGGAATCTGGAACCGGAACCACGACATCGGCTTCCGCCGGAGCTTCGCGCGCCAATTGCCGCCCCAGTTCTTCCCGGCTCTCCTGCACCGCCCGTCCAAACACCCGGCTGTCAGGCCGGGAGAAATACACCTGCTCGAAGATGCAGCTCGATTGCGCCAGCGCCGGCGTATACAACCGCGAAGTAATTCCCTCGGGACCGACGACAATCAACTCGCCCGGCTTCACGTCGCGCTCGAAGGTGGCGCCGATCAGATCGAAGGCACAAGTTTCGGAGGCGAACACGATCGTGTCCTGCTTTTCGCCATCGTGCGCTGGAATTCTCCCCATGGCGAGCGGCCGAAAGCCGCGCGGGTCGCGGGCTGCAAAGATCCGGTCCGGACTGATCATGACCAGCGAGAACGCGCCTTCAACTCGCCGCAGCGCATCGGCGATGGCTTCGGGAAGGGTTTGCTCCTTCGAGAGCGCGATCAGGTGCACGATGACTTCAGTATCGCTGTTGGTCTGGAAGATCGAGCCCTGGCTATCGAGCCGATGACGGATATCCTGCGCATTGACCAGGTTACCGTTGTGAGCCAGCGCCACCATGCCCTTATTCGACTGCACCATGATGGGCTGCGCGTTCAGCAACGCCGAATCGCCTGCGGTCGAATAGCGCGTATGACCGATCGCCAGCGTGCCCGGCAACTTGGCCAGAACCGCTTCCTGAAAAATGTCGGCGACCAGGCCCATGGCTTTGTGCATGTGCAGAGCCGTGCCGTCCGAGGTCACGATGCCCGCCGACTCCTGGCCCCGGTGTTGCAGAGCGTGAAGCCCCAGGTAAGCAAGCTTTTCCGCCTCGAGGTGAGCGTAAATCGCCACCACCCCGCACTCGTCGCGAAATTTGTCGGAAGTCAGCATCAAGCCTCTTTGGCAAAACTCACGTGGGGACAGCGGCCCCCGGCTGTCCCGCCGAGCAAAGCTCGGGCAGTTTCTGAACCAGGCACCACCGCATCCGGATCGGCCTGCAACGCCGCCTGCAGCGCGCCTTCATAGGCATCGCGCAACTCTTTCACCGCCGCTGACACCACCACCCGGCCATCCAGCGTGATCTCTACTTGATCAGAAACTGTCTCACCGATCTCTTCCGCGGACAGCCCATACTTCCCCGCTACCCGTTGGATTCCCTGCAGACTACTTCGGTCGCACGAGATCACGACACGGCTCGCGTCCTCGCCGAACAGCACAAACTCCGCCGGCAATCCGAGCGATGGCAGATCGACTCGGACTCCAACGCCCCTGGCGAAAGCGGATTCCGCCAGCGTGACCGCAATGCCGCCCTCCGAGCAATCGTGCGCGGAGTCGACCAAGCCCGCGTCGATCATCTCGACCAGCCCTTTCTGCAGGGCCGCCTCGCGTTCCAATTCCAGCGCGGGAGGAAATCCCCACACCGCACCCAGAATTTCCTTGGCATACTCGGACGATCCAAACTCCGATTCCGCATCGGTTAAGTCTCCCGGCTCCGAGGCACACAGCAGAACGACAACCCGCCCTGACTCGCGAAAGGTCGGAAACACCGCCTTGTGAACGTCTTCGAGAATGCCGACGATTCCGATCACGGGCGTTGCATAGATTCCTTCGCCCAGGGTTTCGTTGTAAAAGCTGACGTTGCCGCCAGTAATCGGAACGTCAAGTTCCTCACAGGCCTTAGTGATGCCATCTATCACCTTCGAGAACTGCCACATGATGTGCGGCTTCTCTGGATTGCCGAAATTCAGACAATTGGTCGCGCCCAACGGAGTCGCACCCGAGCAAGCCACGTTGCGTGCCGCATCGGCGACGGCGTGCATCGCCCCAAGTTGCGGATCGAGATAGCACCAGCGGCTGTTGCCATCGAGCGCCATGGCGAGCCCGCGTTGCGAGCCCTTGATGCGGACGACGCCAGCATCCCCGGCGCCCGGACCTTCAACCGTGTTGGTCTGCACCATGTGGTCATACTGTTGCCACACCCAACGCTTGCCGCAGATATTCGGACTGGCGAGCAAGTGCTTCAAGTTGCCGGTGAAATCGCCCGCTTCGGCCAGCTTGATCGATGCAGGCATCTCCCGCGGCACCGGCGGCTCCCATCGTTCGAGGGGACGCTTGTACACGGGCGCATCGTCCGTAAGCGCTTCGTTCGGAATTTCGGAAACAACTTCTCCGTGGTGAAGCACGCGCATCTTGCCGTCACTCGTGACGCGGCCAATTTCGACGGCGTCGAGTCCCCACTTCTCAAATACGCGGAAGACTTCTTCTTCGCGGCCCTTCTGCGCCACCAGCAGCATGCGCTCCTGGGATTCGCTGAGCATGATCTCGTATGGCGTCATGCCGGTTTCGCGTTGCGGCACGCGGTCCAGTTCGATCTCGGTCCCGACGTGGCCGCGTGATCCCATCTCGCAAGTGGAGCAGGTCAGACCTGCGGCGCCCATATCCTGGATGCCAACGATGGCACCCGTCTGCATGGCTTCAAGGCAGGCCTCGAGCAGCAGCTTTTCGAGAAAGGGATCGCCGACCTGTACGTTGGGACGCTTCGCCTCGGACGCTTCGCTGAATTCTTCACTGGCCATGGTGGCGCCATGAATGCCGTCGCGTCCGGTTTTCGATCCCACATAAATCACCGGATTGCCTTCGCCCGCGGCTTTCGCGTAAAAGATTTGATCGCGCCGCACCAGGCCCAGTGCGAACGCGTTTACCAGAGGATTGCCCGAATAGCACGCTTCGAATTTGGTTTCACCACCGAGGTTGGGAACGCCAAAACAGTTTCCGTAAGAAGCAATGCCACTGACCACGCCCTCGAGCAGCGAATGATTCTTGTGAATCTCGGCTAGTGTGGACTTCGTTTGTGTGGTGCGGACACTGTTGTCCGCAGCTGTTGATGGAGCGATGGGACCGAACCTCAGCGAATCCATTACCGCGACCGGCCGTGCGCCCATGGTGAAGATGTCGCGCAGGATTCCGCCTACGCCTGTGGCTGCGCCCTGAAATGGCTCAATGAATGAAGGATGGTTGTGCGATTCGATCTTAAAGGCGCAGGCCCAGCCATCGCCGATGTCGATGATGCCTGCGTTCTCGCCCGGCCCTTGCACGACACGACGGCTGCGGGTGGGCAGCCGCTTCAGATGCACGCGCGAAGACTTGTAGGAACAGTGCTCGCTCCACATCACGCTGAAAATGCCAAGCTCGGTGATGGTGGGCTCGCGTCCGCCGAGAAGTTGTTTGATCTTCTCGTATTCTTCCGGCGTGAGGCCGTGCTCGCGAACAATTTCCGGAGTGATGGCAAGAGTGGAGGCTGTTGTCATGTGGAAATACTATTGTCGCATCTGGAACGAGACTAGGGAAGGAACTTTCAAAGCTCGGCGGGGCCATGTGGATCTCGCGAACAGGCTATGAATCCGTCTGGCGTTTCAATTGTGATGAGCCCATAGGCGCCCAACGTTTCTCGAAGCTTATTCGACGGTAGCGTTCCAATCGCCCTTAGCGTTGCAACTCTCGATCCAGCAGAGTAAATGCCATGGTGCAAATCAACTTCTCCGATAATGTTGATGCAGTTGCCCTCGGTGTCTTGTTCATCTGCTACCTTAAAGAGCGTTATTCCTTGGAAGGCGTCGGCCGTCCCACGCACTTGCCACAATCGCTCGGCTACAGGTCTGTGGAGCGCGGAATCAATATCCCAGATTGGCATCTGCTCTGCCAAACGCTCTAAGTCGGGATAGGTAGGGTCTAAAACGATTGCAACTGTCACATCCCAAACTATACTGTCCCGAATGAAATCCGTCATCGTAGGAACCGCAGGCCACATTGATCACGGCAAAACCGCCCTGGTGAAAGCTCTCACCGGCATCGACGCCGATCGCCTTGAAGAAGAAAAGCGCCGCGGGATCACCATCGACATTGGCTTTGCCAATCTTGAGTTGCCCATGCCCGGCGGCGAAACTCTGCGGCTGGGGTTCGTCGATGTTCCGGGGCACGAGCGCTTTGTCCGCAATATGCTGGCTGGAGTAGGCGGCATCGATCTGGTGCTGCTGGTGATCGCAGCGGACGAATCGATCAAGCCGCAGACTCGCGAGCACTTCGACATTTGCCGCTTGCTTGCGGTGCGGCGGGGCATCACGGTCTTGACGAAGTCGGATGCCGTCGATCAGGAAACGCTGGAAGTTGTGCGAGCTGAGGTGCAGGACTTCCTGCGCGGGTCGTTGCTAGGTTACCCCAACCCCATGGTGGCCGTCAGTTCGCTGACCGGGGCCGGGATTGATGATCTTAAGCGGGAGCTGGTAAAGGTTGCGGGCGAGGTTCCGGCAAGAAATTCCAACGCAATTGCGCGCCTGCCCATCGATCGCGTGTTCACCATGAAAGGCTTTGGCACCGTGGTCACGGGCACGTTGGTCTCCGGCACCATCCATAAAGAAGACGAGTTTGAGGTTTTTCCCACCGGGAAGCGGGTGCGAGTGCGCGGGGTGCAGGTGCACGGAAAATCGGCTGAGCGCGCGGTTGCGGGCCAACGGACAGCTCTGAACCTGGCAGGCGCGACCACCGAAGAACTGGCGCGTGGAATGATGCTTGCGCCCGCTTCGACTTTTCATGCAAGCTCTCGCGTAGATGTGGAACTGTCGCTGCTCGCTTCTGCCAAACCGCTGAAAGACCATGCCCGCGTGCACTTCCACTCCTACACTTCTGAGACCATTGCAACCGTCGTGCTGTATGGCAAGAAGCAGGTAGGGCCGGGCGAAACCGCTTTCGCCCAACTGCGGTTGAGTGAGCCGGCGCTGCTGCTTCCGGGAGACCGTTTCATCATTCGGCAGTTTTCGCCCGTGATCACCAGCGGCGGCGGCGTGGTCGTCGAAAATACTCCACCAAAGAAGGTCAAAGATGCGGCGGACTACGCTCGCTTCCTCAAGACGCTTAGCGAAGAATCGCAGGTTGGCATTTTGCGCGCCCGCGTGTCTGCAAATGGCGCAAAGGGGCTCAGCATCACGGAAGCGGTGGCGCGCACCGGCTGGCTTACACAGGAAATTGTTTCCCGCGTCTCGCCTAGTCCGGAGATTGTCCGCATTGGTGACATTTTCGTCTTTAGGCAAGCATTGGACCTCGTCCGGAAAGATCTTATTTCCGCTCTCGATGCTTTTCATCAACGCAACGCATTGGTTGCCGGCATGAGCAAGGAAGAGTTGCGCGGACAGTTTTCCGAGGTTACGCCGGAGGTATTTGAAGGCGTGTTCAATGAGGCGCTGCAAGCGAAGAAAATTGAACTTGCCGGCGAACTCGTGCGCCTGGTGGGACGCGGTGTGGTGATGAAGGATGAAGAATCCGAGTCGAAGAAGATCATCGAGGCGGCGTTCGCCAATGCCGGCCTCAAAGTGCCCGCACTGAAGGACGTGCTTACGGGATTGAAGGTCGACAAATTGCGGGCGCAAAAGATCGTTACGCTGCTGCTGCGTGACAAAGTTCTGCTGAAGATTTCAGACGACCTGGTCTTTCACCGGGATGCGCTGCTGGATCTGCGCAAACGCATGGTTCTCGAGAAAGCGAAGTCTCCCAAACTCGACGTGGCGCGCTTCAAGGACCTGACCGGAGTCACCCGCAAGTATGCGATTCCACTGCTGGAGTATCTGGACCGCGAGCACGTGACGCGGCGAATTGGGGATGAGAGGGTGATTTTGTAGGAGAGCTGTCAGCAGTCAGCACTCAGCATTCAGCTCGGGAGCATTTGGCACTTGCATTTAGCACTTGGTCAAGCCTCTCTTGACGCTGGCAGCAACCAGGGCCAAATGCTAAGGGCCAAATGCTGAATGCTGACTAGTCCAAGCTGCTCCACCCAAAAGTATCGGCTAGCCAGAAAGTTACTTCTGTTTCCACAGTGCGAGGGAGTATGCTGCGCGCATGGGTGTTTCGGTCTCGGTGCTGGCCAGCGGCAGCCGGGGAAACAGCACGGTTGTGCAAAGTTCGTCGACCCGCATTTTGGTCGATGCGGGAATCTCCTGCCGCGAGACTTTCAAACGCATGAAGGCTGCCGGAGACGATCCTCACTCGCTCTCCGCCATTGTGATTACGCATGAGCACACGGACCATGTTTCTGGCCTTTTGGTGCTTGCGCGGAAACTCAAGATTCCCGTGTTCATGACCGGAGCCACTCATCAGGCCTGGTCCAGGTCGATGCGGGATGCTGCGGGGGAGCGGCCGGAGCTTGCGCGGCTCGAATTCTTCTCCTCCGGGAACGGTTTCTACATCGGAGACATTGGGGTTACGCCGTTCACCATTCCTCACGATGCCGTGGATCCCGTAGGTTTCACCTTCCGGGCAGAGGGCATCAAGATCGCCATTGCCACCGATCTTGGACGTTTGCTGGCGAACGTGAAAGACAACTTGCGGGCTTGCGATGTCCTGGTTATCGAATCCAACCACGACCTGGAAATGCTGCGCAACGGACCTTATCCCTGGTCGGTGAAACAACGCGTCGGCAGCCCCACCGGGCATTTGTCGAATGAGAAGCTCGCGGAATTCTTTGCCTCCGGTTATGATGGGCATGCATCCTATATAGTGCTGGCGCATCTCTCGGAAGAGAATAACCATCCTGAACGCGCTCTGAGAGAAGCGGAAAAGGCTTTGACCGGTCGCCGGACACTCCTGCAGAATCGGGTCATGCTGGCGGCGCAAACCGAACCCATGCAACCAATCCGGTTGTAAGTTGCTCTGTAGTAGGTAGACTAAGCAAATCAGTAGTTCATATGAGCCAGTGTACTGACCCCATCGTTGGCAAGATTCTGGCCGGCTGGCGCTATGACATTTCTGGTCTGGCGCCGGAGATGGGTAGCGACTATGAGGAACACTTTGCGGCCTGCGAGCACTGCCGCAGCCGACAGCGTCTGCATCGCACCATTGATATCGCATTGATTGCTCTGGCTTCGGTTTCCGCGGGCGTGTTCCTGCTGGCGTTTGGAGTGATTCGACACTTTGGTCCGCGCAACGCCTTCTGGCTGGAGATTGCCGCGCTGGCGGGTTTTGCCCTGTCGGCATTGATCTGGCTGATCGTGGCGGTGGCTACGCCTGCGCCCATGGCTGTGGTGGATGTCGCCATGCTTGGTGCCCGCCATGTGCACGATCGGCTGCCGGCGGAGATTCGCGAACGGCTGCCGGAAGAACTGCGTTTGAAGATCACGGGGTCGTAACCTTGCGAGCCTTTTCCCAGACGCGGGTACTCCTGCTGGCTGCGGTGCCATCTGCTTCTTGCTTCGGTCTGACACGATCTCTCACGAGCAGTCTGCGGGATGTCACGAGGACAATGGCAACGTTCCCGACCCCGCACCGATCAGTCACAGTTGTTGTCAAGGCGAGCGTCACCCCCCTATTCTGCAACAAAATTCCACTTCGCGACCGTTGCTCCAAGTCTCAGCCGCGGTCGAATCCTCTCTAGATGCGTCAGCAGTGGCTGCATTCGACTCCTTCCCGCGTTTCGTGGTTGCATCCGGCGGTCCGCCGGCGATGTCCCCCCTGCGCGTCTAGACCTGCCGGTTCCCTTGGCGGAAAATCCGCCGCTCAATACTTGTCCAGCCTGAGTTTGACGCGGCACCAGATATCGTTCGAATATCCGTTTCCTTCGAACGAAGCAGTCGCCTTTTTCCGGCAATATTTTGGTCCGACGCAAACCGCCTTCAAGAGGCTGGATCCGGATGGCCAGGCCGCGCTGGCTTCCGCCCTCGAGTCGTTGTGGAAAGAGCACAACCGGGCTGGCAATGACAGGACGAGCGTTGAGGTTGAGTATCTGGATGTTCGGGCAATTCCCTGCTGAATGGAGCAGGTGCTGCTATTGGCGGTTAAGGTTCCTGCGGAATTTCTGGCCGATCGACCAGCGGAAACACAGTCACAATTACTGCATGGAGCCTGCTCGAAAAGTCCTGCAGATTGTTCGCATCTTCATGTTGGTCAGCATTGTCTGCTTTGCGTTCATTGGCGAGCGCGTGGGGCAGAGCGCTGCGCCGGATCGCAATATCTACTTTGCGATTACTTTAGTTGCGATCACCACGGTAGGGATAATTTTCGCAGTTCGGCGGCTGTTCGTATTGCGGTCGGAAGCGACGCTGGTCTCCGAACCCGAGAACGCGGCAGCCCTGAACCGTTGGCGCACGGGCCACCTTGTAATCTACGCTCTGAGCGACTCAGTAGCGCTGTTTGGATTGGTGCTGCGGATTCTGGGTTTCAATCTTTCCGAAGTCACGCCCTTCTATCTAGCTGGCTTCGCCTTGATGCTGCTGTTCGGTCCCCGCCGCCCAACGGCCTAAGAAGTGTTACCGAACTCTATCTGACCACGTAGGGGCGAACGCCCTCGTCCGACCAGCGGTGCGAAGCACCGCAGCTCGGCGACGGTTTCTGGGCGGGCTTTGCTCGCCCGCTCGGACGGGGCGTCCGGGGTTACGTGATTTCGGGCTATGCTTTGATGTGGCAGGACGCCAAGCCCTTCTTTTCCAGATACTGCTGGTGGTAATCCTCAGCTTCGAAGAAGCTTACTGCGGGAACAATTTGCGTGACAATGGGCTTGCTGAATCGCCGGGACTTCTCCAGTTGCTCCTTTGAAGCCTTGGCTGCGGCCTCCTGTTCCGCACTGTGAAAGAAGATCGCCGAGCGATACTGCGTCCCCCAATCCGGCCCTTGCCGGTTCAGCTGCGTGGGATCGTGGTTCTCCCAGAAGACTTCGAGCAGCGTGTCGTAGGAAAGCTTTGCCGGATCGTATTCGATTTCCACCGCTTCGGCATGCCCGGTGCGGTCGGTGCAAACTTCTTTGTAGGTTGGATCGGCGGTGTTGCCGCCGGTGTAGCCGACCCTGGTCGAGATCACGCCGGGCAGTTGGCGGAAGGTAGCTTCGACTCCCCAAAAACAGCCTGCCGCAAAAGTGGCTTTAGCCATATGAATGACTCCTATTCTCAAAGTGTAGCGATTCTATTGGATGCCGCAAGCGGCGGAAAGTGACACGATGCCGGTAGTTAGAACCTCTTGAGGCCCTTGAGGCCCTGTTCCCGGTTGACTGCCACCGGTTCCTCGCGATAAATTGCATTAGCGGCGTTTGCCCCCAGCCCGCCTGAGGTTTCGTGGCCTTGGCTTCCCACAGCACTCATAGGAGTTCCCGGCTCACGTTCGCGATCCTGCTTGTCTGCCTGATCGTGCCCGCTGCATTTGCCGCGAACGCCGGTTTTGCCCCTCAAGCCCGGGTCGGCTTCACCGTGGGCGATCAGTGGGAGCCCGCCGTGGCTACCGACGGGTTTGGTCACGTCTACATTCTGTATCCGCAGTATGGACGCGTGCCCGGTTGCCGGGCATGCCCGCTGCCCTCGATGATTCTGGTGGTCAGCAACGATAACGGCGCTACCTGGCAATCGCCGCGTGAGATCACGCCACCCGGAACCGGGCAGTACGATCCGCAGATCGTGGTCGACCCCGTGGATCACAGGACGGTTTACGCGGCCTGGCTGCAACGCAAACGACTCGATATGGTTGTGGCCAAGTCCGTGGACTTCGGTCAAAGCTGGTCGATTGCGCTGGCCGACCGCGGAGCTACCGACGCCGATAAACCGGTGCTTACCGCTCGAGGATCGGACGTGTACGTCGGCTTCAACCGGGATCACAAGATATTGGTAGCTTCCTCGCACGACGGCGGGGTCACATTCACCTCGGCCGATGCGGCTCCGAAGCTGAAGCTGACGCGATCGCTGGCGGGAGGCGCGACGGTTGATCCGCAAGGCGCCGTCTACTTGGCCTGGGCAGGATACACGCGGCATGATGGCGCCAAGGGACGAGAGAACCTTTATGTCAGCAGATCGTCCAATGGCGGCGAGAGTTGGGCTACACGGCTGATGGATGTCTCCGGTGCGCCTCCCGATTGCGCCCTTTCTCGCTGCGAGTGGGGATACCTCGGCGCCCAGATTACGATAACCTCCGATGCTGCCGGGACTTTGTACGCGCTGTGGAATTCCGGGGCGTTTGATAAGAGCCCTCAGCGGATCTATTTTGCTTCCTCGACCACCGCTGGCGATACCTGGTCCCCGCGGCTGAATGTTTCTACTGCGCCGTCGCCCGTGGAACATGCCTTCCCGGCGCTCGCAGCCGGAGCGACGGGCGATGTGCGAATCGCATGGATGGATACCCGTAACCTCGATATTCGCAACCATCCGCTATGGAATACCTATTACCGGAGTTCCACAAACGGCGGCGCAACCTGGTCCGCCGAGTCTAGGATTTCCAGCTACGTGCCGGGCTATAGCTACATTCACTCCAAAGGCTTCGGCTTTCCTTTTGGCGACTACTTCGGGCTCGGCATCGACAATCAAGGCCGGACCCAAGCCGTGTGGGGCGAGGGCCTCAATTTCAAGTCGCCGGGTTCGATCTGGTATAGCAACGGCCGGTAGACTGCACATATTCTGATGCAGAATTTATCTCAAGAAATCTCTCATTTCCGCCCAAAATCTAGAAAACAAAGGACCAGAGATTTTTTCTTGCCTCCTAGATCTATGGTTCTTAAGGTAGTTAGAGGCAACGTATTGTAAACATTGGAGTTATGGTGGTGTCCGACTGCTCGCAGCTCCGTTCTGGACGCCTAGAAATCCATCCGAAAACGGGTGTTTCGGTGCTGGGGTAAGTGCGCGCGACGTGATGGTTCGTTGTGGGCCTCCCATCCATTACACTGCGCCGAACGCGGCGCCTAAGTCGGGGTTGGGGTTCCGGCGAAGAAATCGGGCCCAAAAGGTCGAAAGAGCCGCCAAAAAAACGTTGGTGGGCTGTATCGAGGCCTGGGCTGCGGTGGCGGCGTCGGGGTTCTGAGCCCGCCGCTGGCAGTACCCGACCACCAAACTCAGGTTCGCCGCTACCGCCGCCATCACCACCTGCCAGCGGGTTTTCTTTTTCCCGAAGTAGCGACTTTGGCGAATCCCTAATCCCACCAGGCGCGCAATCCGATGCTCCACCACCACCCGCTGGCGCAAACTCCGCCGCCCCGCCTCGGTCTGGTTATGCGCGCGGGCCTGTTGCTGCAGTCGTTCTTCGGCTTGGATGCTGATACTCCGCGGCCCTTGCCCACGGACGCATTGCGCGCGCAGGGGACAGGCCTGACAACCGGCTTGGGAAAAAACAAATTGGCCCCCTCGACTTTCTCCGGCGGAGCGATAATCGCGCGTACTCTGGCCGGCCGGGCAACGCACTTCCATCTGATCCAAATCGATCGCAAACTCACTCTTGGAAAAACAATTGCGGTTGTGACTGGCCGGCACCTTGGCTGTCAGGATTCGTTCTTCGTCCGCAAAGACTCGCCGCGTCGGGCCGCCTCCGTAGGCACAATCGCCCACTGTTTCTTCTACCTTCGTCTCCAGCACTCGTTCGCTTTGCTGCACCAACTCCAGAGCTTTCTCCTGATCCCCAGCATTGCCCGCCAGCACCTCTACCCCCGTGATCAACTGACTCTCCATCTCCACCGCCACCGCTGCCTTGTGTCCGTTGAAAAGCTTGCTGGCGCTCTTGCGTCCATGCCGCATCTCCGGATCGTGAACACTGAGGACCCGATCCTTGGCGGTACCCGACTTCACTTGGCAGCCGCCCTCCGGCTTTTCTTCCACGTCCTGCGCGATCAGCCGCAGCAGCAAGGCGGCGTCGCTGGCAATGGCTTCCGCCTGCGCGGGATGCTGCTTTTGCATCTCCTCCGCCAGGCTCAGCAGCCGCCGCCCGTCCTGCACGATCTCGCTTAACAACTGCTCCCGTTGCCCTTGGTCGTCCCAGTCAATCCCGGCTTCTCCCTTCAGGCTGCTGCCAAAATAGCGACTCAGTCCCTGCTTCTCGGCCCACGCCGTAACCTCTTCTTTCTCTACCTCCGCCAACCGCCGCCCCAACCTCTCGATCCCTCCTCCCAGCAGATTGTAGGTGTCCTGCACCGCTCCCTTGCCCAAAATCGGCGTCGTATCCAAGGCCACGCGCAGCTTGCGATTCTGCAGGTATCCGGCGCGCCGGGCTTCTGCGATCGACTTCTTCAACAGCGGCTCTTCCATCTCGTGCAGCACCAGCTTGGCCTCAAACTCCTGCAGCGCGCTCTTCTGCATCGGTACTTCTTCCATCTCCAGTCCCAAGGCTACCTTCCAGCGCAGATCGTACTTGGTCCGCTCCACCGCCTCGGCAAAACTCACCCCCTCGTACGCCCGTAAGAACAGCACACTCACCGCCACACTGGGAGGCACGGATTGGCGTCCATTGTCCGGGCAGTACAACGCGGCAAAGTTTTCATCGCGAAACAGCTGCTCCCGGTTCTGCGCTAAATACCCGTACAGGGTGTCGCGGCCCACAAAGTCCAGATAGACATGATCAGCGGCAAACAGCTTGTCTTGCGGAGATCGCTTGCCCATCATGGCCGCTGCTCCCGGGCCCGCCGCGCCCTTTTCCGGTCTGAGGTCTGGGGCACAGCCTCGCCCTTCAGCTGCTTCCGCTCCGGCAAACGCACCAACAGCAAATGGGTGCGGTCGAGCACTTTCCAGGTCACGGTTTCGCCCGACTCTAGATCCAAGGCGGAAGCCAAGGGCAGGGGGATGTTGGCATACACTTGCACCGTCCCGCCTTGGCGCCGGATGCCTTGCAAGCGGGTGACGTAATGATTTTCAAGATCTTGCATATCTATGCAATAGCATAGATATAAAGTTTTGTCAAGACTTTTTCACGCAACCGCCCCCAGTTTTTCTTGGGGAAGCCGCCAGGCTGATTGAAACATCCTTCCCGTTTGGGGGGACTTTCCGGATGAGTCTCTAGAGATGTGCCGGAAGCAAAGGCTTTCTCCTTCGCGATAATTGGTCGCGCCGAGCCCTTGGAAGCTGCGCTCATGGTCGGGTTGTCCAAGATCGTAGATTATCTTATAGATAACATATGTCTCTACATATTATCATATTATTGCGAGTTGAAGCGTGAGGTCAAGAGAAAAGCGGTCGGGCTGCCGGTCTGGTTCCAATTTGGGGATGTCGCGCCCGCCCTATTCGCAAAGGTGTTGACACTGCACCTGCTGCGGCGGTCTCTTCCAGCAATCGTGCGCTTGCCGGACATGCAATCATTGTGTGAGAGATAAGCGAACCGCAGGGTATTTTGCCGAAATTTGCGGAAAGATGCGATCTCTGGCAGGCCACCGTTTTCCGTCCCCAGATCGGCTATTACAACTCGCTCGAAGAAGAAGCGGCCGCGCTGATGGAGTCGCTCGGCAACAACCACGGCTTTCTCGACGGCAACAAGCGGATCGCCTTCACTGCCGCCGACGTCTTCCTGCGGCGCAACGGTTTCTACATCGAAGTCGATGCGCAAGCAGGGTACGAGTTTATTTACGGCTCGATGGATCGCGGGGAATTTCGTTTCCCTAAGATTCTTGACTGGATCCGCCAGCACGTGAGGCCGCTTCGCTAGAACCATGCGGGTGGGGCACCCTATGCTGTTTGTGCGGGAACCCGTGGGCCACCCCCGACAGAAAGCAGGTCCCTCGACTCCGCATGACCGTGCTTCGTACGATCACGCTGCGCTCGGGATAACAATGTATCGGAGCCTATTCGAGGACCAGGCCGCCGGTGAGGTCCGCTAATCGCTCGATTCGGTGTTGTGCGCACCAGTCCTGGAGTTCGTTGACGATCTTTTCTGTGGCTACTGGGTCCCAGTAACTGGCGGTACCTATCTGTACCGCGGTCGCGCCTGCCAGCATGAACTCGACGATATCCACTGCGGTTGAGATACCTCCCATGCCGATGACGGGGATCTTCACTGCCTTGGCTGCGTCGTAGACCATGCGCAGAGCGATTGGCTTGATGGCTGGGCCGGAGAGCCCGGCGGTCACGTTGGCGATGCGCGGCTTGCGGGTTTCGGCGTCAATCGCCATCGCGACGAAAGTGTTGACCAGGGAGACTGCGTCCGCGCCGGCCTCCTGCGCCACGTACGCCATCTGCGCGATGCTGGTCACGTTGGGTGAAAGCTTCACGATCAACGGCCGCTGCGAGTAATGACGGGCCGTGGCCACTACCTCGTCGAGCGAACGGGGATCGCTGCCGAACTGAATTCCTCCGTGGGCGGTGTTGGGACAGGAAACATTCAACTCGTAGGCGGCAATGCCGTCGCCTTCATTCAGGATTTCGATGGTTCGCTCGTAATCCTCACGGGTGTAGCCGAACACGTTGGCGACGACGACAATGTTCTTCAACTCGCGCAGCTTGGGAAGCTTCTCGTCGATGAAGGCGCGGGCGCCGATGTTCTGCAATCCGATGGCATTGAGCATGCCCGCGGCGGTCTCGTAAAGGCGCGGCGGGGGATTGCCGGCCATGGACTCTTTCGAAAGGCCCTTCACCACAAAGCCGCCGAGCTTGTCCAGGTGGACGACGTCTTCGAACTCGATGCCGTAACCAAAAGTGCCGCTGGCGGCGATTACAGGGTTCTTGAGTTGAATGCCGGCGAAGCTCACGCTGAGGTCGGGAGTGCGCTTGGCAGTGGCGGGGGAAGCGGTCATCGCGATTTAGTGTACCGCGTAGCGTGTACGACTTAAAAAGTTTTCGCGCAGACTGGCAGTGCCGGCATCCCTGCCCTCGGCAGTGAGGGCGGGACGCCCTCACGACAGCCGCCGGGACGGCGGCGCTACAAAATCGAACGCGTGCATTGATGGCCGGTTTTCCGATACAGTAGTTCATTCCCATGCTTGATCTGAATTTTGTGCGCGACAATTTGCCGCTGGTCGAGGAAAAGCTGCGCCAGCGCGGTATGAAGCCGGCTGAGGTGCTGAAAAACTTCGCCCAGGTGGACGCCCAGCGGCGGCAGGCCATTACCAGCGCGGAGACCATGCAGGCCCAGCGCAACCGCGCCTCGGAAGAGATTGCGAAACTGAAGAAGAGTGGGCAGGACGCGTCTGCGGCCATTGCCGAAACCAAGGCATTGCGCGAGCAGGTCGAGGAACTGGGAAAGGCTGCCGAAGAATACGAAACCCGATTGCAGCAGATTCTCGTCGGCATCCCAAACATTCCGCATCCGAGCGTTCCGGTTGGCAAGAGCGCGGACGACAATGTGGAACTCCGACGCTGGGGCACGCCGCCGAAATTCGACTTTACTCCCAGGCCGCACTGGGAAATTGGGGAACAACTCGGCGTGCTCGACCTGGAGCGCGCCGCGAAAATCTCCGGTGCGCGGTTTGCGGTGTATTGGGATCTGGGAGCGCTCCTGGAGCGCGCGCTGGCCAACTTCATGCTCGACCTGCACACCCGCGAGCATGGCTACACCGAGGTGTTACCGCCGTATATGGTGAACTCCGATTCGATGTATGGGACCGGACAACTGCCTAAATTCGCGACCGATTCTTTCAAGGTTGTGCACGCAGATAAAGATTTTTGGCTGATTCCAACTGCGGAAGTTCCCGTGACGAATCTGTACCGCAACGAAGTGCTCGAAGCTGCGCAGCTGCCAGTCTCGCTTACCGCTTATACGCCCTGTTTCCGCAGCGAGGCCGGGTCGTATGGGAAGGACGTGCGCGGCATTATCCGGCAGCATCAGTTTCAGAAAGTCGAAATGGTGAAGTTCACGCGCCCGGAACATTCCTATGAACAGTTGGAGAGACTCACGCACGACGCCGAGGAAGTGCTGCAGAACCTCGGATTGCATTATCGCGTGGTCGCGTTGTCCACCGGGGATATAGGTTTCTCGGCAGCTAAAACCTATGACATCGAAGTCTGGCTGCCGGGGCAGGAGTTATTTCGCGAGATTTCCTCGTGCTCGAACTTCGAATCGTTTCAGGCGCGGCGGGCCAACATCCGCTATCGTCCGGAGGGTAAGAACAGAACTGAGTTCGTGCACACCCTGAATGGCAGCGGCCTGGCGGTCGGGCGCGCATGGGTGGCGATTGTGGAGAACTACCAGCAAGCAGATGGCAGCGTGCTGATTCCGGAGGCTCTGCGGAAGTACATGGGAACCGATCAGCTCACGCCAAGGAAAATGTAGCGCCGCTGTCTCGGCGGCGTCTCGCCTCCACTCCGAGGGCAGGATGCCCTCGGGACAGCCGGCAAGATGCCGGCGCTACTGATTGCGCGTTGCTAAAACGGGGATTAGAAAATAGACTTGGACATGGCAAAAGCGAGCACGACGGTGATGGCCGCTCCTGCCGTACCGATGACTGGAATTTGGTGCACAATCCGCGACTACCTTTTCTGGTCCTATGAGCGTGGCACGATCCAATACGACGTGATGGTCACGCTGATCTTGCTGTTCGTTTTTCTTTCCCCGAGGCTGATCAATTTCAAGGACAAACCGGTTGAGCACAATCCGCATCGTACCGGAGTCGCCGTGGTGCCCGACGGCCAAGGCGGACTGATTTACCAGATCGAAGCGGCGGCGGTTGTGGGCAAAGACGACGGTGCGATTCGCAGCGAATTGCTGAGAGTTATCGAGCCAATTTCCGGCGAAGTCAGCATCGCGAAGGTTGAACCGGTACGCGACGGCGCGGGACGGATCCTAAGCTACAAAGTTTGGGTGGCGCGAGAGTAGCGGCGTCCGGCACCAGAACTGAAAAATGAATCCTCTCCTAATCTTTGGATGGTGCCGCCAGCTGAGCTGGGGTTTCGCGATCCTGATTTCCCTGTTCCTCGCGTCGCCGCCTCCGCAGGACGCGGACGAGCTCGAACATGTTCTGAATCTGATGGACCAAACCGCTGCGAGCTTCCGTAGCGCCCAAGCCGCATTTGTCTGGGACCAATATCAGAAAGTGGTCGACGAGCACGACATGCAGAAAGGGATGGTGTATTTTCGGCGCGCGGGGAACGAGATTCAAATGGCTGCCGACATCACGAATCCCGAGTCGCCGAAGTACGTGCTTTTCACCGACAGCAAAGTCGAGTTCTACCAGCCAAAAATTGATCAAGTCACAAGGTACAACACGGGAAAGGACCGTGCGGCGTTTGAAAGCTTCCTGGTACTAGGCTTCGGGGGCAGCGGGAAGGATATGCTCAAGTCCTTTGATGTGAAGTACATCGACGCTCAGAAAGTGGGTGGCGTGGATACCGCGAAGCTGGAACTGGTGCCGAAATCCGCAAAAGGCCGCAATACATTTGATCACATCTGGTTGTGGGTCGATACCTCCCGCGGTATGTCTGTTCAGCAGCAACTCTTCGAGCCTTCGGGCGATTACCGCCTGGCAAAGTACTCCGATATCCAATTGAATCAAAAGATTCCAGATTCCGTCTTCAAGCTGAAAACAACTGGTAAGACCAAGATTGTGTCGCCGCAAGGGTAGTTTGGGACTGCGAGGACGATGTCAGGTTACCTAAATCAGTTATTCCTTAGGGGTTATTGCCTGTGGAAAGATAAAGGCTGAAAAATTGAGGGCGGGACGTTATACTGCCAAATGCTGGTTCGCTAGAGAAAGAAAGACCGGGTAATAAGGCTCCCGTTGCAGTAACGCTCGTAAACTCTTATGGCCAAAGTTTTCACTATTCCGACTCTTCCGCAAATTGGCCGGAAGCGGCGCGAGCGCACTTCCGATCCTCGCTACGTCGATGGCCAGCGACAATTAGTCGAAGCGATGAGGTACCTGACCCAAGCCGACCCGGTGGCTAACCGCGAAGCCATCGAATTGATTTCCGAGCACGTGCGCACGCGTTTCCGCATGACCGATTCGCCCCTCGGCTAGACTTTCCTGTCCTCCTTTTTCTCTTTCTGCAACCGAGACTCAGAAGAACAATTTCAAAGCGAACTGAATGATCCGCGGCCCGCGATAATAGGGTGAATTTGATGGGGTGGTATCCGTCGTGATCTGACCAAAGATTCCACTGCCTCCGACCGATCCGCCGGTGGACGTTGGACCGAAAAATTGGGTGTGATTGAAAGCGTTGAAAAAATTCGACTGAAATTGCAGATACTTGCTCTCAGTGAACTGGAAGTTCTTCATTAACGAGATGTCCCAGTTGTTGATTCCTGGCCCACGCAGCACGTTTCTTCCCATGTCTCCGTAAGTAAACAGCGGAACTCCGCCGGCGAGCAGGGAGCTCCCGGCTGGCACCGGTTGACCGACTGGCGGGCCGGCTGCGCAGACCAGGTTCATCGGGTTGAACAGGAAATGTCCGGTTACCGTTCCGGGCAGGCAACTTCCGTTGAGGCCGTTCGAGCTAGGACTGAAAGTCTCCTGTTGTCTTGGATTGCTGAACATTTGGATCGGGCCGATGACGTCCGGACGGTCGAGTCCCTCGTTCGAGAAGCTGGAGCCGTTGCTGGAATACAGAGTAAACGGATTCCCAGACTGGAAGCTGGTGATAGCGGACACAGACCAGCCGCCGAGCGCCTGCCTTTCGAAGGAATTTCCGTGGTTGCCGAGAGGTATTTCCCAGATTGGACTAAGCACCAATCGCTGCGGCGCGTCAAAATCGGCCAGGCCGCGGTCGAACGCGGGGTTATTTGGATCGGTATAGGTCGAAGATCGGGCGCGGAATCCGGAAGTCTGGTCAATAGTCTTCGATACGGTGTATGCCACCCGGAACTGCAAACCATGACTCATTCGTCTGTCCACGGTGATCTGCAATTCATTGCTGGACGAACTACCGTTGCTGAGGTTGGTGATGATTTGTGTGGCTCCGGTCGGTATTCCCAGAAACGCCGGGCCTGGACCTACGCCGTTGCAGGCCGCGAGGGGCCTGGCGCAATCGGCAGAGATGCTATTGTTCGGGTCATCGCCCTGGCTGACGTAGTATTGGTATTGCGCCATAAGCCCGTTGGGTCCGCCGAGTGTGGGGAAATTCAGGTTTGTGCTGCTGATCGCTTTGCGGCTCAAGCTGCCTACGTAGACCGCTTCGATCATAGTGTCACGAGTGAGCTGGTACTGGAATCCATAGTTGAAGTTCTCCGCATAAGGTGTCCGGAAATGTGGATACACCACGTAGGCATACGGCATTGCCGGGGTAAAGAACTGTCCTAAATGGCCCCCGGCAATGAAGGGATAGGGGTTCGAATATCCGGTTAAGGCAGTCTGGAAGGGATCGGCCGAATACGATCCGTTCACTGGGACCAGACATCCCGGCGCGCCTAGGGCCGGTGTAGTAAAGCAAGGGTAATTGTTGGCAGCATAGCCAAAGGGTGGTTGCCCCCCAAATTGTAAGTTCAGAGCGCCGTCCTCGATGTCGTAGAAAATACCGAACCCGCCGCGCATGACGAGCTTGCCATTTCCCAACATGTCCCAGGCGAATCCAAAGCGTGGAGCAAAGTTGTCCTTGTTGGGATAGACCAAACCGCGGTTTGGTGTTCCGGGGTCGCCGGGGTACAGGAAGCTTGGCGGTGCGGCAGGATAGACTGTCGACTGTTGTCCGGGGTACCAGCCCATGATCTCGTTGTGCGGATCGACCTGTGGCGAGTTGTACTCGTAACGCAACCCGTAGTCCAGACTCAAATTCCTGGTTATCTTCCAGGCGTCCTGACCAAAGAAATAAAGTTGATGGCTGCGAATGCCGTACACGGCGTTTGAAAACTGGAAGTAGTTATCGGTATAGCCACCCACAAAATCGGCAAGAGCGTTTCCCGTGTTCGTATAGTACGTTCCAAAGTCGAAAGATCCGTTGGTGTAGTAGTCGTAGTTGAAATTGTTCTGAGTCCAACGCAGATCGCCGCCGAATTTTAAAGCGTGCTTTCCACGCGTCCAGGAGAACGTGTCTGCGTATTGGAATGTAACGTCGTGATCCTTGGTTGGTCCCTGCGGAGAGGGTCCGAGGTTGAAAGCGCCAGAAACCGAGACCAGCGGAGGCGCTACGCCCTTGGGATCGTCAGGATGGACACCTGTAAACCCCAACGCCGAAGGAGGAGTCTTATCTTCGGGAACGGCGTTATAGGTGGCGGCGCGATTGGTAGAGAATCGGAATTCGTTCAGCATGGTAGGAGAAATCGTCCGCGTCCAACTCAACGATCCGGTCTGGTAACGCTGATTATTGGTAAACCCGGACCCCACAGGAACATTTCCGCCGCTCGAAGCACCCTTTACGACCTCAAAGGGAAATGTTTGCGGCTGGTCGTCGAAAATGTAGAAAGCCGACAGAGTATCTTTTGGCGAAATGTTGTAGTCGTAGCGGAAGACGAACTGGTCCTCCTGCAGACTGGCTACCGGATCTTGCAGAAAGCCGTTATTGGGAGCGTTAGGGAACGGAAGATACTTATTAATGTAGTTCTGCATCACTGAGTCGACCGGAACCTGGTTGCAGGGTGCGCCGTTGCACAGGAATGGGCCTCCGGTTGTGGGATCGGTGAGTTGCCCGTAATCCAAACCGGTCGATGGATTGATTTGACCGGTATACAGTTCGCTGAAGTTGCCGGTCCGCTCGGCTGAGCTCAACACCGTCAGCACTCCGGGATTCTGGCCTTCGCGTCGCCGGGCTCCCTGATATGCTGCGAAAAAGAACATCTTGTCCTTCTTGATGGGAAAACCTATCGTGCCTCCGAACATGTTGTATTTGAAGATCGGGACTTGCTGGAGGAAGTAGTCGCTCGCATCGAGCGCAGTATTGCGGAAATAATCGAACAAGTCGCCGTGCACCGCGTTGGTTCCCGACTTGATTACCTGGTTTACGATCCCGCCCGAGGTTCGGCCGTATTCCGCTTCGTAGTTGTTGGTGAGGATTTTGAACTCGGCGACGGCATCGGGGTTGGGATCTACGACCATGTTGTTGCCGAGGAAGTCGTTATTGTCGGAACCGTCAATCAGGAACGTCATCGACTCCGAACGCTGTCCGCTGACTGAAAAAGGATTGCCAGAGCCGTCATCCTGGTCGGGAGCAAACGTCCCCGCCTGCAGAAGCCCCAGTTGCATCACGTCGCGCGCGGCCAAAGGAAGATTCTGGATCCGTTGGTTGGTTTCTACTTTGCCCAGAGTCGCGCTAACTGTGTCCACCTGGGTTACGTCTCCCTGAACTTCCACAATCTGGCTGCTCATGCCAACTTTCAACGTCACGTCCTGCCGTGCTTTCTGGTTGATCTCCAGGGTGATGCCTTTTTGCAAGTACTTCTCAAAACCCTGCTGCGCGACGGTCAATTCATAGGTTCCGATTGGAACCAGAGTGAAAAGGTAGATTCCGTCTTTGTTGGTTTTCGTGTTGTGCGCAACGTTCGTATCGGTATTTCTGAGCGTGACTTGGGCTGCCAGGATCACGGCGCCTGAGGAATCTTTGACGGTGCCATCGATTTGCGCGGTGGCCTGCTGCGCGTGGACCTGGGTCGGACCCAGGGCGAACAGAGAGCTGAGGACCAAAAGGCTAACTGATAAAGCAGAGACGTGCCTCATCATGGATCTCCCTACTTGGCTGCGGAAACGCCAACCAAGTTTTTCAACTACAGGAAAACTCCCTGGGTTGTTGGCGGGTATTTTGCAATCGTCGAGCGCACAATGCAAGCCGAAACTTGCGTCCGATACGGTTTTTAGTGAGTTTGCACGGCGAAATAGTATGACTGGCGGTCAACTACGCGGCTGAAGATTTTTCGCGAAACAACCCTGCCGCGAAAACAATCAACGCGGGATAACACTCGAGCGTGTACCGCGGTTCGGGATTTTCCAGCGTGCCGAGGAACAGTGATCGCAAAATCACGAACGTCAGCAGCAAGCCGACGTGGGGGGCAAATCGTCCGCGCAGGAGTCCCGCGAAAGCGGCACCCACATATAGAAGATTGACAATTCCTAGGCTGACCGTCAGCGCCAGCCATTGCGGATCGTCGTCGAAATCCCACCATCGCGTATCCGATGGCAGAGTTTCCGTGCGGGGCCGCAGCCACATATCGGCGATACGCATCAGCGGAAGCACAACGTAGTAGCGGAAGGGTGAGTGACGCACGCGCTCGGCGGCCAGTGCCGCGAATCTTGCATCCAGTTCGGGAGTCACGTGCAGGGCGTCGTTGTAATTTTCGAGCAATTGGGTCGTCTGCTCTCGCTGTTCTGCCGAATCGAAAGCCCGCGAAGGAAGTTTGTCGGCATCGAGCACATTGCCGGGCACCGCCCAATAGATATCTTCCACGGATGCGTAATCTACGATCCAGGTTCTCATCCAGCGATTGAACCCCATCGGCACAAAAGCATTTTCCTCGTTAGCGTAACGCGGCGCGAGCGGCTGGAAGTCGTGCAAGGTATGCAGATTGCGGACGGTCCAGGGAACGAGTGTGACGAGTGAAACGACCAGCAGGATCAAGCCGGCTTTGACCAAGCGTGGCACAGGCAGATCCTTCGAACCGCGCACCAGCAGGACGAAGAGATATGCCTCGAGGGAGAACAGAAGCAACCCACCATCCGGCCGCAGCAGGATGACTGCCCCGATCGCCAGCCCGCATCCGACCCACGGTTTCATCGATGGGCTGCGGAGTGCATCGAGTCCGACGATCGCGAAATCCAGAGCCAGCACGGTGAAGAATACTTCCAGTGTTTCAGTGAGCGCGTTGGCAACGTAGTTGGCGAGGAACGGGCAGAGCGCCGATAAAAGAAAGGCAACCCGTGCTGCAAGCGGTGAAATCAAACGACGAGCGAGATCGCCAACGAGGAAGCAGGTGCCGATGTCGATAAACATCTGAAGCACCAGCACGGCGCGGTAGTGTTCCATGCCAAAGATCGCGAACACCGCCGCCAAAAATGCAGGGTATCCCGGCAGGCGAATGTAGGTCGGAGAAACCTCATTCACTCCGCTCAGGCCATAAATGCCATGCTGCAGCCAGTTCTTCGCAATGTCGCCATAGACGAAAGAGTCGCTCGTGACTGCAGGAAACCGAAAAATGAACAGAAGACGCAGCGCGGCTCCGGCGAGAGTCGCGATCAGAAAGAAACGGGAATGTTTGCGCAGCAGTTCGCGCACGGAGGCAATATAGCAGAAAGCTTCCAGCTGCTAGCTTCTGGCTTAGGTCCCGTCCTCACCAGATTTCAAGCAGGGCGGAGCTAGAAGCCAGGAGCTAGAAGCTAGAAGCAGCTGTACTTCAGGGTTTGACCCGACTTTCTCTACGGCTTAGGATGGATTTAACTCACTCATGGCGCAACCAGTTTTCTACGATCCCCGACAAGCCCGCTGGAAGCGACTGCGAAGCCTGTTTGACATTCTTGGCGTCAGCGTCATGCTGCTGGTTATTTTCTTCATCTATAACGCCTTGCGGGGCGAGCAACTGCCGGAGCTGATTTGGCGAGCGCAGAAAAAACCCTATCATGCGTTAAAGGAAAACGAAAAAGAGAAAGCAAGAGAAAAGCGGCGCAAGCAGGCCGCGCTTCGAGGGCTCGGGAAAACCAAGGCCAATCCTTCTCTGCTGAAGCTCAATTCCGATCAAGGCGTTCGCGCGGCTTTCTATGCCCCGTGGGACGCCGCCAGCTTCGCCTCTCTTCGTGAATATGCCCGCCAGGTTGACCTGCTCTATCCCGACTGGCTTCACGTTTTGACCCCCGATGGCCACTTGCAGGGCGTCGATGACCAGACCAATAAGTACTTCGATGTGATTCAGGGTTCGACCATCCATCCCGTGGACGACAAGGTCATGCCATTCCTGAAGGCTGAAAATACGGGCATGGAAGTGTTCCCCATGGTGAACAATTCCGACGGTGTGAACTGGGTCGATATTACGTCCTTTCTGAATGATTCGGGCGGGCGCGCGCTCTTCCGGCAGCAAGTGGCCACGTTTCTCGCGACCGACAAATACCGCGGCCTCATGGTGGATTTCGAAGAGATTCCTCCGGAAGCCCAATCGGGCTATATGGCTTTGCTGCAGGAGCTCTCCACTGATCTTCATGCCAACGGCATGAAGCTCTACGTTAGCGTGCCTCCTCATAATGAGGACTTCAATTATCCCGCCGTGGCCAGCCGCGTGGACGGCGTGGTGCTCATGAATTATGACGAGCACTATCCCGAGGGTACTCCGGGGCCGGTCGCGTCCCAGGACTGGTTCGTGGCGAACCTAGAATACGCCCGCAAAGTGGTTCCTTTGGACAAACTGATCTGTGCCATCGGCAACTACGGTTATGACTGGGTGCGCAAGCCGAAGCACGGAAAACTGCCGCCAGATGTACGCGACACGAACGTTTCGGTGCAGGAGGCCTGGCTGGCCGCGCGCGATTCGGAAGAAGATGTGGATTTCGACGGCGACAGCAGTAACCCGCACTTCAGCTACATGGACGAGCAAAACCGCCGGCATGACATCTGGTTTTTGGATGCGGTCACCGCGCTCAACGAAATGCGCGCGGCGCAGCAGTTGGGTATTGAGACCTTCGCCCTCTGGCGTTTGGGTGCTGAAGATCGCGCTCTGTGGCGAGTTTGGGATGTCCCCGGCGACCCCGCAGCGCCCGATAAGTTGAAAGATGTTCTCCCCGGCCAGGACGTGGACATGGAGGGGCAGGGTGAAGTTCTGCGAATCGAAGCTCGTCCGGCTAATGGAAAGCGCGAGATCACGGTGGACCCCGCTTCGGGATTGATCGAAGACGAAACCATCGATCCGCTGCCGGAACCCTACCGTGTGGCCCGCTACGGTTACAATCCCAAAGCTGTTGCCATTACCTTTGATGACGGCCCTGATCCGCAGTGGACCCCGAAAATCCTCGACGTACTGCAACGAGAAAACGCGTCAGCCACGTTCTTTCTGATTGGGCTTGAGGCCAAGGATTTCGGCAGCGTTACTTCGCGCATTTATCGGGACGGAAATGAGATCGGGAATCACACCTTCACTCACCCGGACATCAGCAACATTTCGCGCAGCTACATGAAAGTGGAGTTGAATCTCACCGAGCAGCTCTTCGCCAGCCGCCTCGGAATTCACACGATCCTCTTCCGTCCACCCTATTCCATCGATCAGGAGCCCGATACCGAAGACCAGGTCCGGCCGCTCGAAGTGGTTCAGGACATGGGTTACATCAGCGTAGGGAACAAGATCGATCCCAATGACTGGAAGGACAACCCGCGCCACTCGGCCGAGCAGATCGCGGCTGACGTGCTCGCACACATCCCACCATGTGATCCCAAGGACCGGCTCTGCGGCAGCGTCATCCTGTTGCACGATGGTGGAGGTGATCGCAGAGAAACCGTCCGCGCTCTTCCCATGATCATTCATGGCGTGCGGGCGAAAGGGGATGAGATCGTCCCCCTCCACGAACTGATTGGCAAGACCAAGGCCGATGTTATGCCCGCGATTCCCACTGATGAACGCTGGGCTGCGCGCTTGGACTGGATGGGCTTCGCAATTTGGGATTTCAGCACCCATGCCATCGTGTGGATCTTCTTTCTTGGCGACCTGCTGATGACTGGACGCTTGCTGTTCGTCGGAGCTTTCGCAATTTTCGATCGTTTGCGGCAGCAACACTACGGGACACCGGAAGAGGCGGCGTCCTACAAACCTGCGGTCGCCGTGCTGATTCCGGCCTACAACGAAGAGAAAGTAATTGAGCGCACGGTGCGCGCTGTGCTGGCCTCGGATTATCCGGGTCTGCACGTGATCGTAATCGATGACGGTTCGAGCGACAACACGCTGGAAGTCGCGCGCCGGGCCTTTGTCGACGAAGAAGCCTCCGGACGGGTGCTTATCCTGACCAAGCCAAATTCCGGCAAAGCGGAGGCTCTCAACTTCGGGCTCGAACATCTGCGCGACCAGGAAATCTTCGTTGGCATCGATGCGGACACCGTCATTGCCCGCAATGCGATTTCACGGCTGGTTCCTCATTTCCTCAATCCCAAAGTCGGCGCCGTGGCGGGAAATGCCAAGGTCGGGAACCGGGTGAACCTGTGGACCCGCTGGCAAGCGCTGGAATACATCACCAGCCAGAACTTCGAGCGCAGAGCCTTGAACGTTCTTGGCGCCGTGAGTGTGGTGCCCGGAGCGATCGGCGCGTGGAGGACGTCCGCGGTCCGAGAAGCGGGCGGTTATCACACTGACACTGTGGCTGAAGATGCCGATTTGACCATGGCGCTCTTGCGCAACGGTTACCGGGTGGAGTACGAAGATTTGGCACTCGCCTACACCGAGGCGCCCATCAACGCCAACGGCTTGATGCGTCAACGCTTCCGCTGGTCTTTCGGTATTCTGCAGTCGGTCTGGAAACATCGTGCCGTTTTTGCCCGCAAGGGAGCCCTGGGCTGGGTGGCGCTGCCCAACATTGTCATCTTCCAAATCCTGCTCCCGCTGGTCTCTCCATTCATCGACCTGATGTTCGCCGTGGGGGCAATCTGGTATTTCATCCAAAAACATTTTCACCCGGACTCCACCGATCCGGCCAGCTTCCAACGGCTCCTGCTTTTCTTTGCTGCTTTTCTGGTCATTGATTTCATAACGTCCGCCATTGCGTTTGCCCTGGAGCGCCGCCAACCCGAAGCCCGCGAAGGCGGCTGGCTGCTCAGCCAGGTATGGCTGCAACGTTTCGCTTATCGCCAGTTATTCTCGGTCGTGCTGTTCAAGACGGTGAAGCGTGCCATCGAAGGTCAGCGTTTCGCCTGGGACAAGCTCGAACGCACGGCCAAAATGAGTTTCCAGACTGCTGAGAGCCAGGAGTCGGTAAAAGTGCCGTAATTTGTTATTTCTGTTAGCGCATTTCGGCCCACTTTCGGCGATGGACGCCCCGAGTCACCACAGCAAGCCAAGCGCATCTTCGCGAACTAGGGTATGCTTAATACATGTTGCTAAATGGAAGAGAAGCCATTCTTAATCGTGTCCAACTACTGAAGGCCGAGATCAGTGACATCCAGAGACTCAACGAGCAATATTCCCAGCAGAGACGCACCTTGCCAGCCCAGCAGAATCACGCCCAGCGCCGCGGCCGGTTGGAACAAATCGTAGAAGAATTAAAGGCCCTCACCAACCGAAAAATCCAGTAGTTGCAACACCCAGGTGGGACAGCCGCCCCCGGCTGTCCAGTCGAGTAGCGCTCGACAGTTTGTGTGGTCATATTCCTGAATGCCAGTGCTACAATTAGTGGTTCCGCGCCCCTCCGCGCAGCATCCATATATCTTTTGAGGTGCTCTTATGGCAACCGTTGAAGCTCCCACACAACCACAGATTCGCCTTCACCAAGGCCCGTTCGTCAATGAGCCGTTGACTGATTTCAGCAAGCAAGAGAACGCGCGCAAGATGCGGGCCGCGATCGAGAAAGTCCGCGGCCAACTTGGCCGCGAGTATGACCTCATCATCGGCGGCAAGCGCGTCAAAACTCAAGACAAGATCAAATCGCTGAACCCGGCCAAGCCGTCGCAAATCGTCGGCCTGCACCAGAAGGCAGGCAAGGAGCACGTTGAACCGGCCATGGAAGCGGCGCTCAGCGCCTTTGAGCACTGGAGCCGCACCTCGGTCGAGGAGCGCGCCAGTCTGCTGTTCCATGTGGCCGACCTGCTGCGCGAACGCAAGTTCGAGCTCTGCGCCTGGCTGGTCTTTGAAGTGAGCAAGAACTGGGCGGAAGCCGACGCCGACATCGCCGAGACCATCGATTTCTGCGAGTACTACAGCCGCGAAGCATTGCGGCTCGCGAAAGTGAAGCCCGACGTACAAATGCCCGGCGAGCACGATTCTCTCCGCTACATTCCGTTGGGCGTCGGCGCGGTAATTCCGCCGTGGAATTTCCCTTGCGCGATCATGGCCGGGATGACGATGGCTTCGGTCGTGTCGGGCAATACAGTCATTCTGAAACCATCGAGCGATTCACCTACCATCGCAGCAAAGTTCATTGAACTTGTCGAAGAGGCTGGCATTCCCGATGGAGTAGTCAACTTCTGTCCCGGTGCCGGCGCGAGCTTCGGCAATGCAGTCGTCGCACATCCCCAGACGCGTTACATCGCCTTTACCGGCTCCCGTGAAGTTGGCCTCGACATTCACAAGCGCGCCGCCGACAAAGTTCCCGGCCAGCTCTGGATCAAGCGCACAGTGCTCGAAATGGGCGGCAAGGACGCGATCATCGTCGATGCCGATGGCGACTTTGACGCCGCGGTTGAAGGTGTGGCTCAGGCTGCATTCGGCTTCCAAGGCCAGAAGTGTTCAGCCTGCTCGCGCGCCATCGTTGACGAGCGCATCTACGACAAGTTCCTGGATCAGCTTAAAGCTCGCGTGGAAAAAATCACCGTTGGCGATCCGGCCGAGAACGCGAACATGGGCGCGGTGATCAACGAAGGTTCGATGAAGTCGATTCTTGCTTACATCGCGATCGGCAAGCATGACGGACGCCTGATCACCGGCGGCGGTCCCGCCAAAAACGCCGGCGAGGGCTACTTCATTCAGCCCACCGTGATTGCCGACATCAAGCCCAAATCAAAGCTTGAGCAGGAAGAAATCTTTGGCCCGGTGCTCGCGGTAATAAAATCGAAGAACTTCGATCACGCTCTAGAGATTGCCAACGACACCGAGTTCGGGCTGACCGGCGCGGTGTATACCAGTTCGCAAGACAAGATCGATCGCGCCGTCCGCGAATTCCACGTCGGCAACCTGTATATCAATCGCAAGTGCACCGGCGCCATGGTCGGCGCACATCCCTTCGGCGGCTTCAACATGTCCGGCACTGACTCGAAAGCCGGGGGGCCGGATTACCTGTATTTGTTCACGCAGGCCAAGTCGGTGGCAGAAAAAATCAGGTAGGCAATTACTGCTTGTCATCCCGAGGAGCTAATCGCCGAGGAACCTGGGTGTCTGCCGGCTAACGCAAAGAACCCCGATCCCTCGCTTTGCTCGGGATGACAGCAAACTGGATTTTGCCGGCAATCAAAAGGCCGCCCGCGGGGCGGCCTTTCTCATCCATCAAAGCCCTACGATGGCACCGCCTGCCCCTGCTGCGGCGCGGCGGCCGCGGTAGCCGCTGCGGCTTCGTTCAAGATTCGATGGTGAATCGTGAACAGTGCCAACTCCAACCGGTCGGACACGCCTATCTTGTCGTACACATTGCGTAGATAGTTCTTGATTACCTGCTCGGTGGTCCCGAGTTGCGTGGCGATTTCCTTGTTCTTGTAGCCTTGCACGATCAGCGCGACAATCCGCAACTCCTTCGCGGTCAGGCGATCGCGCACCCGCAGACCGACCATGTCGTTTTCGGTAAGCTCGCTGGGAACGGCAATGTCCTGCACCCAGGTTTCCCCACGAGCCACCTTGCGTACGCAGTCTACGAGCGCCGCGCTGGTCACGTTGCGGTAGACCACCCCGTGCGCCCCCGCAGCCATGTAGCGTTGCGTGCTTTCGCCGGTGTCGGCCAGCACGACTACTCGAGTCTTAGCTTTGTTCGCGGCCTGAAGCACGGCAAGAAAGTCGCCGTGGAAGCCCCCAGCGATCACCAGAACAGCGGCCCGGAATTTATCCAGGGCCATGAACATCTGTTCCTGGGTTTGCGCTTGCGCCACAATGCGCATCTCGTCTTCAACCGCCAGCACTTTGGCGATTCCCGCGCGGAAGATTGCCTGATTGTCGGCCAGAATCAATTTAAGCATCGCTTCAGCACCTCTTTACGTGTTACGACGAACTGACGACCCTACGTATGGCGAACGAAATCGTACGAATCAATCACGCAGGCCACACCTCGGGCCTCCGTGGAAGCACTGCTGCCGCCGGTGGCGGGTTCATCGGTGCGTACCACCCGTCCCTTGCATTGCACCGTTACGTTTTCCTTGGCTCCGGTGACTTCGGGCGGCAGAACGATCTCGAACTCCACATTGGAGCCCACTTCCAGCGCCGCATCCGCCCGAATGTACACTCCGGCGGCGCTCAAATTTCCCGTCACTCCGCTAGCTTGTCCCGCCTCGTCAGCCTTATGAATCTTGATCGGCAATTCGAGGGGAAACCTTTTTCCCGTCCGCGCTTCGGACACAAGTCCTCCTAGCTCCTGGCCTTCCTGGCGTGCAAAAGCCAACTCCACGATGACATCTCCCGATGGATTCCAGGGTTCCGCTGATTTCTACTTACTCGCCCTTATATCATGGAAGACACTTCAGTCAAAGGCCTGAGTTACCATCGTAACCTCGGTAGAAACTAGGTTCCCCTCGGAAACCCGAGAGCGGGCAACCCGCGAGATTTCGACCCTTGGATGCTTTCTGTCACAATAACCACTCGTCATCTGACCTATCGGATCATGACGCCCCTTCTTTAAGGAGTCGCTTCCATGCTCGTTCCAGCCAATACTTCGAGAAGTTTCTCCCAGATTCTCTTTCTGATTTTCGCCCTTACCGCTATATTTTTTCTCCCAACGTCGAGTCGCGCTCAGGCGGCAGCGAAGCCCGCCCCAATAACCCCGCTGGAGGGTGTTCCGCCGAAGGCAAACCCGGCGACCGAATTAGGACAGGCCGTGGGTTCGCGTCCCTCAGAAGCTCCGCAGGTTCTGAAACAGCTCAATTCTGCGCTGGAGAGTTTGGTGGCCAAGGTTTCACCGGCCGTGGTCCAGATTCTCGTCACCGGCTATGGACCAATCGAGGAGAGCAATCGCGCTCAGACTGCACTGATCGCACGCCAGCATGCGGTGGGCTCGGGAGTAATCGTGGACCCGGACGGCTACATTGTGACTAACGCGCACGTGGTCGAGGGAGCGCATCGCATCCGCGTGGTGTTGCCCATGCCTTCGCTCGATTTCCCGCAGGTTGAGCCGGTGGGCAAGGAGCACATTCTGACCGCAAAGCTCATTGGCATTCACAAAGAGACGGATCTGGCGCTGCTCAAGGTTGACCAGAAGAACCTGCCCACCCTTGAATTGGGGAGCGCTCGCCGGGTGCACCAGGGCCAACTGGTGTTCGCCATCGGCAGTCCGGAAGGGTTTCAGAACTCGGTCACGATGGGTGTGGTGAGCGCGGTCGGCCGACAGCCCGATCCAGATAGTCCCATGGTTTATCTCCAGACGGATGCTCCCATCAACCCTGGAAACAGCGGCGGTCCATTGATTGATATGGACGGCTATGTGCTCGGCATTAACACCATGATTCTTTCCGAGGGCGGAGGCAGCGAAGGGTTGGGCTTTGCGATTCCCGCCCGGATCGTGCGTTTTGTCTATCAGAGCCTGCGCAAATATGGACATGTGCATCGGGTCGAGATCGGAGCGGTCGCGCAAACCATTACGCCGACCATGGTTGAAGGACTCGGCCTTTCCCGGGCTTGGGGAGTCATCGTGTCCGACGTAGTTCCTGGAGGACCGGCAGACAAAGCCGGATTGAAGATTGGAGACATTGTCGTGAGTGTCGATGACCGGCCTGTCGACACCCTGCCAGAACTAGCGGCCGCCATGTATCTGCATCCTCTCGACGAAGTGATGAAACTGGTTGTTCTGCGCGGCGGCGAAAGTAAGACTTTGTACGTGGAGGCGAGCGAGCACCGGGATCAGATGGACAAACTGATGGACGCGGTCGATCCCGATCAAAGCCTGGTGCCACGTCTGGGAATCCTCGCAGTTGATTTGAACGATCAGATACTGTCCACGGCCGGCAGTCTGCGCATTCCAAGAGGAGTGGTTGTGATTGCCCGCGCCGCCGACCTGACTGGTCCCGAGACGGGTTTGAAGACAGGGGACGTAATCCACAGCATGAATAACACGCCAGTCGACTCGGTGGATTCTTTACGTACGATGGTGCAGGCCCTCAAACCTGGCGCGTCCGTCGTGCTCCAGGTGGAACGCGATGGCCAGTTACAATGGCTGGCTTTCGAGATGGAGTAAGGAGAGATACCAGAGATGGCGACGATCAGACATTCGATTTCAATTGATGCTTCACCCGACAGAATTTTCCCCCTCGTCAGTTCCGGCCACGGTTTCTCGCAATGGTGGGCGGCGGATGTAAGCGACGACATTCCCCGCAATATTGTGTCGCTCGGGTTTTTCAATCGCGCCACCGTCTACGATCTGCGGCCGGTTCGCATTATCCCTCCTACAGTGGCCGAATGGGCGTGCCAATCCGGCGAAGAATGGAACGGCACCGTACTGCTATTCGATCTCCTGCCACAAAAAAAACCCGCGCGCTGCTGCGGTTTTCTCACATGGATTGGCGTGCCGAGACGGATTACTTTGTTGCTTGCACGACTACCTGGGGAGAACTGATGTTCCGATTGAAGGCAGCCGCCGAAGCCAGGACGCCGGGCCCACTTTTCTCTGCCACCGGAATGGCGTATTAATGGGCGCCACCTTGCGCCGTCGTGCGTTGTAGTGTACAAGCTTGGCCATGAATCGAATTGTCCTCGGAATACTGGTTGGCATCGCATTCGGCGGGATCGATGTTCTGATGACCGTCTTCGGAAACCATCCGGACCGAACGACCGGAATGCTCTTGCAAGCCTTCTCCAGCCGCTTCGCCATCGGCTTGTTGGCCGCAAATGTCTCGCTGCGTGTGCATCCGGCGCTGGCCGGCGCTATTGTCGGTTTATTGATTAGCCTGCCGGATGCGTTCACTCTGAAGTCGTACGCCGGAATCCTGGGAACCGGCCTCATCTTCGGAGCGATCGCAGGATGGGCCGCCAGCGCCTGGGGAACCTAGATTTGTCGCCGAATCACTGTATCCCATTACGAACTGTCATCCCCGAGCAAAGCGAGGGATCGCAATGTTTGTTCACAGTGGCGATACGGTGGCGCAGGCAAGAACCTTGATCCTTCGCTTCGCTCGGGATGACAATTGTGTTTGAGTCGACGCTAGAGCTGAAGAAAGGTCTGGCTCTTAAAGACTACCTCGCGGAGACGCTTGAACTTGTTCGGCTGCTGATGACCACGTCATACAACCAGATTGCCGGCCAGAGCGTGGAACGGCTTGCTGCTCTCAGCGACGGCATATTTGCCGTCGCGATGACGCTGCTGGTGCTGGATCTGCGAGTGCCCGCGCAGGAGGCAATCCACAACGAGCACGATTTGTGGCGCGCTCTAGTTGCGCTGTCTCCACGGCTCGTCATGTATCTGATGAGTTTCCTGACGCTCGGCATTTTCTGGATCGGCCAGCAGACCCAACTCAACCACCTGGCGCGCTCCGACCGGAGTCTTTCGTGGATTCACATTCTGTTTCTGTTCGCGGTTTCGATCACGCCGTTCTCGACCATGCTGCTAGCCGAGTTCACCGCCTACCGTCTGGCGCTGCTTGAATACTGGCTGAATATTCTGCTTCTGGGATCGACGCTCTACTTCAGCTGGGTATGCGCGACCGAAAAGGGATTGGTGAAGAGCGATCTCACGCCCGAGGTGCAGTCTGCCATTAAGGGCCGGATCGTCATCGGGCAAGCCCTGTATGCCTTCGGTGCCTTGCTCTGCGTCATCAGCACTTATTGGAGTATTGCGTTTATCGTCCTGATGCAACTCAACTACGCAATCGCGCCGCGTCTACCCGGACGGTCTCACTCCTGAGTCTTTCCTTTGTGTACCTTCGTGTTCTTTGTGGTTAATGAATTGCAAATGCTGGAACCACAAAGGACACAAAGTTCACAAGGGAACGAACCTGCAAGCAAATTACTGTTGTATAGCGATCGCTAGAATGCACTCCCGCCGCCTCCCCCGAAACCACCTCCCGAAAATCCTCCTCCGCCACCACCGCCGCTCCAGCCTGATCCAGTCGAACTGGCACGGGGAGCCGAGACGAAGACCTGGTGCATGTCCGTCGCCATGCTGTGCATTGAGTTCGAAAAGAATATTGGATTGAATCCCACCACCCCTCCATTCGGCGAAACGTACCAGTTCGGCGGATTTTGCACGATCCCCGCGAACGCCTGCGCCCAATGATGCTCAACCCCAAGCGCCATGGCGTAGGGCAGATATTTTTCGAACGTGTCCGGAGGCATGCGCTGCAGCCGGTCGGCATCCACGCGATTCATGAATTCCTGAAAACCCAAGACTGCGACACGGGTACGTCCGCCTTGCACCGTCTTCGCGGTCATCTCACTGGCGAACAGCCACCAGAGAATCGCAGACACAAATCCGCATCCGATAACCAGGACCACCGAGGTAAAAATGTCTTTGTTCCACAGAAACTGCAACATCAAGAATGGCGCAACAATCAGAACGATGCCAAACACGCTGTAGGCATTCGCCGAGTCGGGGTCGAGCAGGTACATCCCCTTTTTGCGCAGCCGCGACATAATATCCTGCCGGATCGCGGGAATCGCCGTGTAGAAGCGGTTCTTCACGCTGGATAACCGTGTTATCTCGCCACCGAGAAACACACTCGTCAACATCACGCTTTCGAACGGTGCGAGATCTTCCCACTGCGCCATCGGCTTCAGCAGATGAAAAAGGTAATCCTTGTGATGAAAGACCAAACCCTTGTCATCGACTTCTTCGATCTTCACGAATCCTCGTACTGCCAAGTCGACCAGCGTGCAGGTGATGTCTCGAGGATGGACTTTGTCTTCAAGCAGCGCCCCGGCCTCCGCTGGAGTCATTCCCGCTGGCGGCTCATACATGGGGGCGACTGAGAGCCCGGGATCGGGATCGCGTCCCTTATACCACCACAGCGTGAACATCACAGCAAAGGTCCAGAACGGCAGAAACACAATAGGATTGCTGCCCACAAACCACATAAACCGGGTAAACGCGCCCGCTTCTTTGAGAATGCCCTTAGGAATAAAGATGTCGATGGTCATTCCGCCCCGCATCGGCAGCGGATTGGTAGTCTCGAATGAAGCCTCAGCGCCGCGAACTTCCGCAGTGGCATCGTGTTCAGCCGAGCCGTATGCTCCCGTGAACGCCTGGGCTCGAAGCGATCCGGCGGCCGCGCTCGGAAAACTGACCAGCGCGGAAGCATGGTCGATCGGCACCGGCCAATCGTTGCCGGTCACGTTCCAATAGAACTCGTTGTGATCTTCGAAAAAGCGCGTGCCGTTGCGAACCGTGTAATCGATCTCGACGGTGCGGGTGGCATCGACCGCATCGGGAATGAAAATCTTCAGATCGCGAAAACCGTTTGCAGTGGACGATTCATATTTCAATTTGCCGCCGCTGCCGTCCGTCACCCCGGTGACGCGCAGAAACAGTGTGTAGTTCGTTCCCCGTGCTCCCGGATATTCGATTGGGATGAAGCGGTGAATGCCGTGCCACTCGCCATCAAAAGCAAGCGTAATGCGCTCATGGACCGCGGCGGACCCGTCTTCATGAACCGAGATAGTGTCGCTGAAATCCGCGACGCGCCAACGGCGTGCGAAGAGAGGCGTGGCAAAGATGACGAGCAAGAAACAGCTCGCTACTGTTCTGTACAGACGCAGCTCGCTGCGTCTCAGACCACCGACAAACCCACCCTTTGTCATTCCGAGGAGCCTAAGCGACGAGGAATCTCGGTTCCTCCCAGCCCCGCGAAGAACCCAGATCCCTCGCTTTGCCAGGGATGACAACAACAGAACAGGTAGGCTGGCTGTATCGGCCATGATTCTCAGCCGGCTTAGAACTTAACCGCCACAGGCTCGCGGTCGGCAGCATCCACTTCAAAAAACTGCCGCGCCTGGAAGCCGAACATACCGGCCAGGATATTAGTCGGGAACGACTGAATCTTGGTGTTCAGGTCGCGCACCACAGCGTTGTAATAACGGCGAGCGTTCTGAATCGTGTCCTCAGTCTGACTTAGAGACGTCTGTAGCTGGGTAAATTCCTCGGAAGCTTTCAGCTGAGGGTAATTCTCGGCCACGGCGAACAGGCTCTTCAGCGCGCCAGTAAGCTGGTTCTCCGCAGCAGCCTTGTCAGCGGGCGAAGTCGCTTGCATGGCCTGCGAACGAAATTTAGCGATATTCTCAAATGTGCCCTTTTCGTGGGTGGCGTAACCCTTAACCGTCTCAACCAGGTTTGGGATGAGGTCATGACGGCGCTTGAGTTGCACATCGATGTCGGACCACGCCGAGTCGCAGCGGATACGCAACTGAACCAGGCTGTTGTACATCCCAACCAGTGCAAAGGCGATAACCACCAGAACGCCCAAAATGATCCAGGCCATGAATATCTTCCTTTCCCGAAGAAGTGGGAATCAAAGGGACGGTACCACAGGGGCGGAACGGGTGCAATTGGAAGCGACGGCGCGAGACGGTGTACGTCAGTCGACGCGACATGTTCGACGAGAATTTCGTGGATTCGCGTCGTAGAATAGAGACGCGCATGGGGACAGTTCGAAGAAAGCAGCTGACAATTCGCATCTGGATGATCCTTTCCGTAGTGACCGTGCTTCTTTCTGCGGCTGATGCCCAGACTTGTCTAACCGCCGGTGACATGGACGAACCCACTCGCGCCGCCCTGATAAGCACGGCGAAGCGCTATTTTGACATGGCCGCTCGAGGAGATTCCGCGTCAATGCGGCAGAATTCGATTGCCAGCGTGGCTTCGGATTTCTCCGGCATCGAGACTGCGGTGAAAGACAATCAGGCGAACTTTTCTGGCGTGCAGGCAACGCCGCGTGCTCCATTCCTGTTGAAGGCCGAGGGAACCGCGCCCCTTGAACGCGCCGAGTTTTTGTGCGGCGTCTTTGGCAAGAGCGGGCAAACTTCGGACAGCGCTGTGTTCGTGATTCCGAACCTCCCTCCCGGAAACTACGCTGTGGCGATTTTGGACGTCCCCGCCAAGCAATCGGACACGGTGTCGTTCGTGCTGCAACAAGAGGGCAAGGATTGGAAAATTGGCGGCTTCTACGTCAAAGAAACCCAAATCGCGGGGCACGATGCAGCTTGGTTTGCCGACCACGCCCGCGCCTTCAAGTCCAAGGGCCAGAACCGCAATGCGTGGCTCTACTACATCGAAGCGCGCGATCTGGCCGTCCCCCTGCCTTTCATGTATACCCAGTTGACCGATAAGCTGGCGGATGAATCGGAGGCACTGAAACCGTCGGACCTGCCAACCGGCGGCAGTACCGTTGAACTTGCGGCCGGGGGAAAAACTCAACGGCTGACTACGCTCTTCCCACTGGCAGTTGGACAGGATCTCGATCTGGTGGTGAAGTACCAGTGTGCGAATGTTTCGAACACAGCACAGACTTTCCAGGACAACACCGCAGTGATGAAAGCGCTGGTAGCGAAATTTCCCGAGTTTCGCGACGCCTTCGATGGCGTAGTAGCCCGCGCCGTAGAACCAACCACCTCCCGCGATTACGGCTCCCTGCTGCCAATGAAAGACATCAAGTAGCTACCACGCACACGTCGGCTCGGACGCCTTGTCCGGGTAGCCGAGCGCAGCGAGTAGCTCCCTCGCACACGGATTATGCTCAGAAACCCACAGTTGCGGCTTGCCCGAGTGCCTGAGGCTCGGAATCAGGTCCCGCGAGCCGATCCGACCGTGTGCTATACTCCCCACCATTTCTCAGGGTTGTTTCTAACTGGAACTGAGAATGAGGGTCCTATGCCAACTTCGTCGCGTCTCAGCCGGCAGTTACTCCTGACCTCGATCCTTTGCCTAACCTTCACCGTGCAACTAACGTCGCTAGCCGCGGCTCAGGAGCAAGCCACGCACGACATGGGTACAGCGAGTGTAGAGCTTACCCCCGCTACTGCACCCATCCTGACTTCTATAGCTCCCGCCGCTGTCGCTATTGGAAGTGGAGGCTTCACTCTCACCCTATCGGGATCAAACTTTCTACCAACATCGAAAGTCCTGTGGAATGGATCGCCCCGTCCCGTGAAGTTTGACAACTCTTCCCAGCTTGAGGCGACAATTGCTGCGGAGGACGTGTTGTTTCTCGGGGACAACAACATCATCGTGTCCAACCCCAAAGGGGGTCGTTCCTCACCAGCTACACTGGGTGTGTACCTTCCTCTTCTCACAAATGATCTGATTTACGACGCCACTCGTGGAGTGTTATGGGCGTCGGTGCCGAGCAAAGCAGGTGAGACGCTTGGCAACTCGATCGTTTCTATCGATCCTTACACTGGAGTTCTTGGCGGAGCTCTCTGGGTTGGTAGTGAGCCCGCCAAACTATCGATCTCGACCGACGGTTCCACTCTTTAGGGTTGCATTCGCCGGTTCGCCATCGGTCCGAAAAGTCGATTTGAACAAGATGGTACTGACCCCCATTCGGATGTATTTTCCTGGCGGATGGGGAGGCAATATCTATGCAACGGGTCTCGCAGCCTCTCCGGGACATGCATCTACGGTAGCGATCGCGGCGGGAAATGTAACGATTTATGATGACGCCATTCCGCGGCCAAACGCTGGGGCGGGTGCGTCATATCTGGCCTATGGAGATCTGCCCAGCACGTTGTACGGATACGGATACACCAGCTTATCCATCTATACCGTCGACAGCACTGGCATCGTATCCACGCAAACAACCAATTCGGGAAATTATTCAACCGATCTTCGCTACGATAACGGTCGCTTGTACCTTACTTCCGGAGAGGTGCTGGATGGCACAAGCGGAAATCTGCTTGGAACTTTCGCAGCTTCCGGGCCAGTCGCACCAGATTCGAGCCTGGGTCGAGCATTCATCTTAAACCCAAGCCCATCCAACGGATAGGACCAGGTCACGGCTTTTGATGTAAATACCTTCGTCCCCCTGGCCTCATTCGGGGTCGGTGGCGCGGACACCAGCGCTTCTTCGCTGGTGCGATGGGGAAAAGATGGCCTTGCGTTCAGGACGGACAGCGGCGTTTATGTAGTGCGCAGTTCGGTGGTAAATGATTTGAGCAAGACGCCCGCGGACGTCTCCGTTTCATCGTCAGCGCCGGCGTCCTCAGACACCGGAGCGAACATCGTGGTGGAGTTCACGATCAAGAATGCGGGTCCGAATACGGCATCGGATGTGAGCTTAGTCGGTATATTCTCGGGAAATACCATCGTTGTGTCTGCCACGGCCAGCCAAGGCACCTGCGCGGCGGCGGAGGTCGTTCGCTGTGATTTGGGAAAAATGATCACTGGGGCTGGTGCTACTGTATCGGTAACCGTGATACCCGTCGCGGCCGGTACCCTGACCAGCACAGTGTTGGCGAGGTCCTCGCTGCCTGACCCAAAGGCTTCCAACAATCGAGCCAAATCGGTGACGTCTGTCACGGGGCCGCGTTACAATCTCACTCCGATCCTTTCGTCCATTTCACCGCAAGGTGCCCTGCTGAGAAGCGGGACTCTTACCTTGACCGTGAATGGCTTCAATTTCGCTCCCAGCTCGACGGTCAGTTGGAATGGCACAGCTCTGCCGACAACTTTCGTAAATAGCGCGCAGCTGTCGGCGACGATCGCGGCGAGCTTGATTACGCAGATGGGCTCTGCCGAAATCGCAGTTGTAACCGGCAGTCCCGGCGGGGGAACCTCAGGAGCATTGACTTTTTCTATCTTCCGCTCGGTGGACCTGGACACCAATGACGTCATATTCGACCCGTTCACGCGCAAACTATATGCCAGCATTCCCAGCACTGCCCATCAGGTGACGGGGAACAGCATAGTTTCCATCGATCCGCTGACAGGCAAGCTCGGCACTCCGGTGTTCATCGGCAGTGAACCCACTCGCATGGGCATCTCGGACGACGGCCTGTATCTATATGTCGTCCTCTCGGGTGCTAATGCGGTACGAAGGATGAATCTGACCAATCTCACGGCGGGGACTCAATTCACTACTGTCAGCCCATTATTCGGCCCCTTCACCGCCAGTGATGTGGCGGTAAGGCCGGGTAATAATAGTGCAATCTCGACCTGCGGATACGCAGACGGGATTCAAGTTTGGGACGTCACGGACAGCGGTGCGACCTCTCGCCCGTTAACAAAATCTTTCGGCAACGACGTGTATGAAGGCAGCGTGCTCGCTTGGGGCAGTGCCGTTAATCTGTACTCGAATGACGAAGGCTTAAGCCCATCAACTTTGCATCGCTTCATAGTCGGTGACACCAGCTTTGCCGAAACTGACGAGACCTATCTAGACGCGGTAGATGGGAAAATTACGTATTCCGGGGTCCGGATCTTCTCCGATGGGGGAGGTGTTGTAGATCCGTCTCCTGCTCCGCCGAATATTCCGCAGCTTTTGGGTAGATTGGTTGGAGGGGGATCTAGTACGGTGGATACCACCATAAACGGCGCGTTTTTCCTCGACCAGAACTCTGGCCAGACGTATCACGTGTTAACGGCGGCTGACCCCACCCATTTCGTGACAACTGGATCTGTTCAGCTGGACAACATGACGGGCGATGCTTTCGACCTTATTCGCTGGGGTGGCAACGGCATCGCGTTTCGAACGGCGAAGGACTTTTGGGGCAACGGCAGTGGACGTGTCGTTTCCCTGGATGGGTATTTTGTTCTGCCACCGTCTTCTGTACCGAATCCTGCGCCGACGGCTTCCTCCTTGTCCCCTAACAGCGCCGTGGCTCCAGGTAGCAATACCTGGGTGACGATAACTGGATCAAACTTCGTCCCGGGATCGGTTGCGCTTTGGAATGGTTCGCAGCGAACAACGGTCTTTGTTAATTCCAGGAAACTTCGGATGGCAATTCCAGCGGCCGACCTTCTCAAACCGGCAGTCAACAAGGTTAGGCTGAGCAATCCTATTCCTGGAGGGGGACGGTCTGCAGCCTTGACCTTCACGGTGCAGTAAGTATTCGCCCGGCATCATCGATCAGGGTCAGGTTAGGTTTGCTCTGCGAATCTACATTCTTTCGGATCTTTATCTTCTCGCAAGCCGAGAAAAACCGGAGCGCGTAACTTCATCCCGCCTTCCGCACTTTCGTGCGTCCACTCGGTAAACTTGATCTCAGCCACCAGTTCCGGCTTCACCCAGTGCACATGGGCGGCGTCCACATCCCCGTAAAACGGATTGCGATTCGTCTCCAGCGCCTTGAGTAGTTGCCAGATTTCTTTCAGCATCGTCTGATTGAAGCCCGTTCCCGCCTGTCCGACATGAATGAGCCGACCTTTCTCATCATAGAGCCCGAGGACGATCGCGCCAAAGTATTGGCGGCTGCCCTCCGGGTCAGTGTAACCACCGACGACGCAATCGATCGTTTGTGTAACCTTGATCTTGAGCCATTCGCGGCTGCGGCGCTCTTCGTAGTGGCTGACGCGCTTCTTGGCGAGGATTCCCTCCAAACCTTTTTGCTTGGCCGCTTCGAATAGCGCCAGACCCTGGGGGAAATGATCGGAGTAGCGAACCAGTTCACTGGGTGCAATCATCTGGGCCAGCACTTGCTTGCGCTGCTCCAGCGCAACCAGCCGCAGATCATAACCATCCAGATAGATCACATCGAAAAGGTAATACACCACCTGTAGCTCTCGTCGAGCGCCGGTTCGTCGCCCACCTTTACGAATGCCGGTACGCTGTTGCATCAGGCTGAAGGACGCCCGCCCGCGCTCGTCGAGGACGACAATCTCGCCATCGAGAACTGCATTCTTCGCTGTGATCGACTTGGACAATTCACGCAGTTCAGGAAATTCTCCGGTGAGGTCGTTCTGGTTGCGCGAAACCAACCGGGCTTTGCCGTCGCGGATGAACGACACCGCGCGATAACCGTCCCACTTGATTTCGAACAACCACCCCGGATCATCAAGAGGCTTTTCGACCGAGGTGGCCAGCATGGGATGAATGGCGGTGGGTATGGGTTTCCGGACGGCACCTTCCAGATCTTTTACCGCAGAGGGCGCAGAATTTACCCGCGAAACCGCAGTTACTGCAGTAGCATTTGGTTTCTCTGAGGATCGACTACTTTCAGATTTTTTCTTGCCGTTTTTTTTTACTTTGCCTGCCTTCGTGTCTTCGGTGGTTTGCTTGTTTTTCTTATCCAGCTTGGCCAGCGTTTCCGCGAGCCACGGCGCTTTCACTTTCCCGCGCGACGCCGGCCGGCTACTCTTCCATTCGGCCGAATCCTTGTCGCCCGCGATCTCAGCCATGGAGCGCTTGCTGACTACAGAGCTGTCGTATTGCTCGATGTCATAACCCTCGACTGCGTCCTCGTCATGCTTCTTGATCAGCAGCCATTCCGTACCCTTGCTTCCCGGACGGCGCGCGCGCATGTGAATCAAAGCAAAATCGCCCTTGAGCCGTTGCCCATGCAGTCGAAACTTGAGATCTCCCTTCTGCAACATGGCAGCCGCTTCGGCATCAGTTCCCGGGACATACTTTCCCTTCACTGGCTGGGGTGAAAGCGGTTCCCACGTGCCCAACTCCCAAACCATCACCGTGCCTGCGCCATAGTTGCCCTCGGGAATCGTGCCCTCGAAGTCGAAGTAGGAAACGGGATGATCTTCCACCTGCATGGCCAGCCGTTTGTCGGCGGGATCCATCGACGGACCTTTGGGAACAGCCCACGATTTGAGTACGCCGTCCATCTCCAGGCGGAAGTCGTAGTGAAGGCGCGCGGCCCTATGTTTCTGAACCACGAAGCGATGCCCGCTCTTCTTCTCGAGCTTGGGCGGAGGCTCCGGCGTTTCCTCAAAGCGGCGTTTGCGTTTGTATTCCTCTAAGGCCATCGAGCTATTGTACTGAGAACCAGTAGCTAAGAACCGGGAACTGATATTTGAAAACACTCCCCACAGTTTTGCTTACAATCCCCTGCATGATTTAAGGTTGCTGGCGGATTCCTCATCAATGAAACGCGAATATCCCGATGTACCACTGGTAGGCGTGGGTGCGATCATAGTCGACGGCGACCGAGTAGTTCTAGTGAAACGCGGCCAACCCCCGCTCGCCGGAGAATGGTCGATCCCGGGAGGGGTGCTCGAAGTGGGCGAAACCCTTCGCCAGGCCGCGGTTCGCGAGGTTCTTGAGGAAACCGGACTCCGAGTGGAAGTCAACGAATTACTCGGCGTGTATGATCGCATCTTGCGTGATTCCGACGAACGCATCCGCTACCATTACGTGCTGATCGATTTCCTCTGCCGGCGAATCGACGGTGAGCCACAAGGCGCGGGCGACGCCGCCGAGGCCCGCTGGTTCACTCGCGGCGAGGTCGCCGAGCTTTCATTAGCGCCCGATACCGCGGACGTCATCAAGTTAGGGTTCGAGAAGTCTGCCAGTCAACGGGTTCTCTGATTCGAGAAAATCCGAAAGTGAGGCGCCTATGTTCAAAAGAATAGTAAACACGAGCAACGATTTTGCTCTGACCATCGTTCGTCTGGTGATGGGCTGCGTATTTTTCGCTCACGGCGCACAAAAGATGCTGGGCTGGTTCGGCGGATACGGCTTCAGCGGCACCATGGGCTTCTTCACCCACCAGATGGGAATCCCGGCGTCCTTCGCGTTTCTCGCCATCTGCGCCGAGTTCTTCGGCGGACTGGGCCTGATCGTCGGGTTCCTGGGGCGCATCGCTGCCTTCGGAATTATTTGCAACATGCTCGTGGCCGTCGTCACGGTGCATGCGCAAAATGGTTTGTTCATGAATTGGGCGGGCAATCAAAAAGGAGAAGGATTCGAATATCACCTTCTGGCCATCGCGATCGGGTTAGTGATCCTAATCAAAGGATCGGGCGCGCTATCCGTCGACCAATTCCTAAGCGAAAAACGCCCTTAGAAACAGAACGGCCCGCGCTTATAAAAGCACGGGCCGCCCGGTGGACTGTTTGGGATTGACAAAGAGGTGGTCACTCTACGTGGCAAAGGAAAAGGCGTGATGAATACAAAGTGTTTAACGTTCCAATTTAATTTAGGCGAAGCGGGGCGAATGGACTCTGTTTCTGGACCCAAGTTGGAGCCAACTAGATGGCTGCGGCGTTCGCCTACACCTTTGAGGAAATCACGAAGTGGTTCAATGAAGCAGCCCGGGACAGCTCAAGCATTGAGGTCAAGCGATGCAATGCCAGAAGAAGAAGCGAGATGGTAAGCAATGCAGGGCACCGGCACTTGCTGGCAAGGAGTATTGTGCGCTGCATGCTGAGCCCGGCAGAGCCAAAGAACTCGGCAGAAAGCGCGGTCGTCGACGAACGGTGTACCACCCGGATGGTCTGAAGGAGTTTGTAGCACCGAAGACGGCCGCCGATGTTCGCGACCTGCTGGCAGACTCGATCATTGAAGTCCTTGCCGGGAAGCTCGACCAAGGCCTTGTCTGAGGACGCAGCCTGACCGGCATTTTGAGCGCTTCTATCAGAAGGTTATAAAGTCAAGGCCGACGTGGCGGCCGCCGGGTCTGAACGGGGGCAACCAGAAATGGTTGTCCCTACAGTGCTCAACAGCAATCCTTCCGAGCTACAGCCAAGTCCACGGCTTTCATTGACTTGCTACTGCCCCACGGGCTTGTTCAACGGAACATCGGTTGACACGCCCCATGAGTGCACGGTCTGCTGGTTGTTGCTGCTTTGTATGACATACCAGAGCCCACTTGACGGACGCCACACCGCGAAGTCTGTTTTGCCATCGCCATCGTAGTCTCTGGGCACAGGCACATCTCCGGTTGTTCCCCAATCCCGCGTGACTTCCTGGCCATTGCTGCTCTGAATCACGTACCAGGTCCCGTTCGAAGGCCGCCATACGGCAAAATCCGTCTTACCGTCGCCGTCATAATCGCCGGCCACCGGGATGTCTCCGTCTTCGCCCCACTCGTGCGTAACTTGCTGGCCAGTGCTGCTCTGGATGATGTACCAAGCGCCGGTCGAGGGCCGAAACACGGCAAGATCCGTCTTACCGTCGCCGTCGTAATCGCCGGGCACTGGGATGTCTCCCTTTGCGCCCCATGCGCGGGCGACTTCCTGGCCATTGCTGCTCTGAATCACGTACCAGGTCCCGTTCGAAGGCCGCCACACGGCAAAATCCGTCTTACCGTCGCCGTCATAATCGCCGGGCACTGGGATGTCTCCGTCTTCGCCCCACTCGTGCGTAACTTGCTGGCCAGTGCTGCTCAGAACGACGTGCCAGGTTCCGTTCGACGGGCGCCACACGGCGACGTCCGTCTTGCCATCTCCGTCGTAATCGCCGATGACCGGGATATCAGTGCTGGCGCCCCACTGTTTGGTCAAGCCCTTGCCGGCGGCATCGAGGATGTAAAAAGTTGCTTTCGAGGGCCGCCACAGCGTGAAGTCGGCCTCTCCCTCGCCGAAGTAATCCACCTGCTCGCCGAGAGCAGTTGGGTTGGGGAATGCACTCGCCTGAACGAACCTCGCCACGGAGGGTACGCCGGAATTGTTCAAGATAAATAGCATGTAGTAGCCAGGTGGGGCAATATTGCCGTTGGGAGGAGCCGTGACGGTAAGGGCGCTACTTCCGGCCGTGAAGGACATCTCCACCTCACGCTGGTCCATGCCGAAGGCATGCGTCACAGTTCCGTTACGTACCAGAACGACATGGGCAATGCTCCCCGCATCTGGCGTTTGTATCGTGAACGGATTGCCATAGGAGATGGAGCTTGGCGCGCTCGTGATTGAAGGCCGTGGAGCCAGCCCCGTTGAGTTGAACAGGTACGGCGGCTGATAGATCTCCATCTGCTGCACGTAGGTGCCGAGCGAAGGATTGCCGCCGGCGAACCATACTGTCGCGTCGGGAAGAAGCAACGCTACCGAATGATACAAACGCGCATAGGCGTTCGCACCGGCTGAAGAAAAAATATACTTGCCGGTGTTGTTAGGGTCAGGGCCAAGGAGGTCCGCATTCAGGCTGGCGGTCCTTGTGTCCTCATTATTTACCGAACCACCAACCGCCAAAACTCGGCCATTGGGCAAAATCACCGCATTCATCTCAATGCGGGGCTCACTCATATCAGGTCCCCACTGCCATGCAGGTGCAGACGCTCCCATATCGATGATCTCGGTGGTGTTGGTCGCGGGACTATCGCCGCCCATTATGATCACCTGGGGATCGTAGTTGTCGGCTGGCGTCAACGGGAGCAGGACAGATGTGCCGTATGTCCGAGCATTACCGTAAATGGTGGTGGCGACATTCTTATTCCAGGTCGTCGTCGATGGGTCGAAGAGCTTAGAGGTTGTCTGCCAACCAGAGTAGAACACCTTGCCATTGGGCAGAAGGTGCAGGCGTGGGTACAGGGACGGCGTCCAAGATGCGTGATACTGCTGGCTCCAGCCCGAGCCGACAGTGTAGAACTCGACAGAGGTGTTGGTGCTGCCAGTCTCGTTCAAGCCGGAGAACGCCATCACTCGACCATCTCCTAGTGTCAGTACCGTGGGGTACCAGCGCCCGTGGGCCATGGTTTGAACGTTGGTGAAAGTGTTTGTAGCAGGATCAAAAACTGCTGCTTGTGCCTGTCCAAGGAAAGGTCCGTACTGGATCGTGCCGCCATCGATCAGCGCGCGTCCGTCCGGCAAGAGGACCATGCCATTGCAGAACATGTCCCAGGATACTGAGAACTGAGTGATTGCTCCGGTCACCGGATCCCACAGCAATGCCCCGGAGTTGTTCGGCTGGCCATAGGGCGGCCCTGTTGGACACCCTGACTGCGACGGTGGACAGTTCCCCGAGCCGGCAACCACCAGCACCTTACCATTGCTCAGGAGCGCCGCATGGATGGGGTTGATCGGCATGAGATACGGCAGTGTGCTCCACTGCCCCTGCACGTTGGCCTGACCCACCGTTACGGGCACCAAGACGCTGAGCACGACTGAGGAAACGAGAACATGACTTAAACATGAAAAGACGCGCCGGCGATTCATGAAACACCTCAAGTGCGACGTACGGATGAACTACTGGGAGACCGGGGTGTAGGCCCCCGACTCAACTTTGCGGCGGTTTTGCTGCGAAAGAGGGAGTAGAAGTCAAACAAGCTGGAATAATAAGTCTTAGAGAACTGAAGTGTCCACATGAAAAGGGCACTTGATGCCTTGGGGAATTCTGGCCCATGTTGGACTCACGAGTGGCCCCAGAACGACAAACGGCCCACAAGTTGTTGAACCTGCGGGCCGTCCGGTGCACTGTTTGGGATTGACCAAGAGGTGGTCACTCTACGTGGCCTCTACGGCAACTCCGGGTCTTACTATGGAAGCCCCGGCGCGACCTGACGCCGAGACAAATCCAAACTCACCGGTTAGTGTGCGGGCTGTAGCTGCTGGCGCGCGAGCGCCCAGTAGCCCCGCTTAGAGCAACCAGCTCTAAGTCTCAGCCACCTCACCTGGTCTTAGACTCCCACTACAGTTACTACAATCAGAACTTGTCATTCGACCACCTCCTTTCCGGTGTAACCCCACCTTAGTACGAAACCCCCAGCGAGGTCAACTGGCAAGAAACACGAATGTAGATCAGCTTGATTCTGTTTTGTATGACGTCATCCCGAAGCTCGTAGACAGGGTGAGGAAGCTGACACCGCGCACAAAACACTCTTGGGGAGCAGGCTGATGTCCTCCCGCACCGTCCAGATGCCCTCCGCCGAGGAAAATTCCCGCCCAAGCGGAGCTTGGACGGGTCACCCTCGAGGGTAAAATGCACGCGATAGTTGCGGCCACCCGCCGCTACTGCGTCACAGTGAAGACTGCCGCGCTCGTAGCTGTCCCTCCTGGAGTCGTGATTGCAATCTTTCCCGTCTTCGCGCCGCTGGGGACGTTCGCGGTCACTTGCATGTCCGAGTTCACCGCGAACGTGGTCGCCTTGACCCCGCCGAATGTCACCTTTGTGGTCTGGGTCAGGCTGACGCCGGTGATCGTCACCGGTGTCCCCCCGATCCGCTCGGAGGAGTGAAACTCTTGATCGTCGGCACCACGCGAAAATTTATCTTGCTCCTCAGATGGCCACTCGGGATCGCGACCGTCACCACGCCCGTGGTCGCGTCCGCTGGGATCGTAGCGGTGATGAAGGTATCTGACGCGATCGTGAACTTAGACGCTGTGCCGTTGAAAGACACTCCCGTGGCGCTGTTGAATCCCTGGCCGAGAATTCCAATTGACTTCCCAACCTTGCCGGAGGTCGGAAGTAACGCGGCGTAGGGTGGCAGGCTGGCTTTCAGGCTGTAGAACACGCCCGTGTTGTGAGTACCGCCGGTGTTGGTGTCGCCATGCAGAATGCCGATTGTGTGCTGGAGCAATGTCACCATTGGGGATCCGCCCTTGGTGCCGTCCAAGCTATAACGCCTGGAAAACGTACCCCCAGGCGCGATTCGGAAAATCGTTCCGTGGTTCGATGCGCCCCCCAGGTAGCCCACGCCGTAAAGGTTGCCGTCCGACGCCTGCACCAGCCCGCCGTAGGGAGTTCCTCCGTCCGAGGCTGGCGTAAACGAGTGCAGAACCGTCAGCGCTCCCGCCGAAGTGATCTTGAATACATTTCCATATCCCACACTGCCGCCGTTAAAAGTCGTTCCGTAGAAATTGCCGTCTTTCCCGAGGACTAGCCCGGCGTACGGGTTTGCACCATCCGTTAGGTTGAAAGCGTGGAGGATGGTGAACGTTCCGTTACCGGTAACTTTGAATACGATGCCATATCGGTTGTTCCCCACTCCGTTGTATGCGGTTCCGTAGAAGTTGCCGTCATTCCCTTGAACCAGCGGACCGAAAGGTCTGGAGCCGTTCGTCAGATCAAAGGAGTGCAGAACAGTATAGGCGCCGGTCGGCGTCATCTTGTATACCGCTCCATAGCCCGACGCACCTCCGAAGGCCGTGGTTCCGTAGAAGTTTCCGTCCGCTGCCTGAATCGGAGGAGCGTAGGGAGTAATTCCGTCGCCGCTGGCACAGGTGTGGAGAACCGTCAATGCGCCTGCCGGAGTGATCTTGAATATGACTCCGAGATTGGTTGAGCCGCCCACTGAAGTCGTGCCATAGAAGTTGCCGTCGGTAGCCAGCGTCAGCCCGCCATAGGGGAACTTGCCGTGCGTTCCATCAAAGTTATACAGCACAGACACGGCTCCCTGGAGAGTGATCTTGAACACGGTGCCCAAGCCCCCGCTTCCGCCTGCTGGAGTCGTGCTGTAAAGGTTGCCATCACGGCCTTGCGCCACGATTCCCGAATACGCGGGATTGAGCGGATCGCCCGACGCGCTGCCAAAGTTGTAGAGGTCAGAATAGGTTTGAGCATGCGCGGCCGTGGCAACTAGGCTCAGCGCGAGAATTGCAACTACAAAAAGCCCGTGGATTGAGATTTTTTTCACAAGATTCCCCCTTCGATTTTCGTTCAGAAACACGAGTCGCGATCGACCTAGAGGCTGCAGGACCTTCGCCGCCAAAGGGGGGTTGCGCAACAGCGCGCGGCGTGGCGTTGATTCCATCCCAGAAATTCCACACCACAAAATGGGATCGGACCCAACTAGAGTGGATCAAAGACGTAGATACACACTACCTTGCGCCCCGAGTTGGGAGAGTATCGTCCTGATTTCCTGCCATTGTCAATAGGCAAAGTCTTGCACAGCGTCCACATAGACTTTGCAGTGGGGCGTTCGCCCGTTGTGTCTGCCCCTTGTGTTCTGTCCCCAGTTCCCAGCCCAACCCGTCCGCAGAAAACCACCCAAAAGCCGCTTCTGCCGAAAAGTTTCAAGCCCCCTAAACCACCCAATTCCCGCCAAGCCCGTGATACAGCAGAAGAATTAAACTTCGGTCGCGCTCAAAGACCTTGCAGGGCAACCGTTTCGAAGCGCCGAAGGGAGACCGCAAGGGGCAATACAGGATCCGCATTAACGATCAGTGGCGGATTTGTTTCGAGTGGCGGGAAAGTGCGCCGGTCCCGGAAACGTGGAGATTGTTGATTACCATTAGGAGAATGCCATGGCTCAGCGCGTTGGGAATCAGCGCCGCGGAACTGGCGCGGCAATTATGATAGATGTTCCAACCAATCGCATCACTGAAATCCTGAATCGGCGGCGTGCCATCACCGGCGACACTGCACTGCGTCTGGCTCATTTTTTTTTGGCACCAGTGCGGAATTCTGGCTGAACCTGCACAGTCTTTATGCAATCCGGCTGGCGGAGCAGAGATCGGGGAAGTCCATTCGTGCATTGCCCAGACTGAACAGATTCGAACAAGTTCCTGCCTAGCAAAACAACCTTGGCTTTTTTACTATTGTGCGGCTTCGACCGTGAGTTTCAGTCCTACCGCCTTGGTCACGGCGACCAGAGTGGAAAAACGAGGATTTCCGCGGACCGATAAGGCGCGGTACAGGCTTTCGCGTTCAATGCCAGCAGCCTTGGCTACCTTAGCAATGCCGCCTCGCGCTTCCGCGACGCGACGCAGCGCGATCAGAAGTACGCGTGGCTCATCGTTATCCTCCAATGCGGCTCGGAGGTATTCCGCGGCGAACTCCGGATTATTGCGCAGTTCGCGAATTGTAGCTTCGTCGTGGGATAGGCTCGCTTTGCCTTTCATGATGTCCTTATTATTCCTGTCGCTGACCGCGCCAGCGCTGTCATCCTGAGGCCCAGGTTCTTTGTGGGACCGAAGGATCTGTGCAACCGGCCCCCGGCGACACTACTGCAGGAGTGCACAGATCCTTCGTTGGGAGTCCTCGGCTGCGGTAAGGACTCCGCCGCCTCAGGATGACAGGCCGAGACGCAGCAACACACAAGCTCTGCCCGCCAGCGTGTAATAGACTCGGTAGCCTGGCCCCCGTCGATCCGCAGTTCGAACAAGCCGTGGCCCAAGGCTTTGCAATCGCCGAAGTTTCCCAGAGACAGGCGATCAATCCGGGCCACTATCTCGGCTTTGGTCCGATCGTCCCGTAGCCCCGACATCCACGCGCCGAAAACATCTTTGCCAGATCCGGTCAGATAACGGCGGATCTCCAGCACTCCTCATTGTAACTTACAAGTTACACGAAGAGAAGAGCTGCATTCGAGCATTTTCTTTAGAGCCACTTCGCCCCGCTCAGGGGGACATGTCCCGTAGTCATCTCGTCCCGGCACCTCCGTGTTTCTACACTTGAAGTATCTCCGAAAATAACCCGATCTCTTGCCTTGAAGATCGTTGATTGAAGGCTGCTACTGAAAAAGCTTAGCCCTTCCAGCGGTAGGCGTTGGACTGGGGTAGGCCGATGTGGGCCAGGACGCGGTTGACGAACTCGCGCGCCATGGCATCCAAGCTTGCCGGGCGATTGTAGAAGGTTGGGATTAGGGGGAAGACGGTAGCGCCGGCGTCGGCGGCACGGTACATGTTGCGGATGTGGATTTTGTTGAGCGGGGTCTCGCGCACGCAGAGCATTAACGGCCGCTGCTCTTTAAGGCAGACGTCGGCGGCGCGCTCGATGAGATGCGAGGCGATGCCGTTAGCGATGCGGGCAAGGGTGCCCACGCTGCACGGGATGACGACCATGGCGTCGGCGGGATAGGAGCCGCTGGCGATGTTGGCTCCGATGTCGGCGTTCGATTGCTGATGAATTTTGCGGGAAGCCCTGCCGAGAATTTGGTGGACCAGGTTGCTGCGGCCGCGGAGTCCGAGTTCCTCGGCCATGACGCGCAGGGCGCTGTCGGAGGCGATGAAGTTCACGGTATTGACCTGCTTGTCGCGTTCGACGGCGGCTAGCAGGTGTTTGAGAAACAAAGACCCGCTGGCTCCGGTTGTGGCAACAGTCAGGTTCTCGGGCGGAAGGTTGAGCAATGGCTCCTCGAGTCTTTTTTCGTAGAGACGTAGCTAGCTACGTCTCTACAGGCTGAGCATAGGGAGCGCGTGACAGGCAAGTCAAGCAGTCGTTGGTCGTTCGTCATTGGTCGTTGGGCAGAGCGCTTCACGACCGAGTTTGGCGAACGACCAACGACGAACGACCAACGACGATTTCATGGTGACTTCAACGAATCTGGGATCACGCCGCAACGCCGCGCAGATGCACGCGCTGGCATCGGTTGAACGCGAGGTTCGCGCCAACGATTCCAGCGGGCGCCGCAAATATCTGCGGGACTTCAGCAATGCCTTCCGCTCTTACGAGTCGGTCATCGATAGCCAGCAGCTGACCACGATGGTAGGACCGGCCGACGTAATCCTGATCGGCGATTATCACGCGCTGCCCTCGGCGCAACGTTTTGCCGCGACTCTGCTGGAACAGCGGGCACAACCCGGGGACCGTCCCGTTGTGCTCGGGGTGGAAACGATTTTTTCCCGCCATCAACACATTCTGGAAGAATGGTGGCGGCGCGAGATCGATGAAGACGAGTTTCGCCAGCGCATTCGTTTCGATCTCGATTGGAACTATGAGTGGCCCCCTTTTTACGAATTGCTGGTAACCGCCCGCGAACACGCAGACGCAGTTTATGGATTGGACTGCATGCCGAGGGAGGACTTGCGCAAGATTGGCGCCAGAGATCGACATGCGGCGGACAAGATTGCGGAGGTTCATCAGCGCCATCCGAATGCCGTGATCCTGGTACTGTTTGGGGAATCCCATCTCGCGCCTCAGCATCTTCCCCGCGTGCTGCGTGGACGATTGCCGGGCCCACGCGTGCTCACTGTACTGCAGAATGTGGACGCGCTCTATTGGCAGGCAACTGAGGTACGACAGGAGCGCGTCGAAGCCGTGCGGGTGAGCGATGACGTGGTCTGCGTTTTCAACTCCACGCCGCTGGAAAAGTACGAGAGCTACCGCCTTTGCCTGTCTCGCTGGAACCAGGAGGGCGAACAGCAGCCGGATCTTGGGCCCACGATCTATAACCTGATTGATAGCCTGTTGCGGTTCCTCGATGTGGACCGCTACTCATCGCACAACGGAACGCAGCCGAAGTTTCTGGTTGATCTGTTGCCCGAGGTACATTGTGGCTCTTCGGATGCGCGCTTGCGGCGACTACTGTCCCGCGTGACCGGCGAAGCAGAGCGAATCGAAGCCATGCTGCGAAAGGTCGAGGCGCGAGGCAGCGTTTATCTGCCCGCGATCAATGCTTTCTATATTCGTGAATTCCGGATGACGTGCGCCGCTGAAGAGGCTTCGCGCTTTTTGCATCACGCCTGTCGTGGGTTGCCCTTGCGCCGCAATGGTCATGCCCTGGCCATTGGTGAACCCATTGTCGAGCCCGTCGACCGATTTTATGCGCGGACACTCGAACATGCGTTAGCTTACTTTGGGTCACGAGTGCTGTATCCAGCGCGGCCTGCCATCAGCGATCAAGAGGCCTGCGAATTTTCGCGAGCGGCTTGCGAGAGGCTCATGCACGATGCGCTACACAGCGATCGAACCAGGTTCGACGCGCTGGCCCAGAAGCTGGGCTACACGCTGGGCAGCCAGCTCTACGATGCGTATCTCCGGGGATGCGTGAGCCGGAGCGTGCTGCGGCATTTGTTCCTCGCGCGAATCGAGCAGCCGGGCAAGGCGCGAAAAATGTGTTGGGAACTTGCGCGGAAGGTTCGCGCAAGCCGCAAGAAACCGTGTGCTTCGACTCAGTGACGCCAGTATTTGGCATTTAGCACTTAGCTTTCAGCACTCAGCAATCAACCAGTATCTCTGCCCCGCGACGCAGTCGTTCATACAGCGTCGGCCGCCGTAATGCTAATCTAAGTTGGCTAAGTGTTACTTGCCGAGTGCTGAGTGCTTCTTTGAACGCTGAATCCATTCGCAAACTTTTCGAGCAGGTACGTAAGGGGAAACTTTCTCCTGACGAAGCCGTCCAGCGACTTCGGCATTTGCCTTTTGAAGACCTGGGATTTGCCAAGGTCGATCACCATCGTGCGTTGCGGGCAGGCATGCCGGAGGTCGTTTTTGGGGAAGGCAAGACGCCGGCGCAGTTGGCGACAATCTTTTCGCGGTTGGCCCAGCACGAAGGAAATATTCTGGCGACGCGGACCAGCAAAGAGCAGTTCTCCGCAGTCAAAAAGAAAGTGCGCAAGGCACAATACCGGGAACTGGCGCGGGCTGTTATTTTGCAACGCGATAAACAGAAGTTTGGCAAGGGAATCATCGCTGTGGTCTCGGCTGGGACCAGCGACATTCCGGTTGCGGAGGAAGCGGTGATCACCGCCGAAATCATGGGAAATGAGGTTGAGCATCTCTATGATGTCGGCGTGGCCGGCATTCATCGCCTGCTGGCGAATCGCGGAACGTTGACACGGGCGCGGGTAGTGATCGTATGCGCGGGGATGGAGGGCGCGTTGCCCAGCGTGGTCGGTGGACTGGTTGGCGTTCCTGTGATCGCGGTTCCCACCAGTGTGGGCTATGGCGCGTCCTTTAAGGGAGTGGCGGCTCTGCTGGGGATGATGAATTCCTGTGCGTCGAACGTCAGCGTCGTGAATATTGACAATGGATTCGGCGCGGGATATGTAGCGGCTCTGATCAACCGACTGTGATTGGCTGCCGCGCATCGCTCGGCGGAACAGGCGGGTCGCCCGTTCCCACACAGGTTGGTTGCATTGGCGTCTTCGTGCAAGGACGGGCGGGGACGCCCGTCCTCCATTTTGATGGTTACGATTTTCCCGCTACTGCCAGATTGTTCTTTACGCTGAAGGCGCCGAAGACCTGGCTCGCCCTTATGCCTGCGATCTGTTTGTCCATCGCCGTTCCGACCACGCCGTAGAGGCTGATGTTGCCGTGGTCGACGACGATTCGGATGGGCTTCGCGGGATCAATCGCGTACTGACCCAACACCGAATCGTGATAGATCGCCCGCATAGCGCGAATCCTGATGTCGTCGTCGAAATTCGACACTGGCGCGACTTTCGTGTTGTTCACTACGTCCTTTACGCCGGGCGTATTGTTCGCCAGCGCCAGTGCTGAATCGCGATCAACCTCGGTGCGGGTCTCGCCATTGAGTGTGGCCACACCACTCTCGACCGAGGCAGTGACGAAATTAAACGCGTTGTCGTATCCCTGGCGATCGTAGTACAGCTTGCGGTCGAGTTGCGCCGTCAGTTCGGCGTCGGGAACGTTTTTGCCGTTCACCGCAATCAGGTTTCGTACTCCCTGCACGTTTTCCGTTTTGCGAATTTTCTTGGCCGCATCCAGCTTTTGTTGATACAAATCCACGCTGCCGCCCAAGGTAACGATGCCATCCTCAACCGTGGCCTGGACGGCGTGGAATTCTTTCTTACTTGCAAGTTGCTTTGAGACTTTGGCTTGGATGGCGGCATCGTGGCGGCTCGCGCTAGTCGTTTGCGCAACCATGCTCACGCTCAAGACGCTCACTCCAACAAACCAACCGAAGCTCCGAAGAAAAGCTTTCATGAAATGGACCCTCCGATCCGATACGAGGAATAAACCCAGAGTCCAGCGAAAAGTTTTCATATTCTTGCCTCACACGTTGTTTATTAACCGGTTAGTTAAATAGTGAGATGCGACAAAATCAGGCTGGAGTGTAAAGATTTGTAGCGGCCGGCGCGGCACCCATAACCGGACGGCGCCTGTTCCGCCGGGTTAGCTTGGCGATGGGGTTGAGCCAAACACGGTGGCGACCATTGCCAGGATCTCTTCGACTGCTTCGTCCAGTTCAAAGCTGAATCGCACCAAGTCCACGCCCTCGAGGTTACGGTGTTCTTTGAGAAGGATGGCCCACGACGGGTCAGACATCCAGTCCACTTTGCGCCGCTCGTAATATCCGTAGCCCAGGCCGCGCATGCGGCAGAGAAGGTCACTCAAGTGCACCAGCGCCACTAGTGGCTGTACCTTCTGGCTTTGCTCGATGCACGAGTCCGAGGCCGGAGCGCGAATGTACGTGCGATGGACCCAATTTGCGAGGCGTTACAACAAGAACAGGGAGGGAGAGAGTAGTCCGGCCTGACTACTTCTTCTTGCGATTCCGGCGATCGGCGACATCGCTCAGGTGCACAATCGCGGCCGCGGCAGTATATTTCACCGAATCCTTCTCATCTGACAGGGCGGGCGCGATGCGGTCGATTACCTTTGGATTCCCCCGGCGGGCCAGCGCATCCAAAGCCGCAGTTCGAACCAGCTGACTTTTATCGCCAATCGCCACCTGGACCAGCGCATCGTCAATGTCAGGATCGCGATCATCAGCCAAAACCCTGGCAGCGGCGGCCCGGACGGGCGAGCTATCATCCTTGACGATCGTCCGAATCGCGGTGTAGCCCATTCCCGCGAATGGGACGAAGCCAATGCCTTCCTGAAAGCCGAGCAATGCCATCTTCTTCGGATCTCTGAGCGTGTCGAGTTCTCCCGCAAGCAAACCTTTGCTGCCCTTTCGTTCTCCGGTGAGAATTTCGTAATACACCTGATAGGCAGTGGCGTCTTTCATAGTGAGCAACGAATGAGCGACCGCCAGCACGACGACCGGTTCCTTGTCGGATAGCGCCTTCTCCAGCTTTGGAATTGCGGCCTTCGCGTGCAACTCTCCGAGCGCGATAGCTGCCGCTACGCGCACTTGTGGCTTGGCGTTGTCCAGGGCATCGCAGGCTAGGGTCATAGCCCTGGTTTCACCCGTCAATAACGAAAGCACCCGCACCGCAGTTGCGCGCTTTTCGGGGCTGTCGTCGTTGAGGCCGCTTTTCAGCAGATCCCAAGCTTGGTCTTTCGGGGGCTTCGAAGAAGTTTCAGCCTGCGAGGCGGTTGCCGGCTTGTCGTCCGAGGTCGACGCGGCAGTCTGTTTTGTCAGTGAGGCCGTGACAGGCAACGAGAGGCAGGTTACGAGTAGCAAGGCGTAAGTGATTTTCGGCATAGTAGTCCCGAACTTCCCTGGATTGGTCGCAGAAGCCGGAGCCGAAAATCAACGGCTAGTGTTGCCGCCTTTGCGCTGGTTTCGCTGGTGTTCGCTTCTCAAAAACTCGCGCGAAGATATTGTCGATATTCCTCAGTTGGCGCTTCAGATCGAAGGCATGCTCGATCTGCCGGCGTGGAACTTTGCGCGCAATTTCTTTGTCTTTCAGCACCAGATCACGGAAATTCAGGTCTTCTTTCCAGGCGCGCATCGCGTGCCGTTGCACCATTCGATAAGCGTCTTCCCGCGAAACTCCGTGTTCGACCAGATCGAGCAAAAGCTGTCCGCTGAAAACCAGGCCGCCTGTGCTCTCCAGGTTGCGCTTCATGCGCTCTGGATAGACGAGCATTGCGTCGATTAGGTTGGCTGTCTTTTGCAACAAATAATCCACCAGCGTCGTGGAGTCCGGAATAACGATGCGCTCGGCGGAGGAGTGGGAGATGTCGCGCTCGTGCCACAGCACAACGTTTTCGAACCCGGCCTGCGCGTTCGCGCGTACCACTCGAGCCAAACCGCTGATCTGCTCGCTCGTGACCGGATTGCGCTTGTGTGGCATGGCGGACGAGCCTTTCTGTTTCTCGCTGAAAAACTCTTCCGTTTCGCGGACTTCAGTGCGCTGCAGATGGCGGATTTCCGTAGCGATCTTATCCAGGGTGCAGGCGATCACCGCGAGTGTGGCCAGGTAATAGGCATGGCGATCGCGCTGGATCACCTGGGAAGAAACTGCGGCGGCCTTCAATCCAAGGCGGGCGCAAATCCTTTCCTCGATCTCGGGGCTGAGATGGGCGAGCGTTCCCACCGCGCCGGAAAACTTGCCTACGCGCATGTCCTCGGCGGCTCGCTGGAAGCGTTCGATGTTCCGTTGCGTCTCGGAATACCAGTTGGCCAGCTTGAAGCCGAACGTAATCGGCTCGGCATGAATACCATGCGTGCGGCCCACCATGGGCGTGTCCCTGAATTCCCAGGCGCGGCGTTTGAGGACGTCGGACAGCTGTTCGAGATCGGCGGCGATGATGGAAGACGCCTGGCCGATGAGCAAAGCTTGTGCGGTATCGACCACGTCGTTGGAAGTGAGGCCGTAGTGAAACCAGCGGGCCTCAGGGCCTACGATCTCCGCCACCGCGGTGGTAAAAGCGATCACGTCGTGACGTACCTCCGCCTCGATTTCGTGGATGCGCCGCAAGTCGAAGTCTGCGCGCTTGCGGATGGCCTGGGCTGCGTCTTTGGGGACCATGCCCGCGTCGGCCAGGGTTTCGGTGGCGGCGACTTCGACGGTAAGCCAAGTGCGAAAGCGGTTTTCGTCGCTCCAGATGCGGCCCATATCAGGGCGGGTATAGCGTGAGATCACGGCTGCCCCCTCTTCCGTTCGTTTCCAGCAAAATAGAAGGACTAGGGATTCTAAACGGTGGGGAACCTCGGTGACCAGTCCCGCAAAAGGGGACAAAGCAGCCGGGTGGAGTTTCATAATTCGCGTACTTTTGTCCGTTTTATATATATCGTGTTACGATATACAATGAAGTTGCCCATTCGTCTTGATACGATATAATCTCGCTCCATGGAAAAGTCTCTTACATTGGCCGATTACGAATCACTGGCGGAGCTGCGTTATCAGATCCGCCGTTTTCTTCATTTCAGCGAGCAGGCCGCCCGGGAGGCCGGGCTGGAACCGCGGCAGCACCAGTTGATGCTGACCTTGAAGGGGCTGCCCGCCGAAACGCGCCCGAGGATCGGAGAACTTGCGAAGCGGATGCAGATTCAGCATCACAGCGCGGTCGAACTGGTAAACCGGCTCGCCGCCAGCGGCTGCGTCCGGCGGCATCGTGGCGGAGAGGATCGGCGTGAGGTGCTGCTCTCGATGACTCCGAGGGGGGAGAGGATGTTGCGCGAGCTCTCGCTGCATCACAAGGCCGAGTTGCGTATGCAAGGGCCGGCGCTCGTGGCGGCCCTCAAGCGCGCCATGCAAGGCGGCAACGCTGGCGATGGGTCGCGCCCAAAGCGTCGTCAAGCAGCAGGGGGAAGAAACAAGGATGTCAGAAAGCAACAACGGTAGTTCACCTCCATCCACGATTGCGGCAACTGGAGGACAGGTCGGAGACATAAGGCTCGCCGAGCCGGCGCGGTTCCGCATGGTGCTGATGTCCTTTCTTGCGGCAGGGGTCGGGCTGCTCGCAGGGCTGATCGCGTTCGTGTTGTACAAGTTGATTGGCCTGTTCACTAATGTTTTCTTCTACCACCGCTTCGCCGCCGACTTCATCAGCGCCCGCCACAACCAGCTTGGGCTATGGGTCATTCCGATCCCGGTGATCGGCGGAATCATCGTCGGCTTCATGGCGAAGTATGGGACGTCGAAGATTAAAGGGCACGGCATTCCCGAGGCTATGGAAGCGGTGATGGTGAACCGCAGCCGCATTGAGCCGCGAGTCGCGATCCTTAAGCCTCTTTCCGCGGCGATTGCGATTGGTACCGGCGGGCCGTTTGGCGCTGAAGGACCGATTATTCAAACCGGGGGAGCAGTTGGTTCGCTGGTCGGGCAGGTGCTGCACACCACGGCGTCGGAACGGAAGGTATTGCTGGCGTGTGGCGCGGCTGCGGGCATGTCAGCAACTTTTAACACTCCCATCGCGGGCGTGATCCTGGCCATCGAACTGCTCCTGTTTGAATTCAAGGCGCGATCGTTTATCCCGCTGGTCATTGCGAGCACGCTTGCCACCGCTGTCCACATGCAACTGTTGGGAGCGGGTCCGATGTTCAAGGTCACAGCCATGGATTTCGGCATCCCTCATGCTCTTCCGTTCTACCTGTTGCTGGGGTTGGTTTGCGGATTGGCCGCCGTCGGCTTCAGCAAGCTCCTCTACTGGACGGAAGACCAGTTCGAGAAATTGCCGGTGGATGAGCTCTGGTGGCCGGCGATCGGGGCGCTGGGCCTGGGAGTCATCGGCTACTTCGTGCCGCGAGTTCTGGGCGTGGGCTATGACACCATTGGCGACATCCTGAACGCGAATCTGGCGTGGAAGCTGCTGCTCGTGGTCATGGTGGCGAAAGCGGTAGCGTTGGTCATCTCGCTGGGATCGGGAACATCGGGCGGACTGCTGGCGCCCATGTTTATGTCGAGCGCGGCCATGGGCGGGGTGTTCGCCATGGGCGTGGATCGAATCTTTCCTGCGGCGAAACTGTCGGCGGGAGCTTTTGCCCTGGTCGCGATGGGCGCGGTTTTCGGCGCGGCGTCGCGGGCTACATTTTCATTCATCATTTTCGCTTTCGAAATCACGCGTGATTACAACTCGGTCTTGCCGCTGATGCTGGTCAGCGTGATCGCGGACGGCATCGCGATGTGGCTCATGCCAAGGGCTTCGATCATGACCGAGAAGCTGGCGCGGCGCGGGCTGCACATCCATCAGGAGTACGAAGCCGATGTGCTGCAGCAGGTCCGCGTTTCCGAGACCATGGATCAAGATGTGCCTACGCTTCCCGCCGCGATGAAAGTTAGCGAATTGTCAGACCTGATTGCACGGCGTGATTCTGCGGTCTGCCGGCATCAGGGGATGCTGATCCTGGACTCCGAGGGCAAGGTGGCTGGCGTCATCACCCGCGGCGACGTGATGCGCGCGCTCGACGCCGACCCGAGCGGAGCGTTGACGGTGCTGGAAGCTGGCTCCCGCGATGTCGTGGTTACCTATCCGGACGAGATGTTGCACGACGCTTCTGCGAAGATGCTGCGCAACAAGATCGGCCGGTTGCCGGTCGTGGACCGGGAAGATTCCCGGAAAGTCGTGGGCTATCTGGGGCGGCCCGGGATTATGGCTGCGCGTTTGCGGCGTCTGGATGAAGAGCATGTGCGGGAGCGGGGGTGGATTAAGGGGTTTTAGATTCAGTTTGCGTCATCCTGACTGGCTCTCAGTGTTTGGGCTTTCGCATGGAGTTTTGAGCACTGCGCGCGAGATCCTTCACCGGCTGCGCCGGTTCAGGATGACGTCGGTTGAATTTTATTTGCTGGGAACTCCGGTGTCAGTGATCTGTGGACACTGGTGTGTTATTCGGCTGTGATTCGTTCGGTTTGCTTGTTGCTAGTTTTGCTGTGGCGATCAAGGGTTTCAGGGCGCGGACGGAGACGCCCAAGGTGCCTCCCGAGAAGCCGTCGATGTAGGCTGCGTTGACGCCGATCACTTCGCCTTGCGCGTTGAAGACCGGGCCGCCGCTACCGCCGTGGGCGGTGGGCGCGTCGTAGATGAGTTTGTCGCCGACTACATCTCCCAAATGTCCGCACGTCGAGGAGGGACGGATCAACGAGAGCGCGGCTAATTCGTTGGCGGCTCCCTGATCGTCACGGCGATAGGCCAGGCGGTCGTAGACGGCGGGTGGTGATTTCGCCACCATGCCCAGCACGCCCATGGGATATCCGACTACGGCAACCAGTTCGCCGGGATTCGGGATGTCGGCGGCCAAGGGTAGAGGCCGAAGCTGATGCACGGCCTGAGTGTCCTCGATACGGAGAACGGCCAAGTCGCCTTGGGCGGATAGCACGGCTGGAGTGATATTCACGGGAGTGGGCAGGCCGGGAAAGAAAGCCAACAATTTTTCCAGACGCGGTGCTGCGCCTTTGCGGATCAAGAGGGTTGATTCTGAGTCTTCATACCAGGGCTCAGCCACGTGACGATTAGTCGCGAGCAAACCATCCGAGACCACGAAGCCGGTTCCGGAAATACGGGCGCGGAACTCAGGTGGGCGGCCGGGAAATCCAACGTGGTAGATGCCGAAGATGTAGCAAATCGAATTGCGGTAGCGGTGCAGGACCAGGGCGGGCATGGCCTGCTCTTGCTGGAGCAACTCAACTTCATGTCCGAGTTGCAGCACCTGCCGTTGAAGGTCGTCCTTGCGGGCATCATTCCTGTGGAGATCTTGTGGCTGCGCGGCGGGGAAATAGCGGACCATCGCGGTCACGCCAACGAGCAGGCACACGCCGAGTACACCTTCGAGCATTCGCTGCCAGAGGGTGCAGACTGGCTCTTCCCGAGTTGATGGATCGTTTTCGGCCATCAGGGCTTGTGAGTTCTATTCTGCGCTTCGCGTTATACACTGCCTACGGTACGGAGGACGATGTACAAATGGAGCGGAGTCGTACAGAAATCGGCTCTTGGATCTATTTACTCTTATATAAACTGATGCCGATTAGAATATTGCGGATTGCATGAGATACACTGGCAATTACGCGTCTTATGCCTAAATCGATGAAAACAAAGAATGTATTGTGGGGATACCCATGTAAAATATCTGTAAAATATCTCTTCTAAAGGACTTGTGGAGTGGATACGCTAGGCACAAGAGCTGTTTTTTCTTATGAGTATATGAAAACAGGTACGCCTGCTCGACATACCCGCTAAGATATCATTTATAAAGGATTTAGTTCTGTTTGATCTTGAAGAAAGATCCTCTCGACGTCCACAGGGGGGAACCCGCCAATTCTTGAAGTTTATTTCCGCCGTTGAATCAAGGCTGCCTTAGGGGAGATTGGGCCTATGACGGGGCTTGACTGAGATCGCTCCCGGATAGCGGTCCCGAACCCAAGCTTCGCGACTTGCGGCCAGGGCAGAATCGTCGGATTCCGCCGGCACAATGGTCCCGACGATAGAGCTGCAGTGATCAGCTTCAGGGCGGGTGCGAGCGAATAGGAACGCTCGAGGAGACGTCTGTTGCGGATCACGCCGTGTCGTGGTCTCTTCAGGTCGGCGATGAGCTCAGCAAGCGTGCTGTATCCACCGGCACTCAGGCGCATGAACTCCACGGAGATTGCGGATTGGCCACGAACTGCCCTGACGTGAGCCATGGCGCGAAAGAACCATGAGTTCACTTTCCTAGAATCTCAGTGCGAGCCCCAAGGTCGAAGGGCGCAGTTGTTTCGATGCTTTCGATGCGGCATCCGCCCAGACCCCAGGTCGCGCAGGCTGCCTCGGAGCAGTGCGCCGTTCAAGGGAAGACAAGCGATCTGTGCCTGGCCGCTGCACGAGTATCGCGCGACGCGGCGGCGATCGGTCTTTCTCGGATCGATCTGGCTCGGATCGGTCTGGACTCCGGCGAACTCGCGTTGTGTCCGCTGGGTCATCGATGCATCTGATGGTATATGGTTTTGGGCAGGTCACCAATGGCTACAGAGTACCGCTTCTTCCGGAACTGAAGTAACTGGCTTTTACCAAAGTTGGTACGCTACGTCAAAATTCGAAGCTCCGAAATGAGGGTCATGCGATGACACGCAATCAGAAATACGAAGTATTTCGAGCGCTTCATGAGCGCGCAGGGGCGTTCGTGATTCCTAATCCATGGAATGCGGGAACGGCGAGAATTCTGACGGTGTTGGGTTTCGAGGCGCTGGCGACGACGAGCGCGGGTTGCGCCTTTTCCGCCGGATACCGTGACTCGTCGACCGGGCTTTCGCGCGACGAGATTTTAGAGAACGCGAAAGCCATGGTTGAGGCGACGGATTTGCCAGTGTCGGCCGATTTGGAGAATGGGTTTGGGCGCTCTCCTGAAATGTGTGCAGAAACCATTCGCCTCGGAGCGGATATCGGGTTGGCTGGCGGATCGATTGAAGATGCGAGCGGCGATCCGCAGGATCCCATTTACCGCTTCGACCTTGCGGTGGAGCGGGTCGCGGTGGCGGCGAAGGCGGCTCACGATTCTCGCTTCGTGCTGACGGCCCGAGCGGAAAACTTTCTGCATGGCCGCCCTGATCTCGACGACACCATACGGCGATTGCAAGCCTTTGCCGCAGCAGGCGCGGATGTTGTGTATGCGCCTGGGCTTCCGGGCCTGGAAGCTATCCGAAAAGTTTGTGCTTCGGTTTCGAAGCCGGTGAACGTGCTGATGGGATTGAAGGGCGCTACCTTTTCCGTGGAAGAGCTGGCGGCGGCGGGGGCCAAGCGGATCAGCGTGGGCGGAGCGTTTGCCCGCGCTGCGCTGGGAACTTTCGTGCGAGCTGCGCGGGAGGTGAAAGACAATGGAACTTTCAACTTCGCCGCAGATGCTATTTCTCATGCTGAGGTGAGCGGCTGGATGCGGGATGGAAGCCGCTAACTAAGTTCGGTGGAGTCGAGCTGCGCTCGACCGGACAGCCGAGGGCGGCTGTCCCCACGCAAGCGGGCTATGGTTCTTTGACGCCCAGACGCTTGGCCATTTCTTCGTAGAGGAAGCCTTCGCCTAGCCGGTAGGGCTGGACCCACTCGCCATCAATAACGAATTGCGGGATGGCACGCTTGCCAGTGCGCTTGACCACTTCGTCGGCGGCTCCAGGAGTGTTCTCGATATCGATGTCCTGGAACGCGATTTTATGCTCCTGCAGGAAGCGCTTGGCTTCGCGGCAGTCCGGGCACCAGAAGGCGGAATAAACGGTTACTTGCATCGTCACATCTAGATGCTGACACGGGGTGGAAAGTCGCAACGCTGTCTCCGGCGCCCGGACGAGGCGTCTGGGGTACGTGGGCATCTGGGGTCACTCGATCTTCGCTATCCCGGGAGCGACGTTCGGGAACTTGGCGATGACCGCAGGATCGTGTCCGGGAATGATGAGGCCGGGACTGGTGGCGATTTGTTTCATGCGATCCTGGGCGCGCAGGTTCGAGGCGGCATCGAGCGTGGCCGCGATGGGTGCGTGCTTTTCCAGATTCTCGTAGAGATACATGTTGTCGCTGGCCAGTACGACGGTTCCAGCACTGGTCGTCACGCCGACATATTGCGAGGCGTAGGTGTGGCGGCCGCCGGTGTAGCAGGTGATGCCGGGAAGGATTTCCTGGGCGTCGCCATTAACCAGGCCTACGCGGCCCTGCGTGTTCAGTTTTACCAGCGTGAGCACGTCATCGGCATCAATGCCATCATGAGCTTCCTTCGTTTGCCAGGCTTCGCCAGCGTAGTACTGCAGCTCATCCTTCTGAATCCAGATGCGGGCGTTGGGGAACAGATCCATGCCGTCGGCGTGATCCCAGTGCATGTGGCTGATGATGATATCGGTGACGTCCTCGGGCTTAAGTCCGAGCGGCTTCAGCGTGTCGGATGGCTTGATGAAATCGTTGACGCGCCAATCCTTGAAGAAGCGATCGTGATAGAAGCCGGAGTCGACGAGGATGTTGCGGCCGTTGCCTCGGATGAGCCAGATCATCATGGCGATATCGAGTTTGCGGGCGGGGTCGGCACCGGCAACCAGCTCGGAGACGGAGAAGCCGGGCAGCGTGGCGTAACGGATAGCGTAGATCTCGTATTGAGGTTTTGATTGGGCGATCAGGGGAGTGAGCGCGAGCGAGGTGATGACCAGAGACAGGAAGATGCGATTGAGACTCATGAAGAATTCCTCAGCGTTGATAGGAACAGCTATTCTCGCACACGGTAACTGAGCCGGGTTGGGCGAAGTTCTGTGGGGAGTTCTGCCGGTTTTCGACTGGACTGGAATTAGTCTGTGCCCGTTTTTGCCGCGGTTTGATGTCCTGCTCCTGGCCTATTTCGCAGGAGGTCTGCTCGGAAACGAGACTCAATTGTTGTTTGCACGAGCGCGGACGAGCGCGCCTATGTTAGTCCCAGTGCTGCTTCTCCCATTCTTGCAAAAATGTAGGGAGGGGCACCGTACATTTCTGCAAGCGTTTGCTTTGCCGCTCGAGCGACCCTCAGAAAATATGCAGGCGGATGGTGAGGTACTGCTTGGGATTTTGACGTATTGCTTTAATCAGTTCCCGCGTTTCCAGGAGCACCTGATTGGTGTTGTTGTAGACTGCCGGATCCTGCAGCAGTTTCCCGATCGTGCCCTCTCCCGAATTCAGGCGGTCACTCAGATCCGAGAGTTTGTTCATGGTGTTGTGCAACTTGTCAGCAAACTCCTGGTTCCTGGCCAATAGGCCGATGGCGCCCTTACCGGCATTCACGTCATCGGTTAATTTCTTCACGTTGGCGACGGTATCGTTGGCCGTGTTGTAGAGAGTGGGATCTTTCAGGAATTTGCCCGCGGTGCCCTTGCCAGCGTTCAGTTCGTCGATAATCCCGTTCAACTTGTTGATGGTTGCATTTGCGCTTTGATATAGCTGGTCGTCGACCAGAAGCTTGCCAATACTTCCCTTGCCCGAAATCACGTCGTTCACCAAACCCTGAAACTGGCCAACGGTGGCATTCAGGCGATCGTAGAGGCCGGGATCATAGATCACCTTGCCGATGGAGCCCTGCCCGCTCTCTACAAATGCCAGTATCCGATCCACACGTTTCTCCAGCGCATCCAGGTTTTGGAGGGTACTTTGGCTGGCGCGCACGACGTCCTGAATGTCTGGTGTGTCGCGCGTCGGTAAGACGTCCCCTGCCTGGGCTTCGGGGCCGTGGGCTTGAGAGCTGTCGATATCGATGTAGGTTTCGCCCAATACGCCGGCGGTGGAAAGTGTGGTGAGAGAATCCTTCCGCAAATTGGCTTGATATTTGGTATTGACCTTGAGGATGACTTCCACCGGCGTGAGCCTTCGGTTTGGATCGGACACAACCCGGATCCCGGTGACGTTGCCAATGTCAACGCCCTGAAGGCGTACTGGCGCTCCCTCGCGCAAGCCGCCAGCGTTGTCGAAATAAGATCTCAGGATGATCTTCCGGGTAAGGACGCCGCCCGTGCCACTCATAAGCAAGATCAGAATGCCGAGAGTGATGCTGGCAACCAGCACCGTGAGCCCTACCTTCAGTTCGGACCACTTCAACTGCTTCTGGCTAGGCACTCATTCTCCCCAAGAACGTCATGGCAACATTCTCCGCGGCGACCCGAGAATAAAGCGAATCTCAGCATGATAGCAGACAGTTGGTCTGGCTTCATGTCAGGCTTGGTGTCCCTGGGTGTCCCTGCAAAGTTCCGGAGAGAGCAGAATGGCCGTCAAGTATGCCACCGCTCCGCAAGCGAGAGTGAAGTTCAGCCCGAACTGAATGGCGATGACCATGGCGAGGATGGAACCCAGGACGCTGGAGCCTGCATTCATGGCCCATGCCCACTCCACCGCATTTTCCTGGAATTCACCTTTGCCGGCAACCGGGAACTCCGGCGCGGGAATGCTGGCCAGCGCCTGCAAACCAGTTGGAAACGGCATCCCCATGGCAAATCCCAACGGAACCAGGAGGGCGGCGCTCACCAACAATTTTGCCCCGAAGGGAAGACCTACCAGCGCATTCAGGAGTCCCGGCAAAATAAATACGTAAAGCATAAGCGCGCCCACGATGAAAACCAGCGGACGCCATGCGCGTTCGGTCTGGGCCACCCATTTACGCGATGCCAGGCTGCCGGCGCCGCTCGAAACGAGAAGAAGAAAGACCACCACCGTGAGGGCGTAGGTCGGGTGCCCGAGAAATAAGACAAACCGCTGGATGAAGGCGATCTCCACCAGTATGTATCCCAGACCGACAGCAACAAAGTACAACAGCCGGATCGGGCGCTCTTGTTTGCGTGCGCCGCGCACCGCGAGGGGGATCACCAGGAATGCCAGCACCGCCACGAAAGAGATCACCAGCACCATAGCCAGTACGACGACACCAAGATTCACCTTCCAGTCGATGCCCTGGCGCAGATCCTTCTGGTGAAGTATCTGGTCCAGTTTCAGGGTGAAAAAGAAAAAGGGTGCGTTGTCGTTAACCGGCGATACATCGTAGAGGTACGTTTGCGCAAAAGCGTAAGGGTCATTTCGCGCAATCAGGGCGGAAAATGGATTATCTTTGGGATCAGACGGGAGATATAACGCCACCAACCCGGGATTGCTGCGCAGGTGGGCTTGAACCTGTTCCTCTTCTTCATCATTGAAGGCGCTCTTTTTTGCCAGCACCACGACCGGAATTCCGTCTTCGTCCAGATCGCCCTGCGAGACTACGATGAAGTTCCTCGCCGGATTCACGATTCCCTGCTCGTGTAGCGCTTGCATCGCGACCGAAACCACGCGCAAGGCTTCGCGTGGTTCGCGGAATTCCCAGCGAGTGATGGCGACCATCCCGTCGGGTTTCAGGTGCTCGAAGTATTCTCGAAAAGCCTCGACGGTATAGAGGCTGTTCTCACTGAGAGCGAAGGCCCCGGCGGCAGTCGAAGCCCAGGTATCGACCAGGGTCATTTGCACGACGTCGAAGTTCTGCCTGGCATTACGAACAAACGATCGTCCGTCCGTGACTTGAATGTGCACTTCGGGCCGTTCGTATAAGTGATAGGAATAATCCGCGTAACGGCCGCGCATCACGGTGTTGGCGATAATCGGATTAATTTCAATTCCCGTCACGCTGGGGCTGCCATTGGCTACGGCGCGAAGCACATCGACTCCGCCTCCCGGCCCGATGATGGCGTACGCTCCGTGGGGACGCAGAATATTCGCGAGCGCGGGAGGCGCGGACATCAAATCTCGCTGCCATTCCGTTCCCTGCCATGGCTCGGGGTCGGCGTTCATGATGTAAGTTGACGCGTCAGCATCAATGACGACCGCCTTTGCCGGGCCTTGGCGATCTACCTCCACGCGAGAGATGGCATTCCAGCGCGCGAACTCTACCCAGGCTTTGTCACGAAACATGCCTTTGGCGTAGACGACATCAATCAGCCTTCCCGAACGGTTCGCCGCAATCACCAGCAACAGCGCGGCGGCAAGGCCCAGAGTGAGTTTTTGCATGCGAACAGTGCCGGCCCAGGCTGCTCCCGCGACGCTTGCCGTCACCGCTGCGAACAGCACCGTGTTCGGCCCGCCCAGAAAGTTGAGAAGAGGCACGACTCCCAAACAAGCAAGCGCGCCGCCCAGGAGATCCGCTCCGTAAAGCCTCGAAATATTTCGCGATTCTCGGGCAAATAGAATCGAGAACTCGAGCCCTGTGCCAAAGAACGGCACCGCGGAAGCCAGATAGATCGCGGTAAGCCGGAGAAAATTGGTTCGCGACAAGCTCAGCGAGACCGGAACATGGAGCACGATCTCCAGCACGATGGGAACGACCGCGGCGTTTGCGACACAGAGCCATGAAAGCAAAGCGCGAGTAGAGAAGCAGCCGAGCCAGATTTTTCCTAAGTACGCGAATACTCCGCCGGAACCGAGACCGAGCAGCGCGATGGAAATGGCCAGGAAGGCGAAGTGATAAAAGAGCACGACGGAAAATAGCCGGGTGAGCGCTAGTTCCAGCAGCAGCGCCGCGAAGCTACTGATGGCCACGCCAATCAGCAGGGAATAGTCGCGGGTTTTTTCTGCGGTACGCGCGCGGCTGATCGGCGGAGTTTCACTTGTAACCGGCATTGTTCGCTACTGGAATGCGACAGTCTAACAGAAAGCCGTCAGCATTCAGCCGTCAGCACTCAGCCCTCGGAGACCTTGCGCAGACCCCCGTCCTGGACAGAAGGGCGGGCAAGGAGCAAACTCCGGTTGATCACGCTGGGTTGGGAGATGACTGTATCTGCTCGTGTGGGTTATCCGAAGCTGGAGGACAACATCGCTCATCTGGTTGCGTTTAACCAGATGCAGCACCAGCTTTACAACTACATGCGGCACTCACACGAGAAGGACGAATGGGGAACGGAATTTTCACCCGGTTTGAAGACTTGGATGGAAACTCATTTGTGCTCGTGGGGAGGGATGACTTCGTTTGGGAAATCGAAGCCGAGCGCCGTGCGGCGGCGGAGAAACTGGAAGCTGAACGACGCATAGCCCAGGAACTGCACATCGCAAAGCAGGTGCAGGTAAGGCTCTTTCCGCAAACCGTGCCGCAGCTCAAAACGCTCGAATACGCGGGCATTTGCATTCAGGCTCGTGAGGTTGGCGGCGACTACTACGACTTTCTAAATCCGGGCCGAGAGCGCCTCGGATTAGTCATCGGTGATACTTCAGGAAAGGGGATCGGGGCAGCTCTCTTGATGGCCAACTTGCAGGCGAACCTATGGAGCCAGAGTGCAATCGCCTTGGATCAGCCACAACGGTTCCTGCTGCGGTCGGTGAATCAGCTGTTTTATGAAAACACGACCGACAGCGCCTATGCTACGCTCTTCTTTGCCGAATATGATGATGAAGCTAGGCGCTTGCGCTACGTGAATTGTGGGCACTATCCCCCGCTTCTTCTCCGCAGTGATAGCACTCTTGAGCGGCTCGATTCCACTTCCACTGTCCTGGGACTCTTCCCAGATTGGGACTGTTTGATTGCCGAGAGTCAGCTCTTTCCAGGAGACAAACTGGCACACTACACGGACGGGATCACCGACTCATTCAATGACGGTGGAGAAGACTTTGAGAGGAGCGCTTGATCGAATCGTTACGGCGACCGTGAGCTGCCCTCAGGCTCAATGGTTGCCTCTATTGTGGATGAAGTTCGGCAATTCAGCCCTCACGAGCAGCACGACGACATAACGCTAGCCAAAGATATTTGAAATTTTCAAACTAACTGGCTCGGGCGATCTTCTGCGTAGGATACCCGAGGATGGTTCTGACCCGTCCCGAATCACGGTCGGCGTAGATGAAGGCAGTTCCCTCAATGCGATAGTGCCCCTTCCATCCGATGGCAAAGCTGGTGGCAGTCTCCTCCAGGTGAATCGGCTCCGGATCGCCATCCCGAGCCAGGGGGGCGGCCAGTTGATCGGCGACGTCCAGCAACCAGGCATCTCCGGTATCGGTGGAAAACAGGATCAGTTGACCGAGAGTAACGACGCGACCGGCGTGCTCGGCAGCCTTGTTCTGGATGTAACGAACCTCATCGGCCAGGCGGAAGCCTTTCCCCTCGACCGATTGCTTTCCCAATCCCCGCTTCATGGTTCTTTGCGCCTCCCCTCCGCTTCCCGGCGAGTATAGTGCGGGACCATGGAAGAGTTCACCCAGTTATTCGGAAATCTGCTGGCCTTCGTCTATCACTGCTTCGATCGCATCGTCATTCACGGCTACTTGAGTGGTCTGTCTCGACCCGAGCAGGTGGTCTATTTCGTCCGTCAGGTTCTGGGCCTCCCGGTGGTGAACAAAGAAGTGCTCCGCCAACGCACCGAAGATTACCGGGACTCGGTCGAGGCCTACGCCCGCAACCATCACATCCCCATGGAGTGGGCGGAAAAGGGAGTGCGCAAAGAAGACTACGTGTCTCCACGCCTGCATCGTCTGGTGAGGAAGAATGCCTACGGGGTCTATTTCATCTTCAAGAGCATGGAACAGGGCCGGACCTTCCGCATCAGTGTCCCGAAATATCCCACCCCGGACCCCAACTACCGCATCCTAGCGCACCAACGCAGCCGTTTCACCCATTATTACTTCTACATCCGGGATGAGGTTCTAGGACCGATTGTGCTGCGCGTAGCCTCCTTCTTTCCCTTTCACGCCACCTACTGGCTCAACGGCCACTCCTTCATCGAGCAAGAACTAAATCGCTCTCACATCGGCTTCCGTAAGAGCGACAACGCGTTCCTCGCCGTCGACGACGTGGCCGCCCTGCAGGCGGCCGCGGACCGGCTGAGCCCGCTGATCATTCGCCAACAGCTGGATTACTGGACCTTCCTGCTGGGCCCCAAGTTCTCCAAAAAAGAACGGCACCAGATGAACCTGTCCCGCTTCTACGCCATCAGCCAGATTGAGTACTGTCGCAACTTCATCTTCAAGCGTCACTTTCCCATCCACAAGATCTTCGAGCGCAGCTGTGAGATCGGCTTGTGGCGCCTCACCGCCAACCGCATCAGTGAGATCTTCGGCGTCCGGCTCCATAAGAGGCTGCGCGGCAAGCTGGCCACCGTTCTCGATCAGATCGAGCATGGCCATCACGTCTTCCGCGCTTACTGGAAGAACGCTTTTCTCAAACAATACGAAAAGTTTGCCCGCTACCTGCGCAATGAAATTTGTTCCAACAATTTGCGTGACTTTGGTCTCAAGAAAGGCCTCGATCATCTCGACGCCGTGCGCACCCGATTCCAGATCATTACCGATCGCTTTGCCACCTTCCAGGCCCAATCCCTCAACGTGCACGTCGACTTTCCACTGTTGCAGCGCTTGGCCCTGCCCCTCACCGTCGGCTCGGTCCGCTATCCCGGAATCAAGATCCACGACACCCGCATCATCCGCTTACTGGAGGTTCTCCTGCATGCCAGTCCGACCCTCGGCGGCTGGACCGCCAAACAAATCCATCAGGCCGTTCTCACCACCTTTCAGCTCTCCCCAAGAACCTACGCCCTCAACCAGCTTCGCTACGACCTCCGCAAACTCAAGGGGCATGCTTTGCTGCAACGCGATGGCTCCCGCTACGCCTACCGACTAACCCCCAAAGGCGTTCAGGTTGCCCTCCTGTTCTTGTTCTTCCACAAGCGTCTCTGCGGTCCCCTCGCCAATAGCCGCTTCCACCATGCTCCTGACCCAGCTCACGCACCCCATAGCAAACTCGAGAGTGCCTATTACAAAGCCGACAAGGCCATCCAGAACATCGTCGACTTGCTCGCCGCCGCATGATGTTACAGATTCAATTGTTGAAGTATTCTTGTTTACGATCTTTGATCCAAGAATCTAATCGTGGCCAAGTGCGGGGGGAATTAATGATCGTGAGCGAGCGCCTTTGGACAAATGGCCAGCCGCTCTATAATTGACTATGGCTGACCGCATTCTTTGCTCCTGCGTCACCTGTCCGAAGTGCGGAACTTGGATCGTGGTCGAGCGGGAGATCAGATCCGGAGCCAAGCAGGGGAAGTTCAGGGCAACCTGCGGCGTGCCAGAGTGCGGGAAAGAATTTGAGTTCGAAGACCGCGAGACTCGCGTGTTTGAACTACCCGCCGCCATCTTCGAGCGCCGTCACTTTTACCGGTCTGAATTGCGGGATCCGTAATTGAAGTGTCGGCCACCGCTGATTGCTCTTCGCATACTCCGCCTTGGCTTGCTTTAGGGCCGGAATGTCGGGGTCGGCGTCCTGTATGTGGTTCGGGGAGTCTTCGTAGGTACTCTTCGCAAGGAAAAAGAGTGCTGCAGGGTTTCAGGCAGCACGTCCATGGTCCCCCGCCACGCTTTCTCTGAGCAGTAACTCGATGTGCTTTCCCAGCGCCAATTCCATGTCGTTCTTGGCAGCCTCAAAACTAGGGGCGTGAACTGTGAGGCCCAACGATTCGATCGTGGCGTTCCAGCCGTCGTCCTCAAGCCAGAACTTACATTCGAAAAGCAAGCAAGGCCTGACCCCGAGTTTCACGCTGTGAGGATGCATGGGACAACTCCAGGACAAAGAAATACTGCTTCGCATTGTACGACGGGTCGTTAGCTGAAGCTAAATTAGAATCGTGGCCGCGTGTGCGGCACCTTTATTGCAGCTTCGCGTACTCTGACTTGGCTTCTTTCAGGATAGGGATATCGGGGTCGGCATCCTCCCAGAGCGTGAGGAAATCTTTGTAAGCAGCGAGTGCCCGGACGCGAGCGGCATCGAATCCGCATTGCTGGAGGATGAGGTCTGGTCGAATTTGAACCTGCTTGCTCCGGAATCAACGATTTGTCTTGTGGCTGCGGATAGCCTGCGCCGCCCAGCCCGAATAGAAAACTACCGCTAGCCAGGGAGGAACTCTGCCGATGAAACGAGCCGCATTCTACTGCCGTGTTTCGACGATTGACCAACATCCCGAAACTCAACTCGGCGAGCTTCGCCAGTTCGCCGCGCATAAGGGCTTTCAAATTGTCGGCGAGTTCACTGATCACGGATTCTCAGGCACGCGGGCGCGGCGACCGGAACTCGGCCGCATATGGACGACGCAAGGCGCCACAAGTTCGACCTACTCTTGGTCTGGTCGTGCGACAGGCTGGCGCGTTCAACGAAGAAGCTCCTTCAGGCCATCGACGAACTGAACGGAATGGGAATCCAGTGTCTATCGCAGCGCGCGGCGATAGACACTGAGGGACCCCTCGGAAGGGCGATCCTCGTCATAGTGAGCGCGATGGCTGAGCTAGAAAGGCGCATCATCATCGAACGTGTCCGGGCGGGTATCCGCAGGGCAAAGCTGGAAGGTCGGCACATCGGGAGATCGCGGCTGGATGTAGATCGGCGACAGGTGGTTGATGATCGTCGCTCCGGTATGAGTGTGACACAAGTCGCCAAAAAGCACCGAATCTCGCGGGCAAGCGTCTGCCGTCTGATGAAAGAGGCAAAGGGCAATTCTCTTTCCCCGGTTTTGCTTGAGGTGCCAGCTTTGGCCAGGAATCACATGTGGAAAGAAGCCGCTGAGCCGAGCATGTTTGACGACATCCAAACGGTGCCATTCGCCAGCAACCATAGCGTCGGTAAGGCGTTCCGCGTTCTCGATGACAACCTGCACCTCTGCTTGATCTGTGAAGAGGTCTTCACGAGGCAAGGTGCTGCCGAGCACGCTAACGTTTATTGCCGTCCAGTCGGCGATGACCGCTCAGACAATTTCAGTTGAGAAGTTGAAAGCGCCATGTACTCGTCCGCACCCACGATCCTCAGGACGATTCGCACCAGAATGGGGAACTGTCGCCGAGTGGGATCATGCACGACAATCGGGGCGGAAAGCTGATATTTTTTTCCGCGAGTCTTCAGTTCGCAGCCACCCGCCGCAAGGACGTTCTTCACCCACTCCGATTGGCTGCTGTACGTGAGACCGATGATAAATCCCTCCGGCTATCGAAAAACATTCACTGGCGTCCGGTAGACTCTCCCCGACTTCCGACCTACATGCGTAAGAATGCCGAAGCCCGGAAGCCAGCCTGCGAATAGCCCAGTGATTCGGTTGGTGAGGACGATGTTGATCTTCGCCAGCCACCGCTTGCGGAACCGCATCATGAAAACGCCCGTGGCGGCGATGGCGATGATTATGATGGCTGCGGCATTCACGGCTCGATGAAATCAAACGGGCTTGCGGCGGTTTCGCGATGATGAACGGCGTGCCTCATGCGCGGTTACAAACTTGTGAGCCATGCCGAGCAAGTCCCGCAGGACATCGGGTGTGACGCGGGACAGGCGAACCAGCGCTTCAAATACGACGGCAACCAGCGGCGCTTGGGTGACTGCGACCTGTCGCCGGTCAGACGGTCGGGAGTACGAAGTGGCGGTGTCAGAGGTTGTGGTGACAACGCACACGGACGGTTCGCGGTATGTCGCAGCCTACCGCCATTGGATGGGGCTGGTGCCCTACCCCCTTGGTGAAAAAGCTACACCACACACGGCACACTCCGAAGAGCCACTAATGCCTGAAATCCCATTCTGTGGCTAACGCCGCTTGTTGACAGCAGTCTCGCGCGCGCGCGAAATTGGATAAAGCGGCATCATAAGTATTTACTCTTCTTTGCGTCCACGATGCGAATTCCTTGTGCGCACCAAAGGCGGGCGGCAAGATCTGGATGGTTCTGCTCCAGCCGCTTCGCTGCAGGCTCGGTGAAATAGTGGCTTACCTTTTTGAGAGCTTCGTGTGAAGAGCTACGCACCAGTTTCGCCAGCCGCTCTGTTTCTTTAGTCTCGGTGAACAATTCCAGCAGTGAACCCAGGTCTGCACCCGTTGCTGCTCCATCGAGTGCTTTTTCGTGCCATTCCTTGCGCTCAAGTTTGGGCACGATCGTCATAAGATCTTGATAGGTGAACTTCGAGGGGTGCTGCAAAAAGTCCATCCATGCAGCTCGGTGGCGCCGAGCTTACGGATTTTGGCGGCGACCTCCTCGAGCTTGCTCACAAAGGAGAAACCTTCGCGGTAGCCAATGAATACTCCAGGTCGGAGCGCTAACTCAATTTCACGCTCCGTTGGGTCTGTCTTGCTGCGAATCCTTGTTTCATGTGCCGAGCCTGCACCCTAATCAATATTTATCGTTCGCGGCGACATCCGGTAAGCGTAACCTGTTTTTCCTGATCTGCCACGTCCCAGCCCGAGTTTACCAGCCCCACGCGCAGACAATGCTTCCGAGCCGGTGCTGGCGCGGGTGCGAGAGGTTCCGGGATGTATGACTTAATTGCTGCGATAGCGGTCCAAGGCGAGGGTGGCAACCATCTGCTTCTGCCGGTGGCTCATCTTCGATATCTCCGTGCGCACCAAGGGTTCTTGGGAGCGTTGCGGCGGGGGATAGAGCAGGGTGACTTCCTTAATGTCAGTGAGTTGGTCCATGATCTTGGCAATGCCGAGCACCATGCCGGCCTGAGCCGAATATGCACGGCTGCTTGCGAGCGGTGCTCAATCAGGTATGGAAATTGGTTGGGACCATTCCCGCGCAAGGCGTCCGGTTGCCCCGCAAGAAAGCACGGAAGCCGTCCTGTTGTACTCGCAAAGCAAGATATTCGCCGTGTGATCTAGGCATTGCCAGAACCGACGAAATCCGTGGTTGTGGGTTCGCTGCGGATCGGCGAGGTCACAACCTGACGTTAGGGAAGAATTCACTCGGATCGAATCGAAATCGTGGAGCGTCTCTACGAAGGCGAATTCAATGACACGAAGACCAATGCCGGGCGCGGAGCATCCCGCTTGATTCCCTCGGAATTCCGCCTGGTGCGCTGGATGCAGCTTGGCAGCGCTCAAAGTATCGCAATCCGGGGGAGTTAGTTTTCACTTCCCATGTTGTTCCGCGTCATTTCGGGCCGGACGCCTGTACTGCATGGGATGACGCCCAAGTCAACAATGCTCGACTCTTTCTGGAGGGGACGTCGCGGCCTGAGTCGTTTCACGATTTCGGCGGAGCGATAAAATCAATCACCTGCCTGTCGTTCCGTCGATAGATGCTGAAGTCCGTACGGTCGACTGTGAGCACTTGGGAGCGCGGGTGCCGCTCGCTCATAACGACAATCGACGCGTCGGCCAGATCCATTTGCTCATAGCGCGCCATGAGAGTGCGGAGCCGCGGCCAATGTTCCGCCAGCTGAAGGTCCAGCCGAACCGCGCCGCGCTCGAGCAGTTGAAACAGCGGATCGACGTCCACGCGGTCTGTACGCAAAAAGTACGCCACCTCGGTGAGGACCGGCTCCGTCGTCAGCATCGGGGAACGCGCCTGCTTCATCAGTGTGACGGCCCAAGAGTGGTATGGGTCGTTACGGTTTAGGTACGCTACCAGCGGTCCCGTGTCGCAAATCGTGATCACGACCGCGCAAACCTGCGCCGGTCGTTGGTGGCAGGCTTTCGGCTGCCTCCCACACTGCCCGCAAGATCCGCAGTGATCTCATAGATGGACCGATTGCCTCGGCGCGGCACAGTCTCGAGCCTCTCGCGAATCAGGGCGGCGACGCTGCGCCCGGTCGTGCGGGCCTCCTGCCTCAACCGGCGCAGCGTCGTATCTGGAAGTTTTACGGTGATCCCCTTCATAATTACTTATCATGGTAACCCTATTCTGACAGAATGGCAATACCGTGCACTGGGGCTGACTGGGGCTGCTGGGGCGCGTCTCAAGCGAGCCGAAGAAGAACACATTCGCGCGCGGCGACTCACCCAAAACTCGCGCCGCGCACATCCTAAGGATTGATCGACCCAAGATTTCACGTCTTTTGCGAGGTCAGTTATCTGGTTTCTCGACCGAACGACTTATGCATTTCCTGACCCAGCTTGACCGAGACGTTGAGATCACCGTAAAGCCCGCACCGCGATCACGCGCCAAGGACATCTGCGCGTTGTTGCGACAGGGTGGCTTTCTCTCTCTCTCTCTTCTCTCTCTCTCTCTCTCTCTCTCTCTCTCTCTCTCTCTCTCTCACGGAAACAAATCCGGCGATGCGAAGAGAGTCACGCCGATGCGAGGCTTCTAGTTTGTTGCTGCCCCTGTCGCCGCAATTTGTTCGAGTGCGTGACCGTCTCGACCATTTCAAAAGCGACTCACGTCGCTCGAACGATCACACTGCTGTGACGAGCATTCGCGCAGTAAAGGTTCGCTGACGCCACTCTCCACCTTCAGAAGCAGCACTTCGATAATCTTGCAAAAAAAGAAATCAGAATTGAGCACGCCCTTGATTGACGACCTGTATCGACTGTCGCGTCTCGCCAAGCAGAACAATCTATTCGCAAGGGCGCGCTGTTGCTGAGTGCCTAGCTTGGCTAAAGGTTGTTGGTGTGCCGTGTAAAGGCGTTGGTCCACCGCGGGTTGAAATTCCCGCCCGGGAACTGGTTCGCTCCACCCGGTAGCAATCGGAGCGGTAGCTGCGGCAACGAAGCTGCCGAAGCCTCTGATGTAGAGGGTCGCTTTAGGCGACTCGGCGAGTCATGCAGGCCGTAACGTGCAGTAACACCGAGCAGGCCCCGAAACAGCCGATGCAGGAGCCGACCCGCCCGACAGTCGGGGAAGGCTGAAACCGGTGGAAAGGTACGAGCGAATAAGTTCCATCGGTCGCTGCCGGGGTAGTGGTGACAGCATGCAGACAAAGGGGACCAGACGAAACACGGGAAGCCTCAGCGGTGATCGCGGTGGCGATCAACTGGCAACTCGCGAGAGCCAGGCCGGGCCGTATGAGGTGGCGGGAGGCCGGTAGTACCGATGAAACCAGGTAACGCCGGTGGAGGGAAGTGGCCTCAGGTTGGAAGCAAACGCAAGAAGCGACGAAGACGGAGGGATTGACGTGAGTCTAACAACCCCAGTCAGTGTTCAGAAGTTGCAGACGGCGTTACACGCAAAAGCGAAGGAATCGCCTGGCTTTCGTTTCCACGCACTGTATGACAAGGTGTACCGCAAGGATGTTCTGGCTTTCGCTTACGAACGCTGCAAGGCCAATGGCGGAGCAGCGGGAGTAGACGGCCAAACGTTCGCGGACGTCGAGGCATACGGCATAGAACGATGGTTGGACGAACTGGCGCAAGAGCTGAAAAGTCGAACCTATCAACCATTACCCGTGCGACGAGTTTATATACCCAAGCCGGACGGGAAGCAGCGGCCGTTAGGAGTGCCCGCTATCCGGGATCGGGCAGCGGAAATGGCAGCAGTTTTGGTTCTCGAACCTATCTTCGAGGCCGATCTGCAGCCAGAACAGTACGCCTATCGGCGAGACCGCAGCGCACTGGACGCGGTAAGACACGTCCACAAGCTGATCAACACTGGCCATGGAGAGATTGTTGATGCAGATCTGAGCAGCTACTTTGATACCCTTCCACACTCCGAGCTTTTAAAGTCGGTAGCTCGCCGGGTCGTCGACGGAGCCATGCTACATCTGATCAAGATGTGGTTAGAAGCGCCGGTTGAGGAAACGGATGAGCGCGGGAATAAGCATCGAAGTATGCGCAATCGGGACGAAGGTCGAGGGACGCCCCAAAGGGTCTCCGATCAGCCCGCTGCTCAGTAATCTTTACATGCGTCGGTTCGTGCTGGGCTGGAAGAAGTTGGGGCACGAGGAGCGCCTGAAAGCGTACATCGTGAATTATGCGGATGACTTCGTGATTTGCTGTCGCGGAAAGGCGGAAGAAGCCTTGGCCACGATGCGAGACATGATGGTCAGACTTAAATTAACGGTGAACGAGAAGAAGACGCAGGTCTGCAAGCTGCCGGAAGAGACGTTCGAGTTTCTGGGGTACACGTTTGGACGGTGTTATTCGTCGAAGACGGGCAAAGCCTATTTAGGCACGACCCCGTCGAAGAAACGGGTGCAACGCATCTGTGAGGCGATTAGCGCCGAAACCGGGCGGAACAAAACCCCGCTGGACGCAAAGGAGGTAGTGCAGACGCTCAACCGGATGTCCACGGGATGGGCCAACTACTTCTGTCTGGGTCCAGTCGGCCGAGCCTACCGAGCGGTGGATCAACACACCCGCAAGCGGCTGCGTCAGTGGCTCTGCATTAAGCACAAGGTGAGGTGACCAGGGAAGAAACGTTTCCCGACGGCGTCCTTCTACGAAGTGCTCGGTCTGGTCAGTCTTACCGAACGGCCCGCGAGCTTTCCGTGGGCGAAAACGTGAGCTTTCTCCGAGCGCCGGATGCGGGAAATCCGCACGTCCGGTGCGATGAGCGGGAATAGGAAACAGAGTCATGTCCAACCGGACTGAGGCGGCGCGGCGAAAGCCTAGCCAATCGCCACCGGGAGACTAAAGCCACTGCGCCTGTTCTCGACTACACCGAAACCCCGAAGTTTTAAAATTGGTGGTTTGAGCCAGTATTTTCGTGCTGAAGTGTGCTCGAGGGGCGTTGGTTGGAATTGCCGGCTTGGCGCTTGACCGGCAACTCGCCAAGGCCCAATCGGTGCCGATGGCCCATGCGTTTCCCAGCCGGGTGCACCACTATTTCCCGCAGTCAACGTGGAGTCGAAGACTAGCCAAACATATTTGAAATTTCCGAACTAACCGGCTCGGGCGATCTTCTGCGTGGGATACCCGAGGATGGTTCTGACCCGTCCCGAGTCACGATCGGCGTAGATGAAGGCAGTCCCCTCAATGCGATACTTTCCCTTCCATCCGATGGCGAAGCTGGTGTCAGTCTCCTCCAGGTGAAGCGGCTCCGGATCACCATCCCGAGCCAGGGGCGCAGCCAGTTGATCGGCGACGTCCAGCAACCAGGCGTCTCCGGTATCGGTGGAAAACAGGATTAGTTGACCGAGAGTAACCACCCGCCCATCATGCTCGGCAGCCTTGTTCTGGATGTAACGAACTTCCTCCGCCAAGCGGAAGCCTTTCCCCTCGACCGATTGCTTTCCCGATCCGCGCTTCATGGTTCTGGCCTCTCCTCTCGGTTCTCCTCGGTGCTTCCTGGCGAGTATAGTGCGGGACCATGGAAGAGTTCACGCAGTTATTCGGAAACCTGCTGGCCTTCGTCTATCACTGCTTCGACCGAATCGTCATTCACGGCTACTTGAGCGGTCTGTCTCGACCCGAGCAGGTGGTGTATTTCGTCCGTCAGGTTCTGGGCCTCCCGGTGGTGAACAAAGAAGTGCTCAGCCAACGCACCGGGGATTACCGGGACTGGGTGGAAGCCTACGCCCGCAACCATCACCTCCCTGTTGAGTGGGCGGAAAAGGGAGTGCGCAAAGAAGATTACGTGTCCCCCCGCCTGCATCGTCTGATCAAGAACAATGCCTACGGGGTCTATTTCATCTTCAAGAGCATGGAACAGGGTCGGACCTTCCGCATCAGCGTCCCGAAATATCCCACTCCCGATCCGAACTATCGCATCCTGGCCCACCAGCGCAGCCGTTTCACGCACTACTACTTCTATATCCGGGATGAGGTTCTGGGGCCGATCGTGCTGCGCGTAGCCTCCTTCTTTCCCTTTCACGCCACCTACTGGCTCAACGGCCACTCCTTCATGGAGCAGGAACTGAATCGATCTCGCATCGGCTTCCATAAGAGCGACAACGCCTTTCTCGCCGTCGACGACGTGGCTGCTCTGCAGGCAGCGGCGGATCGGCTGAGCCCGCAGATCATCCGCAAACAGCTGGATTACTGGACCTTCCTGTTGGGCCCGAAGTTCTCCAAAAAAGAACGCAGCCAGATGAACCTGTCCCGCTTCTACGCCATCACTCAGATTGAGTATTGCCGCAACTTTATTTTTAAGCGCCACTTTCCCATTCACAAGATCTTCGAGCGCAGCTGTGAGATCGGCTTGTGGCGCCTCACCGCCAACCGCATTAGTGAGATCTTCGGCGTCCGGCTGAACAAGAGGCTACGGGGAAAGCTGGCCACCGTCCTCGATCAGATCGAGCATGGCCATCACGTCTTCCGCGCCTACTGGAAGAACGCCTTTCTCAAACAGTATGAAAAGTTCTCCCGCTACCTGCGCAATGAACTCTGCTCCAACAATCTGCGCGACTTTGGTCTGAAGAAAGGCCTCGATCATCTCGACGCCGTGCGTACCCGATTCCAGGTCATTACCGACCGCTTTGCCGGCTTCCAGGCCCAGTGCCTCAATGTCCACGTCGACTTTCCCTTGCTGCAGCACCTGGCCCTGCCCCTCACCGTCGGCTCGGTCCGCTATCCCGGAATCAAGATCCACGACACCCGCATCATCCGTTTACTTGAGGTCTTGCTCCATGGCGGCAATACCGTCGGCGGATGGACCGCGAAACAGATCCACCAAGCCGTCCTCACCACCTTTCAGCTTTCCCCCAAAACCTACGGCCTCAACCAACTCCGCTACGATCTGCGCAAACTCAAGGGCCACGGCCTGCTGCAACGCGACGGCTCCCGCTATGCCTACCGGCTCACTCCCAAAGGCGTCCAGGTGGCCCTGCTGTTCTTGTTCTTCCACAAGCGCCTCTGCGGCCCCCTCGCAAACAGCCGCTTTCACCACACTCCCGACCCGGCTCACGCACCCGACAGCAAACTCGAACTTGCCTATTACAAAGCCGACAAGGCCATCCAGAACATCGTCGACTTACTCGCCGCTGCATGATGTTACAGATTCAATTGTTGAAGTATTCTTGTTTAAGATCTTTGATCCAAGAATCTAGAGATTGCCGAGGTCCAGCGCGAGCCCGAAATTCCATGCTTCTGACAGCCGAAATGGTGAGCGCGTCGGGTGCGGGTTCTCTCCCTCGATCGAACCATGACCCCCAGCCGACAATCTGTAACTGGTGATTAAGGTCGGCGGGCTGAGTAAGGTAGAGTAACAGACACAGTAACGCCAAGCAGAGAGTTAGACGAAACCAAGACGTCATTGCGAATCGGCCTCCCGCGCATGCTGCAGATTGCGCTCCTTATTGAGTTCTGCCAGTTGGCGCAAGCATTGCTGCATTTGTTGCCAAGCGGCGACTCCTTCTCGCGTGGCCTCCTCGGCTGCTTTGGGAACATAGTAGCCAGTGGTCTTGCCCTTCTCCCCGCGGTAGCTCACATTCAGATGCGGACCATGCTTGGGCCCACCGCTCTGACAATGGCAGCCCGCTCGTCCGCAAGTGCGGTAAGTTTCCGAGAGCGTTCCAAAGACAGCGATCTCGGCCAGACGTTCGATCTCGCCCAGCAGCTTGCGTCGTTGGGCTGTGCCCTCAACTGACTTGGTCATGGTCCCTCCGACGCTGTTGATAGCGAGCGATGGAAAATAGATTTTTAGTAATGACACACCAACCCAAATGTGACGCGTAACATTTGGGCTGTAATGTGACGTTCTAAATAATGTGGAGTAGGCACGCCAAGGCCCTGGTAAATTGTGGTTCTCTGGAGTTCCCAACTCCACATTACTTTAAGTCGTTAGAGCGATTCCAACCAATCGAGAACGGTGGGGTTTCTGCTCCACGGCGTGCGTGATCGGTGAGGAACTGGTTTAACCTGTTCGATCGCCTTACGTTTCATCTCTAGATCCACTTTAAGGTACCGGTTCGTCGTGTTTAGGCTGGCATGCCCGAGGAAATGGCTGATCGTTGAAAGAGCGACGCCAGATTTCAGAAGGGCAATGGCCGTGCTATGGCGTGTGCTATGAGGGTGCAGCCGTTTTTTGCGGAGATTGGGGGTTTCCCGGCAAGCAAGGCGGAGACATCGGGCAAGGATGTAGCGAACACCGAATCGGGTCAACGGCTCACCGCGATGATTCAGAAAAACCCGAGCTTCCGATCGCAGGTCCAGATCCCGTTCTTTGCAGAAAGCTCGCAAGACCGCCGCGGTTTGCGGCCACAGCGGGCAGTAGCGTTCTTTCCGACCCTTGCCAAACAGTCTAACTTGAAAAGGTTTGGTCAGTTGGAGATCGCAGGCACGCAGATCGACGATCTCCTGCACGCGGCCTCCACTATTAAACATTGTCGCAAGGAGGGCGTAATTGCGGCTTCCTTGCGGGTTAGTCCGGTCGATCGTTTTCAGAATCGATTCAATCTCTTCTCGCTCCAAGTAGTCGATGGCGCGTTGCGACGTCCGCTTGAAGGGGATGGCCAGAACCCTCTGCGCCAGATGCAGATGTTCTGGGTTCCGCGAAGCCACGAAACGAAACAGGGCATGAATAGCAGCGAGCCGGACGTTTCGTGTCGCAACTGCATTCTTACGTTCTCTCTCGAGATAGAAGAGAAATTCCAGGATGTCAGGGGGTGCCAAATCCTTCAAGTCGAGTTCTGCGACAGGCCGCTTGCTGCGCGCCGAGAGAAAGCGCAGAAGCAGCACAATACTGTCGCGGTAGCTGTGAGTGGTGTGCGAGCTCGCTCCGCGAACTTGCGGCAGGTGATCACTGAAGTAATCGCGCACTATGATGCCCAGCAGGTTGGGGAATTTCCTTTTCATCGCTGCCCTCCTTTCCGGCCCGACAAAGGCACAACCAGCCCGCCGTACTGGCGGGCGAATCTTTCACTGGCTGCTGTTCGGAGTGGCTCGATCCAGTGCAAGTAGTAGTGAGTAGACACAACGGAGGCGTGACCCATATAGGTAGCCAACAAGGGGAGCTTGGCTTCGATCTCGGCGCCCTCCCGGTACCACCGGAGTAGGGCGTTCACAGCAAAACTGTGACGAAAATCATGGATGCGTGGCAGTCGCTGCTTCGGGGTAAAGATGGCGCATTGCCGGAGCAATGGCTCCAACCAACGCGCCAACGTGGTGCCGTGGTAAGCCCGTCCACCTTTGAGGGCATTCCACATGAGGGCCGTGTTTGAAGAGATAGGAAGTCTCCGTTGAGCCCGGGCGCGCACATAGCGCTCCAACTCCTCGGCAATATTGCTGTTGAGAGGGAGCAGTCGAGACTTGTAGAACTTCGTTTCTCGAATCAGCAAGGTTGCGTCTCGGCGGTTGTAGTCGCCGAGAGCTAAGCGCTGTAACTCCCCACGCCGAATTCCAGTGGTGAACAGAAGCACAATGGCCAGCCGGATCACGTCGGGACGAAGGGGCGAGGACGGTAATCGTTTCACCCCCGAAGCGGCTCGCAACAGTCTGGCAACCTCCTGCTCAGAAAAGATGTACGGCTGCAGTCTTTGATGAAGCTTCGGGAACAAGGCAGGATCGGGAACGAAGCAGTGGGGTTCGGTGCGGCGGCGATAGAGGCAGAAGTTGTACACCTGCTGCATTCGGACACGGCGCACGCCGGAAGCGACATGCTCCTGGGTCTGACACCAGGCCCGGAAAGCGGCCGCATTCAGGTCGGGGTAGTTGAGAGCGTGGTCGTAGAGAAATCGGTCCAGCGATACGAGATTGCGAGTCTGGATGTAGAAGCGTTGACCTAGGGCTCGCTTTAAATCCACATAGCGCTTCAAGGAGGGCGTTAGTGGAGACGAGAACGTAACCGTTGCTCTGGTCATCGCTGGTCCTCCTTTACCGGGCGGTTTCGGTCCGGAACCGCAAGAGAAACTTCGCGTAAATCTCCGATCGCAAGCCGTAGATACATGGACGTGCTCTTCACAGAACGATGCCCGAGAATGTCGCTGATGGTTTTAAGAGGGGTCCCATTCGTTAGGAGATGAGTTGCCAAGGAATGCCTCATGCAATGAGGACCTTGGCAGGGAATACTGAGACCACTTTTGCAAACTGCGGCTCGAAAAGCCATCGCGACGGCCGTGCGCTTCAGCACGCCGAAGGGAGCGCGCATTCTCAAGAAGATCCTGCGGTATGGCGGTGACGGTGGAGTCCGCTTCAGATGCTTCACCAGCGCAGTGGAAACTTCGTTGGTCAGCGGTAGTTCCAGAAGCGATGAGGTCTTTTGTTGGCGGATTCGCAAACGACTCTGTCTCCAGTGAATGTCATCGAGGGTAATGGCTACAACCTCGTTGGTACGCAATCCATACGTGGCAATCAACAGAAACATCGCGTAGTTTCGCAGTCCCATGGGCGAGGTTCGGTCAATGGATCCCAGAAGGGCACTGACCATCTCCCAGGGCAGGGCGCATGGCAATCGTTGGGGCCGGTACAGGCGTTGCACATCAATCTGGCTGTCCAGCCCTGCGCGAATCCTCCCCTCTATGGCGAGGAATCGAAGGAATACTCTGAGTGCGCTGATGTCGTGTTGGAGGGTTGTGGGGCTCCAACGTTTGCCAGCACTGGTGATGTAGGATTCGAGGTGGCCGTGATGCATCTTCTTGAGCTTGATTCCTTTTTCATCCAAGTGCCGGAGAAAACACTGCGCTGTACGCCGCCATTGTGAAACGGTTCCCGCAGCGAGTCCACGTACTTCGGAAAGATAGTTCGCATACTCTTCCACAAGAATCGAGGCAGCGGAGATTGCCGTTGCTGGGCGGGTAGGAGCAATCAGCCCGTTGGTGGCCAGATATCGTTCCAATGTCCTCACCGCTCCAGCGTGAGTAGGATGGGTCTTCATCAGAGTTCTCCAACAAGCGTGGAGAATCGGGTGAGTTAGGGTACAGACCTTTCTCACATGACGGCGGCGAAGATCGGCATCCACGTGCTTCAGCATGCGGATCGAAGCGCCGCGCGAGTCTCGAGTGTAGCCATTGGCGGCAAGCCAATCATCGAAGCCATCGACGATCGACCCCAACAGTGGCAGGGATAAAAATCTGGGGTAAGCTGTGGGAACTAGAGAATGCAGCATCGGTACCTCTCAAAAGTGGGTTAGGCCGCTGGAAGGCGGCCCTTCCGATGCTACGTACAAATGTGAAGTTGGGAACTCCAGAGAACCACAATTTACCAGGGCCTTGGCGTGCCTACTCCACATTATTTAGAACGTCACATTACAACCCACATAGCGCTCGAAGCCACGCCCTCCTTTATAGGTAGCTCGCGCCATCGAGAAGGGGTGTTTCAAGGTGCTCATGGTGGCTTCAATCCCGGCCCGCCAGCGCAGCGCGCGGCGGAACCAGCGCTGCTTCTGCTGCTTGGCCCGCCTGGCCGAGAGCCGTCCCCGCGCCGGTAGCGCCACCTTCTTCACTCCCAGGGCTTCTGCCTCGCGCTCGTTTTTTGCGGAAAAAAATCCGCGGTCGCCGGTGGCCATCTCTGGTACTCGCCCGAAGCTAGCCTGATGTTTTCGGGGTTGGGGTTGGGGATGAGGTTGAGGTTGAGGTTGGGGTTGAGGTTGGGGTGGGGTTGGAGTTGCAGTCGAGGTGGACCGTGTTGACTGGTTTTGCCGTGTCGGATCCGGTGGTCACCTCGGTCTCGTTGGCCGCTTTTGCCGGTGCTCGCCGTCCCCATGCCCCCGGCGGACGCACTCCGATCCCGGCCGCTTTCAGATAGGCGCCGGCGGTCTCCCGACGCACCCCGGTCTCTTGCTCGATGCGCCGCAATGGCCATCCGAGCCGTCCCCGGGCAATCACTTGTTGTTTTTTCGCTTCGCTCAAGACGTTGCTCATATCGACGAAGGCTACCGTGCCTTGCGTCGCATTCAACGTCCCCGAGCCTCATTCTCGTTGGCCGGTTTTCAGGTGACCTTCATTGGCCGGTTTTGGGTGACCGCTGAGGGTCCTCGAATGGCAGTCCCAAACCAGGGGTTCATCTCGCGTTCTTCCTGCTGCTGCCGATGCTTGTCTACTCTGGCCGCAACCTAAGCAGGGTTGACGCAGTCTCGAAAGACCTCTTCGGCCGGGATGCTCGGCTGATCCTCCAGGGAGACCCACTGATAACTACCATGTTGAATGAGCAGGGAACCGGGTGTATCGCGATAGTCGCGGGCATGATGATAGGCCGCCATCGGCGTCCTCAACTCGTTGTCTGAAAAGAATCCGAACTGACAGTATCTTTGCAGCGCCGGTCCATCTCCTCTATGGGCATTTGCTCAGAAGTCGAAAAGGAAGCGTGCGCTGTCCTTGAGGGGACTGCCGAAGTAGCGATGCTCGCGCAGATTGACCTGCGGATTGAAGATTCCCGGGAGGATCCAGGTGTACTGGAACAAGTAGTCCCTCGCCCGCGGCTTGGTGGGGCTTTGGTATCTGTATAAACAAATCGTTGCCAGATTTGGCAGCAAATCTCAAGGTACGGCGATGGAGAGTTGGGAATGATGTGGAGTTCCTTGAGTTTGAGGCCGAGCGTGACTTTCTCGGGTACTGTTTTCGGCCCCGTCGGGTCCAACGTCGCGGGAGCAAGGCACGATTCTGCGGGTTAACGCCTGCAGTTAGCACTTCGGCGATGCAGGCCATGCGGCAGACGATTCGGGACTTGAAACTACGACATCAAACGCAGCGATCGTTGCAGGACATAGCCACGCCCACACTCAATCCACTGCTTCGTGGATGGATCGAGTATTACGGGCGCTATACCCCCTCGGCGCTGTATACCTTGCTCCGATACGTCAATCAGACGCTCCTTGCCTGGGTGATGCGTAAGTTCAAGCGCTTTAAGCACCGCAAAATCCACGCGAGCCAATTTCTACAACGGCTTGCGCGGGAGAACGCGGATCTCTTCGTTCACTGGCAGCTCGGATGGATCGGTGCGTTCGCCTGATGGGAGCCGAGTGAGGTGAGAGCTTCACGCTCGGTTCTGCGAGAGGCCGGTGGTGAAATTCCGCCGGCCTACTCTCCCGGCTTAGGCCAGGGGTCCTTCTGCGGACAACCACCGGACGAGTATTCCGAATCGATGACGGTGGAAGTGGAAAAGCGAGACCGCCATATGGAGCTTCATCCTGCACCGAGCAGCATTTGAATGGCACCCCGCGTTTCTGGGCTCAGACTGGAAAATTCGTCCTCCGTGAGCAACCCCTGCGAGTGAATCTGGGCCAGCATCGTTAGGGCATGAGAGCGCCGCGGATTGTCGAAGAGACGCGCCATCTCCCGATCACGTTGTTGGAGAATCCTGAAGATTTGGAGGTAGCGCGCATGGTAACTCGTCGCGCCATCGCGCGAGACGCGGTCGATCTCGGCAAGGACACGCTCGCAGAAGCGTTCGAGCGCGAGCGGATGCACGCGCCGCAGCACTTTCCAATCAGGTTCCTTAATCTCCCGCATAGGGCTCCCGGGCACTGGGGCAGTGCAAGTGTAACGCGGGAAGCTGCGGCTTGTGGAGGTCCCCGCGACGTCCGTGTTGAAACTCTTTGATAATGTCCCCTCGCGGACTCATTAGAAATGTCCCCTTAAACCGAGGCCTCCAGCCAAGGAGGTCTTGTTGAAGAGGACGGCGACGAGCACTCGTGACCTGGAGCGAGTGGAGGTGATGGGACGAGTTGCCCAAGAGGGACTGAAGTTGGTGGATGCAGCAGCCATGTTGCAGTTGAGTTATCGCAAGGTGAAGCTTATGTGGCGACGTTATCAGCAGGTGGGCAGGCAGGGAATGAAGACGCCCATGCGGGTTGGCCCTCAAACCTCAAATCGCGGTAAGCCGATGAAACTACGGCGTCGAGTGCTGAACTTAATCAAGAAAACTCAAGAAAAATATTCCAGTTCGGAGGAAGAGCGATTCGGCCCGACCTTAGCGGCCGAGCACTTGGCTGATGAAGATGGGATTGTGGGCGATCACGAGACGTTGCGCCGCTGGATGTTAGCGGAGCAGCTCTGGAGTCTGCGGAACGGAAGAAGCACTGCCAAGCGAAGGGAGCGCAAGGAGCACTGTGGAGGGCTGGTGCATCTGGATGGGCTGAAGTCGAAATGAAGCTGAACGATGCTCTTGTCAGGAATTGGTCATGTGGTTATACTCTGGGTATGAAGACGGCGATTTCCATTCCTAATGATCTGTTTGATGGAGCGGAACGTCTTGCCCGACGTACGCGCAGGTCGCGAAGCCGGCTCTTCACTGATGCCTTACGCGAATATCTGGCCCGCCACGCACCGGACAAAGTCACCGAGTCCATGGACCAAGCAATCATGGAAGTCGGCGAGGGAAAGGACGAGTTCGTTTCCTCCGTAGCTCGCCGTAGGCTAGAGCGAACCGAGTGGTGATCTCTCAGGGTGAGATTTGGTGGGCGGACCTGCCAGCACCCACCGGCTCCGGGCCTGGGTTTCGGCGACCCGTGGTTGTCATTCAAAGCGATGCCCTTAATCAGAGCCGCATCTCTACAGCCATTTGCATTCCACTGACCAGCAATTTGAAGTGGGCGCTAGCACCGGGCAATGTGAGCTTGTCCGCGCGGGTTACTGGATTGCCAAAAGATTCCGTCGCGAACGTTTCGCAAATCATTTCCTTAGACAAGTCCCTTCTGAGTGAACGCGTCAGCAAGCTGCCACGTCATAAGTTGGAATTGCTCTTTTTGGGAATCGATCTAGTCCTTGGGAAATAGGCCTCATAGCCGACCCAGCTAAGTGCGACTTGCTTCCGGCATTCCGAGCAATCGCCTCGACAATATCGGGCGCCTGGCACAACAACAGTAGGATCCCAGATGTACGCCGTCTTCTCGTGTCTTCAACCGTCTCATTCAGGCTCAATCATGCCAGTTTGGAGCCTTTGTGCGTTACCAGGGGTTCGCATTTTTGGACCTTGACTCGATTGTAAATTGCTGAAAGAAATGGTCGGCCTTAGCAGACGATTTCCGAATTTCTCTGTGTTGCGAGCCCGTGGAGATTGACGTTGAGTTGAGTCACTCAACCTCCCCTCGATGAGTGTAACCGCGATTTCTCGCCAATTGACAGCAAACCCTCTCTGTTCTGCCCGCTATTTCTCCAAGCAAATTAGGATCTAAGCAACGTTCGGACGGAGATTTTCATAGGAAAATTAAGAGTCCCTGTGTCATTATGGGTGACACTTTGCTGCCATCGCCCTCGCCTGAGGAGCCTGCGCCTTGACAGCTCGCGTCATCAGGCCGACGGAGGGCCGTGCTATGTCTTGTCTGTTATGCGCGTCTGGCAATCAGGCGGAGTTTGGTGGTGAGATTCTCATCCATTTCAGGGGCCTCAAGAATCTGGACAAAACCCCGGTCTGGGTATTCCCCAAGCTTTTGGTCTGTCTGGATTGTGGCTCTTCGCGGTTCATGACCCCGGAAAGCGAACTGGCTCTTCTCGCAAGAGGTACTCCGGCAAGTGAAGGCTCAATCCCCGACCGTGTCGCATAGCGGCGTAAGGTTGCGCTTTGAGCGGGAGGGTAGGTTGTCGTTCGCCAATGTGCTCACAAACTGCTTTCCCAAGATAACGGCTTCGACAGCAGCCAATAGGTCGCTTCCAACATGCGCTTTAACAACGTAGCTGAGTGCTCCCAAGCTGAGAGCTTTTCGCAGCACGTCAGCAGAAAATTCCTGACTGAAGAAGAGTATTTTGGATTCCTGGGAAAGCTTGTGACCGACTCAGCGTGGCAAGCGAGAGTTTTGAAGGAGCGTCATGCGAATTCTCCTCTACAACCCTGACAACGGGGTTACCCGCAACTTCATGCCCCACCTCTGGATGTTCCTGCTGCAAGCACTCACACCTCCCGGACATGAAGTCTTGCTGATCGATGGCAATGCCCAACCGATGGACGAGACCCAAATTGCGCAATTCGTCCGCGACCAGAACATCGGGCTGGTTGGTATCGGTGCCATGACCAGGATGGTCGCCAGGGCGTATCGCATGGCTGACGCTATTCGGGAGACGGGAGTTCCGGTGGTTATGGGAGGGCCGCATGTGACCGAAGAGGCCGATGAAGCTCTCGGCCGCAATGGTGGCCCGCGCCACGCCGATGCCGTTGCCTTGGGAGAAGCCGATGAGACCTGGCCGCAAATCGTGGAAGATGCTGTTCGCGGTGAGCTAAAGGAGACCTACGCGCCTGTTGATGCTACGGGCAAGGAGCGCAAGCCTTCCCTGAATCCATATCCCGCGATTCTATGGGACAAGCTTGATCTCCACCAGTTCAATCTCGTTCCCAAACTGCTGCACCCCCTGCTCAAGAATTTCCGGGAAAACTGGGGAACATTTCGCATCGTGCCGGTTGAATCGGGACGAGGCTGTCCTTACGGCTGCGAGTTTTGCACGGTCACCGGATTCTTCGGCGACTCCATTCGGTTCCGCACGAATGAAAGCGTCGTCAATGAATTGCTCCTGCTAAAAGCCCGCGCCCGCAGAGAGCAAGGCCAGATCGCGGTTTTCTTCATCGACGACAACTTTGCCATCAATGTAAAGCGCACCAAATCACTGCTGCGTGACATCATCGCAGCGAAAGCCCAAGTCTTTTGGGTGGCGCAGATCAGCGCCAACCTGCTGCGCGACGAAGAACTGGTTGATTTGATCGCTGCCTCCGGAGGCAAGTGGATCTTTATCGGCATGGAGTCTGTCGATCCGGTAAATCTGAAGGACGTGAATAAAGGATTCAATAAGCCCAGCGAGTATGCCGCCGTGCTTGAACGTCTGGCAAAACGCAATATTTACGCGATCAGCTCGTTCATCTTCGGCATGGATAACGACACGCCGGGAGTCGCCGAACGCACCTTGCAGCAGGTCCGCTCATGGCCTCCGGGTCTGCCGATCTTCGGACTGCTCACGCCGCTACCCGCAACGCCTTTATACAAGCGGCTGGAGGCTGCCGGACGGCTCACGCGCCCTCGGCACTGGCTGGATTTCGTTCCGTTCACCATGGCGCACACTCCGCTGAAGATGACGATAGAAGAAGCACATGCCGAGCTGAACTACGGCTGGGCTCACTCCTACAGCCCGGAAGCATTGGCTCAGGCAGTTGCCGCGCTGGACGATCAGCATGTGGGCGATCGCGTCAATATTTTCCTCGCGCGTCTTTGTTTTCGCGGAATCTATTTCCCGATGCTGAGGAAGTCGTCGTGGCTGCGGGTCGTTGTCGAGAACCGCCGAACGATCCTGAGGCTGTTCAAGGAGGGAGTGTTCCAATGGATGCTCCCACGAAATTCTGCCAGCCAGGATTCCTTTGACGTGGCAACGCGTGGCAACGCCCAACGCTAGCGTCGAAGCCAACGCTTAAGCTAAGATGGCCCGGATCCACGCCAACGCTGGCAGTGAACAAATCCGCGACGACGCTTAGCCCATTCGCTGGATGGACAGCAGAGTTAGGTCATCCAATGGTGGGCCGTCGACAAAGGTGCGCAGATCGCTCAGGCAAGCGGCAACTAGCTCGGCGGGGCGCTTTGCAGCTGCCTGACGCACCACACGCGCGACGCGATCCACGCCGTATTCGTCGTCCGCGCAACGCGCTTCCGACAGGCCGTCGGTGTAGAGGAATAGCATGTCGCCAGTTTCTACGCGCAGGCGGGTAGCGGAGAAATCGACTTCGTGGAACATCCCCAACGGCAAACCGGTGGATTCAATGCGCAACACGCCACCGCTCCCGACCATGATCGCGGGCCAGTGGCCAGCGTTATGAATTTCCACCTCTCCTGTGGGCTTAGCCAATCCGCATACCAGAGTGGCGTACTGCCCGGCCAACGCGCACTCACAGAACACGCGATTAGCCTGGGTGACCATCTGGCCAAGCGGCAGAGCCATTCCAGTCAGGCTGCGGAACAAGGCGTGGAGTTGCGCCATCAGCATAGAGGCGGCCACGCCCTTGCCGGAGACGTCGCCAAGCACAAAGAAGAGCTGTCCATCGGACGGGATCAAGTCGCAGTAGTCGCCACTGACGGGACCGAGCGGGGCGTAATAATAGCTTGTGTCCCAACCACCTGCCTGCAGGTTCACTTGTGGCAAAAGATTGCGCTGCACCTGGGAGGCCAGATCGAGGTCACGTTGCAGCGCCGCTCGTTGTGACTCGGTAAGGTGGTCGAGGCAGTAGCGCACCAGCGGGTCGGCCAGCAGTCGGTCCTGTTCGATCGTTTCGTGGCACTCCTGGCACAGCCCGTAGTTACCCTTGGCCATTCGTTCCAGCGCCGAATCTACTTCGCGCAGAAGACCAGCGAATCCGGCTTTCTGCGGTGCGAGTGCAATCGCTGCTTCCAAGCGGCGCTTCCGCTCCTCCAGTTGACTGTGCAGGAAAGCTACTTCTAGTGTGGCCATGACAACCTCCAGCTGCTAGGTGATTTCCTATTTGATTGCGGTTCCCCGTACCAAGTCGCAGCTTCTTGCCTAGCGTCTTCAGCGGCCGCCTTCAAGAGCCAAGCGATCAGGCTGATCTGCACGAAGAAGATGTCGCTTTCAGCTTGGAGACTACCGTCGTGACGCGAGTCGGGTCCGTCATGCCGCTTGTCCACGGGATGCGATGGTGGCGGTATCCCAGGTGGGATAGAGTTCGAAAATGGAGGTTAACTTCGTAAGCTCGAGCAATTGGCGGATGAGATTGCCGGGAGCAGCCAGCTTGACCGAGCACTGGCTGGCCTGCGCCGTCAAGGCAACCGATATGAGTGCTCCGCGAGGCCAGCGGCGTCGATCATTTCGACGCCGCTGAGGTCGATCACGACTCGACGGGTTCGGAGGGCAAGCTCGGCAATTTCGCCGGACAGCGCAGCAGCTTCAATGCCATAAGCAAATCTGCCTTTGCAGCGGATCACAGTAACGTTTTCGGCTAGTCGGGTTTTCTCTCCCGCGAGCCAACGGCGGCTATCTTTTCTCCTTCAATGATGATCACAGCGTCGGTGATGGCTGATTCATTCCGTCCGTCGATGAGTCGAGCGGCGCGGATGGCAATCGGTGGGACTGGCTGGAAGCTTTTTGATCTTGAGCAATCAGCAAAGGTGTACTCAAGCAGGTGATCACAAAGCAGAGCTTGCCGAATTTGGTCATGGTGTGACCTCAAAGATGTGACCTCAAAGAAATGAGGCCCGCCAGCCTACAGCCATCTGGGCCCATTAACCTGAAGAATGCAGACTTGTTCCCCGCGAAAGCAGTATAACGTGGCGACTCACTTCGCAAGGCGGCCAGTTTGGCCCGCTCACACCTGAGGCGCAGGCGCTCATTGAACAGGAATACGTCACGATCAATGGTCCGGACAGCGCCCGGCAGGCGGTGCGCCAAGCGCTTAACAATGGTGCTAATTGCATCAAGGTAATCGTCAATGGCAGTGCCAACGTGACTCTTGACGAAATGAAAGTGATCGTCGAGGAGGCCCACATTAGCAGAGTGAAAGTCGCCGCGCACGCAATTGGCGAGAAAGGGACCCGCATCGCTGCGGAAGCCGGCGCAGATTCGATCGAGCACGCTTACGTGGTTCCCGACGATGTGTTAAGGATGATGGCACAAAAGCACATTTTCCTAGTCCCCACAGATCACACCGAGCACGAATATCTTGACATGCACTTTGGTACGCGCCAGCCGACGTCCGATGAGCGCAAGAAGCAAGAGGAATGGATCACGCCTTTTGTGGCAGGCAACCGCGATCGTCTGCAACGCGCTCTCAAAATGGGTGTGCCCATCGCCGCAGGCTCGGATCATTATTTGACGATGCCGGAGGAGAACCGAGGGCAAGCCAGCCTCGACATGCTCGCGGCGTACTCCGCGGAGGGGATGGCTCCCATGGAGATTATTCACGCGGCCACCAGCAGTGCGGCTGAGTTGCTAGGATGGCAAGACCGCATCGGTGCTCTGGAGGTGGGCAAGCTTGCGGACATCATTGCCGTCCCCGGCGATCCGTTGAAGGATGTTATTTCTCTAGAACACGCGAAGTTTGTCATGAAGGGCGGAGTTGTGATCAAGAATGAGAAGTAACTTTCGCTCTACTCCGCAGCCCTATCCTCCGAGCAGGCGCTGAAAAAGGATCATCACGAGTACCCCAGTACGCGAGTTGGTGGTCTCCCGAAGCTATTTGGGTTACGAAGTTAGCCTTGACTGTTGAAATCGGGCGATATCGATCACAACCCCGGTCAATAAGTACTATGGCGATTTTTCGTCAACAAGGGGCAGGCTTGCACTCGCAGCCTGTTTGACGTATAAAACGCCAGCACCATGGAGGACGCAACAGAAGTGCAAGTTTCGCCGCAGGCTGGATCTGCAGGAAACGCAGGTGGCCGGCAAGTTCTTTGGTTTCCGCTGGACGTGGCCGCCGTCTACGCTATAACGAACCTCTGCACACCGTGGCTCGCTGGGTGGACCCGAGGAACGCTCCTACCTCTTTTACAGCATCCTACGTCTTCGAGCAGCTCTTTTCGCATCTACTCGCGTTCCGCTTCGTTCCGCTTCAGCAACTCTTCCAGAAAGCTCTCCCGGTCATTTACGAATCGCCGCACGATCTGCATCGGAGCCGTTTCCTCGTATTCGATCTCGTGGATGCACCCGTCGTCGAATGACAAAATCTGGGCTTCTGGGTAGCCGAGCAGCACGGGAGAATGAGTCGGAATGATGAATTGCGCGTCCTTGAACTTCCGAAGCACGTCTTGGATCAGCACAAGAAAGCTTAATTGTCGCTGCGGAGACAGGGCTGCTTCGGTTCGTCCAGCAGGAACAAGCCGTTCCGCTGGAACTTGAGTTCGAGCAGCGTCAAGAACATCTCGCCATGGGAGCGGGCATGAAGACTTCGACCCCCGTAAGAACTGCTCATTCCGATTTCGTCGATGTAGGACGCGCTATTGAAAAGGCTCTCTGCCCTCAAGAAGTATCCGGCTCCGGTGCGCTTGTCGAACGACAATCGGAGTGCACGAACCAGGGCATCGACCGAGTGATTGCTGTCCGTACTATCGTTTCGGAAATTGCGATTCCCGCCCTCGCGACCGAAGCCGTAATGGGCCGCTATCGCTTCCAATAGAGTGGACTTTCCGGTGCCGTTCTCACTCGTGAAAAAACAAATCCGGGATCGGAAGGTCAGTTCCTTCAGACAATGGATGACCGGAATTGAGAACGGATAGCTCTCTACGTCCACGACTCGCTCCTGCAAGATTGCGATCTTTTTCAGCAACGGAAGCTCGCCTCGATGAGGCGGGTGGAGTGCGGGTTGCGAACATTGTGGCTACCATGGTGCCTACTAAAATCGCGTAAATCGCGTCCTATCGATGGTAATTCTTGACGAACTCAGGAACAGCCGCGCCTACTGACATTTCCCGCGTCGTTTTGTCTGGCTGCGTGACCCAAACCCTTTTAGGATAATATTCGTCGGGAGCCCAATCGTAGCTGTACGAATACACCGCTCCATTGCCAAACTGCTGCTGTTGGAGGAATCGTTCCCGGAACCAGTTGTGGATCAGCACGTGCCCGTTCTCATCTGTAATCTTAGTCATCAGAACTCCGTCGTATTCGTAATGCCTCTCTCGGCCCGAAGACAAGATCGCAGATTTTAGCATCCCATCGGCGTTGTATTCGTATTGCGCCCAATGACCCGCGTCGTCCTCTGCCCGCTTGATGCGGGAGGAATCGTCATAGCTGAACCTGATCCAATGCTCGTCCGGAGTTACGATTTCTTGCAGGTTCCGTTGCGGATCACGACGCAGTAACAGATGATTGCCGTTGGCATCGATCATTTCAGTCGGTGCCCCTTGCGCCAGATTCTGAGCGTTATAAGACTCCGGGAAGCGGATTTCTGACCCGTCCGAGAGCCTCGTCGTCCAGCCCTTCCCGTTCCAACTTTGGACGGCTTTATAGAAACGAGTAGAAGTTTCGGTATGCTGAAACACCGAGTCCGCGTACCCCAGGCCCTTGGAAATTCGGTCGAAATACAAGAAGTCACCGTCTTCGAGCACGATCATCTGGTAGGTGTAGGGATTTCGAGTGCCGATGGGCGCAATGTCATAAGGATGGTTGCTATTGCGCCCAAAAGCGTGTACAGGGTTGCGAGCTACCCACTCATTTGAGGCATAGGTGCGAGTGAGCGGAACCTTGAATACATCGTCGAGGAACAGATCGGTTTCCCGCAGAACGAAATTCCCATAGCGCAGGTCAGCTTCAAATCTGTCCACTGGTTCACCATGCGCCGTAGGCATGGCACATTGCCCAAGCTGAGGAACTATTTCGGCAGTGCCCGCTTGTGCGAACACGCAAGGGAAGTCCCCGTCGAACCGTGGTGCGGCAGCAACGGTGTTGCCGTATTCCGGAACGGCTGCGGATTGGGTATGAACCTCAACATAGGCATTGGGGTCGTATTCCACGACTCGCCCAGAAACGAGGTCTACTTTCTCGTGTTGCTTCTCGAAATCAACTTCGAAGGTCGTGAAAGTCCACGGGCCTGCTCCCCTGTCGCCGACTACGTGTGCCGTCCCATTACCGTTGGGGCCGCGCACGGGAATCGTCAGACGCACTTCCTTCCATCCGGTTTCGTCTTGTTTGATCTCTCCTCGAAGTCCGGGTCCGATGGTGATCGGCATCCCGATGAGTCGGATGACTTCTGCATTGGTACCCATCCGTCCCACCGCATCCTTGGCAACTGCTGCACGCTGGGTCTGTCTCGATCTTTGAACCCCGATCCCCACACCGACGCTAATAAGCAGGCATGCCGACATCAGACTGAACAGGACGGTCTTGCGGTGCGAGTAAGGTACTTCTTTGGAGTGGCCGCAAAGCGGACAAACGCCCCCTTTCTTTTCCGCATCCCTAAGCGAAGTTTCTAGAATCTGGTCAACGGTTGTATTTACCTGCTCTTGAGAGGGATCGACTTCGACTCCGCATCCACGGCAGTTCATAACGTCTCTTTCCGGTGAATCTGTGAACAGAGTCTTTGGCTTCACAGTTTCACACGGGACACATCATAAGCCAGCTCTGCTCGGCATTCCACGTTACTTTGAGCTCTGAGCATATTCCTGCTGACAGTCCTCTGGGTCATGCGCGGCTGAACCCTTTTTCTTGCCTCGCTGCCGATTCGCTGCTGATTGTGAAGGAAGCCAAAGTCGCGTGCAACCATAGGGGAAATAACGTATTGAAGCTTCGACTACTCCCCTTTTGCTTGCTTCAGGATTGGGATGTCGGGGACGGCGTTCTTCCAGAGGGAACGCAGCCAGCGGCACTCGATAGTAATTGCTAAGCCGCCCTTTCATTACGGTTGGACGGTGGGCTGCCAACCAAATCTTGTCGGAGTCGTTCCATTTGTGCCGCCGTTTCTTTCATCTGTTCAGCGTATTCGTGCCCCCTGTCGTGGAAGAAAACCCCCGTAATTCTCCAGCAGCAAGCGGGAGTTGGTATTGATTGCAATCAGAACGACCTTGGCCGGAAAGGGCAGAAGTCAGCTTTTCTAGCTGCAAATCCCGCACGGCTAGCGCATTTCTGCTCTGGGCGGCTTCTTCTCCGAGAAGTCGCCCATGATGGCGGATCAGTCCAAACAGACACACTGCGAGCAAAAGCAGGAGAGAATTGGAAATAATGGTCGCAGAAAATGCTGCCTTCAATGCAGCAGTCGTTTCTCCGTCCAATCTCGCCAACGTGCTGCTCTCCGCTGAAGATAACGAAGATGCGATCCGCCGAATCTCATCCATGCAGTCCTTTCCTTCGTTTGTATCGACGAGCTTGAAAGAGCGATGGCGATACCCTTGTTGACGCAAACTGATGGATCGCTCCATCTCAGCCTGCTTTGATCCAGCCAAGGACTCCAACTGCGACTCCAGTGATCGTTCGCGCAGCGTCCGATTCGAGAGTCCGGCTCGAAGATCGACAAAAATCCATTTCGATCCTGCCCTTCGCATCAGTGTCGGGCTGCAAGTAGGCGGGGTCCCCGGTCAGCAAGTATCCGCGCTGACCTGTTTCCATATCGGTCAGGTCTTTGCTGGCGATGAATGGATACGTGACCGGACAGACACTTTCGGTGAATGGAGGCTGGCACATGAGTTAAGTTAGCCGGGAAAAACTCACGCAGGCTTAGAATGGCGGCATGGAAACTGTCGCCGGAAAAGCTGGGCGGTCTCACAACGCGCTGCTCATCATTGATGTTCAAGTCGGTCTGGTGAAACTGATACCCGCCGAAATTCGGGCTGGAGTCTTATCCAGAATCGAGACTCTCCTATCCAGAGCCCGCGCTTCCGGGACACCCGTGATTTACATTCAGCATGACGGGCCAAGGGGTCATCCGCTGGAAACGCATACCAAAGGCTGGGAGATTCATCCGTCAATAAAACCGCTGGACAGCGAGTCCGTCGTCAGGAAGCGGGAATCGGATTCCTTCTTCGAAACCACCCTTCAGCAGGAACTAGAAGAGAGAGGGATCACGCGCCTAATCATTGGGGGAGGCATGACGGAATATTGTGTGGACACCACTTGCCGACGTGCGACTAGTTTGGGTTATGACGTTACGCTCGCACGCGATGCCCACCTTACGCGAGACAACCGAGTGCTGACCGCAGCGAACATCATCGCGCATCACAACTTTGTGCTTGATGCTTTCGGCGCTGGGGATCACGTAATCACGGTGAAACCCGCAGACCAGATTATTTTCTGAATTTCCAACCACCTAAGCGTGCCGTGCTGACCGACGCTCCACCGCGCAAGGCAAACCGGGTACAATTCCTCAAAAGTGACCGATGAGGACGCTCGACCTGCCAAAAAATGGGCGTTTGCCTCCGATCACAAAGTCCATTGTCAGCGCCGGTGGTAAAGGGAGCCATTATGGCCGGTTCAAGCCGGAGCCGGTGGTCCACCCTGGGAGAGCCCCGGTTGGCGGGGACGCAGTAAGAACTCTACAGCAGATTCTAAATAGTTTTGCGGACCGCACGTATCGGGTAGTGCGAGAAGCTAGCTCTGAATGTTTATGTACGCGTTTGTTCTGGGAGAGCGCCAAGAAGTCTTCTCCTGCTCACGTAGTAGGGAAATGCCGGACAGCATCGTGCTCGTCGAATAGATCGCTTTTGAGAGATAGCTGGGTAACCGCTGTGAAAGCTTCGCATCCCCTCCCGCGGATCGACGCTCAGGACAAGGTTCCCGCGTGCGCTCGGGAGGGGCGGTTCACAAGGCGGATGAATTGCTACCTGCTCTCTCAATCGGTCGAGACGAATATCGGTGCCACTGGAATTCCGCGGCACGGGCTCGGAGGGACGACGCGGGAGGGTCATGTGTGAACTGAGTTCGTGTCTGAGGCGGAACTCGACAATTGCGGCTGCTCGTGTTGGAACGTAGCGGCGGGCGCACAAGTCTGTGCCCGGATAGCCGGGCACACGAACTGGCTCCCTCGAAACCGGCCAGAATGGCTCACTCTCAAATTGGCGCTAACAGTCCATTGAGTCAGCGATGAAAGGTGGGAAATGGTCGGACGTTCGTCGCGCCTGCACGGAGTTTCTCAAAGCCGCCTCGGACTTCTACAGAGTCCCGAACTGCGCGATCCGCGTCCTTGCAGCACGACCCCTGCGTGTCCGCGAACGCGGAACATCCGAACTTTTCGGTGACTACGATCCGGAAACCTCAGTCATCCGCGTGTGAATGCGAACGGCAGTGCGGAAGGAAGTCACGTCGTTCGGCACGTTCCTGAGCACCCTTTGTCACGAATTCTGCCACCATCTCGATTTCCAGAAGTTCGGATTCCGGGACTCATGGCACACTCGCCGGTTCTACGAGAGACCCCCTGTGCTGTACCGCCATGCGCGTGCAACACCGCTGAAGAAACTGTTCTGGGTTCCTATTCTCTTCATCGAACATCATCCGTCGCAATCTGCACCCGGCTCTCAAGGAACTCACAGCCCATCAGTTGTGATGATGTGGAGATTGTGCAATTTGTCGACACACACCCGTACCACTCTTTTGGTTATAGAGGTCTACCGTTGTTATACAATCTCTTACGAACCGAACGGATTGCGCGGCTGAGGGGTCTTGGGCAGCGACGAAGGATTGAAACGAGTGCGACCGCCGCGAGGCAAACAACCAGAGGTTTATGCATCACTTCTACCTCCGAGTTACAGGAATGATAGCATCGCGGATTGCTGGCGTAGAATCGCGTGGCTGTTGAAAAACCCGAGATTTGAGAAATCAGGAGAAATTTGGGGGATAGAAAATGTCTAGCCGAGCAGAGAAGGTCGTTTGTAGGGCCTCCCGACACGACGTTTTTTCTGCGGATTTCTCGCACGTGAGTTTTTCAACACCCACTCGCGATTGCGCGCATTGACCGTTCGTCATGCTTGGTGCGGGTGACGGCGTTGGCATAGACCACAAGCGAGCCTTTCTCGCCCTTGCGGACATGCGCGTCTAATTCATTGGCCTGGCGGAAGGTCATCCAGGTGGGCGCGGTAAGATTCTGACCCAAGGCGGACATCCAGAGGGAGAGGACATGCTGTTTCCTATCTCGTTAAGTGCATCTTTCTCCCGTCATGCTCTAACCCCGTCAACGCGGACGGCGGGCTAACCGCACGTGCGGAAGTTGCAAAGCCGTGCCATTCGGGCTTTCCCCAGCCCTTGCCTACCCGGTGGTTCAGAAAGGGTTCTTGCGCGGCAGCGCCGCAAGTGAATGATTTGACTGGTCGAGAAAATCGGGTTCTTGGTAGTCAGGCGGGTATACCTTCTGAGGCTATAGCCCCGGCGACCTTGAAAATTTACAAAAATATACAAAGAGGAACTTCCCTGTGACAGCACTGGTGCTATATACCTGCTCGCATGGAAGTTAAAGCAGCACAGACGCCGACACCCAACAGCCAGCTTTTCTATGATGCTTTCAAGGTGAGCCCCATCGGAATTGCTCTGGAGAACCTAGAGGGACAGCCTCTCTTTGTGAATCCGTTTTTTTGCTCGATGCTAGGCTTCAGCGAAGCGGAATTGCTCAGCAAACACTGTGTTGATTTTTCTCCTCCTGAAGATGCAGAGAAGGACTGGGCGCTGTTTCAGCAGTTGCGGGCGGGTTCGATAGATCGCTATCAATTAGAGAAACGCTTTATTCGACGAGACGGCTCGCTTGTCTGGGGGCGGTTGACTATCTCTTTGTTGAATCGCACATCACCATTGGTAGTCGCGATCGTGGAAGACATTACGGAGAAAAGGACGGCTGAAGCGGCGCCCTCCAGCGTGACCCGCAAGTTGATTGAGGCACAAGAGCAGGAACGTACCCGAATCGGCAGAGAGCTTCATGACGACATGGGTCAACGTCTCTCTATGGTGGCCATCGAATTACAGCAACTCCATGAAGACCCTCTCATTTTGCCCGAAGTCCGCAATCGTACTCGCGAACTCCAGACGCAGATTACGGAAATAGCTGGTGATATTCAATCCTTGTCGCATGAGTTGCATTCGGCAAAGCTGCAATATCTGGCGCTTGCTGCCGCGATGAAAAGCTTCTGCCAAGAGTTCGCTCAGCAGCAGAAAGTGGAAATTGACTTCAAAGCGCACGACTTGCCGAATCCTCTGTCACCTGATATTTCTCTTGGACTGTTCCGCGTTTTGCAAGAAGCCCTGCACAATTCAGTGAAACACAGTGGGGTACGCCAGTTCGAAGTACGATTGTGGGGAACATCGGATGAGATCGATCTTACGGTTAAGGATTCCGGCGTAGGGTTTGACCGCGAAGCGGCAAAGACGAGCCGAGGGCTTGGTCTTATCAGCATGGAGGAGCGACTGAAACTGCTGAACGGAACCCTTTCGATCGAATCGCAACCCAACCGTGGAACCACGATTTATGCGCGTGTGCCTCTCAGTTCGGGAAGCGACTCCATGCGTGCCGCTGGGTAAGGTAGATAAATTGGAATTGTTTTTGCATTTGATTGGCGGTTTTATGTCGCGCGGTCTTCTCGAATCATGACGAAACGGTTCCCGTCGAATCTCGGAACGAGGCTAAGATTGCTCTCTTGGCCGACCGCGCTAATCGGAATAGTAGTCATCAAAGCCGTCCTTTCATTCGGCGTAAAGCCGGGCTCATTTCTAGTTTCATATAGCGGGGTGAGTTATTTCCTTCTCCTGCTGTTAGCGACCAGTATTGCCGTTCGCAACGGAATACAGAACACGCAGGGGAGTCGGCCGTTCTGGGTGTTCCTCGCAATTGCCTACTGCCTCTGGGCGCTGGACCAATGGCTCTTTATTTACTACGAGCTTGGTCGGCACATCGAGGTGCCCAACAATTCGATCGCTGACCCGGTGCTGTTCTTGCACATCGTAGCGCTCATGGCGGCCGTCGCAACCCTCCCACACCGGAATGTATCCGATCGCAAGCTACACCGGGCGATCTTAAACTCGCTTCTGTTACTGTTTTTCTGGAGCTTTCTTTATGGTTACGTTGTCTTTCCATACCAGTACTTGTTCTCGTCGAGCGCGACGCCTTCTAGCTACGCCCTGCGCTTTGACACTCTTTACCTGTTGGAAAATCTGGCGCTGGTCGTGACTGTAGGTATTCTGACCCTTCGCGTGCAGGCTCCTTGGAAGTCGATTTATCTTCATCTGTTCGGCGCGTCCACGCTGTACGCCTTAAGTTCCGCGGTCGCCAACCTTGCAATTGACTCTGGAGGGTACGTCAACGGCAAGTTGTATGGTCTGGGTCTGACGGCTGCTGTTTGTTGGTTTGTGTGGATACCGCTACGCACGCGGCAAGAGTCGGGAGCAGAAGAAACAGCAACGCTATTCGATAGCAGCCGAAGCTCACAAGGGTCGGTATGGGCGATGCTCTTGGTTGTGATGATCTCTATCCCGATTGTCTGGGAGCTTTTCGAACGGAATGAGAACACTGGTCTGCGCACGCTCCGTCTGCTCGTCGCAATCGCTGCGATTGTGTGTCTGGCGAGTGCCGCCTATATAAATGAGTACCTCGCCAGACGCGAACTGGCTTTCCATTTCGGGTTAGCCAACGACAGGCTACGTCTGGCAATGGAGGCGAGCGCATCGGTAGGGTGGGACTTTGACGTCAAGAGCGGACGAGATGTATGGTTCGGCGACCTTCAAACGATCTTCGGAATCGCTTCTGATACCTACGTAACAACCGGGGAAGGTTTCATTCGGTACGTACATCCGGATGACCGAACGAGAGTCTCGGAAGCAATCGCGAATGCAAAGCAAAACCGGAAGCTGTACGCGGCAGAGTTTCGCGTCGTACAGCCCGATGGGACAGTTCGCTGGCTGGCAGCGCGAGGCAAGTTCTACTATGCAAGGAACGGTAACCCGGAGCGAATGCTCGGCGTGTCGCTAGATATCACGGAACGCAAGCGGGCGGAAGAAGCCCTTTTCGATATGAACCGCAGAGTGATTGAGGCAGAAGAACGGGAACGTAACCGGATCGCGCGGGACCTTCACGAAGACGTCGGTCAGCGTCTTGCATTATTGGCAATTGCGATCGAACAACTCAAGAATGACCTCCCCCATCAGGCTGTTGAACTTCTCGACCGCATGGACGCAGTATGGAAGAAAACCTCGGAGATATTGACCGATGTCAAAGCTTCGGCGCACGAATTGTACTCTCCGAGACTAGAGTCCTGAATTCGTCCTTGATTTTATACACTACGCTTCCAACAGCCCCACCCAAATACAAGCGCAACACGTGATTTAGCTGGGGTTTTAACGTATCGAGGGTACCAGAGTAGGTACTTGTGGGTTTAAATGTGTAGTGTACATTATATACACTACACACATGAGCTTCATCCGCAAGGTCAAACGCAAGGGCCGCGTCTACCTCGCCGAGGTTGAGAATCGGCGGATCAACGGCAAAGTTGTCCAGCGCCATATTCGTTATGTCGGTCGCGAAGCCGATGGCAAAACTATTCTCGCCACTTCTTTGTCCGAAGCTGAGGTCGAACAGGTCAAGCTCTACGGCCCCTTACTCGTACTTCATCATCTGGCCAAGAAGATTCATCTCCCCGACCAGCTCGGCCCTTATACTTTGCGCGAATCGATGTTTCCCTCGCAGGATTATCGATAGTAAGGATCTAACTAGCCAAGGGCTTCGCCCTTGATATCCCAGCGAATCCCGAGGATGCAACAACTGGTTACAACGTTACAACGAGAACAAAATTCTCGTTTCGTCCCGCATAACGGACTAATCTCCTAAAGTCTGGTTCAGTCAGCCTAAAGTTTGATTGCTCCAAGTGAAGTAATGACGTTAAGCTGACCACATGTCGGTGGACCGAACGTCCAAATTAATAGCGATCATTGATGACGACGAGGTCATGCAAGATTCACTGCGCGACCTGATGGAAGCGGCTGGGCTGGTCGCACAGTGCTTTGGATCCGCGGAAGAATTCCTCGAATCCGATTTGCATGCTCGGGCTGCGTGCCTAATTGTTGATATCCGTATGCCGAGAATGTCGGGTCTGCAGTTGCAGGCCAGGCTGAAAGAAGAGGAATGCAATATTCCGATCATCTTCATCACGGCTCATGGGGATGCCAGGATGAGAATTCGAGCGATGAGAGAGGGTGCAGTCGAGTTCCTCGCAAAACCGTTCGATCATCAACTGTTGCTCAAAAGGGGCCGTGCCGCATTTGATATGTGAGCAACCTCTTCTATTGCGGTCGCGTGGGGAGCCTTAAGTGTAGAGGTTTATGTGGCAGATTATGCAACAGTCATGAACCCTGGGCCGGATCAGGCCGAGCGTACGTTCGAGCGGATCATCGGCAATAGCGCTGCCCTCGAATTTGTTCTCGAGCAAGTGGAGCAGGTTGCGCCCACAGACTCGACTGTCCTCATCGAAGGGGAAACCGGCACGGGAAAAGAACTCATTGCTCACGCAATTCACAATGCAAGTCATCGTTGCGGGCGCGCTTTTATAAAACTCAATTGCGCGGCCATTCCTTTGGATCTTCTGGAAAGCGAGTTGTTCGGTCATGAGAAAGGTGCCTTTACCGGTGCGATTGCGCAGAAGATCGGGCGCTTCGAAATGGCTGACAAAGGCACGCTGTTCTTGGACGAAGTGGGCGATATCCCTCCTGTCTTACAGCCGAAGTTGCTGCGTGTGCTGCAAGAACAGGAGTTCGAGCGATTGGGCAGCGGTCGAACTCACAAGGTTGACGTTCGGCTGGTGGCAGCGACCAATCGAAATCTCGTCAGGATGGTCGCTCGCGGGCAATTTCGCAGTGATCTGTACTATCGCCTGAACGTCTTTCCAATCTTACTGCCAGCACTCAGAGAGCGCCGGGAAGACATTCCTGCTCTTGTAACGCATTTCGTGAAGACCCTCAGTCGCTGCATGGGGAAGCAAGTCAAGTCCATTCCTCCGGAAACCATGTCTGCCTTCCAGTGGCATTCCTGGCCCGGCAACATACGCGAGTTGCAGAACTTGGTAGAGCGCGCAGTCATCCTTTCCCGCGACAGTGTGCTTCCAAACCCGTTGTTTCAGAGGCGAACGGGACCTATCAATGCCAGCGTCCATCGACCTCAGGCTGGCCAATTGTCGATGACATCGGAAGACTCAGATCGCGCTCTGATGGTGGAGACGCTTGAGCAGGTTGGCTGGGTCGTTGGCGGACCGCGCGGCGCTGCGGCGAAACTGGGACTGAAACGAACCACGCTGCTGGCCAAGATGAGAAGGTTGGGTATCTCGCGGCCTATCTCTGAGGAAGGAACCAGCGTTCCCGGAGTCGTGCAAGAAGATGCCCAGACTTGAGGGTAGAACTGGCAGCCGCACATGGAATAAAGTTGGAAGTCTGCAAGCCCGAACCGGTCGAGCAAACCGTAATCGACCCGATTCTGGCATTGTTCACTCACATGGGACTGCGACTGTTGACCCAGTTTTCTTGCAGCGATCCCTGCTGGTTCTTTGCGCTGAACGGTTGCCAGTCGCATAAAGCCAATTCCGGACCTTCGATCGAGTTCACCCATATTCCGCCGGCGGCGCAAGGTGGACGAGAAAGAGTCGATACGATCTCTGGACGGGTAAGAAACGCTCGACCAAAGCAGCAGATAGTTATTTATGCGCACAGCGGGCCATGGTGGGTGCAGCCCTGGCCGCTTTACCTCGGATCGTGACGGAGATCGATGATGTCTTGCCCGCACATAGTCGCACGTACCGCAACATTCTTAGTGCTGTTGGTGTACTTTGTGCTGACCGGATGCCACTCTTCACCAAAAAATTCAGCTTCAACGGTTGCTTTCAGCAAGGTCCCCGCCGCTCAGGAGAGCCACTACAAAATAGACATAATCGAAGATGGTGACTACAAGAGAGACATAACCGAAGGTCGTGCCACAGGGGCTCGACCCGAGCAGCGAATCGTGTTGTACGCAAAGACAGATGGACGATGGGGCGTGTGCCGGCAATCAGGTCAGCCGTTTACGAATATCGAAGCTGACGGCCGGTGGAAAGCTTCAGTCCACTTGGGAATACAATATGCCGCTCTGTTGGTTGATCCAACCTACAATCCGCCTGAACAAACTGAATCGTTACCGATCGTCGGCAACGGCGTGGAGGCGCTGGCAGTCGTTGACGGGGAAGGCCCCGCGCCGGTACTCCAGTCGCCCAAGATACTGAACTTTAGCGATTACGAGTGGACGACGAGCACCGGGCCAATTTTCCGCGCTGGGTCAAGAAACTTTTTCGATCCTGCGAACGTTTGGACGGACGAAAGAGGTGCACTGCATCTTCGCATTTCGGGAAGCCCGGGAAAGTGGATTGGGGCGGAGCTGAAGCTCGCGCGCAGCCTAGGATACGGAACATACAGGTTCCAGGTGTGCGATGTTTCTAATCTCGAACCTTCTGCTGTTCTAACTCTAATCACCTGGGACGGCGTTGGCACAGAGAGCAACCGGCACGAGCTCGACGTTGAGCTTAGTCGTTGGGGATACCTTGATAATACCAACGTAAACTATGTCGTCCAGCCTTACTACGTTCCAGCTAACTATGTTGCCTTTCGGGTACCGCCTGGTCTCTACACACATTCGTTTCGGTGGGAACCGGGGAAAGTAACGTTTTCGACGGTAGCAGGATCGGGGAATGCAGGAGGGGGCCGTGTCATTAACCAGCACGTGTTTACGTCCGGTGTGCCTTCCCCGGGGGGCGAATCGGTGCGCATCGCCTTGTATGTATTTCATCAAGGCCACATCCCCCTGAAAAACGAAAATGAGGTCATAATCGAGAAATTCGAGTACCTCCCGTGATTTTCTGGTTGAAGCAAACTCGATGGACTCTTATTGGAATCGTGCTAGCGGGCCTTGTCACCGATGCACGTGCACTCGATCCCAATCGTCTGCCTTCGCAGTACGTCCGCGAACAATGGACCACCGAAACCAGATTTCCCGGCAGCGCGGTCAACGGCATCGCGCAAACCGCAGATGGATACCTCTGGATTGGAACCGACAGAGGCCTGATACGTTTCGACGGCTTTAATTTCAGGCCTGTCTCTTTTACTTCCATCGCTACCGCTTCGAACGTTCCCATATTGCAACTGCTTACGGATGCTGGCGGAAAACTGTGGGTCCGTCCACAGGGCGCCGATCTCGTACGCCAAAAAGATGGCAAATTTGAGAGCGTCAGATACGGTCCAGTCGCAATCACCGCTCTGTCAAAAGATAACCACGACGGAGTACTGGTTTCGGACATCGCGCAGGGCCCATTCCGTTTCATGGAAGACCACGTTCAGAAATTGGGACCCGCTTCACCGCCAGTAATCTCTCTAGCAGAAACAGCCGACGGCAAAATTTGGATGGGCACATTCGGCGATGGCCTCTTTCTTCTTAGGGGCGGGCGAGCTACCCAGGTGAACGCAGGATTGCCCGACCGAAAGATCAATTGTCTGCTGGCGATCGGTAGTGACGAGTTGTGGGTCGGCACCGACACGGGCTTGTATCGCGAAAACGGCACAGGCTTTCGTCGGTTCGAATTGCCGTCGTTCGTCGGCATTGTCCAGGTTTTGAGCCTCCTGCGCGATCGTGACTCGAATATCTGGGTGGGTACGACGCGCGGGCTACTGCGCATCAACGCGAAAGGCATTTCGTTCTCCGAAGAGAATGAGCTTCGCGGAGACGGCGGGATTAACGTTCTGTTCGAGGACCGCGAAGGGAATCTCTGGATCGGAGGTGCGCGAGGACTAGGCCGCATTCGGAACAGTGCGTTCGTAACTTATTCATCTGTTAGCGATCGTCGTTTCGAACACAATGGCCCTGTATATGTCGACCCGGAGGGCCGCACCTGGTTGGCTCCCGCTCAGGGTGGGCTGTATGTTCTCCAGAATGGACGAGTTCAACCCCTTACATCGATACCACCAAATGAGGTCGTCTATTCCATCAGTGGACGGGCAGATGTGGTGTGGGTCGGACGTCAACGCGGGGGACTGACCCGTCTACGATTTCGCAACGGTGCGATAGCGACCCAGAGTTATACAGAGGCAAACGGACTGGCCCAAAACAGTGTCTATGCTGTCTATGAGAGCCGCGATAGCTCTGTGTGGGCCGGCACGCTAAACGGCGGCATCAGCAAATCTAAAGATGGGCGCTTCACCACGTACACGACGACCAACGGCCTCGCTTCGAATACCGTCTCGTCCATCCTTGAAACCCGCGATGGTGCAATGTGGTTTGCCACACCTAGCGGGCTGAGTTCTTTTTCAAACGGCCAATGGAGAACCTATACAACGGTAGAGGGTTTGCCTTCGCCAGAGGTGAGCTGCCTTTTCGAGGATTCATCCGGAACTCTCTGGAGTGGAACGTCTGCTGGTCTTGCCTTTTTTGCCTCTAACCGTTTTCAAGTTCCTCATGAATCGCCCGACGTTTTGCGCGAACAAATAGTCGGAATGGCGGAGGACAAGAGCGGAAGGTTTTGGATCGCGACCTCAGATCATGTTTTGCGCGTTCCGCGCGACAAACTACTAAGCGGTGTTGTGAAGGCAGTCGATGTTCGCGAGTATGACCAGGCCGACGGTCTAGAGAGCACTGAAGGAGTGAAGCGGAGCCAATCGGTTGTCTCGGATTCAGTTGGCAGGATCTGGTTTTCACTCAGGAGCGGCTTGTCGGTTGTTGATTCATCCCAGATCACGGACTATTCACTTCCCGCCCTGCCTCACATCGAGGCGATCACCGCCGATGACAACACCGCAAACCTCGACGCTTCCGTTCGAGTTCCTCCATCTCCCAGGCGAATCACGTTTGAGTACACGGGGCTGAGCCTCGCGGTGCCCGGGCGGATTCGCTTTCGATATTTTCTCGAAGGTTTCGACAGTAGCTGGAGCCAGCCGGTTGCAGCGCGAGAAGCCGTTTATACGAACCTTGGGCCCGGCTCCTATCGATTCCGGCTAGTCGCCAGCAACAGCGAGGGGCTGTGGAACGGGCCAGAAACTGCAATCGCTTTGAACGTCGCCCCGGCCTACTATCAAACTTACTGGTTCCGGCTGTCGTGCTTTGCAGCCTTCGTTGCGCTGCTCTGGGCACTCCATCGGTGGCGCATTCGTCAGCTCAAGGGTCAGGAAAAGCGTCTGCGGGACGTTGTGGAAACAATTCCGGCGATGACTTTTACTGCCTTGCCTGACGGCTCCGGCACATTTGTAAATAAACAATGGACCGAATACACCGGGCTTTCTGTCGAGCAGAGTTCAGGCGCAGGTTGGCAGCGTGCGATCCATCCCGAAGATCTTGTGCGCCATTCCGAGAAGTGGCGCATCTCTGTTGCAACCGGACAGGTTTTCGAAGACGAGGCGCGGTTCCGTCGCGCCGCTGACGGGGAATATCGGTGGTTTCTGGTGCGTGGTGTACCACTTCGGGACCAGCATGGAAACACTGTTAACTGGTACGGAACCCTCACGGACATTGAGGATCGTAAACGTGCAGAGCAAGAGCGCGAGAAGTTGCGCCAACTCGAGGCAGACCTTGCACACGTCAATCGTGTGAGCATGTTGGGCGAGATGACAGCATCACTGGCACACGACATCAAGCAGCCCATCGCTGCCGCCATCACCAGCGCCAACAGCTGCATTGAATGGCTGGCACACGAGCCGCCCAATCTTGATCGGGCCCGTGCAGCAGCAGCCAGAATCGATAAGTATGGGAATCGCGCGGCTGAGATCATCGACCGTATACGTTCGTTCTACAAGAAATCTCCTCCACAACGTGAGTTGGTTGATGTGAACGGAATTATCCACGAAATGCTCACGCTGCTGCAAGGTGAGGCCTTTCGATTATCGGCTGCCATGCGCACGGACCTTTCCGCAGAACTCCCTAAAATCATGGTAGACCGTGTGCAGCTGCAGCAGGTGTTCATGAACCTCATGCTCAACGCCATCGAAGCCATGAAGGACTCAGGCGGAGAACTTGTGGTGAAGTCTCACCTGCAGGACGGTCAACTCCAGTTCTCGGTCAGTGACACTGGCGTAGGACTGCCCACCGAGAACTTGGATCAGATCTTTTCTGCGTTCTTTACCACCAAGCAGCAAGGCAGCGGGATGGGGTTAGCCATTAGCCGTTCCATTGTGGAGTCGCACGGTGGTCGGCTATGGGCCACCGCTAACGACGGACGAGGTGCAACCTTTTATTTCACTTTGCCGACCGCAGCCGAAACCCTGCAAGTGCCCGCAACTGGAACGTGATTCGGTATCCCTGGGGCTGCCTCGCGGTGATACAGAACGAGACCAGGGCAAGCCGACCGCAAAAAAGGTAGTTGCTCTCCATCACGCCCAATTCGGAAAGTATGTGCGAGAGTGAGTCCAGATCGGGTGCCGTGTCATCGCTCCTGACTATCGAGGTGCTGGCAACTCTTCTCGACCAATCGGAGGCTACGATAAACGCACCTTGGCCAACGACATCCACTTGCTGCTGCATGAGCATCTCAAAATCGAGCAAACAGTAATCATAGCGCGGCATAGCCGCAACCAAAACACTTCGGTAAGCTTTAGCCGTTGGCAATCGCTTTAGCCAAAAGCCCCATCGTTCGCGCATCCTGAAATCGCATTCGTCTTCCGGAACCGGGTTAACTCAAGACCTAAGGCGTTCCCCATCTGCGTATCATTAAAGGTTGTTCCAAGACCAACAACGATACGGAGGAGAACGCCCATGCATGAGTTTATCGCTAAACACCAGGACAAGATCGCCGGCACACTCTCAGGATTTGACCGCTTGGTATTTCGCGGACATCTACGCTCCATCGGCCACCCACAAGGCATGATGAGCTATCTCTGGACGAACCAGGTCTACCTCAAGAACTTTGGCGACCATGTGGAGAAGGTCACCCAGCGGGTCAAGGAAGCTTCCCTGGCTGCAGCCAAGGCTTGTCAACGCCCGGTGAAGTATCTCAATTCCAGTCAGCTCAACAAAGAGACCATCGCCCGCAACATCCTGGCCCAAGATGGTGTGCGCAACGGACTGGTATGCGTGCTCAGCTGCATCGAACCCTGTTGGAAGTTCGAGATCCATCGCAATCGAATGACGAAAAAACTGGAGTTGAAGCTAGGCCCTGGCAAATGCCTGTTCCTCTATCCCTACCAGATCCATCCTGTCTTCGGCTTCCTCCATGCTCGCATTCAAACCTGGTTCCCTTTCTCCGTGCAAATCTGCCTCAACGGACGGGAATGGCTGGCGCGACAGATGCAAGCCGCTGGTCTCGATTACTTGCAGCAGGACAACTGTTTTCCCTGGATCGCCAACTGGACCAAAGCGCAGTGCTTGATGGATCGTCAGCTCAAAACCAGATGGCCCAAGCTGCTCAACGGCATCGCTCGCCAGCTCAACCCCATCCATGCCGAGATCTTCCGTAAACACCCCATCTCCTATTACTGGTCTACTTACCAGCACGAGTGGGCTCTCGATGTGGTTTTCCACCATGCCGCCGACCTGCGGCACTTCTATCCCCGCTGGGTGAACCATGCCATGACCACTTTTTCCAGCCCCGACGTCATGCGTTTTCTCGGTAAACACATCAACTCGAACGGCCCGCTACACCAGAACTTCTCCGGAGAAGTGGTCAGCGACTTTAAGCGCCGAGCCGAGGGAGTGCGCGTCAAGCACAGCGTCAACCGTAACTCCGTGAAGCTCTACGATAAGGCCTATACTCCCAAAGGCTGCGTCCTGCGCGCCGAGGCCACCTTTCATAACGCCGACGACTTCCGCGTTTTATCGGCGCAAGGAGGGGGACCGCAAAGGGCCTCGCGCCTGGCGTCGACTGCGCCGGGGCATTGCCGACTTACACCGCCGAGCCCAGCTCTCCCACAAAGCCGCAGCACGGCGAGTTCGCTATCCATGGCTTCCGCAATCGCGATCTCCGCGCCATCTTCTTCCCCCAGACTACCGACGACAAACAACAGACCCGCCGCCACTCTGCCTGGATTAGCCGCAAACTTCGCTTGCTGCGGGCCCACGCCCTGATCACCAAAATCGTGGGCACACACCGCTACCAACTCACTTCCACCGGCCGCAAGATCATCGTCGCTATCCTCAGCGCTTTACGCTCCACGGTTGCCCAGCTCACGCCTGTTACAGCCCAACTAACCGCGGTCGCCGCATAGACGCCCTGAAAAATCTTTGCAAACGGAAAAGATTCTTAAGGTTAGTAACATAGGATGAGCGTAATGGCCTGATTGCAACAGTCCATCCCTTTCTGCTTACAATGACGTGTTATGGATTTCGCGGTTGGCGCTAGTCCTACTACTCAGGTCGTCCTCAGTCGCTACGACGCAGCTTTGTTCCCAAAGTTCCGCACCATCTTCGAGGAATCCCGGAGTGAGTCTTTAGTTCAGTTTCTTGCTCAACCACCGGAAGAAGCCGAACGAGCCATAGTGTTGGAGAACCGCGCCAGCAAGGATGTCACAGCACTACGCTATCAATGGGTGATGACAGGTGAGGATGGGAAGCAGAGGAAGCATACTGTTTCATCCGATAGCTACATCGTAGACGTGTACCATCCCGTCCTCGGGATAGACGACCGCAAACTAATATGCTGGTCTGCGACGGTAGATGAGAGCCTTCTTGAGCATGTACTTCGTGGTGGTGGAAGCATGGTTGGCGCTGCTGGAAGCGGCGGAGCATCTCTAACTGGGGTGACCTCGCTGCGGCTCGAAATTGACATGCTGCTTTTCTCGGACGGGGAGATCGCTGGGCCTGACACTGAAGAGTTTGCCGCCGAGCTGCAAAGCCGCAAACCAGCAGCCGAATTTGTTGCCAAGCAGATTCGATTGGCAGAAGCTGAGGGCCGAGACGTTACGCCGGTAGTTTCTGCTCTTGCGGAGGTTCCATGCTTGGGCCGTGTGGGCCACGCACACGGCGATCCGTTAGTACACTGGACGCGACACTACGCACGCGAATACTTGCAAGCCATGCGTCGCAAGAGCGAAAGGGTTGACATGCGTGAAGCAAGACTACGCCACTTTGAGAACCGTCCGACGCTCCCCAGATTCTATCGCCGCGACGACATTGCCCAGTAAGGGAATTGTCGGTTGGCGTAAATCTCTATTACACTTGCTGACCTGAGGCGGCGGGGCTCAAGCCCATCGAGGCTGCTACGACAAAAGCGCCCCGGCTGACTGCAGTCTGTCCATTTCCGGTTTTCGTAAACTACCCGCCAATTCTGCCCTATTAGGCTTGACAGCCGGGCCGTTCTCCTTATATCTAAATGATCCTATGTGCGTCGTGAGCAGAGATGATTCGGGGTGCAAGGGGCTGGATCTCGCGCACAATCCACGGAAAAATACTCAGGAGGAATCGTGAGTCGAAGACTACTTGTGTTGCTGTTCTCCATAGCAGCGTTAGTATCCGCCGGAGTCACGCAAAGCCGGGCACAAACGCTGATGACGCGCCATGTGCGCGAAGCAACGCGGAATGGACAAGCCAGGCTAATCGGACGCCTTCCCCTCAACCAAGTGATGCAACTCGATGTCGTTCTCCCAATCCGGGACCAAGCCGGACTGGACTCGTTCCTCGCGGATTTGTACAGCACGACGGTTCCCAACTTCCGGGCCTTTCTAACGCCGACAGAATTTACCGAGAGGTTTGGCCCCACGCAGCAACATTACGATGCGGTCGTGAGCTATGTGCAACGCCATGGACTGGCGGTGGTCGGTGGATCACGGGACGGCATGGAAGTGCAGGTCCGAGGCCCGGTGTCATCCATTGAGTCGGCGTTTCATGTGAATCTGCTCACCTATCAGCATCCCACGGAGAATCGGACTTTCTACGCGCCGGATCGTGAACCGAGTACGGACCTGTCGTTCGCTCTCTGGCACATCTCCGGGCTGGATAACTATTCCATTCCTCATCCGAAATACATCAGCAAGAGCGAATACGCGAAGGCGCATGGCATCAAGCCGGAAGAAGACGTGGTTCGACATGCTACGACCGGCTCCGGACCTTCGGCGTCGTTCTTGGGCAGTGATATGCGCGCAGCCTATTACGGCGGAACTACTCTGACGGGCTCGGGTCAGAATCTGGGATTACTCGAATACCTGGGAACAGACCTCGCCGACCTCAATACGTATTACGCGAACGTGAAGCAAACGAATGGCGTCCCGATCACGTTACTGTCGACCGACGGCACCAGCACCAGTTGCGTGGATTCGAGATCTGGCAGAAATTGTGACGACACCGAGCAGACACTCGACATGACCCAGGCTCTGGGAATGGCGCCCGGACTGGCCAGCCTGGTGATGTACATCGGCTCAACCGATACGGCGATCATCAGCGCGATGACTACGCACAACCCACTGCCGACCACGATTGGCTGCTCGTGGGGCTGGACACCGGCCGATCCGACAACGCTCGATCCCTATTTTGAAAAAATGGCGGCGCAAGGACAAAACTTCTTTGTGGCGTCCGGCGATTATTCCACCTGGAAGAAGTCAGGCAACGCCGAGGCCTGGCCAGCGGACGATGCGAACATTGTCTCGGTCGGCGGCACGGACCTGACGACCGCGAGCGCGGCCGGCCCGTGGAAGTCAGAAACGGCCTGGGTCGACAGCGGCGGCGGGATCTCACCCGACAAGATCGCGATCCCTTCGTGGCAGCAACTGGCAGGCGTAGTCAACTCCAGCAATAAGGGGTCGACCACGTACCGCAATGGTCCGGATGTTTCGGCAAACGCGAACTTCACGTTCTACGTCTGCGCCGACCAGACGACGTGCACGGCGAACGAGTATGGCGGGACCAGCTTCGCTGCCCCGATGTGGGCAGGCTACCTGGCCCTGGTGAATCAGCAACTGAAAGCCGATGGTTACTCGGATCTGGGATTTATCAACCCGTATCTATACTCGTTCGGCGTGAGTTCAAGTTACGGTACAGACTTCCACGACATCACCAGTGGCAAGTCAGGCTCCTACACGGCTGTCACTGGATACGATCTGGTGACCGGATGGGGCAGTCCGAACGGCCAGGGATTGATCAACGCGCTGGTCGGAGAAAAATAGCCGGTTGGCACAAGAAGAAAGCCCGGACCAGGAGTTTGGGCATTCTTTGAGCAAGCTGGTGCCTTTCGCAGTAGCACTTCGTTCATGTCGTAGTCTGTCAGTCAATTGGCGAAATATCCCGTGGGTGTTGAAAAGGTCCAGTTTCCTCCGAAACGCTCAAAATCTGGGGGATAGAAAATGTCTCGAAAACTGAAGACATCATCTCGAAGGCCAACCAGCAAGATGGAGTGCTGTACACGTTGCTCGCGGGATCCGGCCTCCGCATCGGGGAGTGTTGCGCTCTTCGGGTGGAGGATGTGCAAGACACAGTGCTTCGTGTCCGGCACAGCGCATGGGAAGGATCACTGAGCAGTCCGAAGACAGCGAACGGGGTGCGCGAAGTAGATCTATGCAGCTCGCTCGCTGAGAGGTTGCGCGAACACCTCGGAGGACGAACAACCGGGTACGTGTTCCCCTCCGAGCGGGGAACTCCGTTGCGGAAGTCGAATCTGTTGCGGAGATCCTTGCACCCGATACTCCTGGAGATGGGCAAGAAGCCTTGCGGGTTCCATGCGTTCCGAAGGTTCCGCGTAGCTCACCTCCGCAAACAACTCGTGCCTGAGATCCTGCTCCGCGTGTGGATCGGGCATTCAACCGAGGGCATCACGGACAAGTATGCTCTCGAAGGCATCAATCGTGACACGTTGTTTCGCACAATGATGGCTCAGAAGGCAGGACTCGGCTTCTGGACTGAACCCTTCACTTGAGACACTCGGAAATGGCACACTTTGCAGGGAAAGGAACTGCAAGTGGGGAGGAGACGAAAGGGACGGTATCCGAACGAGTTCCGTCGAATGGCGGTCCAGCGACTGAAGCGTTGCGAGAACATCGTAGCGTTGTCGGAAGAACTTGGCGTTCATCGGCGGCTGTTGTACAAGTGGCGCGATTAACTGGACCCGTTGACATTGGCGATGAACCGCTGCCGGAGAATCCGCGCGAGTGCACGCTACGCAAAGAGGTCAGCCAGCTAAAGCGACTGTTGGCCGAGAAGACCCTGGAGGTGGATTTTTTCAAAGGTGCCTTGCAAAAAGTAGAGGCTCGACGCCAGAAGAACGGTATCAGTTGCGAGAAGGCGTCTACGACGAAATCCAAGAACTGATGCCTTTGCAAGGCAGATTAAGCATCGAGCGAATGTGTCAGCTGGCCGGGGTCAGCCGAGCCGATTTTTATCGCTCTCTGCAGGAGCGAGCACCGGTCGAGGAAGACATGGAGGTACGCAGCGTGATGCAGCAGATCGCTGTCGAGAATCGACGCCGCTACGGCTATCGTCGGATCAGCGCCGAGTTACGGCGGCGCGGGATGCTGGTGAATCACAAGCGTGTGTTGCGGATCATGCGCGAAGACAACCTACTGGCTGTGCAGCCGCGGGCGTTCGTGCTGACCACGGATTCCGATCACGAGTTCGAGGTCTATCTGAACCTGGCCAGCCGAATGAAACTAACGGGGACGAATCAGCTCTGGGTAGCGGACATCACCTATATCCGTCTGCAGAGGGAGTTTGTCTACCTGGCGGTAATTCTCGACGCGTTTTCGCGGAAAGTGGTGGGCTGGGCGTTGGACCGGGCGCTGGCGGCCCGTTTGCCGATCGCAGCTCTGGAACAGGCCCTTGCGCAACGACAGCCGCCGGGTCTGGTGCATCATTCTGACCGTGGTGTGCAGTACACTTCTGGAGAGTACGCGACGGTCTTGCGAAAGTGGCAGATGATCCCGAGCATGAGTCGACCGGCGAACCCTTATGACAACGCCAGTTGCGAAAGTTTTATGAAGACGCTCAAACGGGAGGAGATTTATGCGAACGACTACCGAGACTTAAAACACTTGCTGGGTAACATCGAAGCATTCATCGAACAGTACTATAATCGGAGCCGTTTACATTCGGCGCTGGGCTATCGGCCACCGGAAGAGTTCGAACGAGAGGCGGACCCCGGAGTGAATTCTGCTGGAGCAACCATGAGTTTTTTCAGGCATGGGGAGATCTATCAGTCCGATGGAGGAGGAACCAATAGCGGGGAGCGACCCAAGAGTCGCCCCCCAGCTCATCGTTCCGATGAGTCTCCAGCTGGTTATTCCTCGGCGAGTTGCTCTCCAGCAGAGCTCGCCTCCGCTTCACCAGCCGAGCGTCATCCTGAATGAGAACAGAAAATTTGAGAAGGAAAAACCATTGAACTGCATGTGTGCCAATTCCACACTGTCTCAGCAGAAGGGTTCACCCCACTTCGCTGTGCCTGATTTGCGCCCAATTGCGCCCAAGGTGAGTAGCGGTAACTCGTTGAAAGATTGGTCGGGGAGAGAGGATTTGAACCTCCGATCCCCTGGTCCCGAACCATGAAACTACAAACTCCAAGTGCTTTTTCTGGTGTCGCTTAGGGAGCAGCATACCTCTTTTTCTCTCGCTCAGTTGTACCGATCTTGTACCGAATAATAACAACACCGCTTGCTGACAGGGTGATGTGCTGTGCTTCTCCTGCCTGCCCGAACTTCACTCGTTTACGAGTATCCGGGCCCTTCTCCAAAACCCACGTCGATCTTCTACGCCGGACCGGCTACGCGAGGGGAGATTTGTGCTAACATCTTGTGGCTGAACACTGAGAATTGCGCTCCTTTGACGTTGGCCGACATCGCCTATCCGAGCGAAGCTTCCATGGTCACGGGTTTGGCGACAATACTTAAAGATCACGTCTCGCTAACGGTGAACAGGGCGGCAAGTGATCTAGCAAGGCTCTCGAGCGCGGCCTCGTTTGGCAGTGTGACAGTGAGTCGCGGGCGGCCCTGCTCGTCGCGCTCCAGACACTCGGCGAGACGAGCTTTGAACTCGCTTGCCTTTTGCTCTGCACCGTTCGTTGGCTGACGCTGCGGGATCATTTCGCCGAGGAATGCGAATGCGGCAGCGACGAGTTGGCCTCCAGCCTCTGCCACACGCGAACGGCGAGCGAGCCGCTCTGCCTCTTGCTGCTGGCGCTGCTTTTCCGTCTCATCTACCGCGGCGTGTGCCCTCGCGCCGAGCAGCACCTCGAGGCGCCGCTTCAGCTCTTCGATGCCGGATGCGAGTGCGACCTCCTGCACATTGGATTCCATATCCAGCGCGGCGAGAGCCAGGTCATGTTTGGCCGAGAGCGTCGCCAGCAGCTTCTCCTCAATCGTGCCTTCCGTCACGAGCAAATAGACCTGCACCGGGTTCTTCTGCCCCATCCGGTGCGCGCGGCCAATGCGCTGCTCGAGAACGGCCGGATTCCACGGCAGATCGACATTAATGACCGTATTCGCCGCCTGGAGGTTGAGCCCCGTCGAGCCCGCGTTGGTGGTGAGAAACACGCGACAGTTCGGATCGCGCTGAAACTGGTCCACCAGCTGCTGCCGTTTCTTCTGCGGGACGGATCCGTCCAACCTTACGGAATCGAGCTTGAGTCGCGTGATCTGCCGCTCGATCAAAGTGAGCATGGTTGTCCATTCGGAGAAGAGCACGATCTTGCGATCGTCCTCCGCGGCCAGCTCTTCCAACAGCTCCTGCAGCCGCTCCAGCTTGCTCGAAAAGCCCGGAGCATGCTTGTCCACGAGAAAGGTGCTGTCCGCATTCATCCGTGCGAGCAGCAGTGCTTTCTGCAGACGCAACAGGTCCATCTCCGAGATATACGATTTACGGACGATGGCGCTCACAATCTGCATCTGCGCGAGTTCGATGCCCGCCTGCTCATCCGTGGGCGCAATCCGCACAATTTCCGTCGTGCGCGGGGGCAAATCCTTCAGCACCGCACTGCGCGTCCGGCGCAGCAGCAGGGGCTTGAGTCTTTCGCGCAGCAGATTGAGATCCTTGTAACCCAGGATCTTGCCGCTCTCGTCGGTGACGCGGTGACGGTTGAAGAATCGAAAGGCAGGCCCGAGACGTCGGTCGTCGATGAACTCGACGACGGAGAAGAGATCGTCAAGCCGATTCTCCAGCGGCGTGCCGGAGAGCACGAGCGCGAACGGCGAACGCAGGCTCTTGATGGTCTGAGCCGTCTTCGCCTCCCAGTTCTTGATGCGCTGGCCCTCATCCAGAACAATCAGATCCCACCTCACGCGTTCGATCGCGAGAATGTCACGCAATACCTGCTCGTAGTTGCAGATGGTGAAAAAGCATTCCTTCTCGTACTGACCGCTCCGTCCCGCTGCGCTCCCTAACACGATCTGGCAATCGCGCCCTGAGAAGCGGAGAACCTCGCTGCGCCATTGGGCTTTCACGGACGCAGGGCAAACGACCAGGACTTTGCGGATGTCTGCTTCGCGCGCCAGCAGCTCCGCCATACCGATGCCCTGAAGGGTCTTCCCGAGTCCCATATCATCTGCCAGGATCGCGCGCCCAGCGCTTGCTGCGAAAGCGATGCCGTCCAGCTGGTAGGGAAGGATCTCCACCTTCAGCAGCGTCGTGCGCAGCGGATGAGATCTCGGATTGCGCCGGATCTCGGCGGCCTTTGCGGCGATGCGCCGCAGCCGCAGACGGGTCTGGATGTACTCCTCCGCATCGGGATAGACCGTCACGGCGACGTCGTGTGCTTCGAGTTGACGGACGCGTTTTAGCAGATCCGGGAGATCGGTGATCGGCCTATCGCGGATCGGGCGCACGATGCCGCTGGTCACGTCATCGAGGTGGGGCGGCAACAAGATACGCAATTCCAGCTCCTCCCCATATGACAGATGGACACTGATGTCTCGGCGCCGATACGGTCGATTGCGCTGCGAGTCTGAGAATCGTCTTCGGACTTTTTCCAGCGCATGAAGGATATGCTTGCAGGTGCCGAGCGTGTTCTTACGGAAATCCGGGCAGGAGCAGTACGACTGTCCCGGCTGCCACCCTCGCAGAGCGACCCGGTACGACTTGCCAGAGGCCGCATTGGTCAATGTGTAGTCGGTCCAGATCTCCTGACCGTCGAGAGACGTGAGCCGCATTTTCTCGGTCCGGGCGCGCTCTGCCCGCTCCGCGAGCGCTTGCGCGACCAGCGCCTCCTCACTCACGCTTTCCGCTGGGGCCCGCGCCGGTGGCGCCCCGGCCAGTCCCAGCGCGAGCTTCTCTTCCAGAATCAGGGAGAAGGCCGCGCCGGCGTGCTCACACGGCACCTCGCACGCGTCGCAGCGCCATTCGAGACGATGGCGGGCGGCGGGACTCAAAGTCAGCGTGACCGCAGCGCCGTCCAGAGTCAGCCGAAACATGTCGCGATCGAATTTGACCTGAGTGGTGAGGTCAATGTCGAACTTGCCGCCTGTGGCGATGAGGCGGTTCCCCCCGGGGCCGAGCAGCTTCGCCGCCCTGGTGAAAGTGAGTCGCGAAAGTGTGTCGAACAACGTCAGCTCGGCGCTCGGTTTCGTCAACATGAGGTATAGGGAGTTACAGGGTCATTATTGCATTGGAGGGGCGTAATCCACCTCACAGCCGACGGCTTGCACTTCCGAGATCCGGCTCGGATCCACTATCTTTGCTTCCGACTCACCAGCGAAGAACGTCGTGATCCGGATGTTGCTCAGGGGGGTCTTGACGACGACATGGTGGGGACCGAACTTCACTACTCCCATCACGGGTTCGAGGGAATACGACTGCTGGGCGGCGTGCCAAAGATCCCTGGCGAAGCCTGGTGATTGAATGTCTAATCCGGCCTGCGTGGCCAGCTCGTCGGCCACCCAAGTCCCGTCGCGCAGGCCTCCGGTCTCGCAGCGCTTGAGGCGGTCATGAATCGTGTTGAAAGACAGGATGGAGTCCGACAGCATGTCTGCCTGGACGCGCAGGTACTTTCGCCATATTTCCCCGTTAGCGGGCGAGAGTTCTTCGGGCCGGAATCGCAAGCAACGGAAACGAGCGGCCTGTCCGATGCCCCGATAAAGCGAGACCTCTCCGGTCGGGACGCTCGGCTGATCCTCCAGGGAGGCCCACTGGTAACTACCATGTTGAATGAGCAGGGAACCGGGTGTGTCGCGATAGTCGCGGACATGATGATAGGCCGCCATCGGCGTCCTCAACTCGTTGTCTGAAAAGAATCCGAACTGGCAGTATCTTTGCAGTGCCGATCCATCTCCTCTACGGGCATTTGCCCAGAAGTCGAAAAGGAAGCGTGCGCGGTCCTTGAGGGGACTGCCGAAGTAGCGATGCTCTCGCAAATTGATCTGCGGATTGAAGATTCCCGGGAGGATCCAGGTGTACTGGAAGAAGTAGTCCCTCGCCGGCGGCTTGGTGGGGCTGTAGGCCAGGGGTCCTTCTGCCGACAGCCACGGGACGAGGTATTCCGAATCGATGACGGTGGAGGTAGAAAAGCGAGACCGTGCAGCCATATGGAGCTTCATCCTGCACCGAGCAGCATTTGAATGGCACCGCGCGTTTCTGGACTCAGACTGGAAAATTCATCCTCCGTGAGCAACCCCTGCGAGCGAATCTGGGCCAGCATCGTTAGTGCAAGAGAGCGCCGCGGATTGTCGAAGAGACGCGCCATCTCCCGATCACGTTGTTGGAGAATCCTGAAGATTTGGAGGTAGCGCGCATGGTGACTCGTCGCGCCATCGTGCGAGACGCGGTCGATCTCGGCAAGGACACGCTCGCAGAAGCGTTCGAGCGCGAGCGGATGCACGCTCCGCAGCACTTTCCAATCAGGTTCCTTAATCTCCCGCATAGGGCTCCCGGGCACTGGGGCAGTGCAAGTGTAACGCGGGAAGCTGCGGCTTGTGGAGGTCCCCGCGAGGTCCGTGTTGAAACTCTTTCGATAATGTCCCCTCGCGGACTCATTAGAAATGGTCCCCTTAAACTGAGGCCCCCAGCCAAGGAGGTCTTATTGAAGAGGACGGCGAAGAACACTCGTGACCTGGAGCGAGTGGAGGTGATGGGACGAGTGCAGCATGGCTGCTGATAGAGTCGGCGGAAAGCGAAGAAGCACTGAAGCAGCCGCGGCAGCATCTTTCTCGATTTCATGGCAGAAAGCGTAGGGATCGTCGTCCATCCACGCCAGAACGTAGAAGCGGTTTTGTCTGGTTCGGCGCCGGAGGCCTGACGAGCTTTGATCCAGAGGCAGATGAGTTCATGCGCGAATTGCCCGAAGCTGCCATCCGAATCATCGAGTTCATCAGCCTTTGCATGGCAGCCCGCAAGGAACGTCTCGTAGAGCCCTACAGCGCGCCGGACTCGGTGGCGCCGAGCATACGGATTTGGGCGGCGAGCTCCTCAAGCCGGGTCATAAAGGAGAAACCTTCGCGGTAGCCAATGAATACTCCCGGTCGGAGCGCTACCTCAATTTCACGCTCCAATGGGTCTGTCTTGCTGCGAATCCCTTGTTTCATCTGAGTCTGTTCCCTAATCAAGATCGTTCGCGGCGACATCCGGCAAATGTTGTCGCGCTTTTTCGATCTGCCTTATCCCTCTAGCTCTAGCATTGCCTACGACTCCGGTGAGGATTGGTCCGACAAACCGGCAGCCGCAAGGCATGGCGGCTGAGCGGAATAGTGCATCTATGCTAAACGCGAGTGGCTTTCCGTCGGGCCACTCTCGAACCGCCCAGACGATTTGTGCCGTAGTTCCAATCCTGCGGCATGGGACGCCGTCGTCATGGGCAAACACCGAATCAAGCGATGCAAGCATTAGCACTAGGTAAGGGTTACAGGGTTTTGAGCGCTTGGCCTGTTTTCAATAGTTAACGTCCGGTTTGCTCGTCAACCACCCAGAACCCACAATAATCCTTACCGATCAGGCGGGACGCTCCTTTACGCTCCGCTAACTCGACAAGCGCTTGCTTTCTCTTCCCACTTCGGTACGTTCACGCCGACCACGAGGAGCCAAAGGGTGAGCGAGAGTTCCCCCAAGGCGGCGGGCATCAGAAGGTAGGGGGCCGCGAACCCAGGTGAAAGGAAGCTCCCTAAACTGTTGGCCACGTAGCACGGCCCCCCAATGGCTAACAGCACTCCTATTATTCGGGGAAGGAAGGTCGACCTATAAATGAGATAACCAATCAATAGGCAATGGAATCCAAAAAACACTAGGCTGATGTTGTAACCGTGTGTGTACAAACTTTGAGACACTAGCGCCAGAGCTTGTAATTGATCTGCCTTGAACGCGGTCAAGAAGTGGGCCCCACCCAACAGGACGAGGGGAGAGAAATAGTTCAGTGAGTCGACGGCCATAATAGCGACCAGCATGAGCCTGAAGACCGCCGCCACCAAAGAAAGGCTCCTGCTCACTGGCTTGAACAAGTCATAGAAGATCAGCGCCACCGTGGTATCGCACACAATCGTGACGAGCTCAGCGACGAAACCCAGCCGAAATAACGACTGGTGCGCCAGGATGTTGGTCGCTGTAGCCGCGGCGTCACCATATACAACAAGGTTGCCGCGAACGAAGAACTCGGCGAATGGGGCCGCGACTAAAATGAGCAAGTAGAAGACCCCTGCAATCCTAGCCTTGAAACGCGGCGACGCAACTCGTCCCGTCATTGCAGCTGTGCTCATTCCCTTTTCGATGACCAGCGAGAGATCGTTTGTGGAGATGTAATTCTCTGAGGATATGATGAGCGAGCCTGAGAGTTCAACTTTTTCGGTGGTGAGAGCTGGGACCAAAAGCTCTCGTGTGGCAATTGGCGCTGGCAGGCCGTTTCACGTGATGGAAGTTCAGCCCTGGCTCCGCGAGCCGCCCAACTGACGGGTTGTCGGCAAAGCGGAAGTTATCTGAGGCTCCAACTGGTACGCGATCTCGTCGATTGGTGTTAAATCGCCATTACACTCGTTGAGGGGGGTTTGAGTGAAATGGCCTGATTACAACACCCACTAAAAACATTTTGAGTTGTATAACGTCTAATGTTCACATGTCGTCTAGTGAAACTCGTGAATTCAGCGATGAGTTTGTGACACAGGAACTGGACCAAGTGCATCCGCAGGATGCGCGTATTATTATCTCGTTACGGAGGCGAAGCTCTGCCGCATGTTCCGCGATCGCTCCCGCCATGGCTCCCATTCCCATCGTAACCATAATCGGGTCTCCTTCCTTTTCTCGGGCGACCCAAAAGGATCGCAGATTTAAGTTTAAAACGAGTCACTCTTTTCGCCCGGGCGCAAGCAGTCATAGCGCCACGAATTATACGCCGCTACCCGACACACTGACACCGGCAAAAGCGACGAACGCGCTGCCCTGGGTTTATACTGTGTCGTTCTTAGGCAAGGACGCCGATGCCCTCACCCGATCCGCACGAAGCCAGTGTCAGCCATGAACGGAACTTATAAATTCCTCGCTGTGGTTCTCGCCACAATGGCATCCCTCTCGTTGGATTTCTGTGCACAGACACCCAATCCGCGCTTATCAATTCGCGAGAAGCCGAGGATGTCTTTAGAAAGCATTGGAGCCAGCCGTTTTATCTTCGAGGCGTTCGGGGTGCCCGAGGTACCCACTGGTCACAAAGAGCGGTACGATGTCGCTGACGCTTACAAAGTTTACTCGGCAATTATTCCAACTGTTGATCCCGATCCAAAAACGCACATGTGGTTCATTCTCACCGACACCTTGTTCGGTCATGGTTCGCTGTCCGATCAGGATCGCAAAGAATGGAAAAAGACAAGGCGATCGGACCCAGCGTTGGATGATTTCTTCAACGTGAATGCGAAAACATGGATGCTGCAAAACAAGTTCACTCTCCCGAACCCGTACAGACTCGGAACGCCTGACGAAATAAAGTTAAAGTTAATGTCCCCATTCTCTAGCTAGTGGTGTGATTGAATTGTCTGCGGTCGGTTTCAATACTGATAAGACCGTGGCTGTCGTCTACATGTACGGAGGTGACAAGGGGACATCTTTTGTGCTCGAGAAGCATAACGGTAAGTGGAAGGTGTCGAGCGCACTCACATTCGCTAAAGAAGCATAACGGCAAGTGGAAGGTGTCGAGCGTGTTCGGATGTTGGAGTTCCTGAGTTGTTTCTGCCCCAACCATGCCACGCTCGCGGAAGATCAATCTCGGAAAAGCTACACGATTAATCCAGCCGCAAGCGAAGGCCGCCCCTTGGGGCCTTCGCTTGCAGCTAAGCCTTTATCCTAGGACAACTACGGTACCGGGACTCCCACTTTTGGTACGTACGCATGCCAGAACTTCCATTGGCCATTGATCTTGCGGGCTTTTCCGGTGAGCGCAACGTGACTTACCGCAGTCCAAGGTGGCGTTCCAGTGCTGGAGTCTACGTCGAAGTAGTGGCACTCGAAGTAGAAGTTAGCAGTCTTACCAGTAACCTTGTAGTACGTCTTATAAGCCGGCGAGAGCGAAATCCAGATATTCGTCGGTTGAAATGCGCCGGAAACGTAGGTGTACAAGGTGCATAGGGTTCCTTGATTGGCTGGGTTATTGGAAGGCATCGGACAAGTAGCCGGATTGTCCGGGTTTCCTCTGCCATAATAGTTCCCATCAAAGGGGGAGCCCGCGTTTAATTTCAATACAGCATCCATTGCCCAAAGCGACAGAATCTGACGGATACGCAGCTTGATTTCCTTTGGTGAGTCACCAGTCACGATGTTATGTACTGATGCGGCCCGATGAAACGCTGCGTGTAGTTGTTCCAACTGTGCCACCTGGGCCTGTGTGTAAATTGTTGTGGGGGCATCATCATTAGCAGCCATCAACAAGTTCCCCCACGTCAGCATTCCAAACAACAGGACTACGGTTGTAAGTAACTTCATGTTGTTGCCTCCCCGCCGGTTCGATCGGCAAAGTTGTTGTGAATCAAAGTCTGGTGGATTGAAGGTTGTGAATTTGCGCCAGGCTTTTGAATACAGTTGGGCAGCGAGATGGTTTGTCTTCGCTAACCTCCTTTTTTGGTTTTCCTGGGGATCACATCTTCGGACGCTGAAACAGACGGACCCAAAACTTCAGGGGTTCACCAACTCAGGTGCAACAAGATGTAATGAGGCGTCTGCCGCACCCGATCTTACGGACTGACGGTGATCCTGTCAAACAGAACGGTGAAATTCACGAGAAATTGATATTGAAAAAGTGATTGGGCCAAGCTGCCTGTGAAGCGTCGTGTTGCGAAGCCCTGAGAGTCCAAATGAATGCGCCGATGCACGGATGGAAAACGCCGTGCTCTGTGGCTGGGATACTTCCAGGCTAAAACCCTCAGATGGAAGAAGACGACTCTCCCCGGAAGGCGTCGAGCCGTTCTAGGACTTCGCTGATGAGCGGGTCGAGATGGAGTCGGCACCGGAATCCTTTGCAACGAACCGCTAGGTCGGCGGCGTCCTGGTCAATGGTGTGCACAATTTCAACCGGATCCCCGTCATAGACCAGTAGCCATCCCCAGGGTGAAGTGGGTTTCCATTTCCAGAGATGTTCAGCAACATGCTGTACTTCCCATGGTTCCAGTGCACCCAAAAGCTCTCGCCCTATGGCGACTATGCAAACAGCGGTTTCCGAGAAAGCCTGCTCCGCCCCACTTGCTGCGACCGGAGGGTAGCTCACGAACAAAGGAGGCACGTCGAGCAGAGTTGCAACCTCGCCGCGGGTTAATCCAGCTCTTATTGGCATTTCTCTTTCAATTGTACACACGCAGTCCAGCGGACCATCCCGCGTGAGACTTCCTTGGGCTCGTGTTGTCGCCCTTCTTGGCCGCCGGTAGCAAACTGGTAGCACAGAAAAGGGTTTCCGTTGAGGTTATCTCTGGAAACCCTTTGAAAT
>CAWCKL010000011.1:0-209378 GCA_963796095.1 uncultured Acidobacteriota bacterium
AGTGTGAGCGCACTGGCTCAAGCGAATCCTCAAACCACCGTGGCCGTCGAGCCCATGGCTCAGGCGCCAACGTTCCGCGTGGTCGTAGTCAGCCGCACCACGCCAGCGGTCAACTATAGACATCACAGCGGGCCTACGAAGGTGGATTTCACGGGCACGAATCTCATGCCCTCAGCCAACGGTGAAGCCGAAGTGAACAGCAAGCGGGGAACGATTGAGATCAAAGCGGAATTCGGCAACCTGCAGAAACCTACGACTTTCGGCAACGAATATTTGACCTATATCCTATGGGCGATTTCGCCGGAAGGCCGCGCCGTAAACCTGGGCGAGGTGTTAGTGGGCGGCAACGACCGCAGCAAGTTGCACGTGACCACCGACCTTCAGGCCTTCGCCCTGATCGTCACCGCGGAACCTTATTATGCGGTGCGACAACCCAGCAACGTAGTCGTGCTCGAAAATGTTATCCGCAAGGACACAAAGGGAACCATTGAGACGGTGGATGCGAAGTACGAGCTTATGGAGCGGGGCGGCTACATTCCGACCGGCTACAAGTTCGACCCCGTGGTTCTGAATGCCAAGTTGCCGCTGGAATTCTTTGAGGCACGCAATGCGGTGCGCATCGCTCAATCCGAAGACGCCGAGCAGTACGCCCCCGACAGCTATCAGAAAGCCGTCCAGTTGATGAACAACACGGACGAATACGCCATCAGAAAGAACGTTCCAAACAAGCCGCTGATCGCAGTCGCCCGAGAGACAGTCCAAACTGCCGAAGATGCTCGAGCCATCGCAGTCAAGAAGATGGACGACCAACGCGTGGCCAACAACCTGCAGAATTCGACGGACGCACAGGCCCAAGCCCAAGCCCAAGCCGACGACGCCACCCGGCAGAAGGAGCAAGCTCAAGCTGCCGCCGCGAAAGCGCAATCCGACATGGCCGCAAGCCAGACAGCATCGGCAGCAGCGGTTACCGCAGCGCAAGCTGATGCCGACCGGTCCCGCCTAACTGCGCAGCAAGCGGACACCGATAAAGCTGCGATGCGCGCGCGTTTGTCAGAGCAACTGAATTCCATTCTGCAGACCCGCGACAGCGCACGCGGGCTCATCGTCAGCATGTCTGACGTGTTGTTTGACACTGGACAGTATTCCTTGAAGGCGGGAGCACGAGAGAAGTTGGCGAAAGTTGCCGGGATTCTGCTTGCCTACCCCGGACTCAACATTGAAGTCGGCGGCTACACGGACAATGTCGGCGGCGATGACATGAATCAGAAGCTGTCTGAGAATCGCGCCGACGCTGTGCGCGACTATTTGGTGCAAGAAGGCGTAACCACCAATTCAGTCACAGCAAGAGGTTTCGGCAATACGCTGCCGGTAGCCTCAAACGACAGCTCCTCCGGCCGCCAGCAGAACCGGAGAGTTGAACTGCTCGTGTCCGGCGACGCCATCGGCAACCCGGCCAACGTAACCACTGGAAGCTTGCAATAAAAGCAGGGATGTTCAGTTTTTGTAATGGAGGTAACACCCATGAAACTAGTAGGAATGATCGGCACCGCAGTACTGTCTTTGACCCTGGGAGTCGCAGCTCCCGTTTACGCACAGGAAGAACACTCACAGCAGGAAGAACACGCGCAACAAGAAGATAAAAAGGTGCAGCAAGAGAAGCCTGCTCAGCAAGAGGAGAAAAAGGCACAACAGCAAGAGGAGAAAAAGCCACAGCAGGAGAAGCCTGCGGTGCAACACGAACAACAGGCACAGCGCGCTAGTGGCAACCAAGGCCGCATTCCTGACGATCGCTACAAGGCCAACTTTGGACGTGAACACACGTTTCGAGTTACCCAAGGCGATTTCAACAATCACCGCTTCCAATACGGCGGCTACTGGTTCGGATTCGCCGCCCCCTGGCCTAGCAACTGGCTCTACACGCAAGACGTTTTTGTGGTTGACATCGGCGGCGTGTATTACCTTTGCAACCCGATGTATCCCGGCGTCAATGTAGAACTCATCGTCACGCTCTAGCGCCGCTGAGCAAGCAACCTTAATTAAGCGTTGTCGGCGCGGGCCCGGCTCTTCTGAGCTTGCGCCGATTGAACCGTAGGAAATAAGGAGCAAAACGTGCTTGGAACTGTACTGATCGTGATCTTGGTTTTAGCGCTCTTTGGTGCATTGCCGCGGTGGTCGCACAGCCGGGATTGGGGATATGCCCCGACCGGTGGATTGGGAGTAGTCCTTTTCATCGTGGTTATTCTCCTGGTTCTTGGCCGCATTTAGGCCATGCGCCGGCCGTCAATATCGTCAGGCGCCATCACTAAAGCGTGGCGCCTGTTTTTGTGCCTCGCGGCATCTCTTCTCGTGGCACTGATGTGCAGCGGCGGCTCGTCGGCGTACTCCGTTTTGACCCACGAGGAAATCGTCGATCTGTTATGGACCGATGAGATTCGCCCGCTGCTGCTGAAGCGATATCCGGGATTGTCTGAGGATCAGATTAAAGAGGCACACGCCTACGCCTATGGAGGCGCAGTCATCCAGGATCTGGGTACTACCCGTTTGGCAGCACGGAATTCAGCAACTTGGTGCACTACGTTCGCAGTGGAGACTTCGTTCACGAGTTGCTGATCGAGAGTCAGGATGTGAACGAGTATGCCTTCGCGCTGGGCGCGCTGGCCCATTATGCGTCCGATATCGCGGGCCATCCCGCAGTCAACCAGACGGTAGGGATCGAGTATCCAAAGCTGCGAGCGAAGTTTGGCAAGTCGGTCAAGTATGCGCAGGATAAAACCGCCCACTTAAAAACCGAGTTCGGCTTCGACATGGTACAGGTCGCGAAGAATCGTTACGCGTCGCAGCAATACCACGATTTCATCGGGTTCAAAGTGTCCAAGCCTCTGCTGGAGCGGGTCTTCCCCGTCGTATATGGGGTGGAGTTGAAAGACGTGCTGGCCCACGAGGATCTTGCGATCGGTTCGTATCGTTACTCCGTTAGTCGAATGATTCCAGAGATGACCCAGGTGGCCCTGCGGACCCATAAGAAAGACATGATGCGCGAGCAGCCCGACTTCGCAAAACAAAAGTTTCTGTACCGGCTTTCCCGCTCGGAATATGAAAAGGATTGGGGCAAGGACTACACGAAGCCGGGATTTGGCACGCGTATTCTTTCAAGCCTCTTGCGATACATGCCGAAGATCGGCCCCTTCAAGGCGCTGGCCTTCAACAACCCGACTCCGCAAACTGAGGACCTGTATTTCAAGAGCATCAATACGACGGTCGATCAATATCGTGCCTTTCTCGAAGCGGTGCGCACGGACACAGTCGTGCTGCCAAATTGCGACCTGGATAGCGGCAAGTTGACCAAGGCAGCGGAATACACGCTGACTGACGAAGCCTATGCAAACAGCCACAACTTCGCGCGCGCGAAACGATCTGATTTGCTTCTTCCAACAGACGACACCAACTCGGCCCGCCACAATACCTCGTTCACGCCGAACACGAGATTTTGATTTTCCTATACTTTAAAATTCCGCGATTTTGCCATGAACCCGAGCATTCCGGATCGAGAGACGCCAGCAGTGATGCGGTTATAGTAACCGAATCGGCCAGATCAGAATTCTTGTTCTCCAGGTTCGCTCTCGCCTGGAGATCTGCACAAATCATCTCCAGACAATGCCCGCGGCATTGCGCGCTTCGACATTCGCAAGTGCCTGACGAAGGGGTAGTAGATCTCCAGCTTAGCCATGTCATTGTCCGGAAGATCCATTGGTGCTCGGGAAAGAGCCGACTGCACTTCGTGCATTACATCGGAGGAGGTTGGGTCATCTGCAAGCAGCGGAATCACCGTGAGCAGCGCCTGAATTTCTTTGCGGACCCGCTCGAGATCCAGGTCTTTCTGACGCAAAACAGTATGGGGATCTTTCATGGTCCCCTCCGAAACATGCGTACAGTTTAGAGTTTTATCGGTTATTTCTTTTCAACACCTGCCCCGGTGTTACGAATTCAGAACATTTTGGTTTGGTCGTGGCGGTGATCCGCTGCTACCCACTGATGACGTGACTCTGAACATGCGCTCGTCGCTGCTTCCGAGAACGGCCAGCACTACCATGGTCGGTAGGAAACCGTCGTGGCCGAGATCGATTGGATGCGGACACTGGGGAGTTCCAGGAACCGCGACCGCAACACCGTGAGAAAGCGGAAACGTTTATCGCAATCTCGCGGCCCAGGGGATGAAGGTGCGCGCGGAGATGGGAGTGAGCGGGCATGCGCGCTGGTTTGAACGATTGCTTTCCGAGTTGTTTTTTCAACTTTTATGCCCTGGTTTGCGGTTTTGACCCGCATTTCTCGCCTTACTAACTAGAGCACAAATTCTCGGAGGATGGAGGTTGTCATGGAAAGGAATGCGGGATGGGCAGTTTGGCTCGCAGTTCTTCTGTTTGCGAGTTCGAACCTGGTGTCGTCACAACAAAGCCCGACCGTCGGGGGGAGTTCAGCCACCCGCTCAATATCCCAGCTACCGCGTTTGGTGAAGTTCAGCGGAACGCTGAAGGCTGTCGAAGGCTGTTGCCCTCATTTGTGAAATTGCCACTAATCGCGACGGGCGGCAAACTAAATTAAAAGGAAAGAGGCCGGGGGCGACTCCGGCCTATATTGCAGAGTGGGTGGCGGGATGGTACTGCGGCGGTTGAAACAGTCATTGCAAAAATAGGCCGCAGATCGGTAATGAGCAATACAGGCGATGTCGTAGGTGGATTTAAGGGCCGGAGGATTGGGGAGGAAAAACCTGGTACTCAGCCAGACTCTCCGGCCCGCCCAAGCGACGCCATTACATCAGGAATTCAACCTCAAACGACACTAGCAGAAGTATGAGGAACTACGGAAATATCTGACAGTGGATCTTTAACCTTTGCGCCAACCCCTGCGGCGGTGCGCTTACATAGCCAGAACAGCAAGACCATGGTTACAGTTCCGAGTACAAGCCATGACGTCAAGAACAACCGTAAGAGATGCATTTGGGATCACCTGCGCAATGTGCTAAGTTTCTTCGCGGTGAAGAGGATGGCATCAAACCCATGCATAAGAATGGTCAATTTTGAACAGTCTCGGGAGGAAGTGATCGGCGATAATGTGAAAGATTACTCACCGTTTCGGTGAAGCACCCAATGCTTGGCAGTCGGCGCGCAAAGAAAACAAGCCTGTTTCTTGCAACCTGCGCACCCGCCAGGGACTTAGCAAGTGATTTGAGCAGATCCAGATTGAATCCGGCAGAATGACCGAGTTCTGCCGAGACAGCCTCTAGCCTCGCTCATTTGCGTCAGCAATGCTGTGCAGTGCCGCTCACTTTGTAAACAAGCGCTTCCTACCGCATCTCAGGCACATTTGTTTCGGCCGGATGCCATAGCTTTAATTTACAAGACGATCAATTCTGACCAGTTTTGCGAAGTCGGGCATCTGATAATGACGACTCACGAGGTTCCGACCGCCGACGGGACTTTCTGAAACCAATTTCGTTTGTGGACATTCCTGATGCACGGAGGTTTCGATGAATCTAAATCTGATGGATCCGAAGTTTATTATGCTCGCCGGCGTGGTGATTCTGGTTATCGCGGTGCTTGCTTGGATGTACGTGCAGAAACGCAGAAGTGCGACTGCAGACCTACGGCAAAGATTTGGCCCCGAGTACGAGCGGGCGGTGCGGGAGCATGGGTCAGAACGAAAAGCGGAAGCGAAATTAGTCGATCGCGGGAAGAGGGTTGAAAAGCTCAACCTTCGTGATCTTGATCTGATGGAACACGAACGCTTTTTAAAACGGTGGGAGTCCGTACAGTCTCGCTTTGTCGACTCCCCCAAAGGGGCGGTCACGGAAGCCGATGACCTGGTGTCGTCCGTAATGAAAACTCGCGGCTATCCTGTATCCGATTTCGATCAACGTGCGGCCGACATTTCTGTCGACCATCCCCGAGTGGTGGAGAACTACCGTTCTGCGCATGAGATTGCGCTGCGGGTTGGGAAAGACGGGGCAACCACCGAAGATCTGAGAACGGCGATGATTCACTACCGCTCTCTATTTGAGGAACTGGTGCAGGTACCAACAGTTGTGGAAAGGGAAGAGGTGGCTTAATGGCTGAGCTACTGAGGACAAAAGAAGCGGAGCTTACGACGGCCGACCTGGCGAGCTATGGCATTGCGCAAAAGCAGCCTGACGGACCCAAGCTGGTGAAAGACCAAGAGCCGAGACTCTGGATAGAGTGGGTGCAATTTTCGGAGGCTATGCCCTTGTTTTCTGAATCAGAGATGGGCGAGTTCCGATCGCGGTGGAGCAAGATACAGACTGGTTTTGTCGACGAGCCGCGCCGGACGGTCGAAGACGCTGACAAGCTGGTAGCTGCGGTGACGCAGCGACTCGCGGAGGGTTTCGCCAACGAGCGAGCGGGCTTGGGAAAAGCAGTGGGACCGCGGTGACAACGTGTCCACTGAGGACCTGCGGGTTGCCCTGCAGCGCTACCGTTCCTTTTTTGACAGATTGCTGAAACTGTAAGAACGAACATGCTTTCGACAGCGCGTGGACTACGCTATCTCAAAGGACGTATCAACGCTCGCTCGCACAAGACGAGGGAGGGTTGTGAGAGAACCAATATATGAAGAAACTCGCCAATCCGTGCGATTTCGTAGGGAGGTTCTTCTTCAGCTTCAAGAATGACGAACTCCAATGGCAAGGACAGATTATCAGCTAGGTCAGTGAAGGCGTCTTCCTGGTGCGACTGCACGAGTGGACGACTGGAGAATCGAGCTCTCAGGTCCTCTTCTCCGTGGCGGACATGATGAGTTGGAAGTTCTACGACAGCGCTGAGGACTGGCGCTCTGCGTTGGCTGAATACGAGTCCAACCAAGCCGCAGTAGCCGGCTCACTTCTACGCAGCACGCACTAAGGCTTCCAATCTACGACTCCCCGGGCCGGGTCTTCTGCGGGCAGATTGGAGCGCAGCAAATAACGGCCCTCCCGGCGCATGGCTTGCCGGAGTTTGTCCTTGCACCAACGAAAGGTGAACGTTTCCGCGTTGACCGGCTGTTCCGGCTTTGGCACCTGCACTTCCACCAAGCCATAGACGCGGCCCGCCTCGGACTTGGCCGCTCCCAGTTTCAGCAGCAGCTGGTCGCGCTCGAGCTGTTGTCCTTGCAATTCTTGCAGCCTTTTCCAGAGATTTTTCAACCGTCGCCGGCGCATGGCGCGTTCCTTCTGCCAACGCCCCTGGCTGCGTGCCAAAATATAAAGTTCTCCCTCCTGAGCCAGCAGCTTCACTTCTACCGACTCCTTCACCTTCGCCCAAGGCAGTTCGAGAAACGGTTTCTCCAATTTGCTCAGTCGACCCCGCGGCGTCCCCACCAGATAAGCCACCGGCGGATCGGCATCGCGCATCTCGCGCAACTGTTCTTCGGTCGGAATGCCTCGATCCATTACCCAGATGCGCTTGGCCCGTCCGTATTGCTCCTCAATCTTTTTCAGGAATGCTTTCAGCGTGGTCTTCTCACTGGTGTTCCCCTGCATCACTTCGTAGGCCAGGGGAAGGCCGTCCGGCGTCACCACCAGAGCAATAATGACCTGCACGCAATCGGGCCGTTTGTCCCGGCTGTAGCCAAAGCGCCGCTTCCCACTCGCCGGCGGATCGCATTCAAAATAGGTGCTGGTCAGGTCATACAGCAGCACCTCAAATTCTGCCTGGAACAGATCCTGCCAGCGCTTCTGGAGATAACTGAACAGATCCTTCGTGTGCGCCAGCAGCTTGTCCTGACACCGATAGAGCGACTGCAGCTCGATGGCTTCGCCCTGCCGGCCCAGCAAATCGGCCATCCCGCTGCGCAGATACCACTCCCGATGCAAGCGCCACTCGCTGCCCGGCGAGATCAACCGATAACTCACCAGCGTTTTCAGGATGTCGAGCCAGTCGGTTCCTTCGCGGCTCACCCCCAACCGCCCTCTCCAGAAATCATCCAGCCGCAATTGCTCCCATAAGACACCGCTCAACCAACACGCGCCCCACTGGCGGGGACGCAACACTTTGAGCTCGTGCAAACGAACATGCACGGCCTCCTGCGCCAACTCCGGAGCTTCCCGGTCCTCGGGAAACAGCATCACCTGATGCCACTGGCCGCCAGGCTCGTCGAACACTTCGATGCACCGGCACCAGGCCGCTCTCTGGCTGTCGTTGATTTCCCCCAGGTAGAGCACCTGCCTCTGCACTACACGCTGCGAGGCCCCACGACGGTTCTCCACGATGCTCCAATAACGATGTTCCTTGCCATCCTTTACGCGACGCGTGCAGCGAAGAAACACACCGCCCATTGTGCACCGCCCGTGGCAGTAATCAAGGGGGTAGGTCTTCACTACAACGCCTGGCGGGAAGAGCGATGCTGATAGGAAAATACTTACGCGTAGGAAACCGTCGAAAATCGGCAAAAAGCATGTCCGGTTGTCAAAGTCAGGCTAAGTCTGCGCTGGTCACACCAACTCTGAACCCCTGTGCGGACTGCCATCCCATCGTCCCATGGGATCTTTCAGCGCGACGAGAACTTGACGCTCGGCATGAATCGATCGCACGCAACTGGAGGCAGGCGAGAGGCAGGATTAGTTCGACACGTATCAGTCGAAGGAGTGGAAATCATGACTGATCCCCAAACCCGATATTCACGCGGGTTCGCGGTTGTGGGAATGACCAACGACCTCGAAGCCAAGAAGGCGATCGCAAACTTGAACGGGGCGGTTTTGTGGGGGAAGCCGATTCGAGTGGAAGAGTCTCGACGGGTGAGCGGGTTGAGTGAGTTGACTTAGTTCGACGTTTACTGGAACACACTCCGGCAGCACGATCGAATTGCGCTCCAATCCACAATCGTAGACTCGATACCTGATCGATTGCGATGTTGATATTTGGCGAAGGAGCCCGAGCCATGAAGGATCCTTTTGAAGTTCTCCGATTGAAAGAGCAGGACATAATGAGAGTCAAACAGGAAATAGAGGCGCTTCGGATTACAGCCGAATTGCTTGGAGAAGAACCTCCTTTTGCCGGCGACGGAACAATTGAACTCCGAAAGATCGTCAACATGCCCTAGTCCGGTTCTGGTGCTCGACAACGACCGCTGGCTCCGACGTGAGCAATTTTGACCAGTCACCAACCATTCCATCGGTGTAGTTTTGTTCAGGCTCATCCACCCACTTCGCCACATTTACTCTATCCGGCCTGATGCGAGACCGAGGATGCGTTTCTTTTTTTGAGCGTATCCGCCCAGGTCGGGCGGTTCCGCGGTGTCAAAGACAGGAATGACCATGCAAGCTGACTAGTTTGAAGAGCGGGATGGCTCAGGAGCCATCATCGACAGGGTACAGCGTTCAAGCGATCGAAGGAGATTCTTGAGCGCACGGGTGCACAGCCTGAGATTCGAAATCGGAGTTCTCACGAGTCCCTTTTTTAAGCAAGTGTACGAGACATCTGAATTTATGAGGCCCACTATGAAAACGAAGATCGTTACATTTCTGATCGCTGCGGCAGTGATTGCATCCGCAGAAACCTATGAGCAGCGCCTCTCCGACTCCACAACTGTTCTCCACGAGATGTCCCAGGCGTCGGACCAGGGTATTCCGCAGGATCTGCTTCGGAAAGCCCGGTGCGTGATTGTTGTGCCTGGGTTAAAGAAGCTGGCGTTTATCGGCGGCGGCAAGTATGGCCGTGGTTACGCGTCTTGCATGACCAGGAAAGGATGGAGCCCGCCCGCTGCCGTCAGAATCGAGGGTGGTAGCTTTGGCCTTCAACTGGGCGGGTCCTCAACCGACGTCATCATGCTGGTGCTCAACGAGGGTGGCATGAAAAAACTGTTGTCGGATAAATTCACGCTTGGCGGCGAAGCCGCCGCCGCCGCCGGGCCTGTCGGACGCGACACGAGCGCGAATACCGACGTTTTGATGACGGCAGAAATCCTGTCTTGGTCCAGATCGCAGGGTGTCTTCGCCGGTTTGTCCCTGGAGGGCGCCACCCTCCGTCAGGATCTAGACGAGAACGCGAAGCTTTACGGTAAGCCGCTGACCAACAAGGAAATCCTGACCGGCACGGTGAAAAGGCCTGCTACGGCAGGGCCGTTCCTGGCACAGCTCCAGCGTTTCTCGGGTAAAGGAGTTCCGCCCGCTGTTGTTCCCGCTAAGGGGCAGCAGCCGATGACACCACGGAATGGCCAGCCCACAGCCGCGACTTCCCAGAATAGTTCGGGAAACGCCGCGCCGGACGATACAGCGAACAATCAGCCCGACCATGCGGCGTCTGCGACTACGGCGGACCAGCATTAGGAATGGTAAGAGTGATCTTCAACTGACCGCCAGCATTCGGCGCAGCATCGTCGCCGACGACTCGCTGTCAACCTAGGCTCACAACGTCGAGATCGTTGTGTAGAACGGAGTGGCTACTCTCAAGGGACCGGTGCGAACAGCGGAAGAGAAGGCTGCAATAGAAGCAAAAGCTGCCGCCGTGGTGGGCCAAGGTTCACGTTGTTGATCAGATCGAAGTTGCCCAACTGTAGGCGGATACGTGCTCGCGAAGTTCTCAATAGATGCCGCACTTCAGGCCAACTGTCACGGGCCTTTTGTGCGACTAACCTTCACCGCAATCCAGCCGTCGCACTTCGTAGCGCGACGCTCAAAAGAGAATTATATGGCAGAGGATATCAAAAAGGATCAGAGCCAGAATCCGGGGCAATCGGGTCAACAGCCCGGACAGCCGCAACAGCAACATGACGATGTTGCAAAGAAGAACCCTGCCCAGGACCGTAATCAGCAGCAAGATGACAACAAGCAGAAGCAGCAGGACCAGGGCGGCCAGCGTCGCGCTTCCTAAGCTCTTATTTGGGTCCCGGCCTGGATTGGCGGGACCCTTGTTTCATGTGAACTTCATCGAAACACAACTTTCCCAACCTGCCAAGCTATTCATCGAACGATCACATCGTGCTGATCTTGATGTAGCGTCGAAAATCCTTCAGGGACGTAAGAAAGACGTACCCCGCCAAAATCAGTCCTGCTGTTCCCAGGACATTTCGAACGACTCTAACTGTTCTCATCGCGCCCACCTTCTAGCCTAACTGGCATCCTGCTTTGATGCTGTCGCCGCCAGGGAGGAAGTGCTTTTGGCGATGGTCACGGTTCCGCAAAACGTCAAGTACATGTCCGGCGTCCGCCGGCCCAATTCCTCATTCCGTCGAGGAGGTGGCGTCGAAATTGCGTATGCTGACGCGGGCCGGAGAAATCGGCAAAGCAAAATATCGGGGGAATAAAAACAGGCAAGGCTTTAATCGTGACCGCTCTGCACGATCTGGCTAAGCTTCACCGTTGGTGCCGGTCTTGCCGCCAAACGTAGGCCATCCGTCAATCGCTCATCTTCCGCGATCAGCTTGGGACTTCTTTTAACTCGGCGAAGTTCTCCATGAGTTCCTCCAGGGCTGGTAGGCGGCATGATAGGCGACAGCCGAGGGAGAAAGCTGATCAAAAGCGAACACTTCGTGAAAGATCTGTCAGAGGCATAATTCCGAATCTTACGTCTGCAGTTTGCAGGCGAGAATCTTTAACGTGTAAGAGTCCTGTGGGTTTGTCGGCTGTTGTCGTTTGCCGGGCCGCGTTTCCACAGCCTCCGCTGCCGAAAGCTTCCGATCCCGGTGGGGCTCGGTGCGTCGGGCACCCGTGTGCAGTTCACACGCTTCCTTGGTCGCTGCACCACAGGTGGGGCAAGGCACGGATAATATCTGTTTCAGGGTGAGGTCCTTGGTTTTCATTACCGCATGATGCACCGTTCCGCAGACCGGAAAATGCTCAATATTGCTCATTTTCTTACACTACAGCTTACTCGGCTCTGCCAGCGATTCTTAACAATTGTGAGCAAAAGTGACCATCCTTGGTGAGCACTGTTCTGACAAAATGTTAAAGAAGGCATTTCCCCGCAAGGAGAAGCCAGCAATGGCACCGACCGCGTCGGCTGCGAAAAAGCGCGACTTCGATCCAAAGAAATTTCTTGCCACCATCGGCGATGGTAGGAAGGTCGTGGCCTTTTCCAAGAAACAAATCATCTTCGCGCAAGGGGATATGGCTGACGCGATCTTCTACATCCAGGAGGGCAAGGTTAGACTTAACGTCGTCTCCAAGATTGGCAGAGAAGCGACCCTGTGCATTTTGGGCGAGGGAGAGTTTTTTGGAGAAGGCGCGCTGGCTGGACAGCTCTTGCGCATGGGGTCTGCAACCGCAATGACGGACTGCGAAGTTCTGCGCATTGACAAGAAGGCAATGATGCTTGCGCTCCACCGGGAACACACATTCTCCGATCTGTTTGTAGCGTATCTGCTGGCGCGGAACATTCGATACGAAGAGGATTTGGTCGACCAACTCTTCAATTCCAGCGAAAAGAGACTAGCTCGGCTTCTGCTGATGCTTGCTCACTTCGGTAAGGAAGGAGTGCCCGAGACTGTAATCCCCAAGATCAGTCAGGAGACCCTTGCAGAGATGATAGGCACAACCCGGTCGCGGGTCAGTTTTTTCATGAATAGGTTTAGAACGTTGGGATTCATTGGGTACAATGGCGGGAGCGTGCTGCAAGTTCATAGTTCACTTTTAAATGTCGTTCTCCACGACTAGCTTCCGCGCTCAATTCCCGCACATACAAACTCCGTGAGAGCAATGAGCAAATCAGCCACTTCTTAAATCTAGTCCGGCAAGCGCCGCTATTTTCGTCGCAACCAACACCTCCAACAACGTGGCCGATTTACCAACGCTTAGCCCCCTCCAAGACACAGTTCATGAGCAGCATCAAAGCCAAGAAAAGGCCGAACTCTGTGAGTCCGGCCTGACAAGGTTAGCCTTCAGGGCAGAGAGAAAAAGAGCAGTCGTGAGGGTCCGAACGTCGATGCTGTCAGTCGACACTAACCCATGACCGCTCTGTCGAACATTTCGGATAATACAATGCCCAAAATGATGCGACTGTTCAAAATTGCACAGTTTTGAAAGACATCAGAGCCTAATCTGACACGGTTCGTGACTAAAGGTGGTGCGCTACGACTAAGACAGAACCAGGGGCTGGACGCAGAGTTTTGCTCATGGACGACAATCGCGCCGTACAAGCAATGACGAATGACGGGCTTAAAGCCAAGGGACCTAAGCTTGTAACGGCCTGCAGTGTGGCGGAAGCTCCAGCTCCGGATTCCGATGTGATTAAGCGCGCTCAAGAAGGCGATGCCGATGCGTTTGCCGCTCTATTTCACGCCCACAAAGCACGGATCTACTCCGTATGTTTGCGCATGACCAACAATGCCACGGAAGCGGAAGATCTCGCCCAAGACGCATTCTTGCAGGTGTTCCGCAAGATCGCCACCTTTCGCGGCGACTCGGCGTTTTCGACATGGCTTCACCGCATTGCAGTCAACACGGTGCTGATGCATTTTCGCAAGAAGTCGCTCAACCAGGTTTCTCTGGAGGAGCCGTACAACGATAGCGACGGCGCCAACCTACGGCGCGAATACGGAGCCAAAGATAATCGCCTGGCAGGTTGTGTCGACCGGGTCGCGTTGGCCTGCGCGATCAAGGAACTGCCGCGCGGGTATAGGACAATCTTCTTACTGCACGAAGTCCAGGGCTACGACCATCAAGAGATCGCAGAGATGCTCGGTTGCTGCGCAGGAAACTCGAAGTCACAACTGCACAAAGCCAAGTTGCGAATTCGCGAGCAGTTGGTACGATCGCCGAAAGCCGGTCCGCAACCATTCGAGTTGGTGGATCACGCACCGAACCCGCAGGGCCACTATTTGCGAAGTGGGGGCTGTCCATCGGGCGGAGTGTAGGAATGTAGCCGACATCGGGCATTCTCCGCAATTGATACCGACGAGATGGCAGCCGGGCGTCAAGATGAATTACCAAAGGCAAGCTCGTCGGCTCAACGCGATTTCCTTGGATGATCCGCGCAGACATGCGATGAAAACTCTGCATCGCGCTGCGACTCGAAGTTCCGCATCATTTCATCAAAGGAATTGCCAGTGGGCGAGCCGGAAGCGTTGAACACCCAGGCGCATTCGGAGCAACCAAAACCCCGAAAGCGTTTTTCTTCGATCCATACAAGCCTTCGGAGCAACCGGATCTTAGGGTCGGTTTGTGACACGAGCCACTCTCCTCGGGAGAATTTCTTGGGGGAGGTGACAGGCAGGGGGAGGAACGAACTCGACATTGATAGTGCAGTTATGTTGCCAACAGACCGAGCGCAGGAATCAGTAGCTTCGCTGAAAGTCGGGTTGGGTCACATCGTAGTCTTTACGCACGCGATGTACTTCGTTACATTATTACTTTCGTAATGCGGGTGCGCGGCGGATGCCGCGGCTGTCGGAATGTAGGATGAACGACAAAACTTGCCTGTGTGTTGCGCGTGAGAGCCTACAGGCAACCCCTTAGGCCATTTGTGCGAGAGAGCCCCGAGGGTCAAAAAGGGGAGATAGAAATTATCTTACGTGGGGCGTACCCACGGCTTGCGCCGTAGATTGCATTCTTACGCCGCTTCGCGGCTATTGCGAAACGCTCCGACCTGTTTCATTTCTTTCTGAATGAACAGGGTGCCTCACCGGAAGTGTCACAGGCCGGCATCCATCGCGTGATACGAACGGTACACAGGACCGGCGTCCATTCCGCTGTCAAGGACGCCAGCCTCGCATGGCCACAAGAGCAATGGGGGGTTCACGCTGCCTCGTTCAGATTGTTGATCCGGGTACGCGCGGAGGTAGATGGTTGCGGAGTTCTGTGGGCTCTTAGCTCGCCCAGCAGAAAGTTGATTTCTCCGCCCACCAGGATGACAAAACCGGAAAGGTAAAACCACACATACAAGCCGATCGCGGCACCCAGTGGTCCATAAGTCCTATCCAGACTATCGAAGTGCCGGAAGTAAATCCCGAGCAGGTAGGACAAACCAATCCAGGTCATGACTGCAATCATCGCACCGATCAGGCTGTCCTGGAAGCGCCGCTTCACATCCGGACCGAAATGGTAGAGGAGTTCCACTGCGAGCACGGCAAAGAATAAGGCTATGCCCCACCGGAGATAACGCCAAGCGGAAACCACGAAAGGCTTAAACGTAAATCTGCCTGCAAGCCAGATTCCCCAGGTTGTCCCATCAACCGTCAATCCTACAGCCAGGAGCAACAGAGATCCCGACAGTAGCGTCAGTCCAAGCGCAATGGGCCGAGTCTTCCAGACCGGGCGAGTCTCGCGGACTCGATAAACGACATCAAGGCCGTCGATTATCGCGGCAAATCCGCTGGAAGCTGCCCAAATCGTGAAGACTAATCCAAGCGTAAGGAAGTGCGGGTGCTTGTGACTGATGACGTCAGATACGATGCTGCGAACCAAACTCATTCCATCTCCTGGGACAAGCCTGGATATTAAGCTTAGAAGACCTTCGAATAGGTGAGGGATCGGTACATATCCGAGCAGAGACGCCATCGTCACCAGCAGCGGAAACAGTGAGAGCACGAAATAGTACGACAGCCCGGCGGCAAACACGAAGAGATGTTCATCATAAACATCGTTGTAGAGTGTTAGCAGCGACCGTTTAATCGTGAGCCACGCAGGTTTGACACGGAACGCGCGCACCGAATCACCTCAGCCCAGCGGACTCGCCGTCGGCTGCGCCTTCGCGGGCATGTTTTACGGCTTCTTTTTCCGGCATAAAACTTCTCCTGGTCTTTCGCGACAGATACGAGAGGAAGCAGATGCCAAGACCTTGTCGCGTCTTATTGTTGGTTAGGGACCGCGCCCCGCAGGTCCCCTAGTAGTCAGAAATCATTGGGCCATCGTATGCGGGAACTTTAGGACGGTCTGTTGGTTATGATACCAACACACAACCCAACTCCCTTCAGTTTGATTCTCTGCCAACCTCTGACCGCATTTTCTGCATCTGCTTGTTGGCGATACTATCGTCTGGAGTAACGCATGAAATCTAAGAAACGAGCAGTTCTTGGCGTTCTGCTTAGCACCGGCCTTTATCTGCTCGATAATCTACGTGAGCGAATGCCGGACAACATTGACGAGATCAAAGGCAAAGCCAGGGAGACCTACGAAACCGCGTCCGACCGTCTCGGGCGCGCAACCGACGTTCTTCGAGGCAAAGAAGACTCCCAAATGCTCGGAAAAGTAGGTGCTCTGCTGATCGGAGTGGGCATCGGCGTAGGAGTTGGTCTGCTGATCGCCCCGGCCAGCAGCGAAGAATCGCGAGCCGACATCGTCGACAAGGTTTCAGCCTTCGGCGAAAAGGTCAGTGACCGCAAGCGCAAGCCGCAGAGGGCAACCGGGACTCACGGAGAATAAGAATGCGCAGGTCTCTCCGCAGATGGCGGTCGACACAACGTGATCGCCGGCGTCGTGTCGCGAACAGGCGAGACGGTGTACGCTGGTAGCGTTTTATAGAACCACACCAGCAGATCAATGGCCCGCTCCATGTCGGTCACGAACACACGATAGGTATACTGCGGGGTGTCGAAGAGCTGATACTGCTCGCGCTCTTGAGGGTTCTTCTCCTCCTTGTTCTTGTAGCGCAAGGCGACAAAGCGGTAGGCCTGGCCCCAACCCTCTGGCTGATAGCGGAATTCGCACTGCTCATCGGCGTCGGTCTTGGGCGAGGGCTTCCAGTTGGCGGTTTGCAGTTGTTCCAGCAGACGCGAGGTCTTGCGGGCCACGATGATGAAGTGCGCCTTGGCTTTTTCGTAGGCTTGGACGGCCTCCCAACAATAGAAACCGGAATCAGCCCGCGCGAAGATGCTCTCGATGCATTGGGGCAAGGCTGCGCAGACACTCTGCAGATGGCGTGCGATCTGTTTCCCATCGGGCCGATCGCCGTTGCGCAATTCTCCCCAAACGTATTCGTGGGTTTCAGCCATAAAGGTGAGAATGGGCTGATAGCTTTTCTTGCCTTTGTTTTTCGGGTTATAGCTCTTGCGGGCACCCATCTGCCGGCCATAGAGCGTGTGCACGGTGGTGTCGGTGTCCAGCGTGATCGACTTCAGCCCTACGTGGGCCGCTGCCCACACCCGTTCGCGCAGAATGCGCTGCAGTTGCAACAGTTGCCCGGCCAGGTCCAGATTCAGCGACGCGAGAAATCGCCAGAACGTGCTTTGCCCAGGCAACCCGCTCACCTTCAAGATCCCGGTCAGCATCGGGTCCTGGGCCACAAAACGAATGTGATTGAGGCGAGCAAACCCCACATAGATGGCCAACACCATCCCCAGTACGAATTGATAGATGGTCATGACGCGCGGGATGCGCTTTATCGTCAGGGTTTCGTCGACCAGCTCTTGCAAGCCCAGCCTCTCTAACATGGTGGCCACCGGAAACAGGCCACCGTAGGGAGTCAGATTCTTACCCGCGTTATGCCGACATCGGCATAACGCGGGACATGCCGATTCCACGATTATGCCGACTTTAGCCAATTTGCTCTTCTGTCCTCCCCTTTTGGCGCTACATTCTGGACTTTACAGATCGGCATAATCCGGCCATCTTATCCGGACTGGTTGAGGCCAGTAAGGAGGAGATTCATGCGCGAAAGTGCTTTCCGAAACCTAGTATTGTGATTCCTAAATAACATAGCAATAGAACGCGGTCAGGTCGCTACTGACTCTGTCTCGAGCGTCGCCAGCTTGTACTTCCACTTGAACACCACCGGCTCTTCATTCACTTCTTTCAGGTACAGTTCGATGCGTGCTTTCAACTCGGCCTTCGAACTGACTCGTATCCCCCGCAATAACGTCCGGGCCAGTTTGCCGAAGAAGGATTCGATTAGATTCAACCACGAGCCGTGTTTCGGCGTGAAGATGAATTCAAAGCGGTTCGGCACACTCGCTAAGTACGCTCGCGTCTGTTTGGAAATGTGAGCGGAATGATTATCCAGCACGATGCGAATGCGAAGTCCCGCCGTATAATGTTGATCCGCCAACTGGAGAAACTCGATAAATTCCGCACTCCGGTGGCGCTCCCGAACCAAGCCCAACACTTCCCCGCTAAGCAGTTCAATGCCGGCCAACAGCGATACGGTGCCGTGCCGCTTGTACTCATGATCTCGTCCCACGCGGCTGTGCCGACCCGGTACCGGCGGCAGATCCGGCGCGGTATTGCCGATGGCCTGAATGCCCGGCTTCTCGTCATAGCTCAGCACTCCCACGACTTCGGAAGGCAAGCCCACCTTGCGCCACAACTCGACGTCCCGGTAAACGTGCAACACTTCAATCATCTTGGCTTTAAACTCCGGATCGCGCCGCTCCAGATAATACTGGATCTTGTGCGGCTTCACTGGATGTGCCGACAGGATCTTGGAAACCGTCCCTCGTCCCAGCTTTTGCAACTGCGGGTGTCCCCCCTCCACACAGTGCTTCCGGATGTGCTTGGCCAGCAGGCGCGTAGTCCACAACTCCTGCGCATAGCCCAGATCTTTGGGTTTCTGACAGGCCAAGTCGACGATCCAGGTCTTGTCTTCCTCCCTGATCGACCGCCGCCGACCGCGTCCGGGCAGATCGCGCATGGCGGCACGGACACCCAACTCCAGGGCCTTGGAAACGCAGCGTTCCACTTTGGGTCGATTGGTCTTGAAAGCCGCAGCTATGGCGGACACCGTTTGGCCCTGAGCATAGCGCAGAACCATCTGCGCGCGTTGCACCTGCGCCGCCGATTCGGTTCGCGACTGCGCCAGTCGCTCGAGCCAAATGGTATCCTCGTCGGTCAGGTTCAGCCGGGCACGTCGACTGATAAAGGGCATCGCCAGTGGCCACCCAGTCGTGGTATAGCGATAGCATACGGCACTACAGCTGGTATTGCAATGCTATTTAGGAATCGAACTACTAGTAGCAGCCAAACGTCTTTCCGGTCCGCTAGGAGCCTGTCGGAAATAGATTCCGGAAAAGAGGTATCAAAGATAGCAAGTTTTCCAGAGGGTGTTTGGGCTTAGGATGCGGCCATGGGAAAGTGCTTTCGTTCCGACGATCTGGACCAGACTCTGTTGCTCCCCCCCTCGCTGCATGATTGGCTACCGGAGAAGCATTTGGCGCGCTTCGTGGCGGAGGTGGTTGAGGTCTTGGATCTTGGGGCGATCTATGCTTCGTACGAGGAAAAAGACGGGCGGGGACAGGCGGCGTATGCGCCGGGGATGATGGTGCGGGTGCTGCTGTACGGCTACTGCAAGGGGATCTACAGCTCGCGCAAGATACAGGCGGCGACGTACGAAGATGTTGGGTTTCGCTACTTGGCGGCGGACGAACATCCGGACCACAGCACGCTGGCGGAGTTTCGGAAACGGCATTTGGGGGCGTTGGCGGGATTGTTTAGCCAAGCGCTGCAGTTGTGTCAGAAGGCGGGGCTGGTGAAGTTGGGGCATGTGGCGATCGATGGCAGCAAACTGCAGGGCAATGCCAGCAAGCACAAGGCGATGAGTTATGAGCGGATGGGGGAAACGGAGAAGAGGCTGCAGGCCGAAGTGGAAGAGATCTTGAAGCGAGCCGACGCGGAGGATGCGGCGGAGGACGCGAAGTACGGGAAGGGGCAGAGCGGGGAGGAGTTGCCGGCGGAGTTGGCGCGGCGAGAAAGTCGGTTGGCGAAGATTCGGGCGGCGAAGGCGGAGTTGGAAGCGGAAGCCCGAGAGAAAGCGGAGGAGAAGAAGGCGGCCGCGGAAGGCAAAATCGCGGAGCGGCGAGAGCAAGAGGCGCGCACGGGCAAGAAGACGGGAGGGCGGGAGCCGCAGGTGCCGGACCCAGAGAAGGCGATGCCGGAGGCGAAAGCGCAGCGTAATTTTACGGATCCGGACAGTCGGATCATGCCGGATGGGAGTCACAAGGGCAGTTTCGTGCAAGGGTACAACGCGCAAGTGGCGGTGGATGGAGAAGCGCAGGTGATTGTGGCGGCCGAACTCACCCAGGAGACCAATGACAAACATCAATTGGCGGCGATGTTGGAGCAGGTGCAGCAGAATGTAGGAGACAAGCCGCAGGCGGCCAGCGCGGATACGGGCTATTGGGACCCGAAGCAGGTGAGCGACCCGCGGGTGCAAGGAATCGATCTGCACGTGGCCGTGGGGAAGCAAAAGCATGGAGAGAGAAACGCGGCGGCTAAGGAAGATCCGGATGCGGTTGAGTTGGCGGAACCGGATTCGTTGCTGGAGCAAATGAAGCAGAAGCTGAAGACCGAGGCAGGACGGGATCTGTACCGCATGCGCAAGGCGATTGTGGAACCGGTATTCGGGCAGATCAAGGAGCAGCGTGGGATGCGGCGGTTTCTCTTACGCGGATTGCAGAACGTGCGAGCGGAATGGAAGCTGATCTGTCTTACCCACAACCTGCTGAAGTTGTTCCGCTCCGGGAGGGCATTCCAAGTGACGTAACCCAGACGGAGCCTTCCGGCGCGGGCGAAAAGGCGATTGCGTCGCCGGAAGAAGTATTCTCGGGCTGAATCTTGTGCCGCCTCCGATTCCGGCGAGACTCAATGCGCCCTCGGAGGCAGAGAAATCAAAAATCATTGTTTATTATCCCCGACAGACTCCTAGTCGCCCAGCTTCAGAGATTCATAACCTGGCTGGTACGGGAAGGCTACGCAGAAGACACAGTGCGGGTGAAACTGCAGCTTCTTACGCATTTGGGCCAATGGTTGAGACGAAAGAGGCTCACAGTCACAAACCTTGATGAGCGGCTGGTTGAGGCATTTCTCCAGCGCAAGGGCCGAGATCGTAAGGGGGATTTAAAAACCATCCAGCAGTTTCTCTATCATCTGCGAAGACACAATGTTATTCCAGCTCGACATCTCGCTCGTGACACTCGCGACAGATCACCATTGGCTGACACTCTGAGCCGGTACGAAACTTATTTACGCACGGAACGCGGACTGGTCACGGCTACGATCCGCGGTTACGTGGCTTTCATTCATAAGTTTCTCCTCGAGTGCTTCCGAGAAAGGCCGCTCCTTCTTAAAGCAGTGAAAGTTTCCGATATTTCGGATTTTGTTTTGCGGTGTACCCAGAAGATGAGTGTCACAACAGTACATCTGGTGACGACCGCTTTGCGCTCTTTTTTCCGGTTCCTGTTTGAGAAAGGGGAACTGCAAGCTGACTTAGCCGCTGTGGTGCCCACGGTGGCGAATCGGCGACTGTCTACCGTGCCCAAGTACCTGACGTCGGAGGAAGTCAAATGTGTGCTCAAGGCCTGCCAGCGCCGCACCGCGACCGGCCGACGCGACCATGCCATCCTTCTCCTCCTCGCCCGTCTTGGTCTTCGCGCCGGGGAAGTGGTTGCTTTCCAGCTCGAAGACATCAACTGGAGAGCCGGCGAAGTTCTCGTTCGCGGCAAGGGACTGGTGCACGATCGGATGCCCCTTCCTGTAGATGTAGGCAAAGCCGGCCTCCTACCTGCGTCGAGATCGTCCGGCCTGTCAAACACGCCGGGTATTCGTCTGCACGAGGGCGCCACACCGCAGCCTGGCTGGAGCCCAGACTGTGGCGTCGATCGTTCGCCGTGCACTCGTCCGGGCTGACTTACACCCCGCTTTAAAGGGAGCCCACTTGTTTCGCCACAGCCTGGCGACTTCCATGTTGCGTTCCGGTGCGACGATGGCGGAAATCGGAGAAGTTCTTCGGCATCGACATCCCGACACCACGGAAATCTACGCCAAAGTCGATTTCGATGCTCTGCGCTCGCTGGCTCACCCCTGGCCAATGGGAGGTGCACAGTGAAGCCCCAGGAACAGGCATTGAACGATTACCTACGCGTCCGCCGCAGCCTCGGGTACCGGCTTCGAGAGCCGGAAGGTTTGTTACGGAAGTTTGTAGCGTTTCTCCAAGCCGAAGGTGCCCCCTACATCACCAGGGAACTGGCGCTTCGCTGGGCCACACAGCCAGCGAAGGCTCAACCTTTTACCTGGGCTCAGCGTTTGGGCATGGTTCGGCGCTTCGCCATCTGGCAGAGCGCACTCGAACCTCGCACCGAGATTCCGCCCGCAGGACTTCTTCCACACCGTTATCGACGGAAGTCTCCTCACATCTACAGCGACGGAGAGATTGAAAAGCTCCTTCGCCGAGCTCGACAACTCCCCTCTCCCAAGGGACTTCACGCCCGCACCTATATGACTCTTTTCGGCTTGCTGGTAGCGACCGGAATGCGGGTGAACGAAGCTCTGGGCCTGGACCGACCAGATGTCGACCTCAAACTCGGAATCCTTCACATCCGGCGGACGAAGTTCGGAAAATCGCGTTATGTGCCGCTTCACCCTTCTACAGTAGATGCTCTGAAAAGGTACGTCCAAGTCCGAGATCGCGTTTTTCCAGCATCCACCATTCCTGCATTTTTTATCTCCGAGCAGGGTACCCGTGTCCCCGACTGGAAGGCGCGATACATCTTCGCCAAATTATCCCAGCGCGTCGGCCTCCGCGCGTCGGCCGAGGGTGTCGGCCGCGGTCCGCGGCTGCAGGACATACGTCATCGATTTGCCGTCCGCACCTTGATCCAGTGGTATCGCGCCGGGCTCGACGTCGAACGAGAACTTCCCAAGCTGTCCACGTATCTAGGACATGTCCACGTGAACGATACCTATTGGTATCTGGAAGCTGTGCCCGAACTCCTTCAGCTGGCTACCGATCGGCTGATCCAGCGGGAGGTGCAGCCATGATTTCCGCCAGCTTCCCCTCTCTTCTTCAATCTTTTTTCACCGATCGCCTGCTTCGCCAACGACAAGCCAGCCCGCATACGATCGCGGGATATCGCGATAGCTTCCGTCTGCTTCTGCGGTTTGCCCAAAAACGGCTCGGCAAAATGCCCTGTCAAATCCGGACCGAAGACCTCGACGCTCCCTTCATTGGCCTGTTCCTCGATCATCTGGAAGGCACTCGCAAAAGCAGCGCTCGCACCCGGAATGCCCGGCTGGGGGCCATCCACTCTTTTTTCCGCTACGTGGCCTTAGAGGAACCCGCGCATGCTCTGCATTGCCAGCGGATCCTGGCGGTCCCCAATAAACGCCACGTGCAACGCCCGATCGAATTCCTAAACCGGAAAGAGATCGAGGCACTGCTGGCGGTTCCGAATCGTTCCACTTGGGTAGGGCGTCGTGATCGGATCCTTCTCCTGATCGCGGCTCGTACTGGTCTACGGGTTTCCGAACTGATTGGGCTAAACTGCCAGGATGTCGTGCTAGGGACCGGAGCCCACGTGCGCTGCATCGGGAAAGGCCGAAAACAGCGGTGCACACCGTTCCGTCCGAAAACGGCAAAGATGCTGGGCGCCTGGTTACGCGAACGCCATGGTCAGGCTGAAGATCCGGCCTTTCCCAGCATCCGTGGCGGCAGACTCAGCCGCGATGCGATCGAGCGTCTCCTCACCAAATACACCCACCTTGCTGCGCGGAACTGCCCCTCGCTCAAACACAAGAAAGTCTCGCCGCACGTTCTGAGACACAGCTTAGCGATGGACCTTCTTCAACATGGCGTCGATCGCTCCGTGATCGCACTCTGGCTGGGGCACGAGTCCGTGCAGACGACACAGATATATCTTCATGCAGACATGCGTCTGAAGGAGAAAGCGCTGTTGCGTACCGAACCACTCGGCGTCAAACCAACACGATATCGGCCGGATGACAAACTGTTGACCTTCCTGGAAGGCCTCTGATTATGCCGAGTCACAACACGATCCGAGCCCCTCCCCCCGCCGTACTCGACACAGAGTCGGCATAATCGTGGAATCGGCATGTCCCGCGAAGTCAAAGTGGGTGGAAGCAGCAATTTTATTGGGTTCCGCGCTATCTACTGGAGAGCCTTGATTGCCGCAGGGTTTGTCGCTATGCTTTTTCTTGTTCTTCACCTTTTGGGTGACCTCCTGGAAATCGGCTCGCGAAGCGCTCACTTCGCGGCTTCTCTGTTTTACAACAGGATTTCCAGGGTCCCCAAAGGGTTTGTCGCCTCAGCATTTTTCCTTCAGCTCAAATCCGTGCATAGGTCCGGTACAACGACAGTTCATGGCCCTGACTAAGAGCGCTCCCGCCGGCATCCTCCTTTCTGCTGTAACATTCGGCACGGCTCACGCCTACCAGGGTTTCCAGATGGTGATTCTGATCGGCCTGTACGGGGTAATGTTCGGGATTCTCGCCTATTGGCGCGGAAGCGTTCGCCCTGGAATGATCGCCCATGCGTGGCAGGATTCGTTGAATGGAGTGCTTGCGAGTATGACGATACGCTAGCCAAAGAAGCCTCCTGCAAGTGGCCGCCTATGCTCGCGTCGGTGTTTTTGCGCAAGTAATCTTTGCATCCTTGTGATTACGTTTATAATCCAATTGAAATATGCGATACGAACAGGATCACAAGGCGAGAACTCACCAGCGAATCCTGAAAAACGCTGCTCGTCGATTTCGGGCGGAGGGCTTGAATGGGCCCGGCGTCGCCACCGTGATGAAGGCGTCTGGCCTCACGGTTGGCGGCTTTTACAAGCATTTCCGCAGCAAAGACGAGCTTCTCGCCGAAGCCATCGAAGCGGGCTATTCCGAGTTTGGCGAAAAAGCCTTTGCGGCATTGGAAAGCGTAGCCCCATCAGAGCGCTGGAAAGAGGTTGTCCGGTGGTACCTGAGTCCGGAACACTGTGAACATGCGGAAACGGGGTGCCCGATTGCCGCATTGGCTCCCGAGATTGCCCGCGCCGCCCCGGCGGTAAGGAAGCGAATCGCGTGCGTTATGGAAGCACGCCGTAAACGGATGTTGGAGTTCATGCCAGGCCGCACTGCTGACGAGCGAGAAAGAAGCTACAACATTATCTTTCCAGCGATGACGGGCGCGATCTCGACCGCGCGCATCTTGCCTGATCCGGTTGAGAGGCAGAAAATCCTGAATTCAGTTCGCGATCACCTGCTGGAAAGTTTTTAATTTTTTTTTGCTCCCATAGGAGCATGACCATAATCTAAAGGAGGGACGACAATGGGTAAGCTAACGGACAAAAATATCCTTATCACGGGCGGCAACAGCGGGATTGGGCTGGCCGCAGCCCAGGAATTCGACAGAGAGGGCGCGCGTGTCGTCATCTGCGGCTTGAATGAGGGGTCGCTGCAGGCAGCTAAGAAGACGCTTGGGGCCGGAAGTCTCGCCGTTCGCGCGGACGTCAGCAATCTCACCGACCTCGACACCATGTTCGCCACGATCAAGCGGGACTTCGGGCACCTGGACGGCGTCCTCGTAAATGCAGGCTACAGCGTGTTCTTGCCGTTCGAAGAGGTGACAGAGCAAAACTTCGACAAGGTGATAAGCATCGATTTCAAAGGGGTTTACTTCACGATTCAAAAGGCCTTGCCGCTACTCAGGCAAGGCTCGTCTGTAATCATTACTTCGTCCGTTGGCGCGCGCAAGGGGTGGCCGACCACCTCGATCGTCTCGAGCTGCAAGGCCGCGGTCGTCCATCTCGCTCGAATCCTCAGCGCCGAACTCGTGGGCCGCGGGATTCGCGTGAATACCCTAAGCCCAGGCCCGACGGACACGGCGATGTTCGGTCGTTTCGCAGGCGAAGAGCAGGGCAATGCGGTTAAGGAAGTCCTCGGAACCAACAATCCTAGCAAGCGGATCGCCGATCCGAAAGAAATCGCGAAGCTGGCAGTTTACCTCGCGTCGGACGATTCTGCGTACGTCGTCGGGGCAGACTTCCTGATCGACGGCGGGGTCACGGCCATTTCGGCCGTGGGCGCCTGACCCTCGTTGCAGAGAGTTGAGGCCGTTCCTGTTCTACCTGGAGGGTTTAGATCAGTCCTTGAGCGGTATCAAGAACTGGCGGGCCCCGTTCGAGATGACGGAGGTGCTCTGTTTTTTGCAATAGGGGAATCTCGATACCACAAATCGCCTGCTGCGGCTGGTGTGCCCGCGCTGTCCACGTTTTTTCGAGCGGGGATGACAGCTATCGGACCTTGGAATGTCAGTATCAAGGTCTCACTAATTGCAAGTTTTCAGATCGCGAAAGGTGAAATATGACTCTTGAAACATCGCTCATAGATTCAGCGCTTAGGAATTGGCGGTCGAACGTTGATCGAGCGGGCAAGCTCTTTGGAAACTTGCCCCAAGAGCAACTGCTGCAGGAAGTTGCTCCGGGAAAAAACCGACTGATTTACCTCTGGGGTCACCTCACGGCATTTAATGACGCTCTCATTCCGCTTCTCGGCTTCGGAGCCAGGATTCATCCGGAGCTTGACCTAATGTTCGTGTCGAACCCAGATCGGACTGTTCCAACCATATTGTTAGGCGAGGATTTGAAAATTATTTGGCAACAGACCAGTGAGATTCTGTGGACAAGCTTTACGAAGCTGTCGGTCGCCGACTGGCTGCAGAAGCATAGTGCTGTGTCTGAAGAGGATTTCTTGCGGGAGCCGCATCGCAATCGGTTCACCGTTGTACTCGGCAGAACGGCGCATATCGCCTATCACTTGGGCCAGGCAAAGCTCTGGGAGAGAGTGCAAACGTAGAACATAAATTGAAAAGGGGACTATCCCCTATACATGACGGAGCAACCTTCAAACGCAGGAGCGGAGGCCAGCAACTGGAGTGGCGTTATGGCGAAGCTGATCGAATTCTATCTTCATGGTCCCGTCCCGAAGAAGGTGAAGCCGGTACCAATCGAGCAGCGCGGAAAGCTAGTCGAGTTTCCCAAGGAAAAATTCGGCGCGCAGTCTAAAACTGAGGACATTGCGGAACGCAGTGAAGTAAGGCCGTCAACCATCCTTTTCTTTGGATGTTTTTAAGGGCATCAATGAACGGGGTTTTGGAAATGGCATTTGAAGTTCACAGGACATTGAGCGTCGCTCGTTAAACTTGGGTCATGCCACCGTCAACGATGAGCAGGACGGCTGAGATTGGGGCCGAGGCTTACCAATGCGGCAAGTCTTCACAGTTCTGTCTGGTTTGTCGGCAATCCGGAGACTGGCGACAAAGCGAGCTTCGAGGACATTAGTCCCCCCGGACGAAGAAAGCCCAACTCCCGGAAGTCGGCTAGCGTTTACCGATGGAGAGAGGTGGCGATTGCGACTGCTGTTTCTGCCCTGAGTCAAGGCGGAGCGGATGCGACACTTGATTGCGGACCTCGACGCTGGCCCGAAGTCGGCTTGTGGGACGCATTACCGTCTGCCTCGGAGAAAATAGATTGTTGTAAGCACTTCGAGAGTGTTTAGCGGGGACGAGGCTGGAATGAACGCCGCAACATCGCGCCTTGCAATCGGCTCTTCGTCGTTCGTCAGAATCCAAAGACCCCGGTTCGGGGCTTATTCCTAGGGAGGATGGGTTGGTCGGGACTCTACCGCTGATGGAGGGTTAAAACATATTCAGCGCTAGGCTTTCAATAGCTCCGGATGGAGGTTTCGCAGCCAGGCTAGGGTGTTGTTCTTGAGTTCCTCCGCGAGTTTCACCATCGCTTCCAATTCTTGATCTGATACGGCACCCGCAACGTCATAGACCGATTTGTTCCTCTTATTGTTGAAGGTCTTGAATCTTTGAATGACCTTCGGGTTGGCCTTTATGGTGAGTTCCAGAGATTCGATTGTTTTTACGTGGTGGCCTGCTTGGGTAACGGTGCGAAGACCGGACGCGCGGAGTGCTGTCGTCGCGACGCAGAGCGCGGCGTTGAAAGCAGCGATAAATCGGAGGTCGGTCGAAACAGCTTCGACCTTCGAATCCGCAAGGCTACGACCCACAATTCCCAGAAGATCCTTGATCTCACCTGTGCTGGTCGGCTCCCGCCTTAGCCAACCGTACTCCACCCACTTTTCTAAGCTCATCCTCGTCTCCCAGCAAAAATTCCTTTTGGCCTTTGAGCACGGCGGTCAAAAAATGATTCCCGCTCGCAAGTTTCGACTTGAATTCTTCGACGGAATACACGGTCGGGTTGATAGGGCGGCCGAAGTTCCTCTCCACTGTAGAGAGCCGTGAAAGGATCTCGTCAAGTGTGGCCTTCCCAACAACCATTAGATCAACATCACTCTGTGCCGTTTCCTCCTCGCGTGCGACGGATCCGTACACAAATGCCACAAGGACTCGCTTCCCTAAAGGATGCAATGCGGATCGCAAGACGCGAAAGATGCCAATTGTCTTGTTCACCAGGGCCTGCATCTCTCGAAATATGGGGGCGTGTCGGTTCGCCTGATAAAAAACCTGACTGCCCACTGAACTGCGAATGATCAGTCCCACTTTCGAGAGGTTTTCAAGCTCCCGTTGAACCGCGCCAACGCTGGCATCTACTTCGCGTGCAATTTGGCGTGTGTAGAATGATTGATCGGCCCTGCCATAGAGCAAGGCGAGGATAGCGCCCCGCGTGCGTCCGAACAGCAGGTCCCCGAGACCGTTGTGTGTACTCATTCCGAGAACAATTGTACTCAGGATGAGAACGCATTTCAAGGGTTCGACTAGATCTGCTTATCCTCTTTCACGGTTCTCGTTTAATGTTTTCGGCCGACGCTTAGGCGAACATCGGCGCTGGTCACAGAATGGTCACAAAACTGGGGCCACTCTGCAAAGTTAAGTTGTTGAAGGACAAGGGGGATACGCTGGTAATACGCCTGAAAAGGCTGGCGTCGGCGGTTCAACTCCGTCCTTGGCCACCATCATTCTAAAGGACTTGTGGCTCTGTTGACATCCTGAAGCACGAAGGCACGTACTACAGGCGATAAAGATTGTAAGTCAAGCCGAGCAGCAAGGCTTGGCGACGTTGCGTGAGCAAGCATCGCCCCGGAGCGCGGCAAGAGAGTTTGCGTTTGGCCACGGAGAAGACAGTTTCAATGAGGGCGCGGCGACAGTATTTCTGGCGAGGAAAACGGTTGCGCATCTCAGCGCGGACGCCGTGGATGCGCCAAGTCTTCTTTCCGCGTTTGGCAGGGATGACGCTCAAGGCATGAAGCTACTGGCGGACAAAGGTGTGATTGCGCTCGGAATCGAACTCGGCGTCGGCCAACACGCAGCCCACCGGAGTGTGAGCATGGGCCTGCGCGACCAGTTCGGGGAGATGGGCACACTCATTCCACGGAGCCTGCCGTGCCGACTGGGACAAAATGAGTTGCCGCTTCAAGTCGACGACGGCCAGCCACTTCAACCAATGCCGCCACGGAAGCGGTTGTTGGGTGTGATGATACATGCGACGTACGAAGAACGTGCTGACCGCGCCTTGGGCAAGCCCGGTGGCATCAATGGCCACTTGGGCGCGGCGTCGCGGACCGGGCAGTGGCATGCGATGAACCACTTCGTTTAAGGATCGAGCGATCGCCGCCTCATCGAGTCGGCGCAGGAAGCGGTACAGAGTCGTGTAATCAGGAACGGAGCGAAGCCGGAGAGCGCGGCGCAGTTCGGAATGTTCCGCCAGTCTCACTTCGGCTTCCCGATAGGTCCAGTCCTCGTAGCGCATGAGGCACAAGACGGCCAACAGTTGCGGCTGCGTGAACTGGTGTTTACTAAACGTCGTGCGATAACGCGGCACAGTGGCGGCGGCTACGTCCAAGGCCACCTGCGCGAATCGCACCAAACCCACTTCCGCCATGGCTAGTAGCGGGTTTCGCCGGAGCTCATCGCAGCATAACCCAGTTTGCGACCGCCAGTGCAAGGTGGAACTTAGGATCTCAACAGAGCCAGGACTTGTTTGAATTGTCTGGCACCGCTCTGGTCCGCTGTCGGGCCGCATCTGAAACGCGCGTAAGAAAGCTGATGCGGATGTCTATGGCCGCGAAGGGCCTATCTTGCTCTGTATTCCTACTCAGTCCGCTCTCAGTCCGTTTTTGTCCGGCGCGTGGCTGAGAATTGCGGCTAACATTTTGCCTGCTGCGACCATGCGATCGCGGCTGACTGCGTGGGTATAGAACTGAAGCGTCAGCTTAACGTCGCTGTGGCGAAGGAGAGTTTGCACGGTCTTTGGATCGGTTCTGATCCGGATGAGAAATGACGCGAGGCTGTGGCGCAGATTATGAAAACCGAATCGTCGCGGGTCGTCATCCATGAGTCCGTCATGATTGTCCGGATGCGATGAAAGAATGCCTGCCTTGACAGCGGCTGGCCGCAGATGATCTTCGACAAGCATGTTGGCGACCCGTGGCTGTTTGCCGTCTAGGCGGCTTGATGGGAAGACCCAGTCACCGGCTTGGGAATACGTCGTCTTCTGTTTCCAGAGACGCATGAAGTCGGCGAGCAACGGATGGAGTGGCACCGGGCCCTTCGACGTTTTGCTCTTCGGCAAACCTACTTGGCCACAGGTCCAAGTACGACGCACGTGGATCATTCCGTCAGCGAAATTGACGTCATGCCATTGCAAGCCCAAGCATTCGGACATACGGAGACCTGTGCCGGCGGCCAAAAGCGTCAGAGTGCGTTCTGGCTCTCGGAGGTTACACACGATTGCATACGCCTGTTCGGGGGTGAGAATCATGGCTTCGTATCCGCTGGTCGTCTTGCAGCGGACAAAGCGCATGGGGTTCGACTCCTGGTTTCGCGGAATTAGACCGTATCTTTGGCCATGCTTATACACCAAGGACATGACGCGACGAGTCTTGTCGAGTGTCGGATTGGCAAGATGTCCTTCCTTTTTCAAGGCCCTCAGCCACTCCTCTACTTCCAATGGTTCGATGCCAAGTGCGATTCTGTTCCCCCATCGTCGCAGCAGGCGGTTCCGGAGAACTCGCTCGTAGCCCTTTACGGTTGTATGCGCCTTGGGGCGGATTGATTCGGAGGCTTCAGCCAACTCGTGTTCTGCGTAGTGCTGAGCCAAGTCTCCAAAGGTCAATCCGCGTCGCACATCTACCTGATTGATAGGAACTGGAGTCGTTCGACCTGGGCCCATGCACTGCTTGCGTCGGGAAGGTGTCGGACCAGGCCTATAGGGATTTTGTTTTCCACCCGTTTGCCGTCAGATTTTCGAGTAGTACGGAAGAACAATACCCAGGTTTCGCCTTGAGCGCGCTTTTCTTTTTTTAGCCAGCCGCGTTGATGTTTCTGCGCCATTGTCGTGTCTCCTTGGTAAAGCGAAGGCTGTACGGTTGTCGAACATTCTGAAGCGAGAGACACGATAGGGATGAGAAGAATCCACGACTACGGATCAAGAGGGGGCAACGTTAGATTTGTCTGATGAAATGGCGCGAACGGGTGAGATTTGTTTTTAGCGCAATTTTCGGCCGCACACCACTGACAGTTTCCGGTTTGCCGACCAACAGGCCAGAATGCGAAGGGCAGCCACCCGACCTGGATCCGCCGTGGCTTTAGTCGCGAACGAATCGATCAATCAGCACTTCAAGTCTCCTGCGGAGAACTTTTGTCGCTGGTATATCCCGAGTGAGCCCGTCTACAGCGAGCATGAAGACCTTCGAGACCTCTTCAGTACCAAGGACAGACTGCGTGTACTTGAGCTGCATCTTTCTGCGGCTTTCGTTAATGTCAGGCGTGATCCGACCGCATGTCTCATAGAATTCCGCGCCCATCGGAGCATCCACGATCAGCTCCTTCCACGGGTCAAGCAGTAGAGCTTCATAGAGCGACATAAGCCTTTGCCGCCTGCTTCCTGGCTTTGCGAGAGCGTGTTCCGCGGCCAGATACTGTGTTTCGAAAAGGTGCTCCAGAAAGGCGCCAAATATCTCTTCCTTGCTCTTGAATTTCCGGTAGATCAGCGGTCGCGATACGGCTGCCTGTTTGGCGATATCTTCGAGCGAGCTCTTCGCATAGCCGAATTTAAGGATGCAGTCGCGGGCAGCATCGAGGATGACGCGCCGCCGTGCTGCATCTCGGTCAAAAGATTTTTTCTGCATATTTTTGAATCGTTACACATTATACATAGTCTGTAACACTGTAACAATGGCGGCGAAATGACCCTTCGTGCCACATTCGCACATAGCTTACCGAGTGTCGTGGTTCTTGGGCGCCAGTAACTGGATTGCGAGGAAATGAACGATGAAGAAGATCTTTGCAGGATTCATTGGGGCAGCGTTGTTATCAAGTTCGCTTGGCTGCAGCAACAGCAACGTCCGAGCGTCGACCAGTCCTCCACCACCTAAGGTCGAAGTCGCACCGGTCATTCAAAAAGACGTAGCGGTTCAGGGCGAGTGGGTAGGAACCCTCGAAGGCTACGTCAACGCACAGATCTCTCCGCAAGTGAACGGTTACCTCATTCGCCAGGATTATCACGAGGGCGCATTCGTCAAAAAGGGTCAAGTGCTATTTGAGATTGACCCGCGTCCATTTCAGGCGGTGCTCGATCAGGCCAAAGCGCAACTGGCGCAGGCTGAGGCGCAGATGGCGAACGCCGAAACGAACGTGAAGCGTGATGTTCCCGAAGCAGAGGCTCACGCCATTCCCCAAAGTCAGTTGGATACGGACACGCAGTCGCTCCGTGGGGCGAAGGCGGCAGTTGAGGCCAGCGAGGCGGCGGTCGAACAGGCCCAGCTGAATTTGGGCTACACGAGAGTTGTGTCCTTAGTTGACGGAATCGCCGGCATCAACACTGTGCAGGTGGGCAACCTGGTGGGGCCGTCGACGGTCCTCACCGCTGTTTCGCAGGTAAGTCCGATCAAAGTTTATTTCCCTATCAGCGAACAGGAATACTTGCGCATGGCGGACGGCGGCGGTCCGGGAAGCGTGGACTTTCTGACGCATACTTCACGAATCGCATTGCAGTTAACTTTGGCTGACGGGAGTGCCTACCCGCATCCGGGGAAAATCATTTTCGCGGACCGCCAGGTAAACACGCAAACAGGAACCATCCAGATCGTGGGCGAATTCCCCAACTCCAATAATCTGTTGCGACCGGGCCAGTATGCACGCATTCAGACGCCCACCGGAAACATTACGGGAGCGCTTCTGGTGCCGCAGGCAGCAGTGAATCAGCAGCAAGGAACGTATCAGGTCACTGTGGTCGGCGCCGATAACCGGGTGCAGCTCCGCACGGTGCAGGTGGGGCCGAGAGTGGGCACGCTCTGGGTGATCACGACGGGACTGAAGCCGGGAGAACGCATCGTGGCAGTTGGCGCAGAGAAGGCAAAAGAAGGCGAACTGGTGAATCCCACGCCGTACAAAGAAACCGAGGAGCGCTAATTATGGCGAGTTTTTTCATCCGACGCCCCATCGTCGCGATTGTGATCGCGATTCTTACCGTGGTCGTTGGCGCGATCTCGATTGCGCTTTTGCCGATCGCACAATTTCCGAACATTGCGCCACCGGAAATCTGGTTGCAAGCTAACTACCCCGGTGCCGACGCAAAGACTCTCGAGCAGTCCGTCGCTACGCCGATCGAACAGCAAGTGACCGGTGTGGACAACATGGAATACATGTATTCCGTGAACACCACGAATGGTTCGCAAACGTCTCTGCTCGTCGATTTTGATCTCAAGACTGATCCAAACACGGATCTCGTACTTACGCAATCGCGACAGCAACTGGCAAACGGTCAACTTCCGCCCGAGGTAACGAGCTATGGGATTAGCTTGCGAAAGTCGGCCACCGCTCCTTTCATGCTGGTCGGCCTCTACTCGCCCCACGGCACCCGCGATGCTGCGTTTCTCTCTAACTATGCGTACATCAACCTCAACGACCCCATCGGCCGCTCCTATGGAGTCGGTCGGTCGGAGGTCTTCGGAGCCGGCCAGTATGCCATGCGGGTCTGGACCAAGCCCGATCAACTGGCAAAGCTGGGCATTACCGTCACGGATATTGCCAACGCCATCCAGGCTCAGAACAAAGTAAATCCAGCTGGCCAGATAGGTGGCGAGCCAGCCCAGAAGAACCAGCAGTTCACCTACGCATTGCTGGCGAAGGGGCGCCTGAGATCTCCGGAACAATTCGGCAACATTGTTGTTCGCGAATCCCCGAATGGCGGAACCGTGCGCGTGAAAGACGTGGCGCGGGTGGAGCTGGGCCAGCAGGACTACAGCACGATCAGCCGTCTAAATGGGAAGCCTACCGCAATCATTGCCATCTACCAGCTGCCCGGTTCTAACGCGCTTCAAACTGCGCAAGGCATCCGCAAGCTGATGGCCCAGATGAAGGAACGCCTTCCCGAAGATGTCGATTATGCGATATCGCTGGACCAAACATTGCCGGTCAGCGAAGGCATGAGGGAAGTTGTCGAAACCCTGGTGATTGCGATTTTACTGGTCATCCTTGTGGTGTACCTCTTCTTGCAAGACTGGCGGGCCACGCTGATTCCTATGCTGGCAGTCCCGGTTTCGCTCGTCGGGACGTTTGTCCTGTTCCCGCTTTTCGGCTTCTCAATCAACACACTTTCGATGTTGGGCCTTGTCCTGGCAATCGGTCTGGTGGTTGACGATGCAATTGTGGTGGTTGAAGGCGTGCAGCACCATATCGAAAAGGGATTGGCTCCAAAGGACGCGGCTCTCAAAGCGATGGAGGAGCTCTCCGGGCCCGTTGTGGGGATTGCCCTGGTGCTGGCTTCGGTGTTCGTGCCTACAGCGTTCATCCCAGGCATTACCGGGAGGCTTTATCAGCAATTCGCCCTCACCATCGCCATTTCTGTGATCCTCTCTGCCTTCAATGCGCTCACGCTCAGCCCGGCGCTCGCTGGTCTGTTGCTGCGACCAAAATCAGAGGAAGGCACCCACAAGCACCGCGGACCTCTCGGGAAATTTTTTGACGCATTCAATCGCTATTGGGAACGCAGTACCAATGGTTTTGTCCGCTGGTCCCACGCCGTGATTCGCAAGGGCGCGCTCGTGATGGTGCTGCTCGTTCTCTTCGGTTTGGGCGCGTTTTTCTTTGGTAACCGCCTGCCGTCAAGCTTTATGCCCGATGAAGACCAGGGCTACCTCTACGTCAGCATGCAACTTCCCATCGCGGCGTCGATGCAACGCACAAGCGAGGCTGGGAGACAGGTGGAGAACGTTCTCGCAAACATTCCGGGAGTTCAATACACGACATCTGTTATCGGCTTCAATCTGCTCAGCTTCGCGCACACCAGCTACAACGGGTTCTTCTTCGTCACGTTGAAATCCTGGAGCGATCGCAAGAGCAGGGCGGAACAGTATCAGGAAATAAAAACTCGACTGAACCAGGAACTTAGTGGTCTTCCCGAAGGGACTGTTTTCGGCTTCTCGCCGCCTGCCGTACCCGGCGTTGGCACCTCCGGTGGATTTCAATTCGTCCTGGAAGACCGCGCCGGAAAGGATGTGGAGTTTCTTTCCGATAACTTGAACAAATTCCTGGTAGCCGCTCGCAAGCGTCCTGAAATCGGCATGATCAGTTCAACCTTTATTCCGAGCGTGCCCGAGCAGTACATCAATGTAGACCAGGACAAAGCACTCAAGCAGGGTGTCGCGATCAGCGACGTCTATCAAACCATTCAGGCATACATGGGTGGCCTGTTCGTCAATTACTTCAACGATTTCGGCCGCACCTGGCAGGTATATATCGAGGCCGAGGCGCCTTACCGAGCGAATACGCAAGACCTGTCGCAGTTCTATGTGCGCAACAACCAGGGCCAGAACGTGCCGCTTTCCGCGCTCGCGAACTTCGAAACCGATTACGGCCCGGAATTCACCTTGCGCTACAACGAGTATCGCGGCGCACAGATCTTCGGCAGCGCTGCCCCCGGTTATAGCTCTCAACAGGCCACCGCGGCCCTCGAAGATGTTTTCCATCAAACCATGCCCCACGAGATGGGCTTCGACTACATGGGCATGTCTTATCAGGAGCAGAAAGCGCGGCAGGGTGTGCCAGCTTGGGCCATTTTCGTACTTTCACTCCTCTTTGTCTTTCTGATTCTTGCGGCGCTCTACGAAAGCTGGACGTTGCCATTCAGCGTCCTGCTGAGTACTCCCGTGGCGGTATTCGGCGCTCTCGCAGCTCTGTGGCTTCGTCGCTTTATAGTCGGCCTTTACATGCCGCCGTACATGGTCCAGATGGAGAACGACGTTTACACCCAGATTGGTCTGGTAATGCTCATCGGCCTGGGTGCCAAGAATTCCATTCTTATCGTCTCGTTCGCCAAAGAGGACTACGACCGCGGCATGTCCCTCGTCGATGCAGCACTTTCGGCGGCGAGGCTTCGATTCCGGCCGCTGATGATGACGGCGCTCGCCTTTATCGTCGGGTGCGTGCCGCTATGGATAGCGTCCGGCGCAGGCTCAGTCGCGCGACAGATTATCGGAACGACCGTGATCGGAGGCATGCTGGCGGAGACGTTTATCGGCAGGTTCTTTGTTCCGGCGATCTTCTACGTCGTTGAGAAATTCTCAGGCGCTGAGAAACGGAAAGCATTGCCACTCGCTCCCGCCGAGGCGCCCAGTCTGGGGGATTGAATTATGAAGAACACTGCGCTCTTAGGAATCCTGGCCGTGCTGGTTCTGGAAGCCGGCTGCATGATGGGCCCGAAGTACAAACGGCCTGCGGTGAATGTTCCTCAAGAATATCGTACGCCGGAACCGCAACCAGCCACCCAAGCCTCGTCACTTGGCAACGAGCAATGGTGGCAGCTTTATCAGGATCCTGTGCTCACGCAGCTGATTCACACCGCCATTGCGCAAAATTATGATGTGCGCATCGCCGCCGCTCGAGTGCTCGAAGCTCGGGCGAAAGTCGGGATCACGCGCTCTAACCAATTTCCGTCCGCAAGTGTTGGCGCGGACATTTACAGTCAGCAAAACCCGAAGGTTTCGAACGTCTTTCCCGCTTACCAGGTCAACGCGGGCGACCTGAATCTATCGGTGATCTGGAATCTGGACTTCTGGGGAAAATATCGCCGGCAAACCGAGGCAGCCCGTGCCCAGTTACTCGCAACCGAATGGGGGCAGCGAGCCGTCATCTCCTCGCTGGTTGCTAACGTAGCGACAGCTTATTTCCAGCTGCGGGCGCTCGACAATGAACTCGAAATTTCACAGCGCACGCTGGCCTCACGGCATGAGTCCCTCAAACTAACGAATTTCCTTGAAAGCCACGGCTCGAACTCCGGACTGGACGTGAGCCAAGCAGAGCAGCTCGTCTACACCGCGTCAGAAACGATCCCGGACCTGGAGCGGCAAATTCAGCAGCAGGAGAACGTGCTGAGCGTTCTGCTCGGCGAAAATCCCCAATCCATTCCCCGCGGACGTGCGCTTACCGAACAGCCCGCTCCCCAGGACGTTCCGGCCTGCCTGCCTTCCGAATTGCTTGAACGTCGGCCGGATGTTCGTCAAGCAGAAGAAATCATGGTCGCAGCCAACGCACAGGTAGGAGTTGCTAAAGCCGCATTCTTTCCCAACCTGTCGCTCACCGGACTGGGAGGGCTGGAGAGCAATGCCTTGCACAGCTTCATCACGCAGCCCTCGGAAACGTGGTATGGGGCCTTCAACGTGAGTCAGCCTGTCTTCCAAGGTGGCGCGCTCCGCTCTCAACTCAGGCTCGCCCGCGCGAACTGGCAAGAAACCGTGCTCTCCTACGAGCAAACGGTTCAGAACGCCCTGGAACAAGTTTCCAATTCACTCGTCGCTTCTCAAAAAGACCGCGAGTTCCGCGAACAACAAGAATTGCTCACACAGGCAGCACAGCAGACCGATCAACTCTCCGAGGTTCTTTACAAGCCATGATGCGCAATGCTTATACGGAAGATTGCGTATGGATACACCCGGGTGGCCGCCTGGTCGGCATTGCGGCGATCAATGAGGCAGCGTCGGAAATTCGTAAGCGCATCCCGGAGTACCGCTACAAGGTGGTTGGCGATATTCACACGATGCACAATGTCGGGATGTGCTGTTGGGGGAGCGGACTTCCTGACCAACCGTTCCGCTATACCGGTACGGACGTTCTGGAGGAACGCGAGGGCCGTGTTGCTGTGTTCTACACCTTCATCGATAGTGGAACTCCGCCGGTCTCGTCGACGGAATAAGGCCTTCGCTTGGATGGAAAACGTGGCTGACGCGCAGTAGCGCCGTTAGATAACTGCCGGACTGCTGTTGCGAACCCAGCAGTTCGGCCTTATCCGTTCTCGTCAGCGGATGGATAACGACTAACGCGCTTTTCTTGAGTCAAGCGAGTCAAGCAAATTGTTCAATCTCGACGAGTGCAAAATCGCCAAATCACTCGCCGACGACAGATTAGTACCGGAATGTCGGCGTATGGGAAGTGATCGCGATTGCTGCCGGTTGACGGGCTAACCTTCCATAATCCGGTAAGGTAAGGGTTGCCGACTACACACCCAGAATCGTCAACTGATAGCGAGAGGGCCGGCGGCAAGCCGAATAGCCAGCCAGGAAATCACTTGCTTTGTCGGGACTTGGGATCGTTCCTGGCCTCGAAATAGTGCGTATCGGTTGGACCGAAGCCCGAGATTTCGACGATTACTGAGTCAGTGTCAGTCTGGGCGAAATGATTGTCTCCTCCCGGTTCCGAGTACACGCTACCCGGTGGAAGCGTCTTCAACGACTTCGCATCGAAATGAGTGCCGTACCCCAAGTGCCACTCGCCCGACACGACGACTGCGACCCGATCGTCGCGATTTGTGTGCGCCTGAATCGTGGTGTGAGCGGGCACAAACAACAAGATCGTGTAGAAGCCCACTTTCGAAGGATCGCCAAAGACGACCTTCGTATGAACCCCCGGGAGGCCAGAACTCCCAATCTGGTTGCTGTCGAGGGCGCTGGCCTGGATTTCCGCCTGCGTCATGCGCATCTCGGGAAGGGATTGAGCGGTGGCGATGGAAGCTGCCACCAGAGACAAGGCAGCGATCACGAATTTCTTGAGCATGGGTCGGTTAAGCATGTTTCGTTTGAACATGGAGCAGTTCCTTCGTTTCGACGGTTTCGAATCTGCAACCAGGCAAGCAGGCGCTGAAGCCTGCCAGTGGTGCGAATGTCAGAGAAACTTTTGCAACGCCTCAGTGGTCTCTTTTGGCCGCTCTTCAAGCACCCAGTGCCCGGTGTTCTTCAGCACGACGACGGTCGCATCTGTCGCTACCAGCTTGGCTTGTAGCCCCAGCGCTTCTCCCAACGACTTGTCCCCGCCGATGGTCAGTACCGGCATGATTAACTTGGTCTGAGAGAGTTGAGCGAAGTCCGTGGCGGCTTGCAGGAAAGAAACGAAATAGGCCCAGCCCGCATGCATACGTCCCGGCCGAGCGTAGGCCGCTGCATAGGCGATGCGATCCACTTCCGGAATCGAATGAGTCTGGTCGGCCGCGAAGTCGTCCCAGAAATAGTCGAAGTAGGTACGCTCGCGACCTTGAACCAGGGCTTCGGGGGTCGGACCATTGAAGCGGAAATGCCATATGTGGGGATTGTTGTAAACCGCCTCCCAACCCTCTACACCGGGAAGGAAAGCATCCATCAGGACGAGCTTCGTCACCTCCGTCGGAAACTGTGCCGCGTAGGCATAGGCAACCATGAGCCCGATGTCATGTCCCACGACCTCGGCCTTCTGCACACCGAGCGACTTAGCCAGGTCGTGAATACGGATGGAGGCATTCTTCATGTCAAGACCGTCGGCAGGGATGTCCGAGTCTCCTATGCCGGGCAGATCTGGTGCGATTACAGTAAACCGCTTAGCCAGCACGGGGATGATTGGCTTCCACATCAACGAGGTCTCGGCATAGCCATGCAACAGGATGAGCGCGGTGCCGTGGCCGGCCGTCATGTAATGCAGCTTGCCGCCGTCGATTTCCGCTGTGCGCGAGACGATGGTCTCGCCTTGAGCGTCTGCGTGGGCCTTTGTTGGGAAAGCAGGGCAGAGCAAGAGTAGGCCGAAAACGGCCACGGTGAGAGTGCATTTCATAAATGAGCCTCGTCGATTCCTAAAGTATTTCGGACTATACAGTCTGGAATGTGCCAAGTCAATCCCTTCGGGTAGACTGTAGAGTCTATATGGCACGGACCAAGAAATTTGATCCCAAACAGGCATTGGCCGCAGCCATGAATGTATTCTGGCGGCTTGGCTACGAGGGCACGTCGCTGGATGTGCTGATGGCTGAAATGGGGATTGCGAGACAAAGCCTTTACGACACGTTTGGTGACAAACGCTCGTTATACTTAAAAGCACTGGCGCACTACCGCGATGAAACCAATGCTTCCATGCGCAGGTTATTCAGTTCCGCCCCCACCGTGAAAGACGGCTTCGCACAGCTTCTGTTTGGCCTCAGCGCAGAGTCACGGGCGCAGCACGCGCGCGGCTGCTTGCTCTTAAGCGCAAATATGGAGCGCGCCGCGGGAGATGCAGTCATCACCGACTTTTTGCGTCGCAATCAAGCAGAGGTCGAATCGATTTTTCGCGAGGCGCTCCGGCGCGCCCAATCAAGCGGCGAATTGTCCCGCAAGCAAGATCCGGCAGCGTTGGCTCGGTTCTTCGTCGTCACAATCCAGGGGATGCGGGCGCTGGCCAGACTCAAATCGGACCGCCGTGCCCTCGAAGAAGTCGCAAAAGTCGCCTTGGCGGTACTCGACTAATTGTGAAAGCACATCTGGGTGATTCTATTCCCGACTGACGGGCGAGCCGGAAGTTATCCCGTTGAGACGCGAGTCCGCCGCGTGCATCTGATTTTGAGGCTGAATATACTTGGAGATCTGGGAGATACGCGATGAAGGCAGTGGTGCTTCATGAGTACGGCGGTCCCGAGAAGCTGAAATTTGAAGACAACGTTTCCGAACCACAGATTAGCGGAAGTACGGTGCACACCGGAGACACGTTCTGGAATCGCAACTATCCTTTTGTCGATTACTCGACCGGAGGCAGCATCGATGGCCAGATTCGCGCAGCCGAAGCGAACCTTGCGAAAGTTAGCGCAACAACGATTGTGATTCCAGGCCATGGTGCAGTCGGGGGGAAGGCCGACCTCACGCTGTTTCGCGATGTGCTCGTCGAGGCGCGCGAGAAAGTCGCCAAGCTCAAGAAGCAGGGCAGGACTTTGGAAGAGGTGATCACAGCCAAGCCCACCGCCCCCTACGACACGGAGTGGGGGCAATCTTTTCAGAGCCCCAAGTCGTTTTTGGGATGGGTGTATCAGGGCGTCTGAAAGCAGAACATCGGGCGGAGGCAAACCCGTCTGTCCCCCGTTTTACCGCCTACCGTTCAACTTTGCTCCTGCTCTGCCTGAACGTCTTGGGCATGCGTGGAGAGTGTATCCGCAATAGATCATTCTGCGCTCCTGAAATCCTTGCTTAGGCTTAATACGGCAGAGACGGGCAAAGGCAGGAATCTGTGGTGGGGAACCCGATTTTACTTGGCGGCGGCAGCAGCCGGGCCGAGGATTCGTCTGGTATCAAAATATGAGACGCTCGTTCGATCTGCCATAATTTCCCTATGTGCGGACGCTATCGACTATCACGGCGAAAGCAGATCATTGAGGAGCACTTCGACAGCGTTTCAGGGGAAGAAGACTGGAGCCCTCGCTACAACGTTGCCCCAACGCAGCCCGTCCCGGTGATCCGTCAAAATCCCAAAGAGCCCATTCGCGAATTGTCATTGATGCGGTGGGGACTAATTCCGTCGTGGGCGCGGGATGCCTCTGTTGCTGCGAGCATGATCAATGCGAGGTCAGAAACAGCAAGCACGAAACCAGCGTTCCGCGACGCGTTGAAGTCTGGCAGGTGCCTGATTCCCGCGGACCGGTTCTACGAGTGGGTGCGGATGGGCAAAGCCAAGCAGCCTTATTGCTTCGAGGTCAATGAAGGAGAACTGTTCGCTTTCGCAGGGATATGGGATCGCTGGAAGGACCCACACCGTGGCTGGATAAAAACCTGTTCGATCCTGACCACAACCCCCAATGCTGTGACCTCATCTGTCCATGACCGAATGCCCGTGATTCTTGATCCAGACAGCTACGATCTGTGGCTTGATCCGGGGATGAAGAACGTGGACGCTGCTTCGGAACTGTTGAAGCCCTACGATGCCAGGCCGATGCGGTGCTACCCAGTAAGCAGTCGGATAAATCAAGTGGCGAATGACGACCAAGAATGCTCGCGACCTGTGGAATTCGCACCGACTCAGAATCGGCTATTCTCATAAACGGCCTCGGGACCGATGTCTGAGGGCGTGTCCTCCCATCTTCCTGCCTCAGCAACGGAGCACCCTTCGGCGCGTTCAGCTTTCAGAGACTGGATTCCCCTCAGAACGTCCGGCCTTCACATCAGAGTGAAGGCCGGATTAGTCCTATGCGGCCACTTGCTTACTTTTCTTGAGGAACGCTAGTAGGTCGGCGTTAATCGTGTCCGCCTCAGTTGTGGGCATGCCGTGCGGAAAATCCTTGTAAGTTTTAAAGGTGCTATTTCTCAGCAACTTTGCTGACAACGGTCCGGCGGCGACGTAAGGCACGATCTGATCGTCTTCACTGTGCATCACGAGCACCGGCACAGTGATCTTCTTCAGGTCTTCGGTGAAGTCCGTCTGGGAGAAGGCAACGATGCCGTCATAGTGCGCCTTGGTGCCTCCCATCATGCCCTGACGCCACCAATTCCAGATCACGCCTTGAGAGGGTTTCGCACCGGGCCGGTTGTAACCATAGAACGGTCCAGCGGGCACATCATAATAAAACTGGGCTCGGTTGGCGGCCAGTTGCGCCTGCAATCCGTCAAACACTTCCTTGGGCTGACCTGTCGGATTGGCCGCCGTCTTCAGCATCAGGGGCGGCACTGCGCTGATGATGGCCGCTTTTGCCACCCGGCTTTCGCCGTGGCGAGCCAAGTAATGCACCACTTCGCCCCCGCCAGTCGAGTGACCGACATGAATCGCATCCTTGAGGTCGAGATGTGCGGTCAGCGCCGCCAGGTCGTCAGCGTAATGATCCATATCATGGCCATCCCAGGTCTGGCTGGAACGTCCGTGACCCCGCCGGTCGTGAGCAATCACACGGTAGCCACGTTGACCGAAGAACAACATCTGTGTGTCCCAATCGTCCGCTGAGAGCGGCCAGCCGTGGCTAAAAACTATGGGCTGACCTTTGCCCCAGTCCTTGTAGTAAATCTCCGTTCCGTCTTTCGTCGTAATCGTCGGCATAAATGATCTCCTTTCAAACTGACTCGTTCGCACTTTACCAAATCACGCGAGCCGGCTTATATCGATTCGGATCAACCAGTGAACCTGAACCAACATTGCGTTTGTTATCGTAGGCGTTGACGCCGCAAGAAGGTTGGGAGAGACCGCTTTGGCCTCTGTATGGCGCTCTTTTTCCGGCTTTACGCCTGCTAACCGAAAATCGAATCCGCTTTTGTCGACCCCAAGGTGTCAGGATCATCGTCCTCACCTAGCTCTGTCGATTGGTTAGAATGACAACCACAATTCGCTTGGCCTGTTTTGCTTGATGTTTCCCGGCAAGCTTAAACTCCACGGAGGGAATCGACAATGGGCAAAATTGACAAACTTCGTGGCAAAAGTGACAAATACGAGGCCCGCTCCTCAGTCGAAATTGGCCTGCTCCTCTACCCTGGAGTACAAAACGCCGCTGTCGATGGTCTAACAGACTTGTTTGTGATTGCAAATCGCCTAAGTACAGAGCGAGAAGGCCCGCGGGCTCCTCAACTGCGCGTTACGCACTGGAAACTGAGTAACAAAACTGAGCGACTCGAAGTGGTGTTTGACACCCACGGGCGTGATCGCGAGTCATTGGTTGCCCTTATCCTCCCGCCAAGCCTGGACTCCGAGCCTTGTGGGGAGCCAATGCAGTCTCATGTGCGATGGATTGCGGCACAGCACGCCAAAGGCACCGTGGTGTGCTCGATTTGTGCCGGAGCCTTTCTACTGGCGCAAACCGGTCTATTGAATGGCCGATCCGCGACGACTCATTGGATACATGTCGAAAAACTGCATGAGCGTTTTCCCGAGGTCCATCTGACGCCGGATGTATTGATTGTCGATGATGGCGACATTATTACGGCGGGCGGCGTGATGGCGTGGGTTGATCTTGGGCTTCGATTGATCCACCGCTGGATCAGTCCCAGTGCGATGATGGCCACAGCCCGATTCTTTCTTGTGGACGCTGCCGGCCGCGAGCAGCGCTTCTATTCAACCTTCGCTCCTAGGCTTCATCACGGAGATGCCGCCGTGCTCCAAACCCAGCACTGGCTGCAGTTACATTTTGCAGAGAACCTGACGGGCTTAGCGATGGCGACCCAGGCGAAACTCGGAGAGCGCACGCTTCTTCGGCGATTTCGACGAGCGACCGGATTGAAGCCCAAGGAGTACGTGCAACACTTGCGGGTTGGCAGGGCACGCGAAACACTAGAATTCTCAGCGCTGTCCATTAACGAAATTTCCTGGAAGGTCGGTTACGAGGACCCAGGAGCATTTCGAAAAGTATTTCAGAAAATTATGGGGCTCTCACCCGGAGAGTACCGTCGCCGCTTCGGGATTGCTGATCGATAGCAGCTACGCTGGAAGTGCGACGATGACACGTCCCGGTTTCACTTGGTGTTCCACTAACTCATTAGCGCGTGCTATCTGATCCAAGGGGACAATTTCGGCAATGTTGAGCCCCGGCCATCCCGCCTCAAGTGCCTGATTCAGGGCTCCAGCGGCGTCGACCTTTGCTTCGGCCGGAACGTCGTCGCTTCCGACAAAGAAGATCCTGGCGTTCACGAACACTAGCTCCCAGAAAGGAATCTCCGGGGTCGGAGCATTGGTGGCGTAGGTGGCGATGGATCCGCCCTGCGCCAATACCTCCATGTCGGTTTTGATATTGGCTGCGAAAGCCACTTCGACCACGTGATGGACTCCGTTAGGAGCCAATGCCCGTATTCGTTCCGCCAAGTTTCCATCCGTGAGCGCACAGCGATGGTTCGGGCACTGTTGACGCAGTGGGCGAAGGAGTGGCGCGGGAATGGATCGGGAGGCGCGTGTGGTGCTACGGCGCACAATCGTACCGTCCTTTCGGCACCGCAGCCGAGTACACGGTGGTTCCTTTGAAGCAGGTGGCTCAACTTCCCAAGAGCGTGCCGCTGGAGCAAGGTGCCTGTCTCGGCATTCCCGGTATAACCGCTCATCGCACCGTTAATGTCGCGGGCTCGGTTGAAGGACGAACCGTTTTGGTGCAAGGCGGCGCCGGGGCGGTCGGAGCTTCCGCTGTTCAACTGGCGCATCGCGCGGGAGCGCGAGTCATCGCCACTTACCGCGCCGAAAGCGACAAGCAAATCGCATCGCGAGCAGGCGCAGACGAGGTCTTGGAACGACACGCGGATAGGGCATCCCGACGCCAAACGCATACTTCATGAGGTCTTGCGCGATTCGTTTTCAGAAAGTGGCCGCTAAAATAGTCTTGTGAACACGCTAAATTTCTACCCATACTATCGGCGGCTCTTGCAGGGGCGAACCAAGACTACGACCCTGCGCTTGTCAAGCAAGCAGCGATTTCATCCGGGTGAGACGGTCATGTTGACTGTTGGTTGGCCGGACGAAAAACACTTCGAGGAACTGCACACCGCCGTTATCGAGAGCGTACAGGAGAAGAAACTCGCGGAGCTTACCGAAATTGACCTCGCGGGCGAGTCCCCCTGACTGTTTGGCCGTGGTCGCCGTACCCTACGTTCTTGGCGCTATCTATCGTAAGGTTCTGAGTGGTGATGACCCAGTGGTGGTCATCAAATTCAGGCACTCAAGCTAGGGGGACAGATCGGCAGTAGTGGTGCACCCTAAGCGTTCTGTCTGATCTATTCGCCAAGCGGTGGGATCCAAACTCCACAACCTTTTTGCCGAGGTTGGCGGCTTGAATGGCGCCGTGATGTCTGGCAGCGCCGGAGCCGATCACCACCATGTCGTAATGCTTTGCCGAACTATTCGTTCCGTTCATCGAACCTATTCTCCTGTAGAAGTTGGCACAAACGAGAAGCAATGAGATGCCCGGGCAGAATGTCATCGATGCCGCATTCAAGCGCGTCCCACCAAAGTTCCGCCGTGATGGCAGAAGTCACAAGTACCATTGGAGTGGGGATCTCAGGACACCTGACCCATTCGACGAGGTCTCTCCAATTACCGTCCGGCAGGGCAAGTTGCGTGACAATCACCGTCTTCTCGCGCTTCGAGTTGAGCAAATCAACTGCCGCCCTGATGCTCGGTGCCCATTGCATCTCAAGTCCGTACGCTTCGATGTCCTGCGCGACCGTGGCTTCGGGGCTCGTGGGGGACACAAAAATCACTGTTCCTGCTCGTTTGAGGCTTTGCATCGAATCTCTAATAACTCCCTGATTCCACGTTATGCCCGCTGGCCTTCGATTGGCCGTAAGCCGCCGTAAGCTTCCCGTAACATTGCGAAGCTTTGTGGAGCATAATGAATGGGGAACAGAAGCGAGTGCCAACGCCGCCATTATCATCCGGAAAATCTCTCGCCAACTCTGCAGCCGACCCCGTGCCGGCGACGGCGGTTCGCGACCAATTGGCGCGCGTGGTGAATAGCCCTGCTTTCGTTTCGTCAGTCCGGCTGTGCCGATTTCTGACGCACATCGTGAATCGCACAATCGATGGAGATATCGATAGCCTCAAGGAGTTCTCGATTGCAATGGAGGTGTTCGACCGCACCTCGGAGTACGATCCGAACATCGACGCAATTGTTCGGGTCGAGGCTCGTCGTCTCAGAGCGAAATTGAAGGCCTATTACGAGGAAGGGCAGGGTACGGTTGACCCGGTTCTGATTGGATTACGGCCGGGCAGTTATGTCCCAGTCTTCCGATGGCTTGATGCCCAGCCAGCAAAGTATCGGCGGCGGCAACTCTGCCGGCCAGGCTGCCCTATTCTTTGCAAATTACGCGAGTTCAGTGACCATGCTGGTCCGCGGCGAAGATCTGACAAGCAGCATGTCGCAATATTTGATCGATCAGATTGCTCTCGTGCCGGGCATTCGGGTGGAGACGGAAACTCAGGTGGTCTCTGCGGACGGCACGGATTGTTTGAAAACAATTTACACCCGGAAAAAGGTGGAGCCTGTCATCCGCCGGGCTGCGGATGCACTGTTTGTCATGATCGGCGCCAATGCAGTAACCAACTGGTTGCCACCTCAACTCCAACGCGAAGACGGCTACGTCCGCACGGGACGCGAGGTGAGCGACTGGCCAGGTTGGGCAGCAGATCGTGCTCCATTTCTGCTGGAAACAAATCTTCCGGGCTTTTTCTGTGTGGGTGACGTTCGCTTCAACTCGATCAAGCGCGTTTCCAGCAGCGTAGGAGAAGGCAGCATGGCTGTTGCTTTCGTGCATCAATATCTCTCGTGCTTCTCAAACCGATCAATCGTGACGTAGCTACAAAAACCACGTTGATTTTGGTTTAGCCCGCCAGAGCTGCGACCATATACGACAGAACAGTGTGAACACTTAGTAAGGCAACGATGGCGAGATCGAAAACTCCAAGAGAGTACACGTCCAAACAGATGGGTGACGCCTGCGAAATGCTGGTTGCGGCGGAGGTCACCCTTGCTTGCGTTCCGGCGCTGAAAATGCCCGACAACTGGCCTCACTATGACGTCATCGCCCAACCGAAGGTCGGAGTGCCGCAGAGAATCTACGTAAGGTCTAGAACGTTCAAGCGGGGCGGCGATACGTTTGTGGATTTCGATTCTACGGCACAGTTCGATTGGTGGGCGATCGTTCTACTTCCCGGTGCAGATCAACTGACTCGGAGAATCTTCATCGTCCCGAAAGACATTGCTGAGGCTCGTTCGCGGCGGAACAATCCGACTACGAAATACGGCCATTACAGATATTTGCGGCAAGACAAGGTGGCTGATGTCTTCCCGGAATTTGAAAATAATTTCTGTTTATCCCACACCGGACTAGCGCCCGCGACGTAGATTTGCCCATACGCCTTCTAGTTTGCCCGGTCTCTGCCCGCGCTCGCGTGCACTGGTTACGGGTCCCGCCGACCCCGATCTTGCCTCTCTCGGCATCTGAGCGGCAGAGTGGGTGGGTTTTAAGTAAGCCGCACCAGAACTTCGGGCCTCGGCGGAGTCGGGCACAATCCAGTAAGCACGATCTCACAAAGGCTTCTTGAAGATCGCCAAGCACAGAAAAAGCATTAGAGCCAATCCACTGAGCACGCTCCTTACGGCGTGCAGCGCGTTCCAGCGTACGAGCAGACGCTCTGCTTCGACTGACTGCTTATCCAGTGTCGGGCTGAGCAACAGCTTATTTGTGGGCAGGATCACGAAAAGCGTAAACGCGATAACGCTGCCCAGAAGGGCTCCAGCAACCGGCCACCAGAATGTCGCCCCGGCGAGCCATGCCGCGATGGAGGATAGTAGTCCCAAAGTCGCCGAACTCGCCTGCATGATAGTGGCTCGGCGGTAGCTGGGCGCGAACTCCGTCGTGGCTATCTCGATGCCGCATTCCATTCTGGCTGGATGTTCGACAAGGCTGATATAGACGGAGGCTCCCGTGAATAGGCTACAGGCGAGGACAGCAACGAATTCGGCAAGTTGGCGCATCGACTCTATCAACGATCTCGGGAAGAGAACCTATCAATTCACAGCATGATACGCCTTCACAAATCCGGGAGAAGCCGCATGAAGATTCTTTTCCTGCTGGACATCACCAACGACAAAAGTGAGATCACGGTACCCAATGGACGTGCATTAACACGATGCTTGACCAGTCCCGCAGGGCTATAATGGCACGCACTCATGGCCCTCACTTCCGGCACTAAGCTCGGGCCTTATGAAATCCAGTCTGCCCTCGGCGCGGGTGGAATGGGTGAGGTTTATCGTGCCCGCGACACCCGCCTCGATCGCACCGTAGCCGTCAAGATTCTCCCGGCACACCTTTCTTCCAGCCCAGAACTGAAAGCGCGCTTCGAACGGGAAGCGCGCGCGGTCTCGTCCCTCAACCATCCTCACATCTGTCAGCTTTACGACGTGGGCATGCAGGACGGCACCTCGTTCCTGGTGATGGAATACCTGGAGGGCGAATCCCTGGCAGATCGTTTGCGCCGAGGCGCGCTGCCGCTCAAGCAAGCGCTGGAGTTCGGGATACAGATTGCCGAGGCTCTCTCGACCGCGCACCGGGCGGGCATCCTGCACCGCGACTTGAAGCCGGGGAACATCATGCTGACCCCGAGCGGTGCGAAACTGCTGGACTTTGGGCTGGCGAAGACATCCCCCGCGATTTCGGGCGCTGCGGCTGCGGCGATCAGCGGGACGACGCCTTCGACTCCGACCATGACGATCGCCGATCTGAGTTCACCGTCGAAAGGGCTGACGCAGCGCGGCACCGTCGTCGGGACATTCCAATATATGGCGCCGGAGGTGTTGCAAGGAGCAGAGGCCGATGCGCGCAGCGACGTTTTCAGTCTAGGATGCGTTCTCTACGAGATGGTGACGGGACAGCGTGCGTTTGAAGGAAAGAGTCAGCTGAGTGTCCTGACTGGAATCCTGGAAAAAGATCCGGGACCAGTGAGCCAAGTGCAACCGACCTCGCCGGCGGCGCTGGATCATGTCGTGAAGACGTGCCTGGAGAAGAACCCCAACGAGCGTCTCCAGACTGCGCACGATGTGAAGGTGCAATTGAAGTGGATCGCGGGAGAGGGTTCCCACGCGCCGCTCGCCGCTCCGGCACCAAAATCGGCGCGACTGCCTTGGTTCGTGGCAGGCGCGGCCTTGCTGATCGCGCTGGCGGCGATCGCCGCCTACCTTAGCACTCCCTCGCGACAGGACCCGGCCGAGGTGCGATCGTTCATTCCGCCGCCGGTGGGCACATCGTTCGTCACGCTCGCGCCTGCAGCCGGCACGCCAGTGATCTCATCGGATGGCAGCCGGTTGGTGTTCGCGGCGCGCGACGACAAAGGCAAGAACCAGCTTTACATCCGTCCACTGAGTTCGCTTACCGCGACTCCCATCTCAGGGACCGATGACGCCAGTTACCCCTTCTGGTCGCCGGACAGCCGCGAGATCGGATTCTTCGCCGACGGCAAGCTGAAAAAGATCGATGCCAACGGCGGGCCACCACAGGTTCTGTGCGACGCCGCCATCGGGCGGGGTGGTGCTTGGAGCAAGAATGGTGTGATCGTCTTTTCGCCTGGAGCGCAACAAACGCTGCTGCGTGTCTCTGCCGACGGAGGTATACCAGAGCCAGCTACGAAGCTGGATGTAAGTCGCGGCGAGAACAGCCACCGTTGGCCTTACTTCCTGCCCGATGGCAACCACTTCCTGTTCTGGGCGCGCAATTCTCATGGGATCCAGGAGCATACGGCGTATGTCGGGACCGTCGGGTCGCTGAACGCCCAACCCCTGATGAAAAGTGAGTTGGCGGCGCTTTACGTCCCCGGCTACCTGCTTTTTCTGCGGGGCCGGACCCTCATGGCGCAGCCTTTCAACGTGCAGCGTCTCCAAACCACTGGAACACCTGTGCCCATTGCCGAGCACGTGGCCGTTAATTCCACATCAAATCGCCCCATTTTCTCCGCGTCGGACAACGGCAACCTGGTGTTCCAAACCGGTAACGAGCAAGGAGGCTGGCGTCTGGTGTGGTTTTCGCGGGACGGCAAACCTGTCGGCACACTGGGCGAGATTGATCGTTATTTTGATCCGGCAATTTCTCCGGACGGCACGCGCGTAGCGGTGAGCCTGCTAACCACCCAGGGAACCGGTGATGTCTGGATCTTCGACCTGCGGCGCAACACCAAAGCGCGTCTGACCTTCGGGCCTGCCAGTCAGCGATATCCGGTATGGACTCCCGATGGCAGAACGATCTACTACGGCTCCAATGGGAAGGGTGCTCTCCACGTATACGCCAAGGCCGCCGATGGCAGCGGCCCCGAACAGGTCGTTATCGAGGAAGATGCCTTCGACTACCCAGAGGACATCTCGCCCGACCAGAAATACCTTGCCTATATGCGCGGGGCGACTGATCGCAACACGGGTACTGAAATGTGGGGCCTGCCTCTGTTTGGCAGTGAGCGCAAGCCTTTTCCTGTGGTTTCCAGCGCCTTCAACACTTTTGCGGCTTCGGTCGCACCGGGTGGCAAATGGATGTCCTATGAGAGTAATGAAACAGGCCGCTTCGAAATCTACGTGACCGCCTTTCCCGGAGGAGGCGCCAAATGGCAAGTCTCGACGAATGGCGGCACCAGCGCGAAATGGCGGCGGGACGGAAAAGAGCTGTTCTTCCTCGATCCCACCGACAACCTGATGGCGGTCGATGTAAACCCGGCCAGCGGCCCCATCCAACTGGGTACTCCCCATCCACTCTTCCGGGCACCCGGTGTTCAAAATACGCTGGGGCCCTACGCGGTAACGGCCGACGGGAAGAAATTTCTCATTAACAGCGGAGACGTAAAAGAGGAGAATCAGCCGCTGACCCTCGTCCAAAACTGGCCCGCCCAACTGAAGAAGTAAAGCCCGGAAATTCTCCCATCGCGGAGCGCGTGACTCAACCGGCCAGCGCGCTGGGGAAGCGGGTCTGGAAGTCGAGGAGGCCGACCCACTCGGGCGTGATGGTGATGCGCACCATCGAGGAAATCAAGGTGCGTAAGTGGTTGACCCGGCCCTGGCCCTGATCCGGCCCGAAATAGCGTTCCGCCGCTGCGGCGTATTCGGGGACAATTCCGTTGACCGGTTCGAGGCGTGCCTCGGACTAAGAGCACCTTGTGAGGGAACGTATTGTCGTCGATGGTGAGGGACACTTTAGGATTCTTCGCCAGCGCCTTCAACTTCCGCGCCTTGGGTGGGGTGGCCATCACGATGTCGCGCCCGTTCCAGTGAAACCAGATGGGGATCACGCGCGGCGTGCCGTCAGTCCAGACATAGGCGAGGCGTGCCGGGATTTCGACTGCAATAGCTCTTGCGCCGCAGGCTGCTGCATTGGAAGTCTTGCCCCACCAGTTGCAACTGAAACAGACAGGACCCGGCGAAACATGGCTTGCCTTCCCTGTGGATTAAAGAGGATACAACCCCGAGTCCGACAGTTATGTGTGCCGCTGGTGAAGTTTCCGGTGGCGCTCAAGCCGCCCAAGCGCGACAAGCCATTGGCGAGAAGGCTCCGGCGAAAAAAGCCGCCGCGAAGAAGTAGACTCTTCTTTTCCATTCTCCCAGTGTCCTCTCCGCGTAGACCTCCGCGTGCACTGGTTACGGGTCCCACCAACCATAAACGTGCCTCTCTCGGCATCTGAGCGGCTGAGCGGGTGGTTCGAGGAGTGATCCACCAAGGAAGTTTGGGCAGGGGGTCTACCGGGAGGCTCTGGCCGTGACCGCTTCTCTGGAACGAGCATTACATTTCACACCTGTGGTCTACACCTGTGGTGTTTCCGCTTTACAGGAGTTACGACGTACTAAGGCAGTCCTCGGCGGCTCGTAAGGCGTTGTAAGTACTGAAAACCACGGTTCTGAAAAGGCTGGCGTGGGGGGTTCAACTCCCTCCCTAGCCACCAAACATACCGCTAATCAATCATTTACCTCTCATTATTGATTCGTTACATTCAGTGGAAATTCACGAAGATCAACGTTCTTCGATCTTCCTAATTCCTTGCCTATATTAAGGTTAAGGATTGGTAGAGCGCAGCCCAGAAGGGCTTGGCGTCAATCACAAAGAGACCTTTTGTTATACTATATGTCGGCACTTGTGTTAATATACCGACATATCGTAATGAGGAGTTATGGCAGTTTCGAAGGCAGAACTAGTCGCCCGCATGGTCCGGAAAGCCGGGGTATTCCGGCCGCGCGAACTGGATCGTCTCGGCATTGCCCGGCAATATCTCCGCCAAGCGAAAGACCGCGGGCTAGTGCGGCAAGTGGGAAGAGGACTCTACGTCGCCGACGGCAGCCGGGTGACCGAGCACCATACTCTCGTGGAGGCTGCGAAACGCGTGCCGCGTGGTGTCATCTGCCTGCTGTCCGCCCTCCGCTTTCATGGGCTCACGACGCAAGCACCGCATGAGGTTTGGCTGGCCATCGCCCACAAGGCGCGTCGCCCCCGCGCCGATTACCCACTGATGCGGATTGTTCATTTCTCCGGCGAGGCCCTATCCTATGGCGTCGAGGAAAAGAAACTCGAAGGCATCACCGTACGAGTCTTTGGTCCGGCAAAGACCGTCGCGGATTGTTTCAAGTACCGCAACAAGATCGGGCTGGAGGTTGCTCTGGAAGCACTGCGTGATTGCTACCGGCAGCGAAAAGCCACGATGGATGAACTGTTCAGAGCGGCGAAAGTCTGCCGGGTGGCGCGGGTGATGCAACCGTACCTGGAGTCGCTCGCGTGAAGAAACCCGCCACAGATTTGCTGGCTTCGGTCCGGCAGCGCTTGTTGAATCTGGCGACGGAGCGCAAGGAAGATTTTGGACTTGTCTTGACCCGCTATGGATTGGAACGATTCCTATATCGCCTCAGCGTTTCTCCCCATCGCGATTCGTTTGTCCTCAAGGGCGCGCTGCTACTGCAACTCTGGACCGCGGAGACGTATCGTCCAACCCGAGATCTCGATCTGCTCGCGCGAGGAATATCCAATATCAGCTACCGGAAGATCTTCTCCGACGTGTGCTCACAAAAGGTGGAAGACGATGGCCTGATGTTTCTTCCAGACACGATTCGTGTGGAAAGAATCCGTGATGATGAAGCCTACGAAGGCGTTCGGGTGCGGGTGGAAGCACGGCTTGGCGACGTGCGCGTTCCTCTACAGATTGACGTCGGTCTCGGAGACGCGATTGTTCCGGCATCAGAGGAATTGGAATATCCCACGCTCCTCAAGTTTCCTGCACCCCAATTGCATGCCTATTCCAAGGAGAGCGTTATCAAGGACCGTGGCGATAATTCCAGCGTGTATAAAGCCGTGTCGTTGAGTGAATTCTGGGGCGAAGGGCATTGTCAGCTCGATCCGCCCGGGTTGTAGGTCAACGATTTCGGCACCAAGCGTTTGCATTACCCGCTGGCGAGCAAAGCTTGCGCGTACTCGATCGGCAAAATGTGGATCCTTGGGAACGAATTCCATAAGCCAACTCTCGTCAGAATTGAGCAGAGGCAATTCACAGGTTCTCAACTCTGGGCCCACGACAAATGCTCAGGAAGATAACTTCGCGTTGCAGGTCGCAACGGAAATCCAGTCCGAACCAATTAGGAATGGATTGTTATGCCGCGGAGATTTTGCCAGGTACTCTCGGAGTACCAGATGCTGACAAATTCCTGCACAGATCGCTCCTCGTTTCTTGCCATATCCTCCGCCACAGGTACTCGCAGGAGGTTCTTAATGCTGCGAAAAGCGGCTGCATCTTTCCCCGCCAAGCGCATTGCCAGTTCTCTCGCGTCTTTCATAAGGCTCTCAGTAGACGAAACTCTGTCGATCATGCCCAGTTGCGCCGCCGTCTCCGCCGAGTACATCGTTCCGTCGTAGAGAACCGCTTGGGCGTTCTTGCTGCCAACAAGGAACTGGAGCATCGCCACACTGCCCGCAAATACCGATGAGCCAAAGGTGATCTCATTCAAGGAAAGTTCGCCTTTCCCGAAACCATGATCCTGTAGTCGCATGCCAGTGCAAGCATGCATCCGCCAGCGATTGCATGGCCATTCAATGCAGCCACTAGAGGTTTTGGATAGGTGAATAGATAAGTATATAGGTTTGTGAATTTCCTGAGAAACCTCAAAAATGACTCTCTGGAGTAGCTGAGGAATTCTGGGATATCAAAGCCAAAGGAGAAAAACGGACCGTCACCAGTGAAGATGATAGCCCCGATATTAGGATCAGCGGCTACGCGCTGAAAGCAGTCACCAATCTCTTCAACGGCCTGCTCGTTCAGGCCATTCACCCTACCTCTTTTCAGCCTGGCTTCTGCAATACCTTCGCTTGTCGAAAGACACACGAAATCCATTCCTCCTCCTCGTTCGCGAATCAGCGTCTCCCTATTTTAAACGGTCTGGCAGGCCTCAAGGCGCTGACGATTCGTGACCGCACCAACGTTCTGCCGGTCAACACAGCATCATCGGAGCTCCATGACTCGCCTGGAGCCTCGTGCCCTGCCCGGCGGAGCGTAAACTTACACAAATCGCCAAAACCAGGGAGCAACCCGATGAAGTATTACTCTGTGGCAGAAATTGAGATCACTGATCAGAGTTGGATCCCGGCCTATGTCGAGAACGTTACTAGACTCGTTGAGCAGTGCGGTGGCCGGTACCTGGCCCGCACATCCAAGATTGAAAAACTCGAAGGCGAACGAAAGGTCCCTCAGATCTTCTTGATCATCGAATGGCCGTCCAAAGATGTCGCAAAGGCCTTCTACGAATGTGATGAGTACCGGCCGTACCGGCAAAGTCGTATATCAGGAGCGACAAATGAGTTCCTACTCGTGGCTGGTGAAGACATGACCAAGACCGCACAGATGGCTGATTAGCTTAGGAGGAGGACCTTTGTGCCAGTTTATAGATCGTTTCCGCGAATCCAGGAGACAAGTAACCGGACACAATGCCGATACTTGGCGCAATTTCGCCATTACAGTGCGCCGGGATAAACCGGCATAAAGTAGAGGATGAAAGATCCTTACGAGAAAGGAATAGCGATCCGCTCGGCCTCGAGTCTTGCGCTGGGTATCGTGAGGTACAGAGCGAAGCGTAGACAGAGGATAGGCGGGGTGGGTATCCAGCTCCGAAAAGATGCAATCCGGACGCCGACGCCCTTGTAATGCGCGGAAGGCAACATGAACAGGCGCGATAACGCGAGCTCCTGTTTGGTCCGGCGTAGTCGAAGACCCCAGACACGCCTAGAAACTTTATGCACGAGAACCGGGAGATCTCGGAGACACCTGCGGCTCAACCAGGCCGCAGGTCGGCGGGCGAAGGCCTGAGCCACAAGGCCCGCGCGTACGTCTACGAGGAGTCACACAGCGGCATAGTGCCTATGAACCATTCGAACAAAGACGGAACATCGCCGGCGGAGAGTGGGGAGGGAAGGCCGCTGATCAAGGAGAACGCTGGTCAACCTAACACGTACTCGACTCAGAGCGGGAAGGGCGTGTCCCAAGGGTTGGCTGGCGTGCGGAAAGCAGCAAGGGAAAATAAGGAGATGAAGTTCACCGCCTTGCTCCACCATCTGACCGTTGATCTGCTGCGGGAAAGCTTTTACTCCCTGAAGAGGAAGGCCGCACCCGGAGTAGACGGTGTCACCTGGCAGGAGTATGAAGACGGGCTCGAGGATCGATTGATCGATCTTCATGACCGAGTACATCGCGGAGCTTACCGAGCGCAACCGTCGAGAAGGGTTTACATACCGAAAAGTGATGGACGACAACGCCCACTAGGAGTCGCGGCTCTGGAAGACAAGACTGTCCAACAGGCCGTGGTCACCATCCTCAATCAGATTTACGAGGAAGACTTTGTCGGGTTCTCGTATGGGTTTCGCCCGGGGCGCAGCCAGCATCAAGCGTTGGATGCGCTGTCGTACGCGCTCCTGAAGAAGAAGGTGAACTATGTTCTGGACGCCGATATTCGAGGATTTTATGACAACCTCGACCAGAGTTGGCTACTCCAGTTCATGGAGCATCGCGTCGCCGACCCCCGTATCCTACGGCTGATCCAGAAATGGCTCAACGCGGGAGTGATGGAGGAAGGCAAATGGTCGGAAACGAAGACAGGTACTCCGCAGGGCGCGGTAATCTCGCCGCTGCTTGCGAATATCTACCTACACTACGTTTTTGATCTTTGGGTGGACGTGTGGCGCAAGAAGTGGGCACACGGAGAAGTGATTGCCATCCGCTATGCGGATGACAGCATTTTGGGATTCCAGCACCAGACCGACGCTGATCGTTTCTTGGAGAACTTACGAGAGCGGTTGGGAAAGTTTGGACTAGAGTTACACCCCGATAAGACGCGCCGGATCGAGTTCGGGCGGTTTGCCGAACAAAACCGGAAACGACGAGGGGAAGGCAAGCCCGAGACGTTCGACTTCCTAGGCTTCAAGCACATCAGCGGGAAGAATAGGTTAGGGCGGTTTACGGTGAGGCGTAAGACGATCCGCAAACGCATGGGAGCGAAGCTGCGGGACATTAAGCAGCAGCTCCGTGAGCGGATGCACGATCCCGTGCGCCAAACCGGCCAATGGCTCAAGTCGATTGTACAGGGACACTTCAACTACTATGCGGTACCGGGGAACCTCGACAGTCTCGGCGTATTCCGGCATCGGGTCATCGGACGGTGGTGGCGCACACTTCGCCGCCGCACTCAGACACGCCCGATCTCCTGGACCCGTATGCTCGCTCTGGCTGTCCGATGGCTCCCTCAACCGCGCGTACTCCATCCTTATCCCGCGGATCGCTTTGCCGCCAGTCATCCGAGATAAGAACCGGATGCACTAATAAGTGCCCGTCCGGGTCCGCGCGGGGGGCAGCCAGCGATGGCTGTCCCTACCGCGATCTCATCACGGCCCCGCGCTTTGGGCACTTAGTGTAATGGCCTCGTAACAACAGTTGACTTCCGGTTTGCCCGTCACCCACCCGGAATCGGGTGGAAGCGACATGGGAACAACTTCCGAGATCGGGACTTCGGGACAGTCTCGCCGGATTCACATTGACGAGATCGACGTTTACCATGCACTCGAGTGCTGGAGGTCAATTGGGCCCTAGCTTCGTCGGCGGTGCGAGTGAGAACGTCCCAGGGTAAATGCGCCTCGCTTGAGTGCGGCGCTCCACGAGGTTCTTGCTTAGCGCAACGGCTATTTAATTCTAAAATTGGCCTCGATTTCGGTCCAAACAGGCACTGGCTTGCCGTCCAGGCCAACGGCTGGCCTAAACCGCCAGTTTCCTACGGCCTTGACCGCCTCTTGGTCCAAGCCGTAACCGAGCGAACGTTGAACCTGGATATTCGCTGTATGACCTTCTGCTGTGATGATCAGGTGGAGCACGACAATTCCGGAGACCTTCGCGGACCGCGCTTGGTCCGAATAAGACGGATCAGGACACGCGATGCACCTAGGGAAGCCAATGCCGCCGATGCCTACTTTGTAAGCGCCGTTTACGAATATCGGCGCTTGGGCAGGTTCGTTCGTGGGCTCGCACTCGGGTGAACTCGCCGGTCTCGGAACCGCTGCTGCCGTTAATTTCGGCGTGCCTGGGTCGCCAAAATTGTCCGATAGGATCGCGGGAGCCAAGTCGACGGCTGTCGTCCCATCAGTATTGAAACGTACCAACACTCGTACGCGAGACCAAGTCACCTCTCCTTGCACTATATTTGGCCGGAATTTCCATCGACGGATTGCATCCATCGCAGACTGAACGAACAAGGGAGGACCATCAAGCACGCGAGAATTGTTGCCTACATCACCCTCCGGCGAAATACCGAGGCCAATATCTACTGTGCCCGTTATATGAGAGTCGAAGGCAAGCGCGGGATATTTAGGAAAAACACACTGCGTTACGCGGTTCCACATCTCCTCCGGCGCAATGTTTTGAATCCGCCTCGACTCAGTGTTCGCAGGAGCGTTCGATACTCCCGGGGCACTACTCCGCGAAACAACCGCAGGCGCCTGGGCCATCGCCATAATTCCTTCTTCGGGCAAATTTGTCGTCTTGAGTTCCTTCAGTTCGGTCGGCGAAGTATCAAGGTTGCAACCGGATGATTTTATCTTGGCGATTAGGACTTCTTGGCATAATCCGGCCCGAAGTATGTCTAGCACAGGTTTGTTCGTGAGAGCATCGGTTCTTGTCTCAGATGTCTCGCCGACCTGCGCAGCCGTGAGCTGGCCGGCAAGAAGACCGTATAAAGCAAGAATCGTGGTGGCCGTGAAGGAGTGCATACGATCTCCCTCTGAGCGGGAATTTCTGATCTCAGGTTTATCCTCGCCGCAAAACCATACGCCTACCGTCCTTTCGCGTCAACCTGCAATCGCGTACTCGGAAAAGTGCTGGTGAGTGACCACAGACGGCAATCGAGAAGTATCTCCCCTGCTGCAACGAGGTCAAACGGATCCTGCTCCAACCTAGCTTGGTGGATCTCCAGAATCTATCATTCGAGGCGGTCATTACCGTAATGAACGCTAAGGACGTCACCATTGACAACCTCGCCATCGACGCCAGTAAGAACACAGTGGCAAGCTGCGACATTGGTCTATCCGCAGTTCACTTCTACAACGCCTCCGGCCGCCTAAAGAATAGCGCCGTTCTCGGTGCGAAACTGCCGAACCCAAAGAGCTGTTCTACGTTCTTTGGAAACGGATTCGGAGTTGCGGTCGATTCCAGCGAGGCCGGTCCATTCCACGTCGAGATCGAACACAACAGCATTCACGATTTCCAGAGGGACGGCATCGAGGTCAGCGATGCCGGAGTAAACGTGCAAATCGAAGGCAATAACATCTCGGGGTTGGGGCCCAGCACCGGAATCAATCAATTCGGGATCTTTCTCCTGAATGGAGCGATAGGTCAAGTCAAAGCCAACATTATCACCGAAGGGGCATGCGGAAAACTGTCGGCGACCAATTGCGTCAACTTGCGGAGCGAAGGGGTCGTACTGGCGGGCGTTGGGGACGGCACAGTGGTCGACCATAACGTCATTAACCATGTCCAGAGCGGCATTTTTCTCAATACTGTCAACCGTGCCCGCATAACTAACAATCTGATTGGCAATATCGACTCGCTAGATGGAATCGATATGGTGAGTACCTCAAACAGCCTCGTGGATGGTAACACCATTTTCAATGCCACGCCCCTAGAGAACTTTTCTGAGGGAGTCTTCGAGGCTTACGGAGGGAGTGAGGGTAACAATGAGATTTCCAATAACACCGTGAACGACGCCTACTGCGGATGTTCCGCCTCAGTTGGAAATGGAGAAAGCGTTCGTCCGTTAAGATAGCGGAGCGAACGTATGAAAAGAGAACGGAAGCACTCCACTGCTGAGGAGAAGGTGGCCATTCTACGGCGCCATCTTTTAGACAAGGTTGCGGTTTCTGACCTGTGTGAAGAACTGGGACTGCAGCCGACGGTATTCTACCGCTGGCAAAAAGAGTTCTTCGAGAACGGAGCGTCCGCCTTCCAGACGCCGGAACGGCCCCATCGCCAGGTGGAGGAGAAACAGAAGCGGATTGAGTTCTTGGAGAAAAAAGTGCAAACCAAGGACGAGGTCCTGGCCGAGCTGATGGCGGAGCACATCGCGTTAAGAAAAAGTCTTGGGGAACTCTGACCGCGACCTGGGTGCCGCATGATGTGCGGGATCAGGTGGTGGATTTCGTCCGGCGCTGGTCGGAGAAGAGCGAGATCGGCGTCGGACGATTCACCGCCAGCTCTGTCTGTTGGAGAGAATAGAGTTACTAAATTCTGATGCTCGATGGGTGTGGGGACCCCCGTGGACCAGCGCGGGCGGTGTTGCCAAGGCTCCTTGAACCGTACGAAGCGGTTGGGTTCAGATCGAGAGAAATGTTAGCGGTGGCGCAGTGAACCAATCCATCGGGATCGGTGTGGTTTTTCACCCAGTTATACACGTTGAGGTCAGTCATTAGGTTGTGAAATATCGGCGATTTAAACGCAGATAAGACGCGTGTAAAAGCCGATAAAGGGTCGTAAGCGCCAGTTAAAACGCATTAGCGGTGGCGTGCAGAGCGGGCACGGATCCATCGGTTGTCGGCTTGGTGTACATCGCGGCGCACATGCCGGATTCCGGCGAGAAAGAGTCAGAGGACGGAAAGCGCTTTCCGAGCGATCTTGCCAAATCGGGCGCCATAAAGAAAACACCGGACGGTTTCACGTATATCGACCCGGCGCAATTTCATGAATTGTTTGCAGCTGACCTTCCCGGCGACCAGGCCGCATTCATGGCGCGCTCGCAGGTGTTCAACTTTGCGGACAATTTCTCAGCGACGATCACCACCGCTGCCTGGAGAAATAAACCGAGTTGGATGCTAGTGGCGGGAAGCGATCGAACCATCAACCCGGACTTGAAACGTTGGTATGCCAAGCGAGCTGATAGTCACACGGTCGAAGTCGCCGGTGCAAGCCAGGCAGTTTACGTGTCGCATCCTAAGGAAGTTGCAGATGTAATTGAGAGTGCAGCACGTGCGGTGTCGAAGTAGCTCGGGCTCCGTAAGGAGCCCCCCACCCGGAGGACCAAGTGAAACTTGTCGAAATTCAGTCGTCACCAAGAGGCGAATCTTCCGACTCGATCACCCTCACCAAATCGTTCATCGAGGCGTGCAAGTCCGACAATGCCTCGATAGTCGTGGATACGTTGAACGTCTGGCATGAACGGCTGCCGGAATTCGACTACGAGGCAATTGGAGCGAAGTACAAAGCAGTGAAGCACGAAACGATGACTGAGGCGGAGTCCAACATATGGGAGCGTATTCAATTATTGATCCGACGATTTCAGAATGCCGATCGAATCGTCTTAGGAACTCCAATGTGGAACTTCGGCCTGCCTTACAAGCTCAATCAATTGATTGATCTCGTAGCGCAGCGAAACTATCTATTTACCTCGATGGCAAACAGTACGGCCCTCTCTTGAACGTGGAAAAGGCAATCGTCGTCTATACGCGCGGCTCACGTTTCGTAGAAGGTACTCCTATACCGCCCTCGCGATTCGATCACCAAGCAACTTATTTGGACTTTTGGTTGCAGCTTGTAGGTGTTCGAGATCTTCGGAGCGTGATTGTTGACAACGCGTGGAATCGAGATCGTCAGGAATCAGAAGTGAGCCTGGCGAAGGGCAAAGCGACTCTGGAACAACTGGTTGAGTGGTTTCTTAACGAGTAGCAGAGTTGCAGCAACGTGCTATGACCCTGATTTGAGGATCGGAGGAGGGATTGCAACAGGTCCACGAACATCGTCTCGCGAAGTTGTGGGAGGATAACGGGCAACCCTGACGTAATCCGGTAAGGTAAGGTTTGCCGCTCGCTCATACGGCCAGTGACGCCGAACATTTGGCCCGGGGCCGGATCTCGCCTATGCAACACATTAGCATCTGCTTATATATTATGAGTCATGAGCGCAGCTACGGTTTTCCGGGTGCTGGCGGACCCGACGCGTCTGGCCGTTCTCGAAAACGTCATGCGCCAGGAGATGACGGTCACCGATCTGACCGCCCATTTCTCCGTCACGCAGCCGGCGATTTCGCAGCACCTTGCGGTTCTGCGCGAAAGCGGGCTGGTTCAGCACCGCCGCGAAGGCCGGCAGATCTTTTATCGCGCCGATCTGAACGGACTCCGGCCGATGTTCCGTTGGATCGACGAATACCGCACCTTCTGGCAGGACCGCATGCCGCGCCTCAGGACGCTTCTGCGGGAGATGAGAGATGAGTGATCTGCAAAACGGCATGGGGCGCAGAGAATCGATCGTCGTGGAGAACGACTTGCCGGATCGTCCGGAGCAGGTCTGGCGGGCATTAACCGATCCCCGTCTACTCGAAGCGTGGCTGATGCCGAACAACATCCGTGCCGAGGTTGGCGCTCGCTTTCAGTTCCGTACCGCTCCCGCACCGGGCAGGAGCGGCATCGTCGAGTGCGAGGTGCTCGAGGTCGTGCCGCACCGTCTGCTGGTCTACTCCTGGCGCAGTGGATCGAAGGCGACCGAGGGCTACGGCCAGCAGCTGGATACTGTGGTGACGTGGAGGCTCACGCCGCTTGAAAACGGCGGTACGCGGTTGTGCCTCGAGCACTCTGGCTTCGATCCCGACAGCTTCGCGTTCAAAGCGATGGGGCAGGGCTGGAAGGGGAAGATTTCCGAGAAGATCCAGCAGGTTCTGGCCGCGCAAAACGGCGGCGAATTATTCCGCGCGAAATGAAAGAGACTGAAAACAGACTGAAAAGGAGAAGCCTCAATGCCCACCATCGACAAGATCGTAACCGTCACCATTGCCGTCGCAGACCAGGAGCAGGCGCTCGCCTGGTTCGTCGCTAAGCTCGGCTTTGAAAAGCGCAAAGACATGTCGGGTCAGGGGATGCGCTGGCTCACCGTAGCGCCGCCCGAACAGAAGGAAGTCGAGTTGCTGCTCGCAAACTGGTACCCTGATCGGGTTGGCAAGAATCCCACTTGTGTGGTCTCCACGCGCAATCTACAAGGCGCCTATGAAGAACTGACTGCCAATGGCGTTGAGTTCACGCAAAAGCCGGCAAAGCGCCCCTACGGCGCTGAAGCCGTTTTTCTCGATCTCTACGGCAACAAGTACGCCATGGTCGAAGTGCTCTGAACAGAAGGGATGCTCAGGACACTCCGCAAATGGCCAACACGACGAGTGACGGGCAAACAGGAAGTAATCTGGCGGTGTCGCTTACTTATGTTTCACGCCTGTGGTCGCTCAGTTCACCGCGTTTGACGGCCCGTTTGCGCGATCAGAATCTCGGCGAACTCCGGTATCCGCATTGGGTCTGATTGTTGGGTCCGTTATGGGTCCATTGACCGGCCAAAATGGGGGTAAGAACGACGATAAAGGTAAGGATTGCAGCTACTTAGGCTTGGGTGACTCTGAAAAGGCTGGCGTCGGCGGTTCAACTCCGTCCCTGGCCACCACAAGTATAGCATTATATTCAACAATATACAGACAATTTATTCCTGTGTACGCAGGGTGTACACTGGATTCAGTAATTAGCCCTCTCCCAAAGGCTCTGGTAGGCAAAACGGGAGGGTATCTATATTCAAGTCGAACTCTACAAACGCCACACGAAGAGCTGCGGGCGCAGCGACAAGAACTTCAAGCGATGTGATTGCCCTGTCTGGCTGCAAGGGCGTGCGCCGTGGCCTGCTGGCGAAGGGCTGGACAGCAACGGTGCCCTGAAATCCTCGACCGTGCGTTGGAGCGCAGCGGAGAGCAACTGGGAACGTGCCTCGGCGAAGGCGCGACTGTTTGAACAGGCCGTTGACGCTGGGCTCGTGCTTCGCCAGAACCTGAGTCTGACCACTGGTGCACTTACGACATGGTTGGCCGACCACAAGAAGGGAATCGGTGTATCGAGCGGGCTCACCATCACTGAGGCGATCAAGAAATTCCTTCACCACAAAGAGACGGCTCCGCGCAAGAAGACCACGCGCAAGATCACAGCCGATTCGCTCTATCGCTACGAGTACGTGCTCGACAGTCTGGACAAGTTCTGCCAGAGCAAGGGAATCGTCCTCATCAAGGACTTGACGTTCTCGGTCGTTGAAGCATGGTCCTGCACTTGGAACCTCGAAGCACAGGCTGCCAAGCGTGGACGGCAGGAGAAGGTTCGCAACTTCATCCGGTACTGCTTGAGCCACCCGGTGGATGACAAGCCTAAGAGACCCTTCATCCTCGCCACGAATCCCATCGCGGCTTGGGAGAGCTTTGCACTGGACAAGAAGGACGAGGAGGTTTCCGAGAAGCGCATCATCCGCGCCAAGGCTCGGGAGAAGATCATGAAGGCCGTGGACGATGTCGAGATGACGCCGGAGAATCGCGTGCGCGTGAAGGCTTGCATGAGGCTGCAACTCGAAGCTGGGCTCGCCATCGTGGATGCCGTCATGTTGCACAAGGACGAACTAGTCAAAGAGAAAGGCAAATTCCGCATCAAGACGACGCGCCAAAAGACCGACAATGCGGTCAACAATCCCATCTCTGATGACCTTGCCAAGCTGCTGCTGAAGGTCAAGAACGGCAACCCCGAATACTTCTTCTGGTCGGGCAACACTCTTCCCGAGGATGCGCCGTCGTACTTTCAGAAGCTGTATCGGAAGGTATTCGCGAAGGCTGGAAAGGATTATTCGGTTGACAAGTCGGGCGTCGAGCATACGTCCCATGACTTCCGGCACACATTTGCCGCGTACTTCTTGGAAGCTGGGCACAGCACCGAGGCTTTGAGTAAGGCTCTCGGTCATAGCGATATCAAGATTACGCAGCGGTACTACTCTCACTTCACCCGGAAACGGCAGGCCGCGCTCGATGCGGATATAGAGCGAACGCAGGCGGCGATGGCCTCGGGCGACTGACGTAGGTTTCCTCCCCTTTTGCAGGCCATCCTGTCGAATGGGGTCGCTACTGTCAGGCAGTTTAGGCCGACGTTCACCGCAATAGCTGCTGAGAGGGCGAAGAAACAGCGCAAGCTTGTGTAAAAGGCCTGATTACAGCAGTTGACTAGAAAACGGCCAGCAACGAAGCATGGAACTTGTCGCTTTTCCAGCTATTGCAGCTTCGCGTATTCCGCTTTCGCTTCCTTCAGAATGGGGATGTCGGCGTCGGCGTCTTTCCAGAGGGTGAGGAAATCCTGATATGCGACGCGTGCCTTGTCTGCTTCGCCCGCGAGGACATGGGCGCGTCCCAACTGCAGATGTGCAAGAGCCCCGATGTTCTGATTTAATACGATACCGGAGTGGTCAGGAATCTTCTGAAATTCGGCGGCCGCAGCCGGACCATCGTGGACAGCGAGATAGGCTTCGCCGCGGACGAAGATAGGATAGAGGTTCAACAGGATGTTCTGGGCTGGCTGACCGAGTTCATATGGAGACGCCACTCGCAGTAACTCGATAGCCCGCGCAGGGTTTCCAGATTCCACCGCGATTTGTCCACGAATCACTGGCAGATACATGAACTGTACGACGGTGTTCTCGGGTAAGCGCGTTGCCATCTCGTCCGCTAACGATTGAGCGTGAGCCACATCGCCAGCGAAAGCGTAGGCAAGTGCCGATGCCGCTTCCACATCCTGGCTTCTCGATTCGGTCAGAGCCGCCTGCGCAAGCTTCTTGGCCTCAGAAGCGTTACCGAATAGTGCCTCCCGTAGCGCTGCGTCGGCTTGATAGCCGGCTGCTGTCTCCTTCTCGCCTGCCGCAGCGGCCGAGGCCCACGCACGCCGGGAGAGCTCCCGCGCTTTATTCAACCCTCCAGAATAGGCTCTGGTGCAGGATTCGAAATAGAGCATCCAGTCTTCGACACCTGGTTTGCCCATCGCCCACGCTGCCTCACGTTCCATCGTCGCGTTGTCCTGTTCCAGGAAGGCAACCAAATACATGTTGTTATGATCCGGGTTCACGCCCAGGTGGTGAGCCCTGGCTTCCGCAGAAGTGGCTTTGGCCTCCTTCAGGTTACCCAAGGACATGTATGCAGCCGAGACATTGGTGTAGTTGGCGCCACTCGGGTTCAGGCGCAGGGCCAGCTGGCTCTCCGCGAGAAATTTTTCATTCTGTCCCAATTGCGCGTAGATGTAACCGAGATTGCTGTGCGGACTGTGAGCGCGTGGATAGCTCTCGGCCATGAGCCGATACGCCTGCGCGGCCTTTTCCAGGTCGCCCGTAACGAAGGTGTGATAAATCGCGTCAATTTGCATCCTTTCCCTGTCAGTGGCGCGATCGCGCAACTCGTACGCCCTAGTGGCGCTTTTCGCGGCCAGCGACGACTCCCCCTGGTCAAAATACTGATAAGCCAGCCAAGCGTGAGCTGTCGCAAAGTCGGGATCGAGAGCCACGGCCCTTTCGAAGTGCGGGATCGCCTCCGCCGCGCCTGTCTCGGCTGCGGCTCGATCACCTAGGCTGGCTTCCCGTAAGGCTTCTAGCGAAGAGGTGGTGGACTGATGGAGCGGTACGTCGAACTTCTGGACAGTAACGAGTGATTCACCCAGTTCACCGCGCAGTTTGGCAGTGGCCTCGCCAAGTGCGCCAATTACTTTCTGCTTGCTCGTCGCCATCACCTCCGCCTGCGCGAGCGTTTCTCCCGTTTGGCAATTCACTGCCTTAAGGCCCACCACATAGTCGCTACCCAAAACCGCGATTGCGCCGGCGACGTAGGCTTTACTCAGACTGCGCTGGCAAACCTCGCGAGTGACTGCGACTGTAAGAGGTGTGTTCGCCGGACGCGTCATCTGTTTCAGCATAGCGCTGACCTTACGGTCCGAGAGAATATCCAGGAATGGCGATTGGGCAAGCGCAACGGCGAGCGCGTGCTTCAGCGTGTTGTCAAAGACAGGATCGCCGGTGGAGTTGGCAAAGTCGGCCAGGACGATGATGTCTTTGTCGGTCAAAAGGTTCCTCTGCCGATGCCAACGATAGTAAAGCCCGCCTGCGATAAGGAAAGTGATCAGCAAGACGGGAACTGCAATCTTCCAGAGAGTCGCAACCCGAACCGCAGGGGCTTGCGCGGCCGCTGTGCCTGAGCTTGCCGCAGGACTGCGCTCGCTCTCGGTGTGCCGCTTCAGCCGTTGCAGATCAGCTCGCATGTCGGTTGCACTCTGATACCGGCGACTGCGATCTTTCTCGAGTGCTTTGGTGACGATTGGTTCCAGCCCGACTAAGAACCCGGGGTTGAGTTGGCGTATTGGCAGCGGGGGCTGGTGCAAAATGGCGTCGTGAACGACCGCCACTGTATCCCCGGGGAAAGCGCGCTGGCAGGTGGCCATTTCATACAGCACCAGTCCGAACGAGAACACGTCGGTGCGCGCATCCAGCGTTTCGCCCCGCACTTGTTCGGGCGACATGTAATAAGCCGTGCCTACGGTCGTGCCCGTGCGAGTCAGTCGCAGATTCGAGAATGTTGCTGTCGGGGTGTTCGCCGCCGCCGAGGTCTTGTTTGAAGGGGTCTGCTTCGTAGTCGGGTTCTCAGCCAAGTCCTGTTCAACCATTTTCGCCAGACCGAAGTCGAGGATCTTGACCTCACCAGATTTGGTAATAAAGATGTTGGCTGGCTTGACATCGCGATGAATGATGCCTTTCGTGTGTGCGGCTTCCAGTCCAGCGACAATTTGCAGCGCCAGATCAAGCACCTCAGTCGTGGGCAAAGGCTTTTTCTGCTGGCCGGCGGTTTCAATCCTTTCCTGCAGGGTCTGTCCCTCCAACAATTGCATCACGATAAAGGGCTGGCCCTCATGCTCCCCGAGTTCGTAGATCGGACAGATGTTGGGATGTTCGAGTGCTGAAGCCGACCGGGCTTCGCGTTCCAGGCGCTCGAAAGCATTCGGATCGCTGGCCAACTCTGCAGGCAGGAACTTGATCGCCACCTTGCGGCCCAGCTTCAGATCTTCCGCCTTGTACACCACCCCCATGCCCCCGCCACCCAGTACCTGCAGAACCCGGTAGTGGGAGACCTTCTTGCCTACCAGATTTCCGGCTCCTGGCGGACTGATTTCCACCACCGGAGCGATGAAGCGATATCCCATTCCGGTGACGGTTTGCAGGTATCGCGGGTGTTCCGGATCATCGTCCAACACCTGGCGGAGTTTGCGCACCGCTGCGTTGATGCTGTTGTCCGTATCCAGAAAAACATCTTTCCCCCAGATGCGGGCCACGATCTCATCGCGGGTGACTAACTCTCCCCGGCGTTCCACCAGCAGGAACAGGAGTTCCATGGGGATGCGCGACAACCGAATCGGTTGGCCGGAGCGGCGCAGTTCATAGGCGCGCCAGTCCAGTTCCAGGTTGTCGGCAAATTTTACCGGGGTCGAAAGCATGCTAGGCACCCCGAAGGCGGTTGCCCGACATTGTACATCCGACCGGCGTAAATGCATCAAGTGTCGTGTTTTTCGAGGCTTGCGGTTTACCTGAAAATTTAAGCTAATTTTCAGCCGCGCCATTGCTTGCGCTTGCCCCGACCGATTGGATGGGCGGGGATCTCTCCGGCACGCGCCATTTCAAGGACGCGGCGGCGAGTGAGGCAGAGAAATTTCGCCGCCTTATCGGCGGCCACAAAGGGCTCAATGTTGCTATCCAGTGTTACGACACCGCGGGCGAGGATTCCACCTGAGAGCCGGCCCAGGAGATCCACCCCAGATAGGCGTCGGTCCTGGCATTCAGCGCGACCGCGAACCCCTCGTCTGAGCCGATATAAACCAGCCCATTCGCCACGGCGGGAGAGGACTCCACTTGGCCGGTGGCATAGCTCCACAGCAGGGCGCCGGTGCTAGCGTTCAGCGCGTACACGTAGCCGTAGTCAACCGAGTCAAACGAGCCTACATAAACCACCCCATTCGCCACCGCGGGCGATGACTCTACAGAGTAGCTGGTGGTGTAGCTCCACAGTAGGGCGCCGGTGCTAGCGTTCAGCGCGTACACTTTGTAGTCGCCCGAGCCGACATAAACCACCCCATTCGCCACCGCGGGCGAGGAATACACACCGCCGCCCGTGGTGTAGCTCCACTTCAAGCCGAGGCTCTTGACAGTGTGAACGTTAAGCACCTTCTCACACCGGTTCCAGCGCTGCATGTTGTACCTGTGAAACTGGGCCCAGCTGTTATAGCACTTGCCCGCTGGCTGCTGGCCCCATGCCACGGGCACGAAGCACACACATAGAATCAAAATCGAGATACTGAGGCGTTTCATAACGAACCCCCAAAGATAAATTTGTATGACGGGAAACCCATTCCCGGAAACTCAGGGTCGTTTCGCCTCAGGGGGTGCTGCGTCCCACGGTGGGAACTGCTCTTCGAGGAGGTGAGACGTCTTAATCAGATACGAATGAGTGCGTCCTGTCAGTGACTTGAATCACATCTCTACTCTTCGGTGATTGCCAAGGCCGGCACAACTGTTGCAACATCGCGATAGCACTTATTGACCCTGCGACGGGAGTTTTGAGTGTAGTGGACACCCCACCCTCATATCCGTCGCAGTCGTAAACCTGCTCATTCCCGCCGAGTTGCGCCTCGCCGTACAAATTCCCCGCTGCGTCTTGAATTAAGCCGGAAGCAGCTTGGTGTCACCCTTTCACTCCTTTCACTCAGGCACATTGACTTGTTCAGCCAGGCCGCCTAAGATACGCACGCCATAAAAAGATGTTCTGAGGTCAAGGCTTGGCTATAGAAGGCAGAAAAGTGGTGCGCCCTCCAGCCAATGTTTCTCTCCACTGCGCTGGTATTTCGATCTTCGTGTTCCTGGTGTTGGTCGGCTTGGCATCGGCGGGACCAGCTAAAATTCCAACGGAGCATGCAGAAGCCGTGGTCGCCATCGGCGACGTTCACGGCGACTTTGACGACTTTGTCGCGATCCTTCAACGGGTCGGACTGATCAATGCGCAGCATCACTGGACCGGTGGTAAGACTATTCTCGTTCAGGTGGGAGACCTTTTGGATCGAGGCCCGAAGCCGCGCGAGGCGATGGATCTGCTGATGTCTCTAGAGAAGGAAGCGCCGCAGGCAGGTGGACGGGTAGTCAGCCTGTTGGGCAACCACGAGATGATGAATATCATGGGAGACCTTCGCTATGTCACCGCCGTGAACTACGCTAGTTTCGCAGAGGCCAATTCCGGGGAGCTCCAGAGGTCTGCCTATAAGGTGTACACGAAATGGCGAGGCAGTCACGCGGCGCTCTTGGCCGAGCTTCCGCAGCCCATGGAGCTAACCGAAGCGGAATGGATGGCACGGCATCCGGTAGGCTTCGTTGAGCAGCGCGAGGCCTTGGGACCGAAGGGGAACTATGGCAAGTGGCTGCGTGAGCACCCCGCCCTGGCCGATATTGGCGGAGTGATCTTCTTGCACGGCGGAATCCATCCTGACCTGGCCAAGATGAAACTTGATGCGATCAATGCTCAAATCCGAGACGAGATCAAGACATTTGATGCCGACAAACAATATTTGCAGGACGAGGATATAATTCTCCCGTTTTTCAACCTTCCGGAAATTACCGCCGTTGTCCAGGCTGAACTCACGGCGGAGCGCAAGTCGCGGGTTCCGTCGGACCAGCAACGCCAAGCCAGGCTCATAAAATTCCTGGGGTATGGAGAATGGCTCAGCGTGAAGGGTGATGGTCCACTGTGGTTTCGCGGTTACGACCAGTGGAGCGAAGAAGAGGGTGCAGCCCATATGGGCAAGCTCCTAGAAGCCTTCAAGGCAACCCACATTGTGGTAGGGCACACGGTTCAGAAAGGTGGGAATATCCGGTCTCGTTTTGGAGACAGAGTATTCCTGATCGACACTGGCATGCTTAGCAGTTACTACCCTGGGGGCCGGGCATCAGCCATGGAAATCTGCGGTGATGCAAAATTCACGGCTCAGTACATGGACCAGCAGATAGTGCTTCTCGACTCCCCTTTGTTTTCGTCCGGGGAAGCGGGTTCTGTCTTGCCGGCCGACGGTGGCATCTGCCGGACAGCAGCGACTGCACCGCAATAGGAGCGGTTACAAAAGCGGGTTCTGCGCATGAAAAGGTGGATTGAGCACGCACTGAACATCCACACCGGTGATCTGGGAAGAGGCTCCCTGCTTTGCGCCTGTTTGTTCCTCGTCATCAGCACCTACGTAATCGGCAAAGTCGCGGGTGCAGCCCTGTTTCTGTCGCGCTTCCAGGCGAAGCAGCTTGCCTACGCTGATATCTCCAGTTCGGTAGTGGTGGCTCTGGTGGTAGCGGGCTACGTTCTGGTCGCGCGGCGAGTCTCTTTGCAAAGCCTGCTGATCTGCAGCACGATATTTTTCGCCAGCAATTGCGCCTTGTTTTGGGGCCTTGCCCACTATCATTTCCATCTGAGCTGGCTTTTCCCGGTGTTCTATATCTGGGTAAAAATCTTCGGAGTGCTGGTACCGACCCAGATCTGGACTCTTGCTAACTACGTCCTCACGACGCGGGAAGCCAAGCGGGTCTTTGGGATGGTGGGTGGAGGCGCCATTGCGGGTGGGATCTTTGCCGGCTATTTCTGCAAAGCTATCGCCAAGACGTTTGGCACGGAAAGTCTGCTGCTGGGCATGGCGCTGTTCCTCTTAATTTGTGCTGGGCTGATTGTCTTCATCTGGCGCAGAGGGCAAGTCGCCGTCGGCGGAGCGCATGGAATGCCAGAGGGATCCGCCGAATCTGGCCCGCGGAACCTTTTCGCGAGCATGCAACTGGTGTTCTCTTCGTCATACTTAAGGGCCATCGCCGCCGTGATCTGCATTTCATCTCTTGTGACCACGTTGGTAGGCTGGCAGTTCCTAGCCATAGCGCAGGAGGTTCTGGTCAAGAAAGATGCACTGGCGGCTTTTCTTGGTGACTTCAACTTTTACGCCGGCATACTTTCGCTGTTGTTCCAGTTGCTGTTCACCACCAGTTTCCTGCGCAGGTTTGGCATCGGTACGTCGCTATTCGTGCTCCCCGTTACGGTGTTCCTGGGCTCGGCAGGCCTGCTGCTTCTTGGCACGCTGGGAGCAGCGATCGCGCTGAAGGGCTGCGACTATTCGCTGCGCTATTCCATCGACAAGTCCACCACAGAATTGCTTTATCTCCCGCTCCCTGCTCGCATCAAGTTACAGGTCAAGTGGTTCATCGACACCGTGATTTGGCGGTTGGGGGATGGCCTGGCCGGGTTGACTGTTCTGATTTTTGCCACTTCCCTGCACCTGCCGCCACGCCAAATTAGTTGGATTGCGCTGCTGCTCGTCAGCGGTTGGCTGGCGGCGGTTGCAGTCGCGCGGCGACAATACGTCGCTGCGCTGAAGGAAAGCATTACCCAACATCGAGTGGATGTTGAGCAAGGCTCCACGTCCGTACTGGACCGTTCGACCGCCGAGCTGCTGGCAACCAAACTCTCGGCGGCGGATCCCAACGAGATCCTTTATGTCCTCAGCCTCTTTGAAGTGGAACGGCAGAGGGCCGCACACCCCGTAATCCGCAGTCTGTTGAGCCATCCCTCTGCGCAGGTCCGGCAGAAGGCGATCGCTATTCTATCCGAATCGGGCGACAAGACAGCGCGGCCGGACATCGAATCTCTGCTAAGAGATACTGATCTCAACGTGCGGACCGAAGCTTTGCTTTATCTTACGCGCCATGCGCATGTTGACCCGCTGGAGCTGATCGAGGAAGTGGGAGACTTCGCCGATTTCTCCGTGCGCTCAGCCGTCGTGGCATTTCTAGCACGACCCAGCCAAGCCCAGAACCTTGAAGCGGCGCAGCAGATTCTAACCAGTATGGTCGGCGAACACGGCGAAGGTCGGGAGCGACACAGGGTGGAGGCGGCTCGCTTGCTAGGCGAGCTGCCAGACTGCTTTGATCCTCTGCTCTCGAACCTACTCGCTGATCCGAGCCTCGTTATCGCGCGGGAAGCCATCCATTCTGCGGGAAAGCTGCGCAAGCGGCGGCTGGTGCCTGACCTTCTGGACCGGCTGGTGCATCACGAGCTGCGGGCCGAAGCTGCTAAGGCCCTGGGGGAGTTCGGGGACTCGATCGTCGGGGCGTTGCGCGACCATCTTGGTGACTCCTCCGTAGCAGTGGCGGCGCGGCGAGAAATCCCAGCCATCATGGTGAAGATTGGGACACCGGCGGCAGCCCAAGTGCTGATGGAGAACCTCCTGGAAAGCGACACCACTTTGCGGTTCCGCACTGTCAGCTCGCTGAACAAGCTCAAACGCCTTCACCCCGAGATCGAAACTGACACCCAGATGTTAGAGACGGTGTTGGCCGCCGAAATTCTAGGGCACTACCGGTCGTATCAGATTCTCGACAAACTGGAAAACGCCGAAAATGGCGAAGATCCCGTGGCACGCGCATTGACGGAGTCAATGCAACAAGAATTGGAGCGCATCTTTCGTTTGCTCGGCTTGCTCTATCCCCATCTTGCTGTGCACAGTGCCTACTTGGGTCTGCAATCCAAGAACGTTTCTGTTTACGACAATGCGCTGGAATTCCTCGATAACGTCTTAAGGCCTCAGTTACGCGAAATGCTGTTGCCACTGCTGGATGGCAAGATCACGGTTCCTGAACGTGCTGTCCTGGCACAACGGCTAGTGCACGCCAAGATCGAAAACCAGGAACAGGCAGTGGCAGCACTCGTCACCTGCGACAATCCCTGGCTGCGGTCTTGTGGCGCGTATGCCATCGGAACGTTTGGAATGAGATCTTTGGAAGGCGAATTGAATCGATGTCTGAATGATACGGACCCGCTGCTGAGAGAAACCGCCAGGGCAGCCAAACTGCGCCTTGAGGCGCTGGTTACGAAGGCCTGAAAGCAAATAGTCTGAAACGAGTCAGCTTGGAATGTGAGGCCGGTGGCCGTCGTGAAGGCTTTAGGTTTGCGTAATTGTGGCTAATCAGAGTAGATTGTGGGCGTAATTCGGCGGAGGGTGCTCCATGTACAGAGTTCATCAGCAGTGGCGGAGGCTCACTATTGCCGCGGTGTTCTGTTTGATCTGCCTGCATGTTGTCAGGGCTGCGGACGAGACTACTCTTACCAAGGAGCAGATTAAGCATTTCCTTCTCAGCGCCAAGATCGTGGGCAGCAAGCAATCCAGCAAAGGCACTACCCACCCATCGCGGCTTACGCTGAGCGACGGCACATTGACCCATGACGCTTCTTTCCAGCCTATTGACGAACACAGGGCCTCGGTGAAGATGGCCAGCGGCCGAACTGAAATCAACTTCGTAGATTCCTACAAGTACAACGTCGCTGCTTATGCGCTGGCTGAGTTGGTTGGCATGGACGACATGTTGCCGGTATATGTGGAGCGTTCATGGGGTGGCAATCCCGGCTCACTGAGCTGGTGGCTACCGGTGAAGATGGACGAGGAAGAGCGCGTTAAGCAGAAGATAGAGCCCCCGGATCCAGAAGCTTGGGTAGAGCAGATGTACAAGATACGGGTCTTCGACCAATTAGTCTACGATGAAGATCCCAACCTCACGAACGTTCTCATCAGTGCGGACTGGAAGATTTGGAGGATTGATTTCAGTCGAGCATTTCGACTCTTCACAAACCTGAGAAACCCCGAGGACTTGGTACGCTGCGACCGGCGGTTGTTCGAGAAACTGAAGGCACTAGACGCGAACGAACTGGCGGGAAAAACCAAGAGTTATCTCTCCAAAGATGAAGTGAAGGCCGTGATGGCGCGGCGGGACAAGATCGTGGCGCAGTTCCAGAAAATGATCTCGGAAAAGGGGGAGAGCGAAGTGTTGTATTGACAGGCGGTTCGGAGTAGCTTCATGAAAATAGGCAGTCCCGGCAGCATGCGGCCTTGATCTTTTGATCGTCTAGGTCTATTGTTCTCTGCCAGATAGTACATATTTCTCTAGAGGAGGATGTCCAATGGTGAAGAAGGTGCTCGGGCTGTTGTTTGTATGCGTGCTTGCTTTCCCAACGTCGGCGCTCTTCGTGCAGTCGGCTCCCGCCCAGGACCAGATGGCAAAGCAGGATAGCTGGGATGGTACTGTAGTCCGGAGCAGCCAGGATAAATCTAGGTTGACCGTTCGCAAGGTGGGTTCGAGCGATGACAGGTTTGTCGCTTACGATAGCTCGACCAAATGGGTCAGTCAGGCGCACGGCAGCAAGACGGTCAATGACATCGATGCGAGCCAGGTTAAAGACGGTGATTCAGTGATCTGCAAGGGCACTTGGGACAAGGATAACGTACTCCACGCCACACTGATCTCCAAGCGGCTCTCCCATTAGATGCCATCCGTTCCAACTCGGAGGAGTTCTCGATGGGACCCGGGTTCCCGCAGTCAGGGCGACAAGTTGCTGGAAGTTGCGGGTCGGCAGCGGCAGATCGCGCACCTGGGTCTGGTCGATAACGGTGCCGGGGGCAGAGCTTTCCGTCTGCACCAGCGGTGCTCGCCCGTGACCGAAACCGTGGTCGCCGTGCCCCCGACCTTGAGAGCAATGTCGTTGAAAAAGCAGAGGTGACGAAAACGGGCGATTATTACACTCACGACCTCGGTCGGATCTTCCTTATCCAAATTTAGATAAGTAGCGATCGCCGTTGAGGTTAGGCTCTTTCTGGGGTTATATATGTAGTCATGTAATATATAATTTTGTCCTTGACTTATGCGTATGTTGTGCTAAACGGTAGGTATGTACATCTCCACCATCCCCAACCGTTCCTCGCCCCCCGCCATCCTCCTCCGCTAAGCCTTCCGCGAAAACGGCAAAGTCAAAAATCGCACCTTGGCCAATCTCTCCCACTGGTCACCCGCTCGTATCGAGGTTCTCCGCCGGGCTCTGCGATTTCGATCATGCCGCCCTTTCTGATCCCTGGCTCGGTCCCATCTTTGGCCTCCTCTAGTCCTCAAACAAATAGCCGATGCCATCGGTGTCACCGCCGCCTTGGGCAAAAGCAGCTTGGGCAAGCTGGCCCTGTTCTTAGTCCTGGCCCGCGTGGCCCATCGCGGCTCGCGTTTGTCCGCTGTGCGCTGGGCGCAGGATCACGCCGTGGAAGAAGTGCTGGCGCTTCCCGCTTTTGATGAGGACGATCTCTATCGCGCCTTAGACGATCTCTGGGCGCGCCAGGAAAAAATCGAAGCCGCGCTCTATGCCCGCTACTTACGTCAGCAGGGTCAGCCCCCGCGCATGTTTCTCTACGATACGTAGCCGTCGGCCGCAGTGCCCACAGATGGCCAAGCCTTGCAACAACGCGGATCCTTCTCTCAAGGCGTGACCTGCCTGGTGGAGCCGCGCAGGGATGTTCGCCTGCAGTCGCACTTGAATAGCTTCAAAGGTTGCCCAATCGATGAAACCTTCATGATGTCCGGGAAGAAATACTAACCACTCTTCTTGGGGCAGATGACGAATTCGTTTTCTGACCGTGCCCTGCTCATCGACGTATCGCTCGTTGCGCGTCTTACCGTACACATAGGCCCCAGCATACCCCGGATTGCTGAGCACGCTGTAGATGGCGGCGTAACTCGGGACGATCCACTCGAGCTGATGGCAATTCGCCAGGCACGGCACGACGCCGCGCGGGTGCATGGGGAAGGACAAATTTTGTGAGCGGAACCACAACCAGACTTGGCGTGCTGAGCCCAACTCCGTGAATTTGGCAAAGATGGTGCGCATGACACCGGTGACGGCTTCATCGGGATGGAAACGAATCTCACCCCCCTCTTCGCCCCACACCAATCCCACGGGTAAGGCGCGACGTAGTTCCCCGCGGGCCGCCTTGTTACGGATCCCGCCGTTGAGTCGTTCGCGAAGGGTGTGAAGTTCTGCCTCGGACATAGTGCCTTTTAAACCCGGAACAAACAGCACCGTATGTTGCACTACAGGGATGTACGGTAACGATTGCTTCGGAGGGTAGTTCCTACTGCGGTCAGTCGGGACGGGTGTGCCGTGTCTTCTGGCGACCTGAACCCTGGGTACTCGTCCGGCTTCGCAGCGGGGTATTGCTGGCTGTCCCGTGGAGTTGGACGAATCTTCCCAAGCCGGAAGTTCCGTCATCGTCCGACCGCGCGCCCGCCCTCCTTTCCCCTCCTGCCTTGCGGGATCTAGTTCAATTTCTACGCAGCCGGGAAGAGCGACGCCGAGGATCGAGCGAGCTGTGAGCCCTCAGTCTGTCATTAACGATCTAGTGACCGGGGTCTGGGAAAATCGTCTACGGGTGCAGGGTCCGGCCGTATGCTCGAAGGTACTGGGCCTACTCAAGATTCGGTCGCCTTGGGCGGCATTACCCACGAATCTCGAGCTGCGCTCCGCGGATGATGCCGCCCTTACAACTACACTAACGCCCCGCGAGGGGATGGTGGCTGTGTTGTCCAGCTCAGACATGGCCGCATCGTCGATGTTTCCGCGGCGGTCAGCGGAACCGAGCCAACACGCCAACGCAATCTTCTACGATTCCGTCTTTCCTGTTTCTCCAACCCACTGGAATTCGCAAACCCGGTGGCCGTGTGTGTGTAAGGATGCGCCGAGTGGGGTGGAGGAGGGACGACTCCGCGACGATGCGAATTGTCAGCAGTTTCGGGCTGCCCTGCTTGAAAATTGCAGTTTCTTTGCTGACCTCGTGCTGCGCCAGGTGCGTGCAGAAAGTGATCCGTCCCGTGGTCTACTAGAACAAGATTCGTCGCGAAAGAAGTTGAGAGTAGTCCAGGCCTCACCCACGCCGCCAAAGGCCAATGTGTTGCTGCGGCCACAACCGGAGGAGCCAGCTCTTTCACCTGAGATGCCTTCCTCTCCTTTACCCCCCCTGTGGGTCGAAGTAGGCTGCCGCCACGTACGCACTCTCGTTTCAGAAAAGGAGCGCCCATGAATACGGAGAAGATTCAAAGCCTGCACTATGAACGCATGGCCTACGTCTATGTGCGACAATCCACTCCCTGGCAGGTTAAGGAAAATCGAGAAAGCACCGAGCGGCAGTATCGTCTGCGCGAACGAGCCCTACAGTTGGGCTGGCCTGAGAGTCATGTGGAGGTCATTGATGAGGACCAAGGTCGAACCGGCAGCTTTGCGACCCATCGCAGCGGTTTTCAGCGTTTGGTGACAGAAGTGGGCTTGGGCAAGGTGGGTATCGTATTGATGCTGGAAGCGTCGCGATTGGCCCGCAATAACAGTGACTGGTATCGGCTGATTGAGATCTGTGGATTAACCCGTACCCTGATCGGGGATGAGCAAGCCATCTATAGTCCACGGGAACCTAACGATCGATTATTGCTGGGAGTAAAAGGGACTTTGTCGGAAGCAGAACTATTTACGCTACGCACGCGATTGTACGAGGGACGCTGGAATAAGGCGCGCAAGGGACAGCTGCAGTTTATGCTACCCACCGGCTTTGTGCGCGGTGCCGATGGCAATTGGGAACTGGATCCCGACGCGCAGGTGCGCGAGCGGCTGGCGTACCTGTTCGACTCCTTTCGTTGCCATGGAGTAGCTCGGCATGTAGTGCACGATTTAAAACAACAAGCCTTGGATCTACCGACCCGAGTGGCGACGCGGGATGGTTATGGCACGCTGATCTGGAAGACGCCCAGCTTGAGTGCCGTGGTGCGCATCCTGCGCAACCCGGCCTACGCCGGAGTATACGTGTTCGGTCGCTGGGAGTACTCTGGAGAGCGCCGTTCGGCGAAGACGGGCAAGGTGCTTCCCCATCAGCTTTCCGTGGCACAATGGCCGGTGAAGATCGATGCTCACCACGCGGCCTATCTCAGTTGGGAGGAGTACGTGAAGAACTGTGAGCGATTGCATCAGAACTGGAAAAACGAGGCAACGCAGGGTGTAGCCCGAGAAGGGAATGCACTGTTGCAGGGGATCGTGTATTGCGGGATTTGCGGCCGCAAGATGGGAGTGCAAAATCGCGCCCTGAGTGAGAAACGATCGCCTTCTTACATTTGTCAATCCAGCTACCATAATGGTGAAGCAGATAAGATCTGCCAAAGCATGACCTCGCGCCCGGTGGATGCCGCGATCGCGGAAACCTTTTTGGAGTCCGTTTCCCCGGTGAGCTTAGAAGTAGGACGGCGGGTTCTGGAGCAACTGGAGCAGGACTTAGCCGTGCAACGTCGACAGCGGGAATTGCAACTGGAGCAGGCGCGCTATGAGGCGCGGTTGGCGCAGCGGCAGTATGACGCGGTGGATCCGGACAACCGTCTGGTGGCATCGGAGTTGGAGCGGCGATGGAATGAGAAGTTAGAGAGAGTAACCCACCTAGGAGTCTGTCGGGGATAATAAACAATGATTTTTGATTTCTCTGCCTCCGAGGGCGCATTGAGTCTCGCCGGATCGGAGGCGGCACAAGATTCAGCCCGAGAATACTTCTTCCGGCGACGCAATCGCCTTTTCGCCCGCGCCGGAAGGCTCCGTCTGGGTTACGTCACTTGGAATGCCCTCCCGGAGCGGAACAACTTCAGCAGGTTGTGGGTAAGACAGATCAGCTTCCATTCCGCTCGCACGTTCTGCAATCCGCGTAAGAGAAACCGCCGCATCCCACGCTGCTCCTTGATCTGCCCGAATACCGGTTCCACAATCGCCTTGCGCATGCGGTACAGATCCCGTCCTGCCTCGGTCTTCAGCTTCTGCTTCATTTGCTCCAGCAACGAATCCGGTTCCGCCAACTCAACCGCATCCGGATCTTCCTTAGCCGCCGCGTTTCTCTCTCCATGCTTTTGCTTCCCCACGGCCACGTGCAGATCGATTCCTTGCACCCGCGGGTCGCTCACCTGCTTCGGGTCCCAATAGCCCGTATCCGCGCTGGCCGCCTGCGGCTTGTCTCCTACATTCTGCTGCACCTGCTCCAACATCGCCGCCAATTGATGTTTGTCATTGGTCTCCTGGGTGAGTTCGGCCGCCACAATCACCTGCGCTTCTCCATCCACCGCCACTTGCGCGTTGTACCCTTGCACGAAACTGCCCTTGTGACTCCCATCCGGCATGATCCGACTGTCCGGATCCGTAAAATTACGCTGCGCTTTCGCCTCCGGCATCGCCTTCTCTGGGTCCGGCACCTGCGGCTCCCGCCCTCCCGTCTTCTTGCCCGTGCGCGCCTCTTGCTCTCGCCGCTCCGCGATTTTGCCTTCCGCGGCCGCCTTCTTCTCCTCCGCTTTCTCTCGGGCTTCCGCTTCCAACTCCGCCTTCGCCGCCCGAATCTTCGCCAACCGACTTTCTCGCCGCGCCAACTCCGCCGGCAACTCCTCCCCGCTCTGCCCCTTCCCGTACTTCGCGTCCTCCGCCGCATCCTCCGCGTCGGCTCGCTTCAAGATCTCTTCCACTTCGGCCTGCAGCCTCTTCTCCGTTTCCCCCATCCGCTCATAACTCATCGCCTTGTGCTTGCTGGCATTGCCCTGCAGTTTGCTGCCATCGATCGCCACATGCCCCAACTTCACCAGCCCCGCCTTCTGACACAATTGCAGCGCTTGGGTAAACAATCCCGCCAACGCCCCCAAATGCCGTTTCCGAAACTCCGCCAGCGTGCTGTGGTCCGGATGTTCGTCCGCCGCCAAGTAGCGAAACCCAACATCTTCGTACGTCGCCGCCTGTATCTTGCGCGAGCTGTAGATCCCCTTGCAGTAGCCGTACAGCAGCACCCGCACCATCATCCCCGGCGCATACGCCGCCTGTCCCCGCCCGTCTTTTTCCTCGTACGAAGCATAGATCGCCCCAAGATCCAAGACCTCAACCACCTCCGCCACGAAGCGCGCCAAATGCTTCTCCGGTAGCCAATCATGCAGCGAGGGGGGGAGCAACAGAGTCTGGTCCAGATCGTCGGAACGAAAGCACTTTCCCATGGCCGCATCCTAAGCCCAAACACCCTCTGGAAAACTTGCTATCTTTGATACCTCTTTTCCGGAATCTATTTCCGACAGGCTCCTAGAGCAAGCCTATGCTCAGGCAGAACAAGAAGCCGAATGGAATCTCAGCCCCGAAGAACGCCAGGCGATACAGAAACTTTCCCAGAATCTGCCTGAGCTGTGGAGAGCCCCGAGCACCACGAATCAGGAGCGCAAGCGTCTGCTGCGCATGGCCATTGAGTCGGTACAACTGGATGGTGTGAGCAAGCCCGGGGAAATCGACGTGCACATTCGGTGGCGCTCGGGTGTGCTAACCAATTTCGCCGTCTCGCGTACTGCGCCAGGGGAGGGGTCCCTCAAGACGCCCCAGGAAGCTGTTGTGAAGATTCACGCAATGGCCGGCCAGTACACTTATGGCGAAATCGCCGATCGTCTGAATGAGGCGGGTTACCGGACGGCATTCGGGCGCCTTTTCACCCACCAGCACGTGGGCTATATCTGCCGGCGGGATGGAGTGGAAGCGGAGCGTGAGCGACACCCGAAGCCAGACCGAGTTCCCCCGAGAACGTAGGTTGATTTGTTAGATTTCCGGAATGTTGAACAAGAGGTGCTTTATGAATCGAGTCTTTTCAATCCGAGAATCAAGCGATCGTTGAAAAGTCCGGGGTGATACAAGCCATCATTATCGGCCAGCAGGGTATCGGTGATGGCACACATATCGAGGAGGCGATACCAATCCGCATTACTCCGTGCCAAGCGGGAGACCTCCAGTCCGAGAAGAATTCCCACTCGTCCCATGGCGATTTCCGTATTCAAGTGATCAAATCCGGTACGTTTGACAAACACCTCGCCAGAAATACCTAGATCTTCATCGATGGTGATCACTTGATTCCTGTTCCAGCCGAGGGCCATCGCTTTCTCGACGAGTGCGTACTGCCGTGCGGTCGACTCGGGATGGTTCTCCATTTGCGAAGGATGAGATTGACGAATGTAGACGATGGCAGCTCGTTGCCGGTGACTGGATTTGATTTTGTGGTTATCGATCATGATCTTCTCCTTCCCATCCCGGATGCTTGAGAGTTGCTTGAACAATCAGTCGGGCGAGAACTACGAGGGCCAACCTCCTTGGTTCCTCCTGTAGGGTTTCCCATACCTGAATTTCCGGAATGGGGATATCGAGAAAGCTCAGCATGCGTTGCCCGATCGGTGTTCTCCTCTTCGATAGATTTCTCGTCGCTGCCGAGCTGGGAGGTGCGACGATGGAGGAGAGCGTCTACGACAGCGCGTGCGTGAAGCAAGTCCTGAACCGAACCGAGAAGGTTGTGGGGGTTCGCTTGCGCCGGCGAATTCGGCGGGAGAGCCTCGAGGTCGGTCCACTCCTTGGGTATGAGTGCACGACCTCCTTGGGGCAAAGTCAGAATCAGATGTAATTTGTCCTGATAACGCCGTTGCCCAAAGACAGCCAGTTTTTTACCTTCCAACGGATGTTGCGGACGAGTGATGGTGACATGCTTTGGAATGCCCTGGTGGTGGGTAGTGTGTCGTGGGGTCCTTGGACAATCTCGACCAGGAACTACTGATGCGGGCAGTCAAGAAACATGCCAAGGATCGGTGGGTCGTTCTCTATATCGAGCGTTGGCTGAAAGCGCCAATGCAAGAAGAGGATGGGAGGTTAGTTCCACGGGAGAAAGGCACTCCGCAAGGCGGAGTCATTAGCCCACTACTGGCCAATCTGTTTCTGCATTATGCGTTGGATCGGTGGCTGGCGGCCAACTATCCTCAGGTGCCATTTGAGCGATATGCCGATGATGTCATCGCGCACTGCAGAACCGAAAGGCAAGCCCAGGAAATGAGGAAAGCCATCGCGGAGCGGTTACAAAGCTGCGGACTGGAGCTCCATCCGGAGAAAACGAAAGTCGTCTATTGCAAAGACGATCTTCGGAGGAGAACATACCCGAACGAAAAGTTTGACTTTCTGGGCTATACCTTTCGGCCCAGGAGATCAAAGAATCGTAAGGGAAAGTTCTTCATCAATTTCAGTCCGGCGGTTTCGAACAAAGCCGCGAAGGCGATCCGGGACACCATTCGTAGCTGGAAACTGCCGCAGCGCAGTGATAAAGCGATCGAAGACCTGTCGCGGATGTTCAATCCGATCATCAGGGGCTGGCTCCAATATTACGGGCGATATTATCGCTCGGCGCTGTATCCGGTGGCGCGCGCACTGAACCGAGATCTTGCCCTTTGGGCCGTGAGGAAATACAAGAAGCTGCGCCGACATCTGCGCAGAGCGACACACTGGATCGCCCGCATTTCGCGGCGCGCTCCGGGACTGTTCGCCCTCTGGCAGCTGGGGGCGCGGCGTGGCTCCGTGATGGGAGCTGTATGAGTCGAGAGGCTGGTAGCGGCCGACATGGCTACAAGTCTGGGAAGGTGAAAGTCCTTCCGCCGTCAATTGCCTGTCAGACGGCTAGCATGCCCGATGCACGCATTGGTGACGATGCGTGATCTGCTCGGGTGTAAAAGTCACGGCTGTCCTGCGAGCCTGTTAGGACGCAGCGGCAGGGGAGACCTGGGTGGCGAACAAACCAGGAGGCCTGAACGTAAGGAATAGCGACGATCTCGAAACTCATCCCGCAGAAAGTCTCTTTGCGGGGAAACTTCGGGGAAGCCGACCCACCGAACCTCTTGGGGAAGGCCGCTGATGGAGGGGAAGCAACAGGTGGAGGCACCCTACAACCCGACGGGATCATGGCTCAAGCATCCTGGGAAAGACTTGCAGAATAACGTCGGGAAGAACCAGTTCCCAGCAGGGGTTCGCAGCAACCTGCAAGGACCTCGGGAGATAAGTGTGGAAACACGAATTCCGGAGGAGGGAGCTGGTTTGGCGCATGAGCTCGTATGAGCTACGAAGAAGGGGTAACGCCCTTCGAGGTGGTGCTGGACGCCACTCAGTCATGAGTAACGCTTGTGACTGGCAAAGGAGCTCTGAGCACTTGGCGGTCCTCGTACGGCCAACGGCGCAAGTCGGAGGAGCCGTGATTTAAGGACGAGCTGGGAGGCAAACCGAATGGGCTGGGGCGCACGCGTGCGAGCGCTTAAGTTTCAGACATCTCGGAAAGGCCTCTCGGGGAAAGCCAAGGCGAAAACCGGAATCGGGAAAACCGACCTTCCGGGATTGTAGGGGGGCCTCGGGAAACGTGGCTATGGTGGGATTGTGAACCCGCCTCGCAATCGAAAGAGCGAGCACGGTAACCCCTCACCTTACAGCCGGCGCACCCGAGCTCTATCCCGACCACGTACAGTTCTGAGAGGGCCTCGGGGTGAAACTCCCCGGGGCTACTCACCCCATCTTGTGCTTCCAGCACAAGGAGGACGCAGAAAAGGTGCTGGGTGTCTTGCCGAAGCGATTCGAGAAATACGGTTGGACACTGCACCCGGAGAAGACGCGGCTGATTGAATTCGGGCGATATGCAGCCAAGAACGCGAGGAAGCAGGGAAAGAAACCTGCAACCTTCAATTTCTTGGGTTTTGTGCACATATGCGCCCGCAGCCGACAGGGGAGGTTCACAGTGCACGTGAAGACCATTGCCAAGCGGCTGGGTAGAGGGCTGAAGGCGATCTGGGAATGGTGCAAACAGCACCGGCACGATGCTGTGAACGAGCAGCAGAAAACCCTGAACGCCAAGCTCCGCGGCCATTACCAGTACTACGGACGACGCACGAACTACCGCGCTATTCGGCAGTTCTATCAGAGAGTCCGTTGCATCTGGCGGGAATGGCTGAGCCGCCGGACACGTGGAAAGCAGCTGACGTGCTTTCCTCATATTGGAGTATAACGACGACCGGATCGCCAGTCGGCCGGCCTATTTAGACGAAAACATCTCGGGTTTCGAGCTGCCGGGGCGGACGGAATCCCAGATCTCCTGAATCGCCGATGTGACGATGGGCGTCGGGTATTCAGGATGGTGAAACTCGAGGTGCATCCCGCGGCCGACAAACTGGACCTTCAGCATGGAGCCTCCCCAGGTCGAGCCCGCGATGGCGACCTGGACCGGCCGAGGACAGAATTCCGGATGGCCGGAAATAAGGACGTCACTGCCTCCCAGTAGCACCGCGGTGTAGCAGTGATGCATTGTCTGAATCTGAAGCACTGTGGATGGTGGCAGGTCTCTGAGAAAAACGCCTCCTTCGATCTCCGACTCGATGATATTCCTATTTATTTCGTCGCTCAGGTTTGGGTGAGGTGTGAACATGCTCGTTGTCCAATTTATTTGAGGGCTTTTGATTGCCAGCGATCTCTTGGCGGTCGCGATTGATTAGACGCAATCCTCCGGCGGAAGATGTGGGCAATCTGTAAACGTCTTGTCACATTTGTGGAGACAATTGCCGATCCGCGGATATATGCCCTGCGTGCGAATTGCAGAATCGCGAGCATTCGCGGAATGCGACTTGGCGTTAATTCTGCACCGGCTTATCCATCGTATTTAATGAAGGGAAGGGCTGGCCGTTGTCGAGACCGGAGCCGGTAATCGAGTCATACACGCTCGCCGACCAGAAGATGGCAACGGGGACGTCCTTGGGAGGCAGCAACTCCTGCACCAAGATGGGGGGAATCGAACGTCCGGTTCGATGAGGGGCGCAGGAACCCTTCGTCCGCGCAACGCGCTTGTGCCCGACTCTACCGAAGCCCTTGGATAGTTAGCTATCAAGCCACCATCGCGACACCTGCTGCAGCAGCGGCGCGCCAGAGATCGGCGTCGGTTGTGGCCAAGGGCAAACGGAATCGCATCGCAAGAGCCAAGTACGCTGCATAGTAGTTCGTCAGATTGTGTTTTTCTGCGACAACTGGCAGTTCGAGGATTTCGGTCGGGTTCTGCCGTGCAGCTTCAATCGGAAGCGCCTTTAGTCGGGTCAGGAAGCCGCGAATTTGATCGAATGCAATCCGCTTGCGCCGGCAGGCCATGAGGAGGCCATTGCCGACTTCAGTAGATTCGCGTCGTGGAGTTTCTCAGCAGAATCGGTGATCTCTCGATTGCGGTCGAGGGGCGCCCGGCCCAAGATCCCAGCCCAAGATAAGCCTGTCTCCCACGACTCTTAAAGCACTTACGCAGCCACCTAAGACCTGTTAAGTCGTTGTAAATACTCATTAACGCCAGTCTGAAAAGGCTGGCGTCGGCGGTTCAACTCCGTCCCTGGCCACCACATTTCAAAGGACTTAAGCCCAACCCACGAAAATCTCTCAGCCCATTGTCAGCCCATGATTCTGGGCCATGTGCTCAGTTTACTGATTCACTGCTCGATTGCAGAATGGCTTCAAGCATTTGTCCTTGAGCCGCCATCCGGTCTTCGCTGATGCTGTGAGCATAGAGCTGAAGAGTGGTTTTCTTCATTTCTGCCATTTCGGTTCTCCTTTTGAAACGGTCTCCGATTTGCAAGCTTCAGGGATGCCCCATTACATGCAGATGGGCATAGGGCGAGCCTGCCCACATGATGTAAGCTCCAGTCGGCTTATGCGTGGTCGGCAGTCCTGTAGTTTTCGGATCGAACGGCCACATGATCATCCAGTGCGGACCCACGGTGATTGCCGGACTGGTTTTGTCATTGGGGTCAGAATCGCTCCTCTGCGTAGCGCCTGCGAGCATGTAAGTGATACCCGGGACCGTGTTGGTCGGTTTGGGTTTATGGGTTTTGGCGTCGGCGAACCACTGCAACGAAGCAGCGTCTACACACATGGGCGGCTCGCCAATCACCTTGGGGTTTCCAGGCATACAGGTGAAACCGTTGCTGCCGTCGCGCAGGACTACACTATTGCCTTCCGCATCGCTGTCAATAATTCGAGCTGATCTGGCAATGTCATCAGGGCCAGCGGACATCGCTCGCGCTATTTTGCCTTGCGAAGTATCGCTGGCCTCCGTTGTAGAGTTTTGAACCAGAGTTCTCGCCCGAACCGGCTGTCCAAAATTCGTCTCTGTGACAAGGAGCATCGCGGTGGCAGCCGCGACGAAGGAGAGTGTTCTTTTTGCAAGCTTCATATATCCCGCCTTTCATTGACCGTTTCGCACTAACCTGAACTCAAGGGACCCACCGGTTCATTTCGCGATCAGAGGAGAAGTTCTTTCCGACAACCACGGACTCTTGGCGATTCTGCCACAGCGCTGTCGCAATCCTCTTCGCGCACGAATCGCAGCAGAAGATGAAATCCGCAACTAGGGTCGTGACTGGTTTTTCGCGGCAAACCTCGCATGCCGGGGGAACGGGAGCTGCATTAACCCGTCGCGACTTGTGCCGTGCCAGAGACATTTCCAATTCTCTCGACCTTAACCTGCTTCTTAGCCCGATCAGATGACGGATAAGACCGATCGGTCGCAACGAAGGCAAGATAAATTTGTTCCGCGAGTTCGAACGAACGGATATGAATTATTGAGGGCTGCCTGCGAGAGCTGTTCTACGAGCAGAGGTCAAGGAAGCAGTAAGAGGATCACCGTCCTTCGGCCTTCTGGCCGCGAAGTGCCATTCACGTGGAAGCCGCTTTCGCGACCAATCGGTTTTCCTCGTCAGTAATGGTGCATTCCACGTAGCCGTGTGGCCCCGCCGCACGACCGTTCCTTCCGCTTTGAGTTGCGCGTGCCACACCGGGCGAAAGAAATTAACTTTCAATTCCACGGTAGTGAAGGATTCATCTGGGGCGAGAGTACTTGCAAACGCTATGCCCATCGCGGCATCAGCAATGTCGCAAAGAATACCGCCGTGTAGCGTTCCCATGGGATTTGCGTGTTGTGGTCCGGCTGCCAAGACGACCGTCGCCCGCCCGTCAGCGATGTCCTTCACCTCAAATCCAATCAGCCGCGCGATTGGAACCTCGTTCGTCTTTGCGCGTTCCCTGAAGTCCGCTTTCGAGGGAATTTCTTGAGTACTCATGACTTGTCGGCTCCGGCCTTCGATTTCCGTGCGCGAACTTTGGTTTCGAGGTATTCCTCCAGGTGACGGACGGCAAGGTCACGAGGCTCTTCCTTCTTCTGCAGACGGCTTACCATTATGCTGCCTTCAAGCGTACTTGCAATCAAGGTGGCCAATTTCGCCGAATCGACATCGGCACGCACCTCGCCTCGTCGTTGCCCCTCGTCGGCAATTGATTGCAGACGATCAAGCAAGGAACTGAGGGCCTGGCGGGCCTTTGCTCGCAACTTGGGATTGCCATCGTCGGAATCGATGGCCGTGTTCAGCAGCGGGCAGCCTCCCGGCACCAGCCCTGTACGTCGGTCGCGAAAGTTCCGCACGATTTGTTTGAGACGATCAACGGTATTTGGGATCTCCTCTGTTTCCTCGAAGCGCGCATCCATTGCAACTTTCCAAGCGTGGTCGAAGGCGTCTCCCGCAAGCTCTTCTTTGCTCTCAAAGTGCCTGTAAATCCCGCCTTTCTCGAGACCAGTGGCTCGCATGAGGTCAGAAAGCGCAGCGCCGTCGTATCCTTTTTGATTGAAGATTGGCGCTGCCTTACGAATGATATCTCGCCGAGTCTGCTCGCCTTTGCGCACGTCCCTCTCCTAGCGCATGTTTGCCATGGGGGCCTGTAAGCCCAAGAAAAAGCAAGAGCGATTTTTGAGTTTGGTCACTACATGAGCCATTCTCGTCCCTCCTCGGGTGTGGGCGGATCCAGCTGAGTAATTCCGAGAATGCGCAGCACTTCGGCGGCGTGTTGGTTGCCGCGGGTCACACAAGTCTTGCGGCGCTGACCGAGATCGACTTCGACACAGCGGATCGTCTCCAGCGCTTGCCAAGCAAACGGCGAGGACAACTGGCTACCGGCGCGGCGCAGACTCTTTTCCAGAGCGCGATCCAGTAACAGCGCGAGTGCGGCCACGAACACGTGGGCCTGCACACGCTCGTCGCTGTGGTGGTACACCGGGCGTAGCTCCAGCAGATCTTTCAGATGAGAGAAGCCGCGCTCGACTTCGTTCAGCTGCTTATAGGCGCTTACCGCCTCGGCGGCCGACAGATTCCGTTCCTCGGTCTGAATGACGTATTTGCCTTCCAGCGCCTTCTCCCGCACCAAGTTGAGGGGATGCTCAAAAAAACGAAACTTCCCCTTCCGCAGCTCCCAGGCAAAATAACGATGACCATGATGGCGGCGCAGACGCGTGGCGGCCGCAGCCCCAATCTTGTCCGGCTCTTTTAACTCGCCTTTTTCTACCTGCGCGCTTAATGCTTCCAGCTCTTTGCGAGCCCGCTCCATCGCTAATACCCGCAGGCTGCGCTCATACACTTCGCGTTCTTCGCTGTGCACTACGAACACCCGCACCCCAGCTTCTTTCCCCGCCACTTCGACCACACTGGTCTTGGGCGTCACCGCCTTCTCGGCCGCTGCTATCCCCACCGCACATTCTTGCCAGTCGGTGCGCGCCTCGGCTTGCTGGATATACTCAAATGTGTCTTTGCGATTGCGCCGTTGCAATCCTACCAAGTAGCCTTGGTTCATCTTCCGCAGCTGCTGCACATTGCCGATGGTCATCATGCCGCGGTCCCCCACGAACACCACTCGGTTCAACTCAAACCGCTGGTTCAAGTCCTCCACCACTTCCCGCACCGTGGTCTGATCGAGACGATTGCCGGCGAACACATGGTGGGCGATCGGCCAGCCTTCCATCATCACCACCCCGATCACGATCTGACGATTCCGGGGTTTGCCATCTCGGCTGTAGCCGAAACGTCCCAGCTCGGCCGGGCCCGCCCCTTCGAAGTAGGTGGAGGTGATGTCATAGAACGCCAGGTCGGGCTGCAGGCTGAACAGATTCCGCACCTCTAAGTAGACGGCTTTCTCCATGCGCTTTTTCTCGGCCAACAGATCATCCAAGCTCTGATACCAAAGCTTCAACTGATCGAAGCCCACCTTGACTCGGCGGGATTGCTTCCACACCGGCACCCAGCGTTGGCCCGCAGCATTGCACACATAAAAATCTTCCAGCCATTGCGCCAAGGCATGTTCGCTACCCGGACAGCTGAGCCGATTGGCGAGCAGAGGAAAGATTCGCTCCGATAGCGGCTGACGGTGGCGCAGCGGCGCTTGGCCCGCGTCCAGTATCGATCCCAGAGAGAGTTGGTCGAATAGGTGCCGGGCTACCAAAATCGGTCCCCAGGTGGAAGCACGGGGCGTGGTGATCTGGTCGGCGGAAACCCAGCGCGGAGCTGCGGTCTCAGCCTGCAGCAACCGCACCAAGGTGTCCAGGTGAGGAGCCAGAAGATCCTTCCGCCCCAGATGAGCGACGATGCGTTGCTTGACCTTGTCGCCTTCGCGAAACGACTCGACCAGCCGGAGATACTCGTGGCGACCATTGGGTGCCTTAACAGAGCGAAGGAACAAGCCAAGCCCTCCAGAGACACTACATATAGCGCGGTCTAGTGGGCATGTTCAATAGAAAACTGAGCACAACAGCAAAATACTTTGGCACTACATTTTTCGCCCGCGACAACAATCAATGCTCATAATAAAAGAGTTAGCATCGATGCCCCCATTTCCATGGCAAACATGCGCTAGTAATACCAAGTCGCCGATAATACGGTCGCTGACCGCACGATACAAGTACTTGGATGAGACCGACCGGTCCCAGGTCGCATTTGATATGCGGCCAGTGAGCGGAATTAGCCATTTTGGACCGCCCGCGCCCGGTTCCGTTAACACCCCTTGGGATATTCACAACGATTTGTGAAACCTGTAGGAGGCTCAAGCACTCGAACCTCAGGTCGCCGTGGCTCAGTGGCTCACCGCTTTGCTGGTGGTCGCAATGATGCTCCAGCTCTAAGCGCGAGGTCGTTCCATTCTGCGTGGACACTGGAGTTGGTCGCGGCGACAGGCAAGGGGCGAATTTACCGGTGCCAGACTTTCCCCAATTATGCCGCTGGTAGCGAGGGACCAACCTCGTGGGACCTGCTCAAAATCCGTGGCAACATAGACTGAGCAGATTTCCAAGGAGCTACGAGGGAACGCCCTAATACAGCCGCACTTCTCAGAATGATGCGACCTTTGGCGGGACGGGATCATCAATCTTTGAGTAAGGCTCGCCCGCAACCCACCCCGAGTTGGTGTATCGGAAAAGGGCATGAACAACACAGTACCTGTCATCGCGCGTGAAACGAGCAGCCCTCACTATGAGGCTGTGATGCGCATCAGTGAGGCGATCGCGGCTTGCCGTGAACCTGGAGAACTGGCCAGTACTCTCGCGGATGAAATTGGCGACTTTTTCCACTTCGACCACCTCTACCTCGCTGTATTCAAGGAGAACTCCAGGGAAATTGAATATCTCGTTTGGGGTAAGGGCTCTTTGCCTTTCCCGGACCTGCCTATTGAAGAGTTGCCAATGTGGCACGCTATGGCGAGCCGGAATCCACAGCATACCGCCGATTGGGATACCGAGGAGCGATTTCCGCAATTCAAGGAGTGGGCCCAAAAAATGCGGCTCAGCTCGGGGGTCCGCGTACCGTTGACGACGCCGCATCGACGACTGGGTGTTTTCGGAATCAGCCGCGACACCGTGAATCCATTCAGTGAGCAAGACATAGCGGAAACGCGAGCAAATCCTGCACATCGATGAATTTGCATTCAACTCCGTGCGCTTACCGGCATTCGGAGCGGGCGAGAGGATGACTGTCAGAGTCTTCACGCCCTGAGCCGGATGGACAGTAATCGCGCCGATATCATTCCCACGACGGAAAGCCGTTCCTGACGCATGATCTCGTTGTCCTGCTTGACCCAAAGCAGATCGTCGGGAACATCCACGATGCATACGAACACCCATACTTCAAACTGAGGCCATACAGCGTTCTGATGACCGGGCCCTCTGGTTCTGCAGATCATGGAGACGACGCCGCCATGGAGCATTTCCTGACCACTGTCTGCACTCGATCATGGAACTCGCGGCAAGATGCCGGCGAAGTTTCGCCGAGGCCTGCGCTTCTCTAAAGCTGGACCACCCCTCCCACGCCGCACTGATTGACGCCTGGATCAAGCGTCAGGAAGAGATGGTGCTTGGCCCAATCCATGGCACCGTTGAAATTCTCGCGGAATTGCGTGCTGGCGGAGTTCCTCTCTATGCCCTGAGTAACTGGTCCGCAGAAACTTTTCCCATATCCCTACGGCGATTCGAATTCTTGCGATGGTTTCAAGGAATCTTGCTTTCCGGCGAAGTGCGCCTGCTCAAGCCCGATCCGCGCATTTTCCAGTTGCTCCTTGACAATCACGCTGTCGATCCCGCTCACACTGTTTACATCGACGACCTGAAACCAAACGCCGAGGCTGCGGTTGCCCTCGGCATGCATGGCATCCTGTTTACCGATATTATTGCGCTTCGCCACGAACTGGTGAAGGTTGGTCTGATTCCGGCATAACTCTAGTGATCCGGGTGCGGTGGATCAGCAAAACACGTAGCTACAGCGGTGTCGGCCCATGCCGCGTATTCCCAGATAGAATTGACGATCAGTAAGCATGGCCGACATCATCAGGAATGAATCGCTGGGAGCGGATGCAGGGCCGATGGTGCGGCGCTTGGCGCAACGCTTTAGTGAACTGCCCAAGGTCGTGGCCGTTGCGCTGGCTGGGTCGCGTTGTGCGGGCATTAGCGACCGGGAATCGGATTTTGACCTCTACGTCTATACGGTGGACGCGGTGGCCGTAGAGTTCCGTCGAGCACTCTTAGGCGAGGGGGCGGAAATTGACAATCGCTTCTGGGAACCGGGGGATGAGTGGTCTGAGCCTGCGACTGGCACTCAACTAGACATCATGTATCGATCCCCTGAATGGATTGAAGATCAGCTCGACCGCGTTTTGGTACGCCAAGAATCTGCGATCGGGTATACAACGTGTTTTTGGCACAACGTTGTCCATTCCGAAGCGCTATGTGATCCACGCGGTTGGTATCGCTGGTTGCAGAACCGTGCCAGCGTTTCATATCCAGAAGGGTTGCGGCGCGCCGTGGTAAAGAAAAACTGGCCGATTCTGCGTCGCAATCATTCATCCTATCGGCGACAAATTGAGCTGGCCCTGAAGCGCGGGGACGCGGTGAGCCTTCAACACCGCGTAACAGCCTTGCTCGCCAGCTTCTTCGACGTATGGTTTGCGATTGAGAAACAGGCCCATCCAGGCGAGAAGCGCCTTCTAAACACAGCGTCTTAAGTAATTGCGCATAGTCTGCGGAGGACATCGTTGCGAGTGGTCCAGGTTGCGAACTCGGATTCAACCGCGCCGATGACGTCTTGGAGATGGTCGAAGTAGCGATTGTGTAGGCAACGACGGCGGGTGAGCTTCCACACTCGCTCGATGGGGTTGAGTTCGGGACTGTAAGGGGGCAGGAAGTCCAAGGCAAAGTGAGGGGCGTATTGGTCCCGCCATGGTCGGTGCAGGCGGGAGTGGTGATAACGGGCATTGTCGGTGATGACCACAACCCGTCTCCCGGTTCCGCGGCTGGCGGAGCGGAGTTGCTGGAGGAACTGAAGGAAGCTGGGCCCATTGAATTTGCCGGTTTCCAGACGAAACACAAAGCGCCCATCCCGCAAGCGCACGGCTCCGAAATACCCCACACTCTTGCGGGTGGGGGCGTGCAGCAGGACCGGGTCCTTGATTTCTGGCGGGATCCACATGCGGCAGCGCGAGCCATGCTGCTGAAAGTGCACTTCGTCGGTCGCCCAAAGATCGACGTTCGGGTCCTGCATCAAGGCTTGGAGTTTTTTTATGTGCTTTTTGTACCGCGGGATCAGCATGGGCCAGAGCGGGGCGTGGTTTGCGCAACCGGAAGCCCAGTTGACGGAACATCCGCTGGCACTGGCGAACCCCGATGGCAATGCCGTATCTTTGCTCAATCCAGGTACGGAGTGTTTTTCCATCCCAGAGGTTCCCGCTCAGACCAACCTTCCTCGGCGGATAGCGCAAAATTTGATCCACCGCCGCCCACTGTTTTTCCGTCAAGCGTCGGGGTCGCCCCGGTCGCTCCCCCTCCGACAATCCTGCCAGACCGTCTTTTTCAAAACGACCGACCCAATATTCCACCGATCGTGGGGCATCGCCCAGAAGACGTGCTACCTCCGGGCAGGTCATACCCTGGGCTACCAAAAGCACCCCATGGAGACGATGATCGTAACGAGATTCCTCCGAACGGCGAATCTCATCTTGCAGTCCGAGAATGATCGTGGGAGAGTCCGCAATGGTAAGTGGTTTCATGGTTCCATGAAATCACAACCCCTCGTTATGCGCAATTACTTATGTCGTTACGTTTAACTCAACTGCCTGAACCGTGGGCCTTCCTTGTACGTGCTGTGCTAGAAGCGCAGGCAGGGACATTGATCGCACAGATAGATTCGCTGCTGGATCGACTTGACGCGCGACTTGTCGAGGAAGGCCTGTTGGATCGGGTTGGGCCAATTGAGATGTGACCGCGTTGTCAGATCACGAATATTGGACGGCGGGGGGAGCATTCCGGTCCAGATGTCGGCTTCGGGGGGATCGCCATTTAATCTCCTCCAGGCCCGCTTCTGGACAGCTTCCGAGTCAGCGGCCAATTCGTCTGGGTTGACAAGCGAAATGGCGATTTGGACGAAGCCGCTGGCGCGGCGGACGCTATCGCGTGTTCGGTGGCGGCAGTTTGTGTGGGATGATGCAAGAGCTCGACTGCAGGTGATAATATGCGTCTGTGCATGAACTCACATTTTCAACAGAACTGGCTGTTAGCGTGGCCTGAGGGCGATGAGATGGCGAAACGGCCATTGAATCCCCATACCATAATATTTATATAGCCCTCCGCGTCCGCCGCAAACGCCAGCGGCTTCGTCCAAATCCCCCTATCGCAAGTGCCCCGGCGTGATGCTTCATCGCCTCACGCGAAGGTTCGGCGCCGGCGCACTTGTCGATAGGGAGCTAAGCACTGGCCACCCCTTTGGGGTCCCCTTTGGGGGTGGTTGTATGAGCCAGGAACTCCCTCAGAGTCTCTCAGAGTCCCACGTGATTTCGCTGGTCGTGCAGCACTAGAATCTGAGCACAGCCTGCTCGGCAGCTAAGGCCGCAATTTCTTTGGAGCATTTCTGCCCGAGGCTAAGCATGGCTCCGGTATTGGCGATTGTAAAGATGGTGGCGGGATTGTCCTGAATAGGGATCAAGGCCCGGACCCCGATGGAGAGATTGTATAAGTTTCGCCGCCCGGGCCGGGCCAGGTTGAATTCAACCCGAGAAGGTTAGCATGAAAAGCCAAGCAGCGAAAAAAGCCAAGCAAGACAAGAAGCCAAGCAAGAAAGCCAGTGGCCAGGCAACGCCGGGCAAGTGGAGCGAGATGAACCGCAAGCAACGGCGGGAGATGATGCGCCAGATGCAGAGCGAAGACCTCAGCCTGGAGGTGGTGCATCCCCAGGCTGCGGGCATTGATATCGGCAACGCATCCCACTACGTAGCGGTACCGCCGAGCCGCGACCCCCAACCGGTGCGATGCTTTGGTTGCACCACCGCCGAGCTGAAGACGATGGCGGAATGGCTGAAGCAATGTGGGATTCGTACGGTCGCGATGCAATCTACGGGAGTCTATTGGATCGCGGTCTACGAGATCTTGGAAGAGGCGGGTCTGGAAGTGTATCTGGTGAATGCGCGCGAGACGAAGAATCTGCCGGGGCGGAAGACGGACGTGCAGGAGAGCCAGTGGTTGATGAAGCTGCACACGTACGGCTTATTGCGGAATTCGTTCCGCCCGTCGCGGGAGATCCGTACTCTGCGGACGTACTGGCGGCAGCGCCAAGACCTGGTGCGGAGTACCGGTCGCCACATTCAGCGCATGCAGAAGGCGCTGACGCAGATGAATATCCAATTGGCCAACGTGATCAGCGACATCAGCGGGGTGACTGGGCAGGCCATCCTGAAGGCGATTCTGGATGGGCAACGCGATCCCCGGGAACTGGCGGCGTATCGGGATTGCCGGGTGGAGGCCAGCGAGGAAGAGATCGCGCAGGCTCTGGAGGGCAACTGGCAAGAGGATCAGCTGTTTGTGTTGCGGCAGGAACAGGCGGGATACGAGTTTTGCCAGAAACAGATCACGGAATGCGATCAGCAGCTGGCACAGTACCTCGCGCAACGAGAGGATCGGACCCAGGGGGCCACTCTGCCGGAAGAGACCCGAAAGGGACGGCGCAAGAAGAAGAAAGGCAATCCACAGTTTAACTTGCGAGGAGAGTTGTTTCGCATGACCGGTGTGGACCTGACCCAGATCGATGGCATCGATGTCATGGCGGCGATGACGGTGGTCAGCGAAGTAGGATGGGATATGAGCAAGTGGAAGACCGAGAACCATTTTGTTTCCTGGCTGAAGCTGTCTCCGGACAACAAAATCAGTGGGGGCAAAGTCATTGGGAAAGGTCGCATGCCCACCAACAACCGCGCGACCACTGTCTTAAGGATGGCGGCCACTACTCTACGGGAGAGCGACAGCTATTTGGGGGCGCAGTTCCGCCGATTTCGGACTCGGCTGGGGCCTCCGGTGGCGACCAAGGCGATGGCCGCCAAACTCGCCCGGCTCCTCTACCGCGTGCTGCGCTACGGAATGAAATATGTGGACCAAGGAGCCGAGTTCTATGAGGCCCAACACCGCAAACAGCAGGTCATCCATCTCAAGCGAAAAGCCGCCCAGCTAGGGTTGCAAATCATCGAAGTTGCTGCCGCGGCTTAAAACCACGACTGGGAGTTTCTGACGGGACTTCCTGGAGGGAGTTCCTGGAGAGATTTTTCGCCCACTACGGTGCCTCGGTCCCACGGTGTAGGCACGATTGCACGCGCGGCGGTCGCGAACTTGGTACACTGGCGCTCCGCGCCGAGTTCTTTATGTCTTCAACTTCGTGAAACTTCAGCTTGCCGCCAGACGTCGTGCGCGGAGGAGATTCAGGCCACATAAGCACGACCGCGCGGGCTCAGGCTCAGCTCTCGTTGAAGGTTGGTTTTCTGAATTCTCTTCGTGAGGTATAAGCATTGACATCACTACGAAGGGACTCTCTCCGGTTGTGGGTGGTGGCGGGCGTGGCTGGGTTTATTCTGCTCTTCGCCATTCACCTGGCGCTGATCGCGCGCGCGAACACCATTACCTGGGATGAGCCCGACCATATCTATTCTGGATACATGTCGTGGCGCGGTGACTTTGGCTTAAATCCCGAGCATCCGCCGCTGGTCAAGTTCGTTGCCACTCTGCCTTTGCTTCCTATGCGACTAAACGTTCCAGAGATGCAAGATCGTCCTTACCGGTTACAGGCGGTTCTTGGTGGAAGAGATTTCATCTTTCACAACGACGCCGACAAGATCGTGTTTCGCGCGCAGATGGCGGCCTCAATCTTCATGCTGCTGTTGCTGGTGATCGCGTTTCTCGCGACGCGAGAAATGTTCAACACCATCGCGGGCTTCCTTGCGCTCGGGCTTCTGCTGTTCGATCCGACCCTGCCCGCTCACGGAGCGCTGGTAACCACGGACGCGGCGCAAGCCTGCTTTTTACTGGCATCGATTTATGCGTTTTACCGCTATGTGCAATCGCCATCCGCGGGCCGGCTGACGATTACTGGGTTTGCCGTCGGACTGGCGTTGGCGTCCAAGCACAGCGCGGTCCTTGTCTTCCCCATGTTCTTGATTCTCGCGGGAATCGAGATATTCCGGCGAGAGTCAGCGAACAGCGGATCGCAACTTTCTGTCGGTAAACGCGCCGCTCGCTATGCTGCGGCCTCAGTGATTATCGGCCTCATGTCAGTCGCAATTCTGTGGGCGGCCTATGGTTTCCGCTATGCGGCGCGCGGGAATGGGTTGCAGTTGAATCCGCCGATGGAGGCGCAACTTGCCAAAGTTCCGAGTCCTACGGAAGCCAAAGTACTTTACGAATTCGCCCGTTTCCACTTGCTCCCCGAGTCTTACATCTACGGCTTTGCGCACGTATTGTTCAGTGCTGACAGCTTCAACAGCTATCTCTTCGGCAAATCCTATCCGCATGCCGTCTGGTTTTACTTTCCGGTGGCCATTCTGGTGAAATCGAGTCTCACATTCCTGATCCTGCTGGCGATTAGCGTTTGGGTGATCGTGAGCGGGCGCCTGCGGAAGAAGTGCGAACTGCCACATCCTGCCCGTCTACATCTTTCTTCCGATCCTGATCGCGGGCGCGGCCTCCGTGCTGATTAAGAACAGCCGCCGCTGGAGGTATGCGGTCGTACTTCTGCTGGTCTTCCAGGCAATCTCGGTGGCGCGCGCATTTCCCAACTGCATTGGCTATGCGAACGAAGCCTTTGGTGGCCCAAAGAACGTTTGGAGGTATGTGAGCGATTCGAGTGCGGACTGGGCGCCGCAATTGCATGCCGTGAAGCAATACACCGACGAGCGCCACATACAAAACTGCTGGTTCGTTTACTTCGGAACCGGTGTGATTGACTATGACTACTACAAGATCCGATGCAAGCTGCTTCCGACCATAGAATCAATCTGGCTGGGCACGCTCTCCGACGCTACTCCTGCGATCGATGGTCCGGTGTTCATCAGCGCAGTCAATCTCACGGGATTCGAATTCGGCCCGCCTCCACTCAATCCATATGAGCAGTTCAAGACCTTGAAGGCTGCCGATGCAATCGATTCGAGTGTCTTTGTGTATGAAGGGCGCTTCGAGACCCCACTTGCGGCGGCGTTGGCGCACGCACAGAAGGCAGGTGTGTTTCTCGCCGGCAAGCGATGGCCGGAGGCACTGCAGGAAGCACAACAAGCTGTGACTCTCGACCCCGATTCGGCCGGAGTGAATACACGGATGGGCAACGTGCTGGATGCGCTCGGCAGACGAGAAGAGGCTCGCCCTTACTACGCAACCGCGCTGCAACTGGCTCTTACCAAGCAGCCAGGGTTTCGCACTCGCTGGTCGCGCCGCTCAACCAGCGCATTGCGGCAGAAGACGACAGTGCACAAAAAGGGAATCCGTGAGCACGATGCCGCCTAGGCGCACTTGATCGGAGCAGGAAAACTGACTGACTGTAATCCGGCAGCCTACCTGCGAATGGGTTTGTCCCGAATCGCCGATTACCCCGTCGATCGCATCGCTGAGCTGTGCCTGGAAGCTTGAGATCGATTTGACACCACGAACCGCGTGGAGATGTCAGCTGAAACATCAAAGTTACGAGCCAGAAGTCGGCTCTCTCCGGAAACATCCTGGCTGGGCATGAGGCAATCGACTGGGATTGCGCTTGCTTAAGAGTTGGGTCGTTATTTCGGTCGACACTTCTGCGTCTCCGTTTCGGGAGGGTTGCGTTGGCCGCGACGCTGCGGGGTTAGTGGCTCTAGGTTTACGCTGCCGGCACCAGTTGCAGGCCGAGGCTGCGGGCTTTGCGCTGCAGGGTGGCGAGGTCGCGTTGCTGCCTGCGCTGCTCAAATTCCGCGGTGCCGCGGTCAACCCAAACCTGTCCCTTGGTAACCAGCCGATAGTACAGGCAGGCCAAGACGCGGGCCATGGCCTTGACGGCTTTCAGTCCCCCCAACTTGGCGCGCAGGTATCGGTACCTCGCGCGAAAAGAGCATTCAGTCGGGTGATTTCATCGAAGTTGAGAACAAATCTCCAAACCGTGCGTTCACTACGGAGAGGATGATTCAGTACGAACGCGATAACGTGGCCGAAATGCAAAGGGGACAAGGCCAAAACGGTCATCTCGTCAACCCCCAAACATGGCAGAAGGTCCAGGAAAGTCACGCGCACTTAAGCCCCAGCCAACGCGCCGCCGTTGAGCAGATCGTGTCTGGCCGCGACAAGATCATGGGGCTTGAGGGTGTGGCCGGGGCTGGGAAAACAACTTCGCTGTCCGCGATCCGCGAAGCTGCGGAATCCGAAGGCTACCAAGTGATCGGACTCGCTCCCACGTCGCGTGCCGCCCACAAGTTGGCGGAATCAGGAATTGAGTCACACACGCTCCAACGCCATCTCACTCGGCACGAAGCACCCGATGATGGACAGAAACGGCTGTTTGTTATCGATGAATCGAGCCTTGCAAGTACCAAGCAAATGAACGAGTTTTTTCATCGCCTTCACACATCCGACCGCGTGCTTTTGGTTGGCGATACACGGCAACATGAGGCGGTGGAAGCTGGCAGACCCTATCAACAGCTACAAGAGGCGGGCATGCAGACGGCCAAGTTGGATCAGATTCTGCGCCAGAAGGACCCAGCCCTCAAGGAAACGGTAGAGCAGCTCGCCCGCGGAGACGTTCGTGGAGGAATTGCGAACCTCGAACAGCAGGGCCGTGTAGATGAGATCGTCAATCCCCAAGAACGGTTCGGCGCAATTGCCCGAGAGTATGCACGAAAACCGGAGGGGACATTGGTAATCTCGCCCGACAATGAATCCCGACGCGAGTTGAATTTGCTGATCCATCGCGAAATGCAGAATCGCGGAGACGTGAGCAAAGAGGAGCACAAACTTCGGGTTGTGGAGTCGCGTCAAGAAATGACGGGAGCAGATCGCCAGTGGGCTGGGCAATATGAGGCGGGGGACGTGGTTCGCTACTCGCGCGGAAGCAAGGCCTTAAAGATCGAAGCCGGAGAGTACGCGCGAGTCAGTCATGTGGACCCGAAGGAAAACCGTATAACGATCGAGCGCGAGAAGGGAACACTGCAGAGCTACGATCCGCGACGCCTCTCCGGAGTGTCGGTCCATCGCGAGGCGGAGCATGAATTCTCCAAGGGGGACCGCATCCAGTTCACGGCACCATCGAAGGAACTAAAGGTCGCCAACCGAGAACTCGGCACGATCGAGAGCGTCAGCTCTGAGGGTGACCTTAGTGTCCGCCTGGACTCGGGACGCGAGGTTCGATTCAACATCCGAGAGCACGCGCACCTCGACCACGGATACGCAGTGACCAGCCACAGCAGCCAGGGACAAACCGCGGAGCGGGTGTTAATCCACGTAGACACAGATAAAAGCGAATTCTTGGTTAACAACCGCTTCGCTTATGTGTCTGTTTCAAGAGCCCAACACGACGCTCAGATTTACACGAATGATGGCAGCAAGCTCTCCAACAGCCTCAGTCGCGAAAGTTCGCAACGTACGGCAGTAGAGGTGGAACAACAGCCAGCTGCACCGAAGACCGAACCAGTTTCCTTGCGAGGAGGGCGGCCCTCCGAAGAGGAGCAAGGCCATAGTCTTGGAATAGGACTCGCATGATATGCGATAACGGAGACTTGGGCCGCGAGCCTCTCCGTCACCCCAGACGGCCTGGCCTGGCTCTCGCGAGTTGCCAGTTGATCCCGACTGCGATCTCCGCTGGGGCTTCCCGTGTTGCCTCTGATCCCCTGTGTCTGCTTGCCGTCGCCACTACCCCGGCAGGTCCGATGGAACCGATTCGCTCAGTACTGCTCCATCGTCTTCGGCCTTCCCCACATTACAGTTGGGTCAGCTCCTGCATTATCAGTTTCGTGGCCTGCTCAGCGTTCACTCACCTTACGACCTACAGACTCGCCAAGTCGCCTTACGCGACCCTCTACACCGGAGGCTCCGACGGCTTTGTTGTCTCCACCCCCGCTCCGATTGCTACCGGGTGGAGCGATCCAGTTCCCGGGCGGGCCTTTCATCCCGCTGTGGACCAGCGCTTTTCACGGCGCACTGTAATGGCCTGATTTCGTCAGTTGACGATCTCTAGGTGGACGCGGGCACGGCTGGACGCCGACAACCGCTTATATCAGGCGACTACTACTGACGACCTTGATCGGTCCTAAGATCAATGAGAAATACGTCGGAATCTTCGGTTAACCGGTCGAATACAATTCGGCTGCCATCGCGAGTGATATCAAAGGTCCTCATTACCGCAGAACTGCTCAATCGAGTCAAACGCCGCGAGCGCATCGTGCTAAGGTCGAGGAGCCAGAAGTCTTGCTCGGCCAGCGTATTCCCCTGCATGTAAACCAGGCTTGTGCCGTTGGGTAGAAAGCGCGCCCGCTCACCTTCGCGCTGGACTTTGATCTCCGGCAGCTTCGCCGGCGTACCATCCGGGTGTACTGCCAACAGAGGTGCCAGCGTGAACAACTGCGGCCCGCTATACACAATCAGGTCCCCCCGTGGAGACCAAACAGGATCGAGGTACGGCCCTGTTGCAATCCGAATCGGTGAGCCGCCGTCAACAGGAAGTTTGAATAGGCCCAATCCCTCGCGGTCACTGCCGGCCACGACAATCCATTTGCCGTCGGGAGACCAGGAAGCCGCACCGCGAACATCAACATCGCTCGAAAGAGGGCGGACCCGTGTTCCATCCGCCGCCATTAAATGCATCTGTTGCTTGCCGTCTCGCCTCAGTGCAAATGCAACGCCACTCCCGTCCGCAGACACAGTCGCAGGCATCTGCAGTGCTCCTTCGGAGCCCTTCCAGATCTCCAGCGCTTTTCCATCGCGGTAGCTCCACACTCCGTCAGCCCCGTCTCGCGAAGACAAATAAAATAGAGTTTCGCCCCCGAACCGCGGCGCTTGGGAGCGCGTCGTGGGTAATTGGAAAGGTTTGACATCCCGCTCTTCAACAAGGTGACTGGTGATCGGAACGCTCCACAAGTTGACCTGAGGATTCACGACGCTTGCCGCAAGACGCCGGCCATCCGTTGTAGCCGCGAGTGCGCTGTATTGTTCCAAACCCGAACTCACGCGGTCTGTAGTTCGTGTTCTTAGATCGAACGCCCACAACCATGGGCCAGCCCCGTCCTTGTTGTGGGCTACGAACAGAACCGTCCTGTCGTTGATCGGTGTCGGGTACGCAATATCAGTATTGAGATGTGTGATTTGTTCTAGTTCTCCCCCATCCGGCGAAACGCGCCACAGGTCCATCTCACGCGTGGCGGGCCGGCCTCGCACAAAGTAGATCCAGCGCCCATCCTTCGACCAGACCTGATAGTGGTTGTGTAATCCGGGCTCGTTTTGCAGGATCAGGCGTTGATTGGCGCCGTTCTGATCCGCCACAAATGTCGGATCGCCTGCTTGCCATGTGTGATAGACCAGCCGGGTGCCGTCAGGAGACCAGACAACCTCAGCGGCGCTTTCCTCCAGAAAATTGTGTGGCGCCCCGCCAATCAGCGGCCACAGCATCAGCCTCCTGCCTTCTGTTCCCGCGCTCCACACTTCTGATCCGTTCCCGGAGAATCCGACCGCACGGAGCGGCGCACGCGCGTCCCCGATCCGTCCTTGGGTAAGGTTTGTCAGGCTGTTCCCGTTCGTCTGAATCAGCCAGACGTCGAACGAGCCACTTCTGTTGGAAATGAACGCAGCGAAGTTCCCATCTGGCGAAATAGCGGGGTTGCTTTTGGCTCCATTGACGTTGGCAAGCCTTGTGAACTGGGCACTGGAAAGTGGATTTTGGACTGCTGCGCGGGCGCGATTGGCGACAAACCACGCGCCCAATCCCGCCACCACCAGCAACGCCACCAGACTCCACAGCAACCAGGTGTAACGCTTCGGCGCGGACACCATGGACGGAGTCGCTCGCGCACCGCTGGAATCACTGTCCCGTTTCAGCCGCTGCAAGTCGGTGCGAACATCCGAAGCGTGCTGATAACGCAGGTGCCGGTCTTTCTCCAGACACTTGTTGATAATTTCTTCGAGCTTTAACGGCACATCGGGGTTCAGCCGCACAGCTGGCGTGGGCGTTCCGTCCAAAATGGCTTTGAAGATCACGCCGGAACTCTCCCCGCGAAACGCCAGCGTGCCCGTCGCCATCTCGTAAAGCACCGAGCCAAACGAGAACAGATCGGTGCGGGCATCGAGTTCCTTGGCGCGGACTTGTTCCGGCGACATGTAAGCAATAGTGCCAACTGCTTGACCGGGACTAGTCAGGTGGTGTTCTTCGAGTGTCACTGTCGATGCGGCAGTCGCACCTGCCATGTCACTGAGGACGGCAATGACCTTCGCCAATCCAAAATCCAGCACCTTGACGTGTCCTCGCTTGGTCACAAAGATATTTGCGGGTTTGATGTCGCGATGTACGATGCCAGCGACATGAGCGGCATCGAGGGCATCGGCGATCTCAATGCCGAGCGACAACACTGTCTCGATTTCTAAAGCCTTTCCGCCAACCCGATGTTTCAGGGTCATCCCTTCTAGAAATTCCATAACGATGAACGGCTGACCATCTTGCTTTCCGATCTCATGGATCGTGCAGATATTGGGATGGTTCAATGCGGACGCAGCGCGTGCCTCGCGGCGAAAGCGTTCCAAAGCCTGCGGGTCTTGGGCTACGTCCTCAGGAAGAAACTTCAAGGCGACGAAGCGCCCAAGCTCGGTGTCCTCAGCTTTGTAGACCACACCCATCCCGCCGCCGCCCAGTTTCTCGACAATACGGTAGTGCGAGATGGTCTCGCCAATCATTGGAGTGAAATCTTAGGGGCAGGAACAGGGCAAGTCAATGAAGGTGTGGAAGTTGGCGGCATCCGGGAGCGTCAGGTGTCGAAAAAAATCTCTCCAGGAACTCCCTCCAGGAAGTCCCGTCAGAAACTCCCAGTCGTGGTTTTAAGCCGCGGCAGCAACTTCGATGATTTGCAACCCTAGCTGGGCGGCTTTTCGCTTGAGATGGATGACCTGCTGTTTGCGGTGTTGGGCCTCATAGAACTCGGCTCCTTGGTCCACATATTTCATTCCGTAGCGCAGCACGCGGTAGAGGAGCCGGGCGAGTTTGGCGGCCATCGCCTTGGTCGCCACCGGAGGCCCCAGCCGAGTCCGAAATCGGCGGAACTGCGCCCCCAAATAGCTGTCGCTCTCCCGTAGAGTAGTGGCCGCCATCCTTAAGACAGTGGTCGCGCGGTTGTTGGTGGGCATGCGACCTTTCCCAATGACTTTGCCCCCACTGATTTTGTTGTCCGGAGACAGCTTCAGCCAGGAAACAAAATGGTTCTCGGTCTTCCACTTGCTCATATCCCATCCTACTTCGCTGACCACCGTCATCGCCGCCATGACATCGATGCCATCGATCTGGGTCAGGTCCACACCGGTCATGCGAAACAACTCTCCTCGCAAGTTAAACTGTGGATTGCCTTTCTTCTTCTTGCGCCGTCCCTTTCGGGTCTCTTCCGGCAGAGTGGCCCCCTGGGTCCGATCCTCTCGTTGCGCGAGGTACTGTGCCAGCTGCTGATCGCATTCCGTGATCTGTTTCTGGCAAAACTCGTATCCCGCCTGTTCCTGCCGCAACACAAACAGCTGATCCTCTTGCCAGTTGCCCTCCAGAGCCTGCGCGATCTCTTCCTCGCTGGCCTCCACCCGGCAATCCCGATACGCCGCCAGTTCCCGGGGATCGCGTTGCCCATCCAGAATCGCCTTCAGGATGGCCTGCCCAGTCACCCCGCTGATGTCGCTGATCACGTTGGCCAATTGGATATTCATCTGCGTCAGCGCCTTCTGCATGCGCTGAATGTGGCGACCGGTACTCCGCACCAGGTCTTGGCGCTGCCGCCAGTACGTCCGCAGAGTACGGATCTCCCGCGACGGGCGGAACGAATTCCGCAATAAGCCGTACGTGTGCAGCTTCATCAACCACTGGCTCTCCTGCACGTCCGTCTTCCGCCCCGGCAGATTCTTCGTCTCGCGCGCATTCACCAGATACACTTCCAGACCCGCCTCTTCCAAGATCTCGTAGACCGCGATCCAATAGACTCCCGTAGATTGCATCGCGACCGTACGAATCCCACATTGCTTCAGCCATTCCGCCATCGTCTTCAGCTCGGCGGTGGTGCAACCAAAGCATCGCACCGGTTGGGGGTCGCGGCTCGGCGGTACCGCTACGTAGTGGGATGCGTTGCCGATATCAATGCCCGCAGCCTGGGGATGCACCACCTCCAGGCTGAGGTCTTCGCTCTGCATCTGGCGCATCATCTCCCGCCGTTGCTTGCGGTTCATCTCGCTCCACTTGCCCGGCGTTGCCTGGCCACTGGCTTTCTTGCTTGGCTTCTTGTCTTGCTTGGCTTTTTTCGCTGCTTGGCTTTTCATGCTAACCTTCTCGGGTTGAATTCAACCTGGCCCGGCCCGGGCGGCGAAACTTATACAATCTCTCCATCGGGGTCCGGGCCTTGATCCTTATTCAGGACAATCCCGCCACCATCTTTACAATCGCCAATACCGGAGCCATGCTTAGCCTCGGGCAGAAATGCTCCAAAGAAATTGCGGCCTTAGCTGCCGAGCAGGCTGTGCTCAGATTCTAGTGCTGCACGACCAGCGAAATCACGTGGGACTCTGAGAGACTCTGAGGGAGTTCCTGGCTCATACAACCACCCCCAAAGGGGACCCCAAAGGGGTGGCCAGTGCTTAGCTCCCTATCGACAAGTGCGCCGGCGCGGAACCTTCGCGTGAGGCGATGAAGCATCACGCCGGCGCACTTGCGATAGGGGGATTTGTACGAAGCCGCTGGCGCGGCGGACGCGGTGGAGCTATGGGTTTTGCATGGGCGATTCGCGATTTGTTCGTCGAACTGGAGGGTTGGACGGGTTGGCGAGGCGAGTGGGTAGCAGCTGCCATAGCTGCAAAGCGACGATAAGGTGAGGATGATTTACGGAAGTTAGGGCGGGATGGAAGCGGACAGCAGTGAGTAGAGACACTACGGCTAGCGGAGCGGAAGCTCGCGCGGTGGAGAGCGGCGTGGTTGGTTGGTTACGAAGAGTCAAGGAGTGCGCTCCTGGTGGTGAGTTGCCAAGCCGTCAGTACAGAAAGTCGTTCGACGATGACCATGGGAGTGGAACATTTTGGACAGCGGAAACAAGTGGGCTGGGTGGGGGAGGAAGTAGTGGCGGCAGATGGGTGCGGCAGGGGCTGGTCGGCGAGCAGGCGCTGACAGAGGGGCAGTAGAGTGGCGCGCCGGCGATTGGCCAGGAAGCCGAAAGCGCGGATGCGGACAAAGCCGCGAGGCAGGACGTGGAGCAGGAAGCGGCGCAGGAACTCTTGCGAACCGAGCGTCATCATTCTCTTCTTATTTCCGTGGGCATAATCCTTCCAACGGAAAGTAACCTGGTCATGCTCGAAAGCCACGAGGCGATGGTTGGTGATGGCTACGCGATGGGTATAGCGAGCGAGATAGCCGAGCACATGATGGGGACCGCCGAAAGGGGGCTTGGCGTAGACGACCCAGTTCTGCCGGAATAAGGGGCGCAAGAAGGAGCGGAAGGCCTTGTCGTTGGCCAGGGGTTGAAGAGTTCCGGCGAAGGTGAGTTGGCGTTGCTGGAATCGGCGCTTTAAGCCGGCGACAAACTTGCCGCGGAAGACGCGACTGAGTACGTGCACCGGTAGGAAGAATGGGTAGCGGGGATGAATCCAGCGGGCACCGTCGGGCGAGAGTCCGCCGGATGGAACGACACAGTGGACGTGCGGATGAGCCAGCAAGTTCTGTCCCCAGGTATGCAACACAGAAAGGAAGCCGATGTCGGCCCCCAGGTGGCGAGGATCTCGGGCGACCTCCTGTAGGGTCTCGGCACTGGCGCGGAACAAGAGGTCATAGAGGACCTTCTTGTTCTGCAGCGCCAGTGGGGAGAGTTGGTGAGGAAGAGTGAAGACCACATGGACATAGGCAACCGGCAGAAGTTCGTTCTGACGAGCCATAATCCACTGGTCGCGAGCGCCGCTTTGACACTTGGGGCAATGGCGATCGCGGCAACTGTTATAAGAGGTGGTGCGATAGCCACAGCGAGGGCACTTATCACGATGCCCACCGAGTGCCGCCGTGCGGCAGCGAGCGATCGCGCGCAGCACTTTCCGGTGGGCCCAGTGGATCCAGCGGAAGTTGTGCTGAATGAAGCGATCGCCTTGGGCGCGAACGATATCGCCCAGCTCGAGGAGGGGCCGAGTCATTTTTTCTTCAGTCTCCGAGAACGTTGGACGCCGTCGAGGCTGGAGACTGGCAGAGCATCGAGCGGATTGGGGATGGCCTGCAGATGCTTGGGTGAGAGATGCAGGTAGATGAGGGTATGCTCCAGCCTGGAATGTCCGAGTAGGACCTGAATGGTACGTAGGTCGGCGCCGGCTTCCAGTAGGTGGGAAGCACAACTATGCCTCAGGCTGTGGGGAGAAAGGCGTTTCGTGATACCTGCCCTTTGGGCAGCTTGCCGGTAGGCTAACCAAACCACATTGGGAGTGATGGGCACGTCGGCGCGCATTCCTTTCACGGTGCCCGGAAACAGGAAGGTGGTGGGCCGCATCCAGCGAAAGTAGACGCGCAGAGTGTGCAGCAGCTTGGGGCTCAAAGGAACCTCGCGGTCGCGGCCGCCCTTGCCGTGGTTAATGCGAATCATCATGCGCTGACTGTCGATGTCTTGTACCTTCAGCCGGCATAGTTCGGCCCGGCGTACGGCGGTGGAATACAACGTCATGAGGAGGGTGCGGTGATAGAGATTGCCGGCCGCGTCGATCAGTCGGGTCACCTCCTCCGGGCTGAGCACGGTCGGCAGTCGCCTGCGGGATTTGGGAAATGGAATGTACTCAGCCAGAAAGTGCCGGCGCAGTGTCTTTACGAACAAGAAGCGCATCGCGTTCGGAAAAGCTTGGAAGAGGAGGAACTGTTAGTGAGATAAGCGAAACCTCTTATTGTCATCCAGCGGGTGTAAATCCCGCCTGATCAAAGTCGAGCAGACAGGTCAGTAGTGAGTCTTGCCATTCACCGGGCGACTGGTGGGTGCGAAGCGTAGATAACAAGGTAGCAGGCCGTGAGGATTCAGCCCCGAAATCTTGTATCGTTGCGAGGCCGACGTGTTTGCGCTAGCGGAAGGCAGTATCTGGCGGCGACCGTTATGGCGAGGTCGCGCCGACTCGCCGGGGTCTCTAGCCCAAGGCATGCTCCACAGGGATGGTCCAGGAACCGAAGAGAGCTCCCCATCTCCTCTCACACCAGGAGGACCGCCTCAGGAAACGGGTCGAGAGGTACGTGCAACCAAGGGTCGACCGGAGGAAGCACGGATGGATGCTGGAGCAGTCTTACAACCTTATAGTACCGACGAAGGTGGGGAACCGCAGGGCTCCGGAAACGGGCGGCCACGGAACCCACTGGAGGGAAGAGGGAAGCAAGCGTACGAATCTGCTGAAAGGAAACATAACGAGACGCTGAGCTCGAAACGATATGTTCACAGACATCAACAGAATAGCTGAACTCGCCAAGGAAGATCCGAAACGGCAGTTCTCCTCTATTGCTCACCTGATCACAGTTGCGAAGTTGTATGAGGCATTCCGGGGTCTTCGAAAGAATGCCAGTGCCGGGATCGACGGCGTCACGTACCAACAATACGAGACGAACGCTGAAGAGAATATCCGACAGCTCCACCAGCGGCTCAAAGAAGGCAAGTATCGGGCACAACCATTGCGACGTGTCTATATTCCGAAAGAAGACGGGAAACAGAGGCCGATCTCGATTCCCGTCCTCGAGGATAAGATCGTTCAGTTAAAGCGGCGGTTGACCTATTAAATGCCATCTACGAGCAGGATTTTCTCGATTGCTCGTACGGGTTTCGACCCGGACGCGGGCAACACCAAGCACTGGATGAAGTGGGACGGATCATCTGTACCCGGCCCATAGGGTGGATTCTAGAGATTGACATCCGCTCATACTTCGACTCGATTGTGAGATCGGCTCTGGTCGAGATGATAGAGAAGCGTGTGATCGACGGAAGCGTGCTCCGCCTGATCGGAAAATGGATCAAAGTCGGAGTCATCGAGGACGGCAGACTACTCGTGAGCGAAACAGGTACAGGACAGGGGCAACCCATCAGTCCGCTCCTGGCCAATATATTCCTGCACTACATTCTCGATGAGTGGTTCGAGAATGAAGTGAAGCCCCGGTTAAAAGGGGAAGCCTACGAGATCCGCTTTGCTGATGATGCCATCTTGTGCTTCCAGCACAAGGAGGACGCAGAAAAGGTGCTGGGTGTCTTGCCGAAGCGATTCGAGAAATACGGTTTGACACTGCACCCGGAGAAGACGCGGCTGCTGGAATTCGGGCGATATGCAGCCAAGAACGCGAGGCAGCAGGGAAAGAAACCTGCCACCTTCAATTTCTTGGGCTTTGTGCACATATGCGCCCGCAGCCGACAGGGGAGGTTCACAGTGCACGTGAAGACAATTGCCAAACGGCTTGGTAGAGGGCTGAAGGCAGTCTGGGAATGGTGCAAACGGCACCGGCACGATGCTGTGAACGAGCAGCAGAAAACCCTGAACGCCAAGCTCCGCGGCCATTACCAGTACTACGGACGACGCACGAACTACCGCGCTATTCGGCAGTTCTATCAGCGCGTCTGTTGCATCTGGCGGGAATGGCTGAGCCGCCGGACACGTGGAAAGCAGCTGACGTGGGAAAGGTTTGCAGAAATCCTACGTCAGCACCCGCTGCTGTTACCTCGGATCACGCAGGCCCGGGCGGGCGCAGGGAGTCACGCCTGAAGAACCCACTGCGGGAAATCCGCACGGTGGGGTCCGTGAGGGGGGAGATCCCCGATGAGCCATGGTGGACTTACGCGGGCACGAAGCTGGAAACGGCGGATACAGCCAAAGGAAGCCTACAGCTCACCGGGACTCCTCTACTCGGAACGCGGACACATACTGACTGACCGTGGCCGGGGCCAACTTCTTGGCTTGGAACAGATGAGCCTGATACTGCCGAATTTGCTCGGGCCCAAGCTTGTCCGGGGGCTGGTGAAAATACTCCGCAAAATCGCGGACGATGCGAACGTAGGTTCTTGCGGTACGATGGGAGTCATTACGACGCTGTCCTTTTAGGGCCGGCCGGCCCGTGAAACCTCATGAAAATTTAGAGTTATGATGGCTGCGGCCCGGAGCGGCGAGGTCGAGAACTCACTGGAGAATTCGAAGCTGTGACGCTGTCTGATCCGGAGCGTGCGTGTTTGAGTGAATAATTGGGCGTCGTTGTTCTCCTCCGGGGGAGCGGCGATAGCCTGCGACCCTGCTTAAGGTAACCGCAGCACGCTCTCCGCTCCCAGCCAGGAGGAACTATGTCCTATAGGATAGCCGGGATTGATGTCCACAAGAAGATGCTGGCGGTTGTTGTGTCTGACGTCGAGATCGATGGCGAGTACCAGTTTGAGCGAAGGAAGTTTAGCAGCAACCCCGAACAACTACGATTACTGGCAGCATGGCTGCTCGAGCAAGAGGCCGAAGAAGTCGTCATGGAATCGACGGCCCAATATTGGAGACCAGTGTGGGAAGCGCTGGAAAGGTATTGGAAACCGATATGCGAGAAGCGAGCAGGCGCAAGGCGGAAGTCTGGAACCCTGCATTTGGCGCAGGCGCTATCCAATCGTGGACGACGAGGACGCAAGAGAGATTTCCCTGACGCCGAACGTCTGGTGAAGCGACTGGTGGCCCAAGAGTTGACTTTGAGCTTTGTGCCTGATGCCGAGCAACGTCTGTGGCGCACGGTGACGCGCAAGAAGTACCAGTTAAGGTGCGATCGAATACGGCTGCAGAACCAATTGGAGTCTCTTCTGGAAGAAGCTCATATCAAGCTGTCCGGTCTCGTCTCCGATCTGCTGGGCCTGAGTGCCCAGCGGATGCTGAAGGCAATCGCTGATGGCGAAACCAACCCAGCCACGTTAGCCGCTTTGGCGGATAAACGCTTGCGCGCAACCCCGGAGCAGTTGGGCGACGCGCTCGGCGCGTGTACGCAGTTGAACCCTGTCTACCGGCGGCTGGTAAAGATGGCATTGGAGGAATTGCGATTGATCGACGAGCAAATCGGCCGACTAGACCAGGAAATGGCCAGTCTGCTCAGCAAGCACCAAGATGCCGTTCAGCGACTGGCAGAGGTACCCGGTTTGGGAGTGGACTCAGCCCAGCAGATCATTGCAGAAGTGGGCCCCACCGCAGCAACATTTCCCTCCGAGAAATGTCTCTCCTCGTGGGTCGGTGCCTGCCCGGGCGACGACGAGAGCGCGGGCGTAAACCACAGCCACCGCTCTCCAAAGGGCAACCGCCACATGCGACGCTTACTCAATCAAGCTGCGAATGCTGCAGCCCGGACCAAAGGAAGCCTATTCGAGATCGTGTATCGCCGCTCGGTCCCGCGCCTGGGACACAATCAAGCCATCGGAGCCATTGCACATCGACAGTGTCGACTGATCTGGCTGATCCTGCACCAAGGAGTTCGTTACGAGGAACGCGGCCCAGCCGTTACCCAACGATCGAAGCAACTGCGCACTTGGAAGATGGTCCGGCAACTCCGAAACCTCGGCTATCGGATCGAACCACCGAACCCTCAACCAAACCAAGCACAAGCGGAGTGATTTTCGACCCTGGAGTTCCTCCAGCATCTTTTTCGTAGTTGGGTCACGGGGACCTCCTTTTTCCGTGACCCAATTTATCTCAACCCCTCCACAACTGCCGATCCTCGAACACGCGCTAGCGTCCGCCGCGCCAGCGGCTTCGTACAAATCCCTATTACGCTCAAAACCCCAGGCTGACGGGCGATTGACTGGCACAAGCTTGTGATATGGCCTGGTTTGTGCGCCGGGATAAACCGGCTTGAAGCAGAGAATGGAAAATTCTTACGAGACTTCATGCGCCGGCGGCGCACCACTTCGCATGAAAATGGGTTCGGCAGGCGGGATCTGGAGGCGGGGGCAGTCTCTGTGGTACAAGCATTCGTGGTGGGCGATTGCTTGAAGGTGGTTCTTTCTCTGTGACGACACAGATCCCGCTAACGAGACTGACCCGCGTCGGTAAAGGTATCACTTTTTGTCGCACCTGGAAACAGGAAGGACGCATGACAGTGTCTGCAACAGACCTGCGGCGCAGCAATCGCCTCCCAGGGAGGCGTTATGGAAACTCTGGTGGAGCGCGGTTGTGGACTGGATGTGCACCAGGCCACGGTGGTGGCCTGCTTGTTGATTGTTCGGAAAGACGGCAAAGTGCAGAAGCAGGTGCGGACCTTCGGCACCACAACACGAGAACTGCTCAGCATGCGCGAATGGTTGCTGTCCCAAGGCTGCACCCATGTGGCTATGGAAAGCACGGGCGTTTATTGGAAACCGGTCTACGCAATCCTAGAGGGGGCATTTCAGATCGTGGTGGCGAATGCGCAACACGTCAAGAAAGTTCCTGGGCGTAAGACCGATGTGAAAGACGCGGAATGGATTGCCGACTTGCTCGGTCACGGACTGCTCCGCCAGAGTTTTGTTCCGCCCAAACCCATCCGCGAACTGCGCGATTTGACTCGCTATCGGCGCAAGCTGGTGGAAAGCCAATCGGCAGAGCGCAACCGCTTGCTGAAAGTACTGGAGACAGCCAACATCAAGTTGGCCAGCGTGGCCACTGATGTCTTCGGAACTTCCGGTCGGCTGATGCTGCGCGCTCTGATCGAAGGGAAGAATACCCCAGAGGAAATGGCTGAGCTGGCCAAAAGGAAGCTGCGAAGCAAGATCCCCCAACTGGAATTGGCCCTGGAAGGAAAGCTCGAAGATCATCATCGCTTTCTGTTGAAGTTGCAATTGGATCGCCTGGAGAGGGCAGAGGGCGATCTAGGAGTCTGTCGGGGATAATAAACAATGATTTTTGATTTCTCTGCCTCCGAGGGCGCATTGAGTCTCGCCGGATCGGAGGCGGCACAAGATTCAGCCCGAGAATACTTCTTCCGGCGACGCAATCGCCTTTTCGCCCGCGCCGGAAGGCTCCGTCTGGGTTACGTCACTTGGAATGCCCTCCCGGAGCGGAACAACTTCAGCAGGTTGTGGGTAAGACAGATCAGCTTCCATTCCGCTCGCACGTTCTGCAATCCGCGTAAGAGAAACCGCCGCATCCCACGCTGCTCCTTGATCTGCCCGAATACCGGTTCCACAATCGCCTTGCGCATGCGGTACAGATCCCGTCCTGCCTCGGTCTTCAGCTTCTGCTTCATTTGCTCCAGCAACGAATCCGGTTCCGCCAACTCAACCGCATCCGGATCTTCCTTAGCCGCCGCGTTTCTCTCTCCATGCTTTTGCTTCCCCACGGCCACGTGCAGATCGATTCCTTGCACCCGCGGGTCGCTCACCTGCTTCGGGTCCCAATAGCCCGTATCCGCGCTGGCCGCCTGCGGCTTGTCTCCTACATTCTGCTGCACCTGCTCCAACATCGCCGCCAATTGATGTTTGTCATTGGTCTCCTGGGTGAGTTCGGCCGCCACAATCACCTGCGCTTCTCCATCCACCGCCACTTGCGCGTTGTACCCTTGCACGAAACTGCCCTTGTGACTCCCATCCGGCATGATCCGACTGTCCGGATCCGTAAAATTACGCTGCGCTTTCGCCTCCGGCATCGCCTTCTCTGGGTCCGGCACCTGCGGCTCCCGCCCTCCCGTCTTCTTGCCCGTGCGCGCCTCTTGCTCTCGCCGCTCCGCGATTTTGCCTTCCGCGGCCGCCTTCTTCTCCTCCGCTTTCTCTCGGGCTTCCGCTTCCAACTCCGCCTTCGCCGCCCGAATCTTCGCCAACCGACTTTCTCGCCGCGCCAACTCCGCCGGCAACTCCTCCCCGCTCTGCCCCTTCCCGTACTTCGCGTCCTCCGCCGCATCCTCCGCGTCGGCTCGCTTCAAGATCTCTTCCACTTCGGCCTGCAGCCTCTTCTCCGTTTCCCCCATCCGCTCATAACTCATCGCCTTGTGCTTGCTGGCATTGCCCTGCAGTTTGCTGCCATCGATCGCCACATGCCCCAACTTCACCAGCCCCGCCTTCTGACACAATTGCAGCGCTTGGGTAAACAATCCCGCCAACGCCCCCAAATGCCGTTTCCGAAACTCCGCCAGCGTGCTGTGGTCCGGATGTTCGTCCGCCGCCAAGTAGCGAAACCCAACATCTTCGTACGTCGCCGCCTGTATCTTGCGCGAGCTGTAGATCCCCTTGCAGTAGCCGTACAGCAGCACCCGCACCATCATCCCCGGCGCATACGCCGCCTGTCCCCGCCCGTCTTTTTCCTCGTACGAAGCATAGATCGCCCCAAGATCCAAGACCTCAACCACCTCCGCCACGAAGCGCGCCAAATGCTTCTCCGGTAGCCAATCATGCAGCGAGGGGGGGAGCAACAGAGTCTGGTCCAGATCGTCGGAACGAAAGCACTTTCCCATGGCCGCATCCTAAGCCCAAACACCCTCTGGAAAACTTGCTATCTTTGATACCTCTTTTCCGGAATCTATTTCCGACAGGCTCCTAGGGGTTCTCGAGGAACACATCCAGAAGAAGCTCGAGCCTTATGCTGCGCAGCTGGCGTTACTGGATGAGATCCCCGGTGTCGACTGGACTCTGGCAGCGGTGATCATTGCCGAATTAGGCGTCGACATGAGTGTGTTCCAGAGTGTCTCGCAGCTGGCTTCTTGGGCGGGGGTTTGTCCCGGCAATAACGAATCGGCCGGTAAGCGCAGGAGCAGTCGTATGCCCAAAGGCAACATGTACTTGAAGACGGCCCTAGTCGAGGCGGCGCATGCGGCGGCTAGGACGAAAGGTTCCTACTTGCGAGACAAGTTTTACCGTCTCAAGGCACGGCGTGGGTATAAGCGTGCCGTGGTGGCGATCGGCCATAAGATCTTGGTATCCATCTATCACATGGTCTCCCAAAACGTCTCCTACAACGATCTCGGCGACCTCTATCTGGATAAGCTCAACAAGAATCACTTGACACGCAACTTGGTTCATCGACTGGAGCGCTTGGGCTACGCCGTCACGCTAGCGCCACAGCAAAAAGCCGCATAGGCTACTTAATTTTCATGACAGAAAGGACTAGCGATCTGCTCGGCCCCGAGTCTTGCGCTGTGTATCGCGAGGTACACAGCGAAGCGTAGACAGGGGTATAGGCGGGGTGGGCAATTGAGCTGCGAAAACATACAACCCGGGTGCCGAGGTCATAAATCAGCGCGGAAGGCAACATGAATAGGGGCGATAGCGCGAGCCTCTACTCAGCCCGGCGTAGTCGAAGACCCCAGACACGCCTAGAAACTTCAAGCACGAGAACCGGGAGACCTCGGAGACACCTGCGGCTCAACCAGGTCGCAGGTCGGCGGGCGAAGGCCAGAGCCACAAGGCCCGCGCGTACGTCTACGAGGAGTCACACAGCGGCATAGTGCCTATGAACCATTCGAACAAAGACGGAACATCGCCGGCGGAGAGTGGGGAGGGAAGGCCGCTGATCAAGGAGAACGCTGGTCAACCTAACACGTACTCGACTCAGAGCGGGAAGAGCGTGTCCCAAGGGTTGGCTGGCGTGCGGAAAGCAGCAAGGGAAAATAAGGAGATGAAGTTCACCGCCTTGCTCCACCATCTGACCGTGGATCTGCTGCGGGAAAGCTTTTACTCCCTGAAGAGGAAGGCCGCACCCGGAGTAGACGGTGTCACCTGGCAGGAGTATGAAGACGGGCTCGAGGATCGGCTGACCGATCTTCATGGCCGAGTTCATCGCGGAGCCTATCGAGCGACGCCCTCAAGAAGAGTGTACATAGAGAAAGCAGATGGACGGCAGCGTCCACTGGCGGTCCCGGTTCTCGAAGACAAACTTGTCCAACAGGCCGTGGCTACCATCCTCAACCAGATCTACGAGGAAGACTTTCTGGACTTTTCGTATGGGTTTCGCCCGGGGGCGCAGCCAGCATCAAGCACTGGATGCGTTGTCGTACGCGCTCCTGAAGAAGAAGGTGAACTACGTTCTTGATGCCGACATTCGAGGATTTTTCGACCATTGGCCATCCTCGATCACCCCAGCGTTGAGCCATTTCTGGATCAGCCGTAGGATGCGTCCTTGCAGGACATTGCCCAGCAGCTCAATCCTCTCCTTCGTGGGTGGATTGCGTACTATGGGCGCTATGCCCCCTCGGCGCTGTATCCCTTGCTACGATACGTCAATCAGACGCTCGTGGCGTGGGCGATGCGTAAATTCAAGCGCTTCAAACGCCACAAAGTCCAAGCGAGTCAGTTTCTTCAACGGCTTGCGACGGAGTGCGCGGATCTCTTTGTACACTGGCAAATCGGGATGACTGGCGTGTTTGCCTGATGGGAGCCGAATGAGGTGAGAGCTTCACGTTCGGTTCTGCGAGAGGCCGGTGGTGCAACTCCGCCGGCCTACTCAACCGCATATCAGCGGTAAGAACAGCCTAGGGCGATTCATGGTGAGGCGCAAGACGATTCGCAAACGCATGCGGGCGAAGCTGCGAGAAATTAAGCAGCAACTCCGTAAGCGGATGCACGATCCCGTGCGCCAAACCGGCCAATGGCTCAAGTCGGTCGTGCAGGGCCACTTCAACTACTACGCGGTACCAGGGAACCTCACGAGTCTGGGCGTGTTTCGGAATCGGGTGCTCGCGCTCTGGTGGCGTACTCTTCGCCGCCGGAGCCAGAAGCGCCGGATCAACTGGACGCGTACCCTTGTATTGGCTACGCGATGGCTTCCTCAACCGCGTGCGCTCCATCCCTTTCCGGATGCTCGCTTCGCCGCCACTCATCCGAGATAAGAACCGGATGCGCTAATCAGCGCCCGTCCGGGTCCGCGCGGGGGGCAGTCAGCGATGACTGTCCCTACCGCGATCGTAAATTGAGCAGCGGTAGGTCGATTTGATACTGCTGGTGGCTCCGTAACCTCTTCTAGGTTTACAATTTAAAAAGGAGATCGCCATACACGCTGACCACTCAGCCCTTCCGGTTCGAGTGTACTGGTTCAGGACCAGTTGCGATTGTCGCTTATGCCCCCTCGAATCCAAGCGCTCCACTGAGCGGGCCGTGGTCAAGCACAAGGATGATTCAGGCGTCCACGACAATCACCTGCCCGTGAAACGACTGTTTCGGGGCGGGCAGCGTTGGTTGAACTAACATCGCCATAACAGTGCGCCGGGATAGTGCAGTGAAGCTAATTGATGGTCTAGCAGGTGAAAGTCCTGCCAGTGCAGGTTGCCCAGTTGGCACTGTAGTGATATCCGGCGACGGGGCGGGTGACCAAACCGTCGGAAGCCCGGATGTAAACGTCCTCGATGGCTGGACGCAAGTCTGGTCAGCTCCGACAGGAGGGCTAGCAAAGCAACAGGTCGTAGCGCAAGCAAACCGTAGTCAAGCCTCGAAAACGCACCCTCACCAGGATCGGAGTGTGAGGATAAAGGGAATGCCGAAACTTTTTTATCCCAGGTTGAAGGCCAGAGTTTTCGGTGAAGCTGACGCATCATCGCCGAGGCATGGGTCGATGGTTCGAATCCATCCGCGCTCACCAGATTTTCGAAGCATCCGCTCTGCAACCCCTTTTTGACAAAAGAACGCGGATCAACTCTAATAGGGAAGTCGCGAGTGAGTCGCAACTAGAATCAAGAGGATTAAGAGGACGTTTCCATGGTTTCGGGCGCTCATGTTGCGACTGAGTCGCAGCTCGGAAGGTCCAAAAACGATAGAGCCATTACACGCCCTTCTTTAATGAAGGAACTGGCTGCGCGAGGAGTCCGCATGACCGCCCAGAGGCGCCTGCTAGTGGGCATCATTCAGGACTCTCCCCGGCATCTGGACGCGGCTGCGCTTCTGGAGATTGCCAGGAAACAGGATCCAGATATAGATCGCGCCACTGTCTATCGAACCCTTGCATTACTCAAGAACCGTGGGCTGATCGATGAACTTGATTTGATGCACATTGAGGGCGAGAAGCACTATTACGAGGCCAAGACCAATCGCGATCACTGCCACATGGCTTGCTTCCGGTGCGGCGCGATCATGGAATACGCGAGTTCGTCTTTCGAGAAACTGAAAGCAGAGATGGTCAAGCAGAGCGGTTTTCATATCCGGGTCGTCCGGCTGGAAGTGGGTGGATTTTGCAAGCGGTGCCAAAAGGAGTGACTTCGCAGTCTTTTTTTTGGGGGCGTCTAGATGCGACTGAGTCGCATCTAGTAATCGACAGCCGATGAACCAACGAGCGCGGCCTTTAGCGGAAATGAAACGTGACAGGGACAACAACGGCGTGGCGGGTACCGAGCAGAATTGCGTCTTGAATTTTCTTTCGATCTTACTGCGCTCATGCCTGCTTTCCTTGTGCCTTTCTATTTCATTGGTCATGTTCTTTGCCGCCGATTCGTGGGCTGGGGCAGGCGGCAGTGTTTCTGGCACCGTGAAGGACGCGAGCAACTCAGTAGTTCCGAACGCGACCGTGAGGGCAACCAATATTGCCGCCGGAGTGCAACTGCAAGTCATGACCAACGGCCGGGGCTTCTACTCCTTCCCCAACCTCGCCGTTGGGCGCTACAACATCGTGATCGAAAAGACGGGCTTTAAGCCCTACCAGCGAACAGGCATCGCTATCGACGCGAACAGCACGTTGCTGATTGACGCAGTGCTGGAAATCGGCGGACACACGGAGGCAATCACGGTGACCGAGAACGCCGTTCATGTTGAAGTGTCCGACACCCAGATGGGAGAAGTGATCAGCGGAACGAAAATGGCCGCTGTGCCTCTAAACGGCCGCAGCTACACCGATCTTCTGGCGCTCCAGCCGGGCGTCGTTCCCGCGACCTCCCTTACCTCGAATACTCAGCAGGACGTCGGCGTGAGCGCGCTGTCGCCCTCCGGTAGTCTCAACCCCGGAACGGTCTCGATTCACGGACAGCGGGAATTCTCAAATGCATTCATCGTGAATGGAAGCGATGCTGAAGAAGACGTGAATTCTGGGACGGCGATTGTCCCGAACCTCGACTCCATTGCCGAGTTCCGCATTCTCACCAGCAACTTCGACGCTGAATACGGCGGGCACAGCGGAGGACAGATCAATGTCGTTACGAAATCCGGTACTAACCAATTTCATGGCGACGTATTTGAGTTCCTGCGTAACACGAACCTCGATGCTCGCAACTATTTTTCTCCCACCCGCGGAATTTTCGATCAAAACCAGTTTGGCGGAACGTTCGGTGGCCCCATTCGAAGGAACAGGGTGTTCTTCTTCGCCGATTATCAAGGGACCCGATTGATCCAGGGAGTCGACACGGGCCAGATCCCGGTCCCTTCAACGCAGGATCGTTCTGGCGATCTCCTCGATCAGGCAAGCTCGCTGACCGGCACAGTCACTGGCCAATCCTGGGCAAATCAGCTGTCGCAAAAACTCGGATACTCCGTTTACCCGGGCGAACTCTACTACACGGCGGGATGCTCGAGCAGCGGCTCTATTCCGTGTGTTTTCCCGGGAGGTGTGATTCCGCAGAATGCGTGGTCGGTCCCTGCAATCAATCTCTTGAAATACATTCCTTCGCCTAACACTTCGAATGGTACCTTCGCGACTTCCAACTCCAACGAAACTTTGCGGGACGACAAGGGAGCTTATCGGCTCGACTACAACAGTCATTGGGGCGCGCTCTCGGCGTATTACTTCTTGGACGACTACACTCTCAACAATCCATATCCGGTGGCGCAGAGCGGGGCAAGTGTGCCCGGTTTCAACGCGCTCTATTTGGGACGAGCCCAGTTGCTCAGTTTAGGCGACACGAAAGCCCTCGGATCGACAGCGGTCAATGAGTTCCACTTCACCTACATGCGCTATCACAACGATCTGGGCAAACCCATCGGTGGGCTCGGCGTCAGCCTGGCATCGCAGGGTTTTGTGACCGGCGCGGGGACGCCCGGCATTGTGCCACTCAATCCGCAAGGCGAGGGGGTTGAGAATATCGTCTTCAATGCGTTTTCCATCGGTACAAATGCGAATGAATTGCGGCAGGTCAACAATACTTTCCAATGGACAGATAACTTCTCCAAAGTGCTGGGCCGTCACACCATGAAATTCGGAGGAGAGGTACACTTCGACCAGATCAACACCAATCCGATCGCGCAATTCAATGGCAATTTCCTGTTCACTGGGAGCGAGACCGGGTACGACTTTGCCGATTTCCTCCTGGGAATTCCGAGCCAGTACAACCAGAGCCAGTTGCAGCCGTTCTACGGCCGCAACCAATACTGGGGGCTGTACGCGCAGGACAGCTGGCGTGTACGTTCCAACCTGACTCTGAACTACGGCGTGCGCTGGGACCGGATCGAACCCTGGTCCGAAAAAAACAATGGTATCTCGACCTTTGCACCGGGCAAGCAGTCAGCAGTCTTTCCTGGCGCGCCTGCCGGAATTCTGTTTCCCGGCGATCCCGGTATCCCTCGCACTTTGGCGCCTCCGGGAAACCTGGACTTCGGTCCTCGCGTTGGCCTGGCGTACTCTCCTGAGGCGAGGGAAGGCACGGTTCTCGGTAAGATTCTGGGCGGGCCGGGCAAGACCAGCGTACGAGCCGGTTTCGGTATGAACTACACTGCGATCGAGGCTCTGACTGTGGGGATCCTGGCCGGGAACGCGCCCTTTGGAATCACCTATTCCAGTCCCGCCCCGCCGCTGTTCGCCACGCCCTTCATTTCCGCGTCGACTGGTCAAAACCAGGGTCAGCCGTTTCCGGTGGCACTGGTCACGGAAACGGCTTCCAGCGGCAATCCGAATTCGAGTGTCAATTGGTCGCAATACGAGCCGATCAGCGGCATCCCCGGCTATTCCGCGAGCAACCGCATCCCCTACGTCGACGAGTACATGTTTTCTTTGGAACGGCAACTCGGAGCGAACACGGTGCTAAGTATGAGTTACGTTGGAACGCAGGCGCACCGGTTGCTCGTCATGGTGGAAGCCAACCCCGGCGATCCCGGGCTGTGCCTGAGTCTAAGTCAACCGAACCAGGTGGCGCCCGGTTCACCCACGTGCGGTCCCTTCCGGGAGAGCAATATATTCACGACGGCTTCGCGCCAGGTGATCAACGGAACTCGAGGGCCCCTGGGTTTCAATTTCGGCAGCGACACCAACCAGGCGACTATTGGAAAATCGAATTACAATTCCCTTGAACTCAGCTTGCGCCACACCAGCGGACGGTTGGAATTGTCTGCCGGATATACCTACGGCAAATCCCTGGACGAGTCTTCCAATTTGGGGGAAGAAGTTAATCCGATCAATCCTGCCCTGAGCTATGCGTTGTCGTCCTTTGACATCCGGCAAAACTTTGTCTTGAGTTACAACTACAAGCTTCCATTCGAAAGCCTGTTCCACGCCACCAACCGCTGGACGCAGGGCTGGGAACTCTCGGGGATTACCCATTTCAGCTCGGGTCTGCCCGTGACGCTCATCAACTACGGGGACAATTCTCTGCTCGGGGCGGAGCCGAATGGCATCAACAACTATGGTATCGATGAGCCGGATTACACTGGCGGCCCTCTCGATCTCAATCGCAATCCTCGTAATGGGCGGTCTTACTTCAATACCTCACAATTCAGCGATAACGCCTTGGGCACGCCAGGCACGGCCAAGCGGCGGTTCTTCTCGGGACCGGGGCTGGACAATTACGATATGGCCCTTCTCAAGACCGTGGGTCTAACGGAATCGAAGTCCCTCCAGTTCCGGCTTGAATGTTTCAATATTTTCAATCACGCCCAGTTCTTCGGAGCCCAATCCGTCGACGGTAATATCGGCAGTCCTTCGTTCGGTCGAGTCGTTAGCGCCAATCCGCCTCGCCTGATTCAGTTGGGTGCAAAGTTCCTTTTTTAGAGACCGGCCGACGAGGTCGTGTGCGCCCTTTAATCCGCCTGGCTCGATTTGGCGGAGCCCATATGCCGGTGCTAGACTGCGCGAATGGCTACCAAGAAGAAAACCAAAAAGCGGCCCACAAAAGCGAAGAAGAGCGTGAGCAAGAAGACAACGCCGAGGAAGAAACTGGCGAAGAAAAAAGCTGCTCCGAAAAAAGCCGCCGGCAAAAAGGCGACCGTCGCGAAAAAGGTTGTTGCAACCAGGAGGCGAACCCCAGCGAGGAGGCAGGGCGCGTCTGCACCGGCTTTCTCTCGTGAGAGAGCAGGATCGCAGTCAGGCGAGCTATCGGGAGATTTGCAGGGATTGTCCAACCGCGAAGCTGCGGATGCAGAGAGTGTCGACGAGTTGCTAGAAGAAGGGAACGCGTTCGAGGCTGACGCGGTCAGCGGAGTGGAAAGCGCCGATGATGCTGACGAGCAGGAGGTGCACACCCATGAGGTGCCGGAGGATGACGTGCCTGCCGAGTATCTGGACGAAGAGTAGTGGGATTGGCTTCATCCCTCGCCAAAATCCCGATAGCGATTGAGCACATCGTGCTCCGAAACTACTCCTTCGAACTTGCGGAGATCGGCCCGGTTCACAACCGGAACGAGCGGCCAACGATCCACGTAACGCAATGCCGTCTCCAGAGGATGATCGGGATGCAGATACGGAATGTGCGGTCCGGCCAGCAGGGGACTAAGGGTGAGGCCGCCCTTGCCCTGCTTCAGCATAGTTTCCAGCTCTTGTTTGGTGACACTGCTCCATCCCGTGGGATTCAGGCGAACCAGAAGCACGTCGGGTGAGTCTACATCCAGGCTTTCAAAAGCTTGATCCAACGTTTTTTCGGCGTCCAACGCCGGGGCCGTTACTGGACGCATCGCGTCCTCCACCCGCAAGATTCCCTCTTCCCTTTGTTCTTCCATGGACGGCAAGTCCAGGCCGTCCTGGCGGGTGAGCACATCAAGAATTGCGGTGGGTTGCAGCCCGCGTGAAATCACGTACGCGAATGTGTTGGCGACTATGACTGGAACGATGATCGAATAGTTTCCGCTGACCTCGAGCACCATGAATACAGACGTCATGGGCGCGCGCAGGAATCCCGCGAAGAGAACGCCCATGCCCACCAGAGCATAAGTCCCCGGTGACCCGCTCAGGTGAGGGAGAAATACATGCTGAGCTCCGCCGACGGCTGCGCCCAGCATGGCTCCAATGAATAATGTTGGAGCAAACATGCCGCCGGGAGTCCCGCTGACGAACGAAAGCATCGTCGCAATAATCTTGAGGCCCCTGAGCACGAGCGATCTTGAAACGAAACCCAGTTTGCTTCCACGCTCACTACTGCTTAAACTTTGAGAACAACACAAAATGGCAAATGTAAACACGAAAAAGGGAGTTATCGGAATCCTCACCGGAGGCGGCGACGTACCCGGCTTGAACCCCGCGATCCGCGCTGTCACCTTCCGGGCGATACGCGAAGGATGCCAGGTGATCGGCCTGCGCCGGGGATGGGCGGGCCTGGTCGACATGGTTCGCGAAAAGGACTACGACAACAGCGACAACTTTCAAACCTTAACCGAAGAGATCGTGAACCGCGCCGGCCGTACCGGAGGAACGTTCCTCCACAGTTCCCGTACCAACCCCGGCAAAGTGAAGAAATCCGCCGTTCCCGAACATCTGCAAGGAACCTACAACGCTGAGACCAACGATCTGACTCCCGAAGTGCTAAAGAATCTCGCTTGGCTCGGAATCGACTTCCTCATACCCATCGGCGGCGATGACACGTTAAGCTACGGTGTGCGCCTCTACCAGGAAGGGGTCAAGGTGGTCGCAATTCCCAAGACCATGGACAACGATGTTCCGGGAACCGATTACTGCGTGGGCTTCAGCACCGCCGTTACGCGCACCATCCAAATGACCAACGACCTGCGGACCTCCGCCGGTTCGCACGAACGCTTCCTGGTTCTCGAAGTATTCGGCCGCTATGCCGGCTTTACCGCTATGCTTCCGACCATGGCGGGAGCCGCCAACCGATGTGTGATTCCAGAGCATCGCTTCAATATCGAGCAGTTGACAGAATTGTTGGTTGCGGATCGTCGCAAGAATCCAAGCCACTATTCCGTGGTTCTGGTCTCCGAAGGAGCCATGTTCGAAGGCGGAGATATGATTTTCGAGGACCACACCAGAGACGCCTTCGGCCACAAAAAGCTGGGCGGCATCGGCGACCTGGTATCAGAAAAACTCAAGGAGCTATCGCCCAAATACAACAATGGCAAGACGATCGAAGTAATCAATCAGAAGCTGGGATATCTGGTCCGCTGTGGTGATCCCGATGCCATCGATTCGATCGTTCCCATGGCCTACGGCAACCTCGCCCTCGACTTGCTGCTGAACAAGATTCACGGCCGGCTCGTAGTGCTGAAGAACGGCCGCTACGATAACATGCCAGTCGACACCGTAATCGCCTCGAAGAAAGTCGTAAATGTAAAAGAGAACTACAACACCGCGCGGCTCCGGCCGCACTTCAGCAGCTTCGAAATGAAACCTCTATTTATCATGACCAGCGAAACCTGATAGGCAGGCACAACGCAATTGCGTTGTACGCATCTATGGACTATGAGCACAGAGTTGGTGCCATGCGATCACTCTCTCGGTTCGTGAGCCTGTTTAACTCGAGCCCCAGATGGCGAAGTCCCGCGCTTTAGCGTGGGCGTAAGTGTCTCAAACTGATCCGCAGTTGTACCGGACAACCGCAAGAGGCAACCAAACTATGCAATCACAAAATGCACCCGAGACAGAGCAAAATCCCGAACATGCACCTGCCGTAGAGCATGTTTCGCACGCCCATGAGCTGCTGAATGCCCTGCGAAAACGAATCGGAGAACATCCCGAGCTTGCCGAAGCCATCACGAAACTGGAGACCGCATTGAGCCTCCTGACTGTGAAGACCGGAGGCATGCTGTGAATTGAAAAGGAGGATTTTATGGCACAAAAAGTTGCAGACGTCTTGTGGGAGATGCTCGCGAACGCAGGCGTCAAACGCTGCTATGGCATTGTTGGGGACGCACTCAATCCCGTGATCGACGGGCTTCGCCGAAACGGCAAGATTGAGTTCATCCACGTCCGCCACGAAGAATACGGCGTCTTCGCCGCTGTCGCCGAGGCTTACCTGACCGGCAATCCAGTAGCAGTGTGTGGAACCGCCGGCCCCGGCGTCGTTCACCTATTCAATGGGCTGATGGATGCCCGCAAGGAGGGAGCTCCGATTATCGCCATTGCGGGCGATGTCGAGACCAACGTCCTGGACACATCCGCGCTCGAAGAACTCAACCCTTACAAGTTCTTCGACGCCGCGTCTCTTTATACGGCGCGGGTCGTCAACCCTGAGCAGGCGCGTTCCGTCTTCAGTACCGCGATTCTCACGGCGATCCTGGAAAAGGGTCCCACCGTAATTTCGCTCCCGGGCGACGTCGCATCGGCCGATGCACCCCTTGAGGCCACGCGCTCGACCCAGATCACGATTCCGTGCACGCCCGTTTTGCGCCCTTCCGACGCCGACCTCAACCGCCTGGTGGAGATGATCAACGCTGCAAAGACGGTAGCAATCTTCGGCGGCGATGGCTGCAGGGATGGCCGCGACGAGGTGCTCCAACTGGCGGACAGGCTGAAGGCGCCAGTCGGCTATGCGTTCCGTGGCAAACAGTGGCTGGAACACGACAATCCCAATGCGGTTGGCATGACCGGCTTGCTCGGTTATGGGGGAGCCTATAGCGCAATTCATGAGGCCGAACTCCTGCTGCTGCTGGGCACGGATTTTCCCTTCTCGGAGTTTCTTCCGGGCGATCGTGTGAAGAAAGTCCAGATTGACAAAAACCCCAAACACATTGGCCGCCGAACCGCCGTCGATCTTGGACTGGTCGGCGATATCAAGGTGACCGTCACCGCGTTGCTGAAGAGCGTCTCTGAAAAAACCGACCGCCGGTTTCTCGACAAGCACCTCGCGGAGACGAACTCCTTCCACGATCTTTTGCAGCATTATGTCGACAAAGGACCTGACATTAAGCCGATACGTCCGGAATTCCTGGCCAAAACGCTAAGCGATGTCGCTTCCGACGATGCGACGTTTTTCGCCGATACTGGCACGGCGTGCATATGGCTGGCAAGACATATCAGCGGCGGCAGAAATCGCAGGCTTTTCGGCTCGTTCTCATGGGCGTCGATGGCCAACGCCGCGCCCAACGCGTTCGGCGCGCAGTTGGCATACCCAGGCCGGCAAACCATCGCCCTGTGCGGCGACGGCGGCTTCACCATGCTCGCGCTCGGCGACCTATTGACCCAAGTGCAACGAAAAACTCCGGTGGTTCAGATCATCCTCAATAACGAATCCCTCGACTTCGTCAACATCGAACAGCAAGAGGCAGGAATAATCCCGTTCGGCGTGGAATTCAAGAATCCCAATTTCGCCAAGGTCGCCGAAGCCATGGGTGCGAAGGGCATCCGCATCGAAGACCCCGGCGATGTTCGGGATGGGCTTGCTGAGGCCCTTGCGTACAAGGATGGACCTGTCGTCGTGGACGCCGTTGTGGATCCATTTGCCTTGTCGCTGCCATCGCACGTGCCCTTCCACGCGGCAAAGGGCTTCACCCTGAGCATAGCCAAGCAGGTGCTGTCCGGCCGCATGGACTCGGTCATTAAGACCATAGAACGCAATGTCAGGCTGGTCTGAACGGCTGATTTCAGCGAAGATGCTTCGCAGTGCGGTTCTCCCGAGGTCGGACTGGCCGCGCGCCGACCTCGGGTCTTTCCATCTTTCCCCGCCAACGTCTGGTCGCGCGGGCGAGTCGCCACCTCCACGCGACAGACACGCCAACCTCAAAGCTCTTGTCAAGCCCCTATAAACCAAACCACCTAATTCTCATCAACCAGCTCATTCCATTCCAAATATAAAGTTGAAAGGCTGGCGGGTTTGCCCTCCAAATCTGCCATACTGGCATTAGTTAGGCATCGGTTGCATGGTGCGCCGCCCAGACACAAAAATTCATAAAAACAGAAGCCAAGTCTCTTTAGAAGTGGTTATTAGGCGGGGTATGCCGACCGCTGCGACCTGTTTTCATAGACTTACGAGGAAAGTGGAGAGTTTTTCGAGGATATCCCCTCGGTAAGTCCTTTGGAAGCGATAGTTTGCGAGGATATCTCTTTTCCTGGCCCAATCAATTCATAGATTTAGGAGGAAAACGCAAATTTGGAGGTATATACCCACGCAACTGTCACAGCCAGCCCTTCGTCCGGGCAATGCGCGCTGCTTCGACCCGGTTGTTCGCGCCCAGCTTGCTGATAGCCTCCGACAGATAATTGCGAACCGTTCCCTCCGAGAGACTAAGCTCGGCAGCAATGTCGCCGCTGGTCACACCGTCGCCCGCTAGTCGAAGCACTTGCCGCTCGCGGTCTGTCAGCGGATCGGGCTCTGCCCAGGCTTCTGCGGCCAGTTCCGGATCGATCACACGCAAGCCTTGCTGCACCCGGCGCACGGCTTCAGCTAGTTCTTCCGAGCGCATGTCCTTCAGCAGATATCCCGCAGCTCCGGCTTCCAGGGCGCGACGCAAATAACCCGCGCGTGCGAAGGTGGTCAAAATAATCACGCGCGTTCCGGTTCGCCGGCGTTTCAGTTCTCCCGCAACATCGAGGCCAGTCATCTCCGGCATTTCGATGTCGGTGATGAAGACGTCTGGCTTGTGCTCAAGTACCGCCTGTAGCGCTTCTTTGCCATTGCCCGAGCGAGCGACGACAGCGATGTCGCCCTCGATTTCGAGCAGAGCAGCGAGCGCTCCCAAAACCATGCCCTGATCTTCGGCGATCACAACCCGAATCGCCTTGCGTCCATTTTTGGAAGGAGGATTCAATGATCAACATTCGCTTTCGGTGTCAGCGGGAACTCAATGCTGAGCCTGGTTCCCGCGCTGTTCTCGCGCTCGAGAGTACCGCCCAGAGCCTCAATTCGTTCCCGCATCCCGCGCAAGCCGTTCCCTTCGACTGCGCCGCCGCCGTGCCCATCATCTTGGATTTCGATCCGGCAATTCCCATTTACTGGAATCAGCCGCAAATGACAATTTCGAGCCCGCGCATGACGCACCACATTGGTCACGGCTTCGCGCACCACCAACGCCACCACGCTCTCCTGAGCCGGGGTCAGCCGAACCTCCTCAGACTCAGACTTAACGACTACGCCCGCAGTTTCCAGCGTAGCTTTGGCATGTTTAAGCTCCGCCTCGAGACTGTGAGCACGGTATCCCCGGATGGTGCTCCGAACATCCGCCAACGCCGCGCGCGAAGTCTGTTCTACATCGGCGATCTCCGCTTTCGCGCGCTCCGGATCGTGGTCAATCAGTTTCCTAGCCAATTCAGACTTCAGAATGATCACCGAAAGCGTATGGCCCAGCACATCGTGCAGATCGCGCGCGATTCGTTCGCGCTCCGCCACCTTGGCCAGATGCTCGATTTCCGCATTGGCCGCTTGCAGCTTGCAAAACATCCGTGTTCGTTGAGCAAAGTAGATGTTGGTTCCACCCACCACGACGGACAACCCTCCGGCGTAGAAGAGAAACCAGCCAGACAAGTGCCACGTCCACCATTCCACCCCCACCACTGCAAGGATGAGACCCAGCAGTTTGACCGCGGCACCTTCGGTCTCCACAACATACGGAAGCAAGGCTGCAGCAAAGATGAAGAAGCAGGTGGCCCCTTCATTGAACCGGACATACAGGGTTCCCACAAGGAGCATCACGCCTATGCCGACCAGCGGCCAGGGCTTTCGTTCGACCCACAAAATACCAAGGTACAAAACCAGGAAGACTATGGTGCCAAGGCCGGTAAGCAACCATTCTTTCCGGCCCGCATGATCCAGGATTGGTTGCAGGAAAAAGAACACGAAATAAGCCAGCGGCGTATAAAACGCCCAGCTATGCTCGGATTTCGTCGTCACTTTCATCTATACAACTCTAGGCTACCCCTTTTTGATGTCGCTCGTCAGCCCGGTTTTGTGGTGCCCGGAACATCCAATTACGAAAGCCAGAAGCGACAGCGGCAGCAGGATCAGCAGCAAATCGACCCTGCCAAGCGTGACCAGCAGCAGAATCGTCCCCAGGACGAGAGTCCAGCCAGCACATTGATTAACGTTCATACCGTCTCCTTACTTTCTATTTCGTTACTTCGACCTTAGCCGTACATCTTTCCTTCGTCGCGCTGAAATCCAAGGCGTGCCACGCCAAGACAGATGAGGAAGAATCCGATCAGGGCCTCCCAGTGCGCCCAGTTTGATTCGTGCTGTCCGGCTCCCACCACGCTCAACGCAAGCTGGGCCAGATGATAAGGCGGCAGGAAATGGGCAACCTGCTGCAAGAGCTTGGGTAAAAACATGATCGGAACCCACAGCCCGGAGCAAAAGGACAGGGGCAGGTAGATCAGGTTCGTGGTCGCGACCGAAGAGTTGGGACCGACGAAGTAACCAATGGCCAAGCCCATGGCGCAGAAGGGAAGTGAACCGGCGACCAGAATCACTACCAGTTTCGCAGCATCGAGTAACGGCATACGCACTCCGCCGAAGGCACATCCCAGCAGCAACAGGAGCAGCACTACGACCGTGCTAAAGATCATTCCCAGCGCGACCTTCGCCGTGAAGTAGGCAAACGGAGGCATGGGACTGGCGCGCTTTACTTGGAGCCATCCCAAGCCGCGCTCCGCAGCCAGGCCCGACGCCGTGCCAAACAACGACGCCCCCATGACTCCGAACGTGCCATAACTCGGGATCAGGTAAGTCGCAATCGTGGCGCCGCCGACTGGCGCATCTTTCGGATTCAATACCAGGCCGAACAGAACATAGAACATCAGAGGAAAGGAAATCGTAGAAATCGAATAGGCTCGAAGTCGCAGCCGGGTTAGAAACTCATATTTCGCTTCTTTGAGATAGATCGCAAGTGTTCTATTCACTGGACGTTCCCATGCGCTTTGTGCGAATGTCGTCGAAGCCGTTGCCATTTCATCACCTCATTGAAATGTAGTGCAGATTCGTAGCGTGGTTTCTCAAGCGTTGTTATGGTCCACAGTCAGCGCCAGAAACGCCTCTTCCAGTCCGGCGCTCGTGACCTCGACACCGGAGAGTCTCGCATCTCGCGTCAACAATTCGCGAAGAATGGGCTCCGCCGAAGCCGCGTGGATTTCCAGTGCATCGCGATCCCTGCGGACCTCGTTTACTCCAGGCAGGCTGCGCACGGTTTCGATATCTAGAGAACTCACGCAGCGAATCCGGCGCCCGGCAGTGCTGGCCTTGATCTCGGCCGGTGTTCCCTCGGCAATGATCTCTCCCCGATTGATCACAACGACGCGGTCGGCAAGGGCGTCCGCTTCTTCGAGATAATGCGTGGTGAGAAGCACGGTCTTTCCCCGCGCGATCAGCTTGCGAATCTCCTCCCACAGCACTCGACGGGACTCGACGTCGAGGCCCACTGTGGGTTCATCGAGAAACAGGATGTCGGGGTCGCCACAGAGAGCCAGTGCGAATAGGACCCGCTGTCGCTGTCCGCCCGAGAGTTCTCCGAACAGCCGATCCTTGATCTCTTGCAGACCAGCCGCCGCCAGAGTTTCGGCCAGGGGCAACGGGTTCGGGTAATAGGATGAGAACAAATCGATGTGCTCCCTAACTCGCAACGTCTCCGGCACTTTCGCCACCTGCAACATGGCTCCAATGCGGATACGAACCTCCGCATGGATTGGATCCCCGCCAAACACGCTCACCGTGCCCGCGGTAGGCTTGGCCAGCCCGAGAAATAGCTTGACTGCAGTGGTCTTGCCGGCTCCGTTGGGTCCCAGGAGCGCGACCAACTCGCCGGCTCTGACGGCGAAGTTGACTTGACGCAAAGCCTTTACTTCGCCGAAGTTTTTGCTGGCGCCGTGCAGGCTGGCAATCACCGCCCCGCAGTTGCGAGCGTCTTTCTTCCGCTGTTCTAGAGTTTCTTGTAGTTCCGCGATCATCGATTCCCCCCTCCGCGCAAGATCTGGTCGATCCAGCAGTTGAACTCATCATCAGGGAATCGCATGCAACCCGCCAGTGGAGATCATCATCCGCTTATGGTGACAAATGTCATTTCCGACCAGGCTTTGTCCGGATGGCGTAACAAGCGTCCCCTTTGGGACAAATAAATCGCCAAGGTTCGGTATAATCCCAGGTTTGCTAGAGATCGGCGTATCGCTCTCTCCGGGAGCACGACCGTTGTACGAGGCGGCTCGGGTTTGAGCGGTAGCCGCTCCGCCTTAGATTGGAATTCGATGTGGCTTCACGTAGAGCAGTTCTCGGTTTACTCGAGGAAGACGTGCGAGGTGTGATGCGAATACGCCCTGGAGTTGAGCTGGCCAGCATGAGCGATATTGGCTGCCAGCGAGAAAATAACGAGGACCAGTACGCTTACTGGGAGCCCGCCGCCGACGAACAGTTCGCGCGCAAGGGTAGACTCGCCGTTGTGGCGGACGGCATGGGCGGCCACGAGGGGGGCCAGGAAGCCAGTCGCATTGCGGTCGAGTCAATCCAGGAAGTGTTCGCCGAGGCTTCTGATGCTGATGCACAGTCGCTGCTGCTCACCGGGTTCCAGATCGCACACGAGCGCATTCTCGATTACGCTGCTGGACACCCAGAACTCCACGGTATGGGGACTACGGCTACTGCGATTGCCCTTCTTGGGAATGAGCTTTACTATGCCCACGTTGGCGATAGCCGCTTGTATCTGGTGCGGGGAGCGAACATCTCTCGTCTGACCCACGATCATTCCTATGTAGGTCGCTTAGTGCAAAATGGAGTGATCAGTGCTGAAGAAGCGGAAACTCATCCGCAAAGACACATCCTGACTGCCGCTCTCGGCGCCGGTACAGAGATCTCACCCGAAACTCCGGAACATCCCGTCGCGTTGCAGAAGGGCGATGTGCTGGTTCTTTGCACGGACGGTATGTGGAGTTTGTTAAGTGAACTCGAGATCCAGGGCATCGTTAGTAGCAATGATCCACCCGAAGCGTGCAGGGATCTGGTCAAGACGACGAAAGATCGCGGCGGCCCCGATAACATCACCGTTCAAGTGTTGCGGCTGAGCGCAAACGAAGCTTCTTAATTAGTTTTCCGGTCGGCGCCGCAGAATTAAATCGCCCTCGCTCGGCGGCAGCGAGAACGGGAACTCGACGATCCGGTTTCCGAAGGGCACCCGTACCACGAATTCCTCCTGCTTCTGCAAGCCGTCGATCCATTTGCTCTTGCTGCTGAATAACACCCAGCCGCTGGCTTCGGGGTGTGCGGTGTCCAGTGTTATCGCCCGCAGGCTACGGGTTCTCAGAAACTCGATCTTCTCCGCAGCATCTTTCTGACGAGCCGCTAGCAGGGTTTCTTTCTCCTCCTTTTTCTCTGCATGCTTGCGAATCTCGCGCTCGGTTTCCTGCGCCAAGGCATCTGCATCGCTCTGCTGCTTGGTTGCGAGACTATCTGGATGCAGCGCGGGGTGCACGTCGTGATAATGCTTCACGAATTCCAGAGTGATTTGCCCGGCGCTACGTCAACGGAATCCGTGCCGCGATAGTGCATGGTGAGCAGCACCGCGACCATCGCCTGCGCGCGGCGCCGCGCTCTCTCCTATTCCTGGGAATCGACCGCAAGGACGATCCCAAAATCGGCGGTCCACAATCCGTAACGGTACTTGCCGTCGTCATCCCGGCTGAATGTGCAACCGGGTTGACCTTCTTCCCAACGTAAGGCCAGCGTGACTGAAGTTTTGTCTGGGCCGGGAGGAGTTGCGCTTGCGGCGAACACAAGAGCCAAAAGCAAACCAATCATTGTTCGGACAACATCACCGGCGGGCATCGTAGTCTGCCTTCAGACTACTACTCGATAGCGTCGCTACGCCGCGAAACAAGCTATCGCCGGACAGCCGATTTATCGAAGCGGAACCAATAAGGCACACTCAAGATTGCTTTCATGTCCCCGTGCCTGCTAGCACGACGGTCTGTGGGCTGCCGCCGTCGTCGCTCACGCTGAGAGTCGCCGATCTTGTCCCCTTTGCTTGCGGCATAAACTGCACCTTAATTGTGCAATGACCTCCGGCCGGGACGCTGTTCCCGCAATTGTTGGTCTGCGAAAAATCCCCTGGGTCCGTACCCTTGATAGCGATCCCACTGATCGACGGCGAGGTTGTGCCTACATTGGTCAACGCAATGCCAATCGGAGAGCTTTTGGTTCCAACCATCTGATTGCCAAAATTCACTCCCTTTGGCTCGAGCTTCATTTCCCTTCCTGTGCCGGACAGGGCGACGGTCTGCGGGCTACCTTTGGCACTGTCGGTGACCGAAAGCTTCCCCGACGCAGGCCCTTTCGCTGTGGGAGTAAATACGACCTCGATCTTGCAGTTGGCTCCCGCCGGCAGGTCGCTTGGGCAGTTATTGGTCTGGCCGAATGGGCCGCTGGTCGAAATGTTCGAGATGGTCACATCCAGCGACCCGGTGTTGGTGAGAGTGGCGTCTTGCGGCGAGCTTCGTAATCTTGAGTAACTGAACGGCGAACGTCAAGCTGGACGGCTTCAATGTAACCGTACCAGCGCTCACGCCAGTTCCAGTCAGCGATACGGTTTGCGGACTGCCAAGGCCCTGGTAGCGGACGCTCAGCGAAGCCTGTTTTGCTCCGACGCTCTGGGCGCGAAGATGACCTTAATCTGACAGCTGGCGTGGGGCGGGAGGCTCGAGCCGCACTTGTTCGTTTGTTCAAAATCCTTCGGGTCGTCGGTGACGCTGATAATTTGTAATGTCGAGTGCGGAGGAGCTCACATTGGTGAGAGTGAAATTCTGCGGCGAGCTTCTGCTGCCAACATTCTGATCACCGAATGCAAGGCTGCCAGGGGACAAGCTAACGGAACTCTGCAAGAGCAGGGCGCCGCCGACCAGGTCGAGCTTGCCAACCCCTTGGAAATCTCCGGTACTCAGATTCACAATGGCCGAACCGCTTGGCGCCAGCACGATAAGCGGAGCCTGAAAGGTGCCGTCGCCGTTGCCCAGCAACAGCTCGATACCATAGGTGCCGGGCGGCGAGCTCGTCGCGGGTGAGGACAAGTGTGCGTCCGCGGCCGCTGCCGAGCTGGTGGGCGCCGAACTCGGCCATGAGTTTGTGCGCTTGACGTCGCTGAACCTGAAAGGTCAGTTCGATGACGGATCGATCGATAACAGGGCAGGGAAAAGCCTTGATCTGGGCGACAATGTCGGGCAGGCGGGGAAGCCAGGTGAGCTGTGGCGGCAAGGCGGCACCTCCGCGGCGACGGGCCTGGAAGGGGTTATGTGCTTGGTGAGCCATCCCTTAGCTCTGTCCGCAAAGACAGTTTTAGCAGAAATCTCTCTAAGGATGTTAGTGCCCGATCAGGCACTAGAACCAGACGAGTAACTTCCTATAATGCGGCTTATGGTGTACTACCTTGGTTTCTGACATTTTGCAGGTTTCTTTTCCGTATGCACCTGAATCCCGGGAAACCGGCCTCCCCCCAAGCGTGGGGAAAAACCCGAGAAATCGTCGTCGACGTCGTCCCCAAGGGGCGTTTTCTGGTTTCCACGCCTTTGGCTGGTACCATGAGCGCGCTCTTCGGGCTCCGGCTCTGTCCCGAGACCACAATGCACAATGGAGGATGATCTTGAAAATGTCCAGCGGTATCCGGCCGGTATCCGGTCGAGCTGTGGCCGGAGACCCGTCCGGTCCTTGGCGGCTCCAGCTGGTTCGAGCCGAGCTCTCCTTATTATCAGGGGCCCTATCAGGTGGCCGTGGTTCTGGGAAGAGGGAAGCTGGCGAAGATCTACGTGGCCTTATCGAACTGGGAGGCATAGCAGGTGAAGCTCATGGGGGAGCGACTTCGCCAGCAAGGTGCCGGTCGCGGTCTCGACATCCGCGCTGCTAAGTTGGTTGCTCGCCTCTGTGAGTTTCAGGCATCCGAGTTTCAGACCAAGGATCAGATCTTGCAGTGGATCGACGAGGTGCGGGGGGGCGAGAGGGCACTGAAGGCGGAGAGGGCAAGGGAGCGCCGCCGCCGGGGGGAAGGGAACTCGCGTGCTTGGCGAAGGGGAGGACCAATTGGCGGCTGACCTGGTGCGAGTCGAGCCCGAGGCCGGCAGGGACATAGACCGGGTGGAGTGGGCGAAGCAGCTGGTCGGCCATGCCGTGCGCTCGCCGCACACCCGGCAAGCCTATCTCTACGCCCTCCAACAATTCTTTCAGTGGGCGGCGGGCCGCGCCATCTCGCGCCAGTCGGTGCAAGGCTTCGTCACTTGGCTCGGGGAAAGGAAGTTCTCGCCGTCGACCATCAATCAACGGCTGGCGGCGCTCCGCAAGCTGGCGACCGAAGCCCAGCGCTGTGGGTACGTGGACAGCGAGACGGCGCAGGCGATTGTCGCGGTCGCCGGCGTGAGTACCAAGGGCAGACGCCTGGGCCGGTGGCTGGCGTGGGAAGAAGCCCGAACATTATTGCAGGCACCGAACCCGCACAGCATTCGCGGAATGCGGGACCGGGCGCTGCTGGCGGTGCTCGTGACCTGCGCGCTGCGCCGCGGGGAATTGTCGCGCATGAACTGCGAGCATCTCGCCATGCGCGACGGCCGTTGGGTGTTTTTGGATTTCAAGGGGAAGGGAAACAAGACTCGCTCGGTGGCCGTGCCGCTGTGGGTGAAGCAAGAGATTGATGGGTGGCTAGACGTCGCAGGGATAGAGAGAGGACCGATTTTCCGGCGCGTGCTCGCGAACGGCCGAGTGGGCAAGGACGCGTTGACCGAGCGCGCGGTGTGGCAGCTGGTGCGTGAGTACGCAGCGCAGATCGGGATTGGCGAGCTGGCGCCGCATGATTTGCGGAGGACGGCGGCGAAGTTATGCCGCTCGAAGGGCGGGGAACTGGAACAAATTCAGTTTCTGCTGGGGCATGAGTCGATCCTGACGACGGAACGGTACTTGGGGTCTGAACAGGATCTGAAGCATGCAGTCAACGACGCGCTGGTGTTTGAATGAAGGCTCGATGTCGAGTTGTACGTACGATCGAATGGCGGGTTGTTCCCGATCGGCCGAGTAGATTTACATAAGCTTTCGCCGCCGCCGCTGCTCGGCTCGCGGAACGCCAACGTACCTCACGAGCCCAGCCCCACAACCAATACGGCAATGTAGTACGCTGCCATTCCGAAGACCAGTTCCGTCCGCTCCGAACCCGTTCACACGACTTAGCTGCCGCCGCTTAGCGTGCTTAAAATTCCGTTTCGTGTCTTCTCCTCTTGTTGTCGTAATTCGTGGCCGGATGAAAACCGGCGCTTACCTCATTCAAATACTCCTCACAATTGCCGGCTTTAAGAGATGCTTTGCCCTTCGCCAACGCCAAAGCCGTTGATCCGTGTGGCTCGCGCAGACGCTTCGGTATCTCGTCCGTACTCCGCAGGTGAAGGTTGGCCGATCAGGTAACTTTCGGCTCTGCCTGAGTTCCAGCAGGCCGCGCCAGAAGCCAGGCCAACGCCGCCACACTCACTCCAAACATGTACGCCTTCATCCATTTTGAGTTGAGCTGCATCGCTGTTGTCGCTCTCTCGGGCATGACTTCGATTGTCTCCCTCTAGTATCGTAGCCCATGAATTTCTTTTTCTGGCCTCTCGGCAAACAAGAGATTACACTTTAGCGCATGACTTCCGGCTTGCTCGCTGCACGCTATGCTCGCAAGGCTCGGTTACGACAAGAACACCAAATGTGGAAAGGAGAAATCTATGCAAAACAATAGCGACAATCGCGTACTTGGCCGCAGAAATGCTCGTCATCTCAGCGCCGAGGAATTACAGAAGATAGTGGGGAAAGGGAATCAAGTGACCTTTCACATGACCAGCCCTTTTTTCCCTGACGAGTAACAATCACCAGCGGTCCACTAATCTGGCATGGTGGTGGACCGCTGTTCCCAACCCTAATCCTGACCTGACAACCCCTTGAATCCACAGTGCGGCACCCGCCGTTCCAAGCTCGCTGGAGGAAGAGAAAAATGAAAATCATAATTCTTGCGCACGAGACCGACAATCACACTGCCCCGATCAAGTGGGCTTTAGAACGAGCTGGGTATCAGGTAGTCTGCTGGCCGGGCGTTTCCTGGACCGAGGAGCAGCAAGTCTCCATGCTGCTTGACGAGGAACCCAAGGTAGCTCTGGGGCCCGATGTGGTCGAACCCGGCGACGTGATCTGGATCCGCAGGCTTGAGCAACCTGTGGGCAATCCGAAGGTCGCCGAGGCTGACAAAAAATTTGCCGAAGTGGAATACCGTTCCTTTCATCACGCCGTTGCTTATGTTCTTGAAACCCTGCCGGTCTGGGTCATCAACAGGTTTTCGGCATCGCGCTTCATCAGCAACAAATCGGTTCAATTGCAGTTTGCCCGGAACTGCGGGCTGAGGGTCCCCAAGGCGCTCATGTCAAATTCTCCCAAGGGCGTAAAGGATTTCCTCGACCACAACCGGAATCGGACCATCTGCAAATCTTTCACGCCACATGTATGGCAACCGCAAAGCGTGGGTGGCGTCGCGGTTACGGAAACTTTCGAGTTGACTCGCGATCAGTTGCCGGCCGATGAAGTGCTCACGTATGCTCCCGGCATTTACCAGGACATGGTGGTCAAACAGTTTGACATCCGTACCGTCCTCATGGGAGAGAGGGTTTATTCTTACGCCCTGCATAATTCGCTGAAAGCGCTCGACTGGCGCCCGGACGCCGGAATGGGAAACATCGAGGTGGAAATCGTCCCCACCCCATCCGATGTCGAACGTGGAATCGTGGCTTTTGCCAAAAAATCCGGCCTCTGCTTCGGTTCTATCGATTTCGCCGTGGACATGCATGGAAACTGGTGGTTCCTCGAGATCAACGAGCGAGGACAATTCCTGTGGCTGGACCAGTTCAATCCTAAAATTAAAATGCAGGAAAAGTTTTGCGCATTTATCACTGCTCCGGAGGGTTCCACTCAGCTCTTAGAAGAACGCGAAGGATTGTTCCCCTCATTTGGCGAATACATGAAGATCTACGAAGAGCAGCAGGCTAAACAGGAAGCTCCGGACATCGCAGCGGCGGCGGCCAGCTCGCCGTATATGTCGCAGGAACCGTGAAAGGTTAGGGCGATCGGAGGATCGGCATGACCTCTGCGCGGAGAAAGCAAAAACGCGAGGTCCTTTACGATATACTCGCTCTGGCGTGTTAAGATATAAGAAAAAAAGAAGGGTGGATAGAGAAGGGATAAGAGAGATGGGAAAATTGTAAAAAATAGTTAAAGGGAGGGAAAGAAATATAATAAGTTTAAAAATGGATAAGAAAATGGGAGATGGGAGAGAGGAGATAAATGTAGTAAGTAGATAGAGAAAATGGGTGAAGAAGGGGAAGAGAAAGAGATGTGTAGAGAGAGATGAATAAACTAAAACTAAAAAAGTTAGAAAGGGAGGAGAGAAAAGTAAAAGAAGGGGTACTGAAGGAAAGGGGATTTTTAGGTTTAGGTTTGAGAGAGTAGATAGGTGAAATGGCATTAAAGGAACTGGGTACGATTAATTATAGTAGGGAAGTAGCTAGCTGGATGTGGAAAGAAACGGCAATACTACTGCGAGTTTTTATAAGACAAGGCTTCTAACAGTGAGTGATCGACTTTAACTCGTTAGGATTCTAAAAAGCTGTGAAAGATTGGTGTGATAGAGATAAGAGAAGAAGTAAGGTATGGGTATAAGAAGATAAGATAGATAATAGTTTTAGAATTTAGAAAATTTATAGAAATAAGAGATTATAAAAGTTATAGGATGAGATAAAGAATGATTAAGTTTTGTAAAAAGGATATATTGTAAAAAGTAATAAGTATATGATCTTCTGTTCGATACCCGACTGTTCTTTGCTCCCGCGTGCGCTATTTTCTTGGCTCACTCTGTTACCTCGTGATGAGCTGGAGCAGTCTTCCCTCCAAGGCCGCACCTTTCAGGGCGAACTTCATTGGGTTCGGCCTTTTTCATCATTTAGACAAACTGCTAAGGATTGAACTTGACTTCGATCAACTCACGGGTCTCTTTTTGCGCGGGCACCCATTTCCATTTCTGAACGGCATCATGAGCTGCCTGGGCTAGCAATGGATGACCGCTCTTGATTTCGACCGTTTTTGCGGAGCTGTCCGGCGCGACCACTGCTTCTACTTTCACGCTTCCTTGCAGCTTCATACCACGGGCGAGGCTCGGATATTGGGGATTGACGCGGCTTACAACTTGGCGATTTCCTTCCGAAGTTTCTTGTGCGCGGCACAGGCCAAACGCGAAGGAACTGAGAAAGCCGGTCAATACCACAGCGCGCCTCCATCGAGAAGTCATGCCATAAGGGTAGGGTCTTCTCGATAACGGCAGAAGATGACGGGAGTAACTACGCGGGAAGGGCTAACGTTGACAATCTGGCGGCTCGGCGCTAATCCATCGTCGTCAACCTTCACGGAGCATCGATCGCACGGAGGTGCCGGTTCGCATCTTGAATCATTTGAATCGGCAGCTCGGATTGAGGCCCACCGTCTCGCTGCCAGAGGCCGAGCGCGACGCGACAGAATCAAGCCATCAACAACGCATCCGTGAATACCTCGGCTACCGAACATTCGACGATGAGACGGGAGTTTGCTTGACCTCTACCAACGAAACGAATGAGACCTACCCGATGTCAAGGTCGCGCAAGATCAATCTCGACAAAGTGCAGGCATCTCTTGATGTGGTATGCCCGAAATGCGGAAAGGCGATTTCACCTGCCGAAATTCGGCGCGTTGACTTTGAACGGATCGAGTGTCCAGCGTGCGGGGAGCGGTTTGCGCTTTGCCCGTGAGTTGTGGGAACCTGTCCAGCATGGCGAACCTGCGTCGGGAAGTGCCGAAACGTAATCTTCGGGTCCTCAAATGGCTGGGTAACCCCGGCTGTCGGCGTCTGCACTCTTTGCAATCGTGAGTTCAACGTTGCAATGGAGGCAATGAAGAGGGTTGCGGACGCGCAAGAGAGTCTCCGGGTCCAATTTGCCGAGCACAAGTGCAAAGGCGAGAATACCAGCCAAGCCGCTACAAACTGAGTTGTCACGTTTCATGCGTCCTGCCTCTCGGGTGTAGCATTTGGGCCGGGGTGCGACATGGCCCGCCGCAAAGAAACCACCATCGAACGCATCTACCGCGAAGTTACAGGCCGCAAAATGAGTAAGGCAATCAAGCGCATCCTTCTACGCAGGCGGAACGCTAAACGCAAAACCGCTTGATTCCAACGCTCAATACGCTATCCACTGTATGGACGAGCCTGCGCGCCTACCGTTACAAATTTAACGTGGGAATTTTGGAGTTTTTGCCATGAAAGGCACCAAGTGCCGAAGTGCATCCTTATCGTGGACGACTCTGCGCTCATACGCAGAATGATTCATGAAACATTAGAACAGCAAGACGGCTGGGAAGTGTGCGGTGAGGCAGCCGATGGGCGAGAGGCAATCGAAAAGGCACAACAATTAAAGCCGGACTTGATTGTGCTCGACCTTTCAATGCCAGTGATGAATGGCCTTGAGGCGGCTCGGGTACTGAAAGGCTTGTTCCCATCTCTGCCCTTAGTGATGTTCACCAACTTCGACACGCCTCAACTCACCAATGAAGCGTTGTCTGCGGGCGTTAGTGCAGTAGTATCGAAATCTAAACTCGCAGATCTGGTTGACGAGATTCAAGCGTTGCTCGAACCCGTTCCCTGAATGCGTCTTTCCAACTCTCTCCGTAGCACATTCAGTCCAGCCAGCGCATTGGTGATAGCCAGCCGTTCTTCCGGTGTGCTTCTATGGTCCATCTGCATTTCTAGAAGGCGGGTGTCAATTGCGCTCTTTGCTGCATGGAGGCGATTTGGCAGCTTCTTATCGTCCGTTTCGAGGATGGCAGCCTTGTACGATTCCTCCCAAACAGAGTCGGCTCTCACGATCGTTCCCTCTCTGAGCAGATGCGCTCAAAAAAGGAAGCGCACCTTCGCTCTCGTATCGAGCCGGATAGAGATGTGTGTGACAGCCGTTCCGGCTCCCTGCGTGACGTACGTCAATTTTCGGAAGGAACCGTCGCCCAGAAGGGCGTGGCGGAAGGATGAGAAAAGTAACAACGCTATTCTACTCGCCTTTCGACGGTGCAAAACCTGTTTATTACGGTTCGGTTGGTTGGCGTCCGGGTCGTACTGCACCCTACCGATGTGATGACTCAGATCGTATCGGTCGGCTTGTTGGTCGCCAGTAGTCCACGACAAGCGGTCATAGCCTTTTTCGGCAGCCTCGCGCAGCATGCGCTTCAACCCTGATAGAAAGAACGGGGTGGGGAAATCTGGCCGCAGAGGCTCACCCACGCATCCAACGTAGCGACATATGGCCGACCGTCGCCCGACCGTCGCCTCACGATTTTAGCGTACGTCCACAAAACACTATCCTTCGCGATGTGTGAAAGGTGTCATCTCAAGTTCTTTACTCCCAAAGAGCTGACCAAGAAGCCCGTTGAGGCAGAAGCAAACTTACGCCAGAAGTTTGCGATGCACGATTGCAAGCATGAAGCCCAGAGGGGGGCAGGTGGAAGGTCTGTTACAAGGAAGTGACGCCGAGGCAGTCGCACCGTTTCTCCACCATTTATCTGGGCTCCCCGGAAAGTATCCGCGATCGCCTTTGACGCCCCCAGCCAGCCGAGGTCGCCGTTTATGAGTTTGCTGGTTCCGCGGCCAGTTTTTCCATGGCCCAGACGCTCGATTTGGTCGCCACCATCGACCGCCACGTCCCCAAACACGGGGCTCAAGGCCCTTCCGTCGGCCAATATCTCCTACTCGCTGCACTTAACCGTTGTCTTGCGCCTACCAGCAAAGCCAGCATCGCTCATTGGTACAGCAAAACCGCGCTCCGCCGCTTCTTGCCCATCACCCCCAACCAGCTCAGCAGTCAACGCTTTTGGGACAACATGGAGCGAGTCAGCGCCGAACAAATCGCCGCCATCGAACAGGATCTGGCCCAAACCGCAGTCACCCGCTTCGGCCTGGATCTGCGCTGCCTGGTCTTTGATGCCACCAACTTTTTTAATTTCCTCGACAGCTTCAACTTGCGTGCCAACTGCTGCAGCGTGGCCATGGAAAACAGGGGCATGAACATCTCCGGCTTCTGGGATTGGCTCTGCTGATCACCACCGATGGCCAGGTCCCATTGCTGCATCACACCTACGCCGGCAATCAGCATGATTCAGTAACCTTCCAGACCATAGCCGAGCAGTTGTTTGTCCGCTGCCGTTCTTTGTCCCAGGAGCTTCGCGACATCACCCTGATTTTTGACAAGGGAAACAACTCGAAAGAAAACCTCAAGCGGGTGGACCAAAGCAAGCTGCACTTCATCGGCTCGCTAGTTCCCACCCAGCATTTTGATCTGCTGGCCATCCGCGTGCCGCCATGCGTCGTCTGGATCGATCGCAGCTGTCCGCGGTGTGGGCTCATCGTACGCACAAAATCGTGTTTGGCGTAGAACGTACGGTACTGGTCACCTTTAACGAGAATCTGTTTCGCGCCCAGACCAAAACGCTTTCGCGAGAAATCCGTAAACGACAACGCAAACTGGGGGAATTACAGAACCGTCTCCAGGGTCGCCGTCCCGGCGACCGGGGGAAGAAGCCGACCGTGGCCGGGGTACGGAAAAAGGTCAAAGAGATTCTTCAAAGTCGGCATATGGCCGACTTATTCCGAACCAAGATTACGAAAAACCGCCAGGTCTTCCCCGCCTGCAGTTTGGGTATCGGGTCGCGGCCTATAAAAAATTATGCTCCACCTTGCTGGGCAAGACGGTTTTGTTCACCGATCATGGCCAGGACTGGTCCGACGAGCAGATTGTGTTGGGCTACCGCGCCCAGCATCATGTGGAAGGGGATTTCCGCCTGATGAAGAATCCTCTTTACCTAAGCTTTCGCTCGACTTTCCACTGGACCGACCAGAAGCTACGAGTCCACGCCTTCTACTGTGTTCTGGCCCTGATGATCCTGAATCTGCTCCGCCGCCAACTGGCGCAGGCGGGCATCCGCGTCAGCGTGCTCGCAATGATGAAGCAGCTCACGAATATTCAAGAAGTAACCGTGCTCTATCCGGCACCGCAGCGCGGCCAAAAACTCCTCGCGCGAACCATGCTGTCCAAGATGAACGCCAGACAGCAAAAATGGTTGCCGCCCTCGCCCTCGATCGCTATCGGGCCAATTAGGTCATACATCCTAAACTCTCGCGCAGCCGTGCCAGGCGCGACTCCGCAGCATATTTCGCCTTCCGGGCTGGTAAACTCGGGCTAGAGTATCGAACGAGATCCGCACACGCATAGATCTGGAGTCTCACGAGAATACATAGCTTTCCGATCTCATGCGGCACGTGCATACTGTTCTGGCCTGAGTTCAAATTGTTTTTTACATTCTTCTGAGAAAAAATAGTACGTTTGGCTTGCATACTGAGATTTGAACTCAGCAGTCTGCTCGTCAACTTCCATATTGCAAATCGGGTCTTTAGCCATATTGGTGGTCCTCCTTGCTTCTCTCCATTACATGGACGGTGACGCTTCGATCTTTTCAACGTGGATCACATTTTTCGTCTTGTTTAGCGTACCCGTTATCTGTACATCTTTCCCTTTGTAATTCTTGGCTTTCTTTTGACTGTCGAGTAGGTACTTCTCATTGCCAGCTTTCAAGACGTAAGCATCCCCATCTTTGACAATGGTTCCTATATAAACTCTTACGTCGGGCCGGTCTGGCCGAGGCTTAGCTTCCGATGTCGGAAACGTCGGCGGAGTAGCTGGGGCTGGGGTTGCCGGAGCTTGAGCCGTTGGATCTACCGGTTGGGAAGGCTGACTTCCTTGCGCGAATAGATTAGGCAGCGAGCCTGCCAGCAGAGTGATAGTGCATAATGCGCCCATATGTTTTTTCATGGTTTATTCCTCCATGAACGAGGCAGCTGTTTGCAACAATGCTGTCACGAGATTCTTCAATAAATTGCATCCCTGTCGGCCACCCGTCCGAGATCTCTTCTACGACTCCGAATTGTTCTTTTCGTTCTTTCTGAATCGCTGCACCCAAAGTCGATTAAGCAGCAAGCGCATATCGGCTATCGGCACGACCCAAGAGAGCCATCATTTTGTCGAGCGTTGGAATGTCGAAGTCTGAGAGCGAGCTGACCATTTTCAGCCTTTCACGCACGGATTTGGATGGATTGAACAGCTTTAATCCGATGCCGTGATCGCGGGCCCATCACTGCAGGTATATGAGCATGCCCAATCCGCCGCCTTCTATGGCGTGTACTTCCGTTAGTTCAAGCACCACCGTACGAACATCGCTTTGAGATGTGACAGCGTCGCGCAACTTGAAAGCTGCTTCGCTCTGCACAATTCTGCCTTCGCCTCAACGATCGCGAGCTCACCAATGTTTGTCGATATTTACCTTCAACATGATTTCCTCCCAGTTCTTGGAGATTACGAACGTGAAAGAGCACGAACCGTGCCATCCCGTATTTTGTGCAAGTTAGGTCCCTGATCAAGTCGGGGATCTGGAAATTCCGATAAGGAACCGAGCAACTGTGCGCTACAGGTAACACTGTACTCGCGTTGAGTTCTATTCTAGTGAGCAACTGCTGAGCTGAGAGCTGTTCCCGCTGCGCCCGACTAAGTTCCCAAATCAAGTTGGGACAGCCTGCTGTCCTCTCTGGGAGCTTTATCACGCGGCCGCATGTGGAGATTACGCCAGAAGATCTATTCGTACCGAAATCTTCCGCAACAGTTTGAAGTTGCTGAGAATCTTGCCTGTGCCGAGCACCACGCTTCACACAACGGGTCGTCGGCGATGCATACCGGCAGCCCGGTTTCTTCCCGGATTTGCTTGTCCAGGTCTTTCAGTAAGGCGCCGCCTCCGGCGAGCACGATTCCGCGGTCGATGTCGGCGGAAAACGCTCCAGCGCGGCCCGGATGGCGCTCACAATGGTCGAGACGCACTCGCTCAACGCATCGCGGATCTAAGTCTCAGGTGAACGTTCCTTCGTTCGATCCCTGTCTGCCAGCAATAACTTCATTCGCTCCCGTAAAAGTTCGAGCTTCGATTCGTCCTGCTCTTCCACTACTAGCTGGCATAATGCCCGGAATGTTTCTACGTTCAACATACGGCACCTCTAAGGATGCCACAGCCATAAGGTCGCGACACTCCGTGTGTCACGAATGATGACACAGAGCTAAGAAGTTTGCCATACCCTACGCATCCTACTGTCATTCCAGCGCATTCCAGCACACCGGTCACATTCAACACTCCGCCCTCGACCTTCGGGATACCGAAGTGCCCGCCGACACGGCAAAGATCGAGCGGACTGATAGACTCGGCAACCACCGGTGGAGGTTTCGTTTATGATTAATGTTGGTTCACAGGAGCGGCGCTAGGACGATAACTATGGCTCTTGGCCCTGCCGAAGTACACCAAGGCTGCAATGATTATCACCGCGACGAGGATAACCAAAGTCGGAGCGGAATACTTGCCTGCGGTAAAGCTCATGCCTCAGTCCAACCTGCGATGGTTGCCTAGAAATCCATCCGAAAACTGGTGTTTCTGTACAGGGAAAGTTCGCGTGACGTGATTGTTTGTTATGCGCCTCGCTTCGATTACAATGCGCCCAACACTGCGCCTAAGTCGGTGTTTGCTCCCAGCCGAAGAAATCGGGCCCAAAAGGTCGAAAGAGCCGCCAGAAAAACGTTGGTGGGCCGTACCGAGGCCTGGGCTGCGGTGGCGGCGCCGGGGTTCGGCCCCCGCCGCTGGCAGTACCCGACCACCAAACTCAGGTTCGCCACTACCGCCGCCATCACCTGCCAACGGGTTTTCTTTTTCCCGAAGTAGCGACTTTGGCGAATCCCTAATCCCACCAGGCGCGCAATCCGATGCTATCTACCCTCCCTGACTATGTCGAGTGATAGGGACGCGTCTTGGCGATCGTTCAACAACTGCAGGTCGCACCGCAAATCGAGTCGATCCATCACCCGACATAGTTTTCTCCGTTTTTTCTGCTCTACAGACTATTGAGGAACCCAAGCAGTTGGTCTCCAGGTTGATAGCGCCCCGGTCTGCCGTGCGGCGGTAATGTTTTCGCGAGGGCCCGCTCCTTCATTGCGAGTGTGGCTTCGAGGTAGATCTGTGTGGTCTCCACCGACTCGTGTCCGAGCCACAGTGCAATAACAGAACGATCCACGCCCGCTTGTAGAAGGTCCATCGCCATCGTGTGCCTCAAGCGGTGAACGGTGACCCGTTTTTCCTTCAACGAGGGGCAGACTTTGGATGCCGTCATGCGATGCTTGGTCAACAGGTACTGCACGCCGTGGACGCTGAGACGTCCACCCTGGGCGCTGGGAAAGAGCACGTCTCCGTCACCGCGTTGCGGTTCTCGAAGCCAGGATTTCAGTACGGCGAGTGTGGATTTGGCAAGAGGTGTGCAGCGTTCTTTGCGGCCCTTGCCGATCACGCGCAGGTGAGCGCCGGCCCCAACGATGAGGTCCGCGCGTTTGAGCCCAGTCATTTCCGATAAGCGCAGGCCCGTCTGCACCGCCACGAGCAGAAAGGCGTGATCGCGCCGACCAGACCAAGTGAACTGATCCGGAGCGGCCAGCATGGCATCGACTTCGGGACGAGTGAGGAACTGGACCAAGGTGCGGGTGAAGCGCTTGCTGGGGATGGCGAGCACACGCTGGATCTGTGCAGAATGTGCTGGTGCTTCATACGCCGCGTATCGAAAGAAAGAGTGAATCGCCGTGAGGCGCAGATTACGACTGCGAACGCTTAGGCCTTGGTGCTTCTCCAGTTCATCCAAAAAAGCCACGATCAGGGGGGCATCGATTTCCTCGAAGGTCAGGCGTGACGGCGTCTTGCGCAGCCGCTGCTGAACGAACTTCAGGAATTGACGGAAGGTGTCTCGATAGGAACTGATGGTGTGTGGGCTTGCCTGACGCTGCTGCATCAAGCGCTGCGTAAAGAAACGCTGCAAAAGCGGAGCCAAAGTGGTTGGAGTCATCATGGCCGATCCTCCCAGCGATGCTCGAGTCGGCGCATGGCTTCTCGCATCAACTCTGGAGAGCCGCTTAAATACCACTGCGTGTCCGCGACGTGGACATGGCCGAGGTAGGTGTCGAGCTGCACTTAACGACCGGACGTGAACTTTTCGAGGCAGATTTCGTGTACTCAATGACCGGATGGCCGTTGTGAATTGTATTTAACGACCGGACGAAATTGTACTTAATAACCGGATGGAATTGTACTTAACGACCGGACGCCGCCGAGGGCTCCCGACGAATTACGGTGCCGCGTTCAGAGAAGCAAACTGAGAATCTGAGCTGCAGTTGTTCGGGCCAGCCCGCAAAGTGATCTTGCACGAAGCGCAGTTCGCTGGCCGTCAACTGCCAAGATCGAGGGAACGTGGCCAGTTGCTCGGTGGGATGTTGCCTTGTAGACGGGAAGGACCCGCACCTTCGGTGACCGAGTACAAACTGCGCAATAGCCGCCATGACCATCAAACGAACCGAGTGGTGGAGGGTGAACAGACTTGGCTCCTCGAGACCGCGGGGGAGTGAGTAAGCGCAGCGGAACGCCTCGGGAGCCACTTGCTTGGCAACCATCGATCCTTCTCCCGACTCTCTGTGGGTCAGAAGTTGAGTCAAATCCCGTATCATTCGCATGAAGCACTCAGCAGAGGTCGTTCCAGCCCAACAACTGTCGGGGCTTTCACCCCGCATTGCGGCAAGTATTGCGCTCTCCAAGGAAATCACGGCCAGGAGTCCTTTGCCGCGGAGTTTCTTGTCTGACGGAGCTGTCAAGGGCTTACTGCAGCGCCTACAGAGGATTATTCGACGTTGGTGGGCAGCCAGCCAATCGACAGGATCGTGAATCCAACAGGAAGGGCAGAGAGCCTGGAGCGCCACCAAATGTAACGGGCAGTGAGTCAAGATTGGCATGGCCCATGCCGCTTGGACATGCAGCGGGCATCCACCCCGAATCTGTTCAGCCAAGCACGGCAGGCAAAATGATGGACTCAGATGGGGACGATACGGAGTGGTTTGTCGGGCGAAGAACCATTCCGGGCGATGGCCAACGAACGCGTTGCTGATCTCTAACTCAGCGATCTTGGACGCTGGAATTCGGCAAAACACGGACAAACGGTGCCGCACCTCTTCTGGGAGCTGATAATCGAACCCCATATTGCCACTGGAAAAGCTAGAGTCAACGCAGGAAACTGCAGCAAGAAGTTCTTCGAGAGTAGTGGCGTTGGCAGCCGCCAGGCGCCGCAGCCACGAAGAAAGCAATTCGCCTGCGAGCGGCTGGATACATACGGGAAGATGTTGGGGAACAGCGACGAGGCGGGGAGGCACCATATGGAAACCACAGTCTTCGCTAATCCGCAGAGCAATTTCTGTCCTTTAACTGACTGCTCGTCGAGTTCGGCGATCGGAGATCGAAACGAGGGTCTCACTTCCTAGCTGATCAGTTAAGATTTCCATCCGAATGCACTCGGCACCCGTCTTGATCGCGAGTGTAGCAGCGTTTTCCAGGAGGCGACAGACTCTACCCATGACTCCATCGGTCAAACTCAAGATACGTTTGCGCATTTTCGGTTCCCATAGTTCCGAGCGTTTTTGCAGGGGAAGAATTGCTCCAAAACTCTTGAGCAGTTGAGCAAACGCTCCATCGTCAGTCCACGCAGGAAGGGCGAAGGCCTCGAAGCGGTCGGCCAACTGCTGATCGGTCATCAGCGCCTGTTTTGCTTCGTTCGTACCGAGACAAACCAATGGAATTCGCAAGTCGTTAGCCAAAAAGCGAAGGGCACTGAGGAAAATGCGTTGCTCGCGGAAGCTTCCCTGGAGCATCCCGTGAATCTCGTCAACCACCAGCATTCGGAGCTGCAGTTGTCGCGCCAGGATTCGTACTCGGTGGCGCAATGTTACGACGCTCATTCCGTCGGGGACAACCGTCCCTAGCGCCGTCAGCACTTCCTGGTAGAAGTCCCGTTCGTGCGGATAAGGCGGCATCTGGACACACGCGATCGGGACCCGGGCTGAACAGCCAAACTCGGAGCCGGAACGGTGATCGCGGAGAAACTTTTCGAGGATGTGAGTCTTGCCCATGGCCGGTTCGGCAAACAGCAACAGCGAAGGCATGCGCGCGCGTGGAGGGTAGCGAAGCAATTCCGACAAGCGGTCCAATATTCTCTCGGCTCGAACATAGTTGATCCATCGATCCTGCTCAATCCAGTGCACTCGGTCATCGACGCTCATGCGGGCGTGAGGGCGACAGTCAGTATCCAGGTGAGACAAATCTTCTTCCATCACCATTGTTCAACCTTGTAGGGCGGCAAATGGGAGTAGTCCTGCTCTGTAGAATCCGTTATTAGTTGTGCCGGCAGAGAATGGCTGTCAGTGCGCCTCAATTTCTCGGATTCTCTTCGTTGTCGCAGAGTCTTCCGCGATTCCTTGAGAAGTTTTCTTTGTCCAAGAATCGAATCAAACAGCAGCTTCTCGTCCACAGCACTTCGTCCTTTGGCTCGAATTCTCTTCATGGCCTCGCGGTGCTCCCACAGACTGATCGGAGGGAAACGCAGGTCACGATAGGGAATCGTCCAGTAAACGCCGGTTTCGTCTTGAAGATACACACGAGAGAGATTGCGGGGATCGTACTTCACCATCGATCGGCGCTTGCTGCGAGCGCTCATTGGAGTCAGTACATTGTCCCAATAGTGAATGTTGAACAGGCGAATGCCGTCACGCCGAACCAGTCGTAGCTCGCCGGGTAAGAAGTCCATGAAGAATTGGTCACGGTTTGACGGCAACCGGACCGGTCGCGAGCGCCGCGGCAATCTTTCCAGCCACGCTTCCATTGGTGCGCAGTTCAGGGCGGAATGGACGGACTGGTGGTACACACCCGCTATTTGCAGAGCAAGCCACCGCTCCAGTTCCGACAACGTAAGATGAGCGGCCTTCTCGGAACAATAATCCCCTTTTTCAGCGACGTTCGAAAACGTTGTGCCTGGCAAAAGGTGGACCGCTCCCATCATCGTTCCGATCAGTCGTTCAATGTGCCCGCCGAAGTGAGGTTTACCAGCTGGACGGTGCTCTATCTTCATCCCATATTCTTGAGCGCCTCGGCGCAGTAGCTCGGAATCGAACTCTGGGGCATTGTCAAGATGCAACACATCGGGAATGCCTGCCATTGGCCAAGGGACATCAAGCTCGCGATCTGCAAGCCAGTGGTCCTTTGGGAGGACCGCATGGGTCAGCACCATGGCGACGGAGACCAGCGACGGAGCGTCGAGCGAAACATAGAATCCCAACACGGCACGACTGGCAACATCCAACGCCAAAGTCAGCCATGGGCGGCCGATAGGCTGGCGATCGTGCTCATCAACCACAATGACATCCGCCGGCGTGTGGTCGATCTGTACAACATCCAGCGGTAGCAGAAGGCCCGCGGAGGATGCTTGCACTGGTGCAAAGGCCTCTCGCGCTGCCTTTGCGCCAAACCTTTTCGATGCAACGAGCTTGGGATCGAGCATGCGCAACCGTCTCCTCACGGTCCGATAGTTTGGCATCGGCAAGCCTTGTTCGTCGCAGGCGACGTGGATGTGCTGCAGGAGATCCGAAATTCGAGGACGCTCACGCGTCAGGAAGAACCTCTTGACGACATCGTTGATCACCTCTTCAATAGCCGGCTTCAAAAACTTAGAGCGAGGTCGTCGACCACACTTGCCAAGCAATAGCGTCGATGTTTGCGGCCTTCTGCGGTAGCGCGCGATCAATTCGTAGGTTTGGGTTCTGCTCAAGTGCAACTCATGAGCCACGGTCTCGACGTCTAGAGGAGAAGCCACTGGGCGTTCGGCCAGGGGTCGAAGAGCTCCCTCTCGATGGCGAGCGAGTTCCCATGCGGACGGAGAAGGAGTGTGCCATCTGGAGCTGAAGAAATTAGTATCTGCCATGATCGCAAGGTAATGCCCCAATGCTCCTATTGACGGGAGATGGACAGGCGGAAAAGTTGGTCAAATTGTAGAGTGCAAAGCGAGAACAGGAGATGACAGCTTTGTGAACATTTCGAGAATAAACAGCCGCCGCGAGCGGATGTGGCACTGCGCGTTGCAAAGCGGCCGCGGCGAGATTTTCCGGTCGTTAAGTACAATAATCCGGTCAATTAGTGCAATCGTTTTTGTACTAATTGACCGGACACCCTTGATAGCAGGCCAAGTCCATTCCGGTCGTAAAGTGCAGCTCGACACATGGGGGAGCGACTTCGCCAGCAAGGTGCCGGTCGCGGTCTCGACATCCGCGCTGCTAAGTTGGTTGCTCGCCTCTGTGAGTTTCAGGCATCCGAGTTTCAGACCAAGGATCAGATCTTGCAGTGGATCGACGAGGTGCGGGGGGGCGAGAGGGCACTGAAGGCGGAGAGGGCAAGGGAGCGCCGCCGCCGGGGGGAAGGGAACTCGCGTGCTTGGCGAAGGGGAGGACCAATTGGCGGCTGACCTGGTGCGAGTCGAGCCCGAGGCCGGCAGGGACATAGACCGGGTGGAGTGGGCGAAGCAGCTGGTCGGCCATGCCGTGCGCTCGCCGCACACCCGGCAAGCCTATCTCTACGCCCTCCAACAATTCTTTCAGTGGGCGGCGGGCCGCGCCATCTCGCGCCAGTCGGTGCAAGGCTTCGTCACTTGGCTCGGGGAAAGGAAGTTCTCGCCGTCGACCATCAATCAACGGCTGGCGGCGCTCCGCAAGCTGGCGACCGAAGCCCAGCGCTGTGGGTACGTGGACAGCGAGACGGCGCAGGCGATTGTCGCGGTCGCCGGCGTGAGTACCAAGGGCAGACGCCTGGGCCGGTGGCTGGCGTGGGAAGAAGCCCGAACATTATTGCAGGCACCGAACCCGCACAGCATTCGCGGAATGCGGGACCGGGCGCTGCTGGCGGTGCTCGTGACCTGCGCGCTGCGCCGCGGGGAATTGTCGCGCATGAACTGCGAGCATCTCGCCATGCGCGACGGCCGTTGGGTGTTTTTGGATTTCAAGGGGAAGGGAAACAAGACTCGCTCGGTGGCCGTGCCGCTGTGGGTGAAGCAAGAGATTGATGGGTGGCTAGACGTCGCAGGGATAGAGAGAGGACCGATTTTCCGGCGCGTGCTCGCGAACGGCCGAGTGGGCAAGGACGCGTTGACCGAGCGCGCGGTGTGGCAGCTGGTGCGTGAGTACGCAGCGCAGATCGGGATTGGCGAGCTGGCGCCGCATGATTTGCGGAGGACGGCGGCGAAGTTATGCCGCTCGAAGGGCGGGGAACTGGAACAAATTCAGTTTCTGCTGGGGCATGAGTCGATCCTGACGACGGAACGGTACTTGGGGTCTGAACAGGATCTGAAGCATGCAGTCAACGACGCGCTGGTGTTTGAATGAAGGCTCGATGTCGAGTTGTACGTACGATCGAATGGCGGGTTGTTCCCGATCGGCCGAGTAGATTTACAGGTCACTTCTCAGTGAGTGTAGCCAAGCGGAGAGAGTGGGATTCGAAGCCGATTGCAAGCGTCAATACAAGGACTAATGCGAAGGACAGCTTCTAGCGCACGTATCAATCTCGCATATATAGTGAAACTGAAGAAGAATGAGTTATGCTGTGGCTATGAACAGAAAGTTCGGCACGGTGTGATTTCAGGCATTAGAACAACGACGCAAACGAGCGGCGCGGTACTTCGAGGCGGGCAAACTATCCCTGGCGGAGATGCTAGAGAACTGAAAGCAAGCCGGCAAAGTGTAAGTCGCTGGTATGCCGAGTGGAAACGAGGCGGTGCCGCGGCTCTACGGGGAGCGGTGTGCGGGACGGAAACCGCGGCTCCAGCCAAACAGTGGGAGCAACTCGACCAGACGCTGCGAGAAGGGGCGCGGACGCACGGTTTCCACCGCTTTATGGACGCTGCCCGAGTGGCGAAGGTGATCGAGCGACTGACGGGGGTACACTATCATCCCGGTCATGTCTGGAAAATTCTGAAGGCGATGCGCTGGACCTACAGCGGCCGGCCACCCAAGCGCGAGAGTGCAATCCGCAGAAGGTGAATCGCTGGCTGAAGGAAACCTGGCCGGCGCTAAAAAAAAAGCCCGCCGGCAAAAGGCCTGGATCTTCTTCCAGGACGAAAGCGGAGTTTCTCAACGACCCTCGATCGTAGAACCTGGGCGCCCAGGGGGGAAACTCCCGTCCTAATTCATGCCTTCAATTGGAAGAAGATGTCGCTCTCGGCTGCGGTGGGTTATCGCTGGGACGGAGCCCGCGCTCGACTCTTCTTCAAACTTGCCCGGACAGCTACAACACGGAACGGCTGATCGCCTTTTTGGAAGATCTGCGCCGAGAAGTACGCGGCCGGAAAGTCATTTTGGTATGGGATGGCCTTCCGGCGCACAAGAGTCGCGTGATGAAGGAGTATCTATTCGAACAGCGAAAATGGCTCACGGTCGAGGCTCTGCCCGGCTATGCTCCGAAGTTAAATCCGGTAGAAAACTTGTGGGGTAACATCAAAGGCCAAGAGTTAGCCAACCGTTGCTCGAAGACCTGAGCGAAGCAGCGACTGCCGTGCACCGGGGCATTGGGCGCGTCATCGAATCCGGCAAGCTCTATTTTCCTTTCTCCACCATGCGGGACTATTTTTTGACTGATCTGTCACTGTATAGCGAGATCAAAGGTCACTTCTCAGTGAGTGTAGCCAAGCGGAGAGAGTGGGATTCGAAGCCGATTGCAAGCGTCAATACAAGGACTTAATGCGACACGGACAGCATTCTAAGCGCACGTAAGTCTATGGAAAACCAGTCGACTGATTTGAAGTGATTTGCGAGATGACAAGGACGGATTCACCTCGGCTTCAATTTGAAGAGGTTTCTTCCCACGTCTTCGGCAAACATTGAAAGAAGGAACTCTCAGCTTCCTTCGATAAGAGTCTTGTGCTCCGGCAAACGGTAGCCGCAGCAGCCGGTCCCTGTCAGTCTGGGAGGGCACCTGTGAAGCCGGATGCATGGCACCGCACCGACACGAAAGCACAGCATTTTCAGGCCTAGTTCAATCTACACCTACAACAACTTACAGGTTTGCGGGAGACTGCCAAGTACCTGCAAATACGTGCAAGGCGCACCAATCGTGGGCTAAGATCATGGGCTAAGATGAGGCCCGAGTATCCGTCCGAACCTTTCCGTGCGGTCAGCACAGCTTTTCATCCACCAGGTGAGCCTTGATTTTCCGCCCGCGCGGTGTTCTGAGTGTGAGGTTGTTGCCCTTGAGCCCAAACTCGACATCTTTGTCCTTCGCAGAAAATAAATCATCAACTTCATCGAGCACCGGGGTTTCGTACTCACTACAGTACGTTTTGTCGGAAACGCGAATTGCAAAATAGACTGTGTAATAGTGGATTTGGGGATAGCGAGGCACAAAATAGCGGTTCCCCAGAACTTTTCGTACACTGAGAATTTTGCCGATCTGCTGGCCTTCACTCGACGAACTCAGCGGAGACACTGAACCGTTTGAGTATCTACTTGCCGCGAGGAAGATTGTTGCGACCAGGACTAGAGCCAAAACGCTGCATCGCAGTTCCCTGTGTGCCATAGCCGACCTTCTCGCGTCTTGCGGTCCTAGATCTGATCCCGATGTTGCTCCAAAACAATGCGCACCAATTGGCTGCGCGTCCGGACCCCCGTCTTTGAAAAGAGTTGTTGAAGGGTGGCTTTGACTGAGCTCTCGGAGACCCCGATTTGATCCGCAATTTCTTTGTTCGCAAGACCCTCGAATACGCAGGAGAGCACCTGCTGTTCTCGTTCGGTGAATGGCTTAGTTCGATTTTCCTGTGGGGTTGCGAGCCCAGCCGTGATGAGGGCGTTCTGTAGTAGTTCCTGGTCCAGCCACACCTTGCCAGCCATCACGTCCCGGATTCCTTGTGCAAGCAATACCGCGGAGTCACGCTTCAGAAAAACCCCGGACGTTCCACAGCGAATTAGTTCCATCGCCGCCCCTCGATCCAGACCCGCTGTTACGACCAGCACCTTTCCATTGAATCCTTGTACCTTTGCCAACCGGATAAACTCTCGGCCATCCTGCTCGCCAAGATCGAAGTCAAGGAGTACCACGTCAATCGATTTCTGTTTCAAGATTTGCAAGGCTTCTTTCATCGTTCCGCAATGCGCAGCAACGTCGAATCCCGGCTCCGCAGCAAGAAGCCGCGCTACACTTTCCCGGAACAAGGCGTGATCGTCCAACAGCAAAATGTGAATCGCCCTTTCCGCAGCTTCAGACATTGACTGTTCCTTTCGCCGCAGCCTGTAAAGGCAACACCACAGCGAAACAGCACCCTTCCGATTTCGCTTCATGGCGAAGGTCGCCGCCAAAGCTGCGCATAATCGCCCTGGAAACGTAGAGCCCGAGCCCGCTAGACTCAGCGCCACGCTGAAACGGCCGAAAGAGGCTCTCCGGCGAAGCGATGCCCGTTCCTGTGTCGTCGAATCGAATTGTGACCGTCCCCTTCTCTTCTCGCGCCGCAATTCGTAGTTGCTTCTTCCCGGTAGAGTTCATGGCGCGGCGACTATTCTTTGCCAGATTTAAGAAAACCTGAATCAGTCCGTACCGATCAGCCCAAACCAACGGCAATGATTCCTGAACATCCCACAGCATCCCGATCTTTGATTCGTGATAGGCGGTTTCGATCAGTATCCGGAATTCGTCCAGTACAGACGTAAGCTCAACCACCCCACCATTCTGAGATGCGGCGGAACCCAATTCCAATGCCGACACTCTTTCGAGGCTCTGGATCAAGTTCGCCAAAGCTTTGAAATCCTCGTTCGATTCAAGCTCCTTCACTCGTGAGAGGTTCTTATGCACAACGAGCACTGCACCGCAGAGATTCCGAATTTCATGGGCCACGGCGCCCATCAGAATTCTCGTGTTCTTCAATAGATAGTCCAGGCTGAGATCCTCGCGATTCCGCAGATCCTCAGAAAGATCAACGATGATTGCCGCCAAACGCGGGCCCGATATCGTACTGTAGGTCGAAAACCAGACACCGGCCAGAAAAACCTCTCCATCGCTTCTTTTCCCTGTGCATTGCAGAGTGGTCCGAAATACCCGCGGCTGTTGAGTTTTGAGAACAGTCCGCAAAGCTGGGAGATAGGAATTGATTTCCTGGCCTTGCAAGGGCTTTCCCTCGGGAGCGAGTAAGTGTTGAGCTGCTTCATTTGCCAACAGAACGTTGCCGACCGAATCAATTGTGACGATCGCAGCTGGGCTGCTTTCGACGAGGGAACGCAACTGCTCCTCGGCATCCTCTCGTAGCTTGATCTGGCCTTCGAGTTCCTCGACGTGCGTCATCGTAATTCGGCGATTGCGGATCAGTTCCGAAATAAACAATCCCGTACCGACAAATCCTGCCGAGCTAAACAGCAGGCGGACCACAGCTTCATTTTCAGGCAGATTGCTGAACGCTTCTTGAAGAACGGCGCAAACCAGGGCAACTCCGACGATCTGAGTTCGGGACAGAAAACCACCAACCATCATGATGGGAAACAAGTAAAGGAAGCCCAGCGAGATGTATGGTTTCGTAGCCCAATCAACCACCGCGATTGCTGCGATCAGTAAACCAGCAACAACGACCAGTTTGGTGCGGTTGGCCGCTGCGTAGATTGACAGAGGGTCTCTCATGGGCCGTGCGTAGCTGGGCTGTGATTCTTTCATGGGTACTCTACTGGCTACTCTAATGGTGCGCTATCTTCGCGTGCCAAGAAACTGTCTTCTCAAGAACTAGCCAAAAGATAGGCTCATGGCTCGCCGAAAGATAGTGTTGGAGCCTCAAGATAGGATTCCCTTCGCAGCGAGCGCCTTGCAGAATAATCACTGCCACATCCAGTTACTGCATCTTCGAGGCTGAGTGTGTCTGGAAGGCCTGAAGGTCGAACGAAATGACGAAATATCCAGTTCACATCAGCAAGAGGGTTGCCATCGTGTTCTTAACGGCCGCGATCAGTGTCGCAACGGCCCTTCTGGAGTCCCGGTGCAGTGGTGGTCAGGCTGCAAATGCGAATACGTCGCAGGCATCAAGTGCGAAATCCAATGGTTTCTCATCCGAGGTGACCTTGGACCTGTCACCCAGCCAACTGAACTCGATCAAGATAGAGCCGGTGGGAAGCTACCAGTTTCCGGTTGAGAAGGAAGCAGTCGGCAACATTGATTTTGCCGACGACCTGTCGGTTCAAGTCTTCCCGGCTTATCAGGGAACTATCATCAAGACTTTTGTGGAACTTGGTGCAAGGGTTCAGAAGGATCAGCCTCTCTATACGATTAAAAGCCCCGACCTTATTCAGGCTGAGTCGAACCTGATTGGCGCGGCGGCGACTTTCGAGTTGACCAACAAGGAACTGGCACGCGTCCAGGACCTTGGCGGAATTGCCGAGCGCGAGAAGGAACAAGCGACCTCGGATCAGCAAACCGCTGAAGGCGCGCTCAAAGCCGCACGAGACGCAGTCCTCGTTTTCGGCAAAACAAATGCCGAAATTGATCAAATGATCGCCTTACGCAAGATCGATCCCGCCCTGGTCGTACGCAGTCCCATTTCCGGCAAAATCACATCGTTCAACGCGCCGCCTGGCCTTTTGGTGCAACCGGGGAATCCGCCGGCCCCTTATGCGGTCGCTAACGTCGCAATCAAATGGATGCTGGCGAATGTGCCCGAAAGTGAAAGTGCACTTTTTCATCTAGGGCAGCCGCTCACAGTCAAGGTGATGGCCTACCCCGATCACGTATTCAAGGGCAAGGTTTCTAAGATCTATGAAACGGTTGATCCGAACACTCATAGAGTAACTATTCGTTCTGAAATCGCCGACCCCCGAGACGAGCTGCGTCCGGGCATGCTCGCTAACTTTGTCATTCGCGTCGACGGTCCGGTGGAAGCTACCGCGATACCAGCGAATGGCGTTGTCCGCGAAGCCGATGGCACGATGACGGCTTGGGTGACAACCGATCGCCACCGCTTTGAACAAAGAATCCTCAAGATCGGCCTGCGAAACGACGACCGGGTTCAAATTCTCGATGGTTTGCAGCGCGGAGAACTAGTCGTGGCGGACGGTGCGGTTTTTCTTAGCAACATGCTGCAGGCGCCGCCAAGCGATTAGAAAACAAGCCCATCATGTTCAAATCTCTCCTCGCATTTTGTCTAAGCCGCCGCCCGATCGTAATGTTGGGCTTGCTGTTGTTTGCCGGCGCCGGGCTCGTCGCTTTCAAGATGCTCAACATCGAGGCGTATCCCAACCCTACGCCCGTTATCCTGGAAATTACGGCGCAGGCGCCGGGCCTCTCTGCCGAGGAGATGGAACGTTACTACACGCGGCCGACGGAGATTGGGCTCTATTCCACGCCGGGAATCGACATCATCCGCTCCACTTCGTTTTATGGCCTATCTTTCGTTCGCGTCACCTTCAAATACGGGGTGGACTATAACTTCGCTTTCGCTCAGGCGTCGATCGCGATGCAGCAGAACGTCACCCTGCCGGGCGGCCAGATTCCGAACATCCAAGCGAATAGTTCGACCGGAGAAATCTATCGATATCAGGTCGTCGGTCCAAAGCATTTCGGAGTCACAAATTTACGCACGGTTCAGGACTGGATCGTGGCGCGCCGGTTATTGACCATTCCCGGCATTGCAGCCGTCAACAGTTGGGGCGGTCCCACCAAGGAATTCCAGGTCGAGGTAGACCCTCACAAGCTCGAAGCCTACAGCATTACCGTGCCCCAAATCCTGACCGCGCTGGGTAACGCGAACATCAATGTGGGCGGACGCGAAATCCGCATTGGCCAGCAGTCCGTCAATATCCGGGGTGTCGGTCTGATTGATGACGGCGGCAATGACGATTTGGCCCAGGGTTACAAGGTTGACGACATCGAGAATGTGGTGCTGACCCAAGAGAACGGCGTCCCGGTGTTGGTAAAGGATATTGGGAAGGTTTCGGTTGGCTACAGGCCAAGGCTCGGCATTCTGGGTCGCGACCACCAGAGCGATGTCGTGGGGTCGATCGTCGTGATGAGGCGGACGGAACAGACCGGCGACATGATCCCAAAGGTCGAAGCGGAAATCGACAAGTTGAATCATGACGGGAGTCTGCCGCCTGGAGTCAAGGTTGTTCCTTATTATGACCGCTCATCGCTGATCGCCATCACCACGCACACGGTACTGCACAACCTGATATTCGGATGCGTGCTGGTCTTCCTGATCCAATGGGTTTTTCTCGGGAATCTCCGTAGCGCAGTCATCGTTGGCTTGAACATTCCGTTCGCGCTGTTCTTCGCCACCATTCTTCTGGTGATTCTGGGGGAAAGCGCAAACCTGCTGTCGGTGGGCGCAGTGGACTTTGGCATCATCGTGGATTCGGCCGTGATCCTGGTCGAGAATGTATTCCGTAATTTTCAACGTAATCAGGAAGAGAGACAGGGCTTACTCCAACGTCTGGCGGCAGGCCATTGGGGATCCGACCCGACGCAACCTCTGGAGCACGAAACGCCAGCCAACGGATGGACGGATCGTTTGCGGCTGATTCTCATCAGCGCGCTACAGGTAGACAAAGCGGTTCTATTCTCGGCGCTCATCACCGTGGCAGGTTTCGTGCCGCTCTTCACAATGCAGGGCGTTGAGGGCCAGATCTTCGGCCCCATGGCGCGCACATATGGCTATGCATTGGCCGGGGCACTAATTGCGACATTCACTATCACGCCCGTAATTGCTTCCATTTTGCTCCCGGAGCGCCTGAAAGAGACCGAAACGATCATCGTCCGTTTCTTGCACCGTATCTATAATCCTGCGCTGCGTTTTGCGCTGAATCACCGCGCTCTCGTAGTAGGAATTGAGCTCGCCCTTTCTATTGGAACCTTCTTGCTGATAGCACCGCGACTGGGCAGCGAGTTTCTTCCGCACTTGGAAGAAGGCAACTTTTGGATTCGCGCGTCCATGCCAACGACACTCTCGCTCGAAGACGGCGAGGCGGCCTCAAAAAAAATGCGGGAGATTCTCCTGCGACACCCCGAAGTGCTTACGGTGGTTTCTCAGCATGGCCGGCCAGACGACGGGAGCGACGCTTCGCCATTCTCGAATGTCGAATTATTCGCGCCGCTGAAGCCGTTTGACGAGTGGCCACGGGGCTTGACCAAGGAGAAATTGACCGAGCAGGTGCAAGCGGAGTTTAACAACGAGTTGCCCGGAGTCGTCTTTAATTTCTCTCAATACATTGAGGACAACATCGAAGAAGGCATCTCTGGTGTCAAGGGGGTCAATTCGGTCAAAATCGTCGGTCCCAATCTTGAAGTCTTGACGCAGTTAGCCGAGAGAGTCCGCGACCAAATGAGCGGGGTTCGCGGTATCACCGACCTTGGCATCTTCCCGGTACTGGGACAGCCCAACCTGAACATAAAGGTGGATCGTGCCAAGGCCGCGCGCTACGGCCTCAACTCCGGAGATGTGAACTCGGTCATCCAGGCAGCCATGGGCGGAGCGGTGGCGACTTCAGTTCTGGAGGGCGAGCGGCAGTTCGATCTGGTCGTCCGCTATACCCCTGCATACCGCGACAGCATCGACAAAATCCGCAACATCAAAGTCGCATACACAACCAGCAGCGGCGCCAACGCCTACATACCGTTAGCGGAACTGGCCACAATCTCTTTGGATACCGGAGCAGCTTGGATTTATCACGAGAGCGTTCAGCGCTTCATCCCGGTGAAGTTCAGCGTCCGTGGCCGCGACCTTGGCGGCACGGTCGAGGAGGCTCAGCAGAGAATCGCGAAAACCGTCCAACTTCCATCTGGATACCGGCTGGTTTGGGCTGGCGAGTTCGGGGACTTGCAGGAGGCCAAGAAGCGCCTGGAGATCATTGTGCCGATCAGCCTCGTGCTGATTATCGGGTTGCTCTACACCTTGTTCAATAACTTGCGCGATTGTCTTCTCGCGCTCGCAGGCATTCCCGATGCGGTTGTTGGCGGCATCCTCGCACTCTATCTCTCAGGTCAGAATTTCAGCATCTCCGCTGCCATCGGCTTCGTCTCGCTCTTCGGCGTGTCGGTCATGGACGGTATCCTGATGATTACTTTTTACAACCATGAACGATCTCAGGGTCTGGCGCCCGTCGATGCGATGTACCGCGCTGCTTCTACCCGCATGCGCCCATTGCTGATGACATCACTTTCAGCCTGCATCGGCTTGTTTCCTGCGGCCATTTCCACGGGTATCGGCAGTCAGGTGCAGCGTCCTCTCGCCACAGTCATTGTAGGCGGCATGTTGGTCGGCCCGGTAATGCTGCTTCTGGCTGTGCCCGCCCTGCGAATGATATTCCTAGGCCATGACGCTCATCCACACACCGCATCAGAGGATTTGCTATGAAGGCCGCCTGCTTTCCTTCCCTGATCTTACTTCTGGCGATGAGCTATGCCGCGTTGATGCCCGCAACGAGTTACGCGAACGAAACCCAACAAACGTCGCAGAGTTCAAAGAATGAGAATTTCGCGAACTCGGACAGCGCTCGTTCACATGATGATCGTTCGCATGACGCCGAGCACCCCGTTCCGGCTGACGACGGGAGCCGTCAGAAAGAAGGAACGTCCTCTGATAAACAACAACCTTCGCACCATGCTGCTGCCAAGAATCACTCGCGCAGCCGCGCAAGCCTGACCCCGGCAAGTCGTCCCATTAAGCTTCCGCATTGGCAGCAACATTCTCAGCCCGGAAGTGCGGTGAATCTCCATCAGCCGAGTTCACGTAAGTCTGATGGTCCCATGAAGGACGGATTAGGCCAGAACGAGACAGCTAACAGCGTTCCCCATGTTCGGTCGACGAGTGTGGTCCGACCCAACGTAGCGTCGCTCAACCCGTGGCTCAACAATGTGCGCCATCGGGGGCCGAACCCGGCGGTCATTGGCGGATCGGCGAACTCCGATAACAGGAGTACAGGGGCGATCAACGGAACCCATATGAACCACAGGCCTTAAGGAGCTCATTCGCATGATTCGCGCTGTCAAATCACGCCTTGCCCAATTCCTCGCAGCCTCGGCCTTGCTGCTCACGACAGGTTGCGTGGTTGGGCCTAGGTTCAAGAAGCCTCCAGCTCCGGATGTTGGCGGTTACACACCCGCGCCCATTACGACCACCAGCAGCACCAGCAACGTCGCCGGTGGAGAGGTGCAACACTTGGTTGAAGGACGCGACATTCCGGGAGAGTGGTGGACATTGTTTCACTCGAAGCCACTGAACGATCTGATTGAGCGCTCGCTCAAAACTAATCCCGATCTCAAGGCGGCGCAGGCGGCATTGTCGGTTGCAAGAGAGAATGTGCTGGCCCAACGGGGTGCTTATTATCCCAGCATTAATGGCGGTTTTTCGGCGAGCCGGGCAAAGTCATCGGCTGAAATCTCACCTGTAACCAACACCAGTGCCTTGAATTACAGCCTCTACACGCCGCAGGTCAGCGTCTCGTATGTGCCAGACGTTTTCGGTCTGAACCGGAGAACCGTGGAGTCGTTACAAGCGCAGGAGCAGCAGGCTCGTTTTGCGCTAGCCGCGACGCATATCACGCTGAGCTCAAATGTCGCTGCTGCCGCCATTCAAGAAGCGCAATTGCGGGGGCAGATTGACGCGACCCATGAACTCATCACCATCAACACCAACATGCTGCAGATTTTGCGGGACCAGTATGCGAACGGATATGCGAGCCAACTCGACGTTGCGGCGCAGGAATCGCAGCTCGCACAAGTCACCGCCACCTTGCCTCCGCTGCTTAAACAACTGGCTCAACAACGGGACCTGTTGGCTGTGCTCGCGGGCGGGTTCCCCAATCAGGATCTGACCGAAAAGTTTGAGCTATCTAGTTTGCAACTGCCGCAGGAGGTGCCAGTGAGCCTTCCTTCGCAACTCGTGGAGCAACGTCCGGATGTGCGCCAAGCCGAAGAGAATCTGCATTCAGCCAGCGCTCAGATTGGAATTGCGCGAGCGAACCGCCTCCCGAGCTTTGCGCTGACTGCGGATGCTGGCAGCATGGCGGTGGTCCTCGGCCACCTGTTCTCGGGAGGCACTGGCTTTTGGGATGTGGGTGCCGGCGTCACGCAGCCTATCTTTCAAGGCGGCACCCTCCTGCATCGGGAGCGCGCCGCGAGAGCCGCTTATACTCAGGCCTCCGAACAATATCGCAGCACTGTCTTGACCGCCTTTCAGAATGTCGCCGACACGCTGAATGCGCTCCAACAGGACGCCGACGCCCTGAAGGCTGCCGCAACCGCAAAAGACGCCGCCCGCGTTACCCTCGACCTGACGAAAAAGCAGCTTGAGGCTGGCTACGCCAATTACCTGGCGCTCCTGAGTGCAGAACAAGCTTATCAGCAAGCTCTGATCAACCTTGTGCAAGCTCAATCGAATCGGTTCGCCGACACTGCCGCGTTGTTTCAGGCTCTTGGCGGCGGATGGTGGAACCGTGCCGACATTCCTAAGGGCTGACTATGAGGACGGTACTAGTTGCACCCTTAAGCAGTGGCACCCTAATGGCGGCAAACCTTTTGGTGAGTGCCGTCGCCATGGCGCTCGGAACTTTTGTCGCTGCCTCACCTCATCGGGCAGCCAGGATTTGGGGACCGCAACGACTCGCCAACTTGGCTCCTGAACGCAGAGCTTTGTTCGTACGCTGGTACCGTGCCTTGGGGATCCTTCTTTGTCTGTCGGGCGCGCTCCTCGCGGTTGATAGCATCGTGTTTTCAAACTATCAGCACTAGAATTTCCAACTTTCAGGTCTTTGAGGTTGTTTTGCTTGCTTCTGATGCCCGGCATGAGTAGGCGACGTGGATCATGCAGGATCTTTCGATTTACTCCAGAGTCCAGCAGTAGCGCCAGCGTGGCCAGAACACTTCTGCGATCGTGGATCCGAAGATCGCCGAGCCATGGTTTGGCTTTGGGCGGACGCTCCCATCGGCAGTGAGGGCGGAAGTGGGAGCCTTCAAGACAGTGCTGAATATATGAATCGTTCCCGACAGCCCTGGTCAATAACCAAAGAAGGTCGCAAATGACTCGCAGAATGTCTGGCGCAGATTGACCGCCAAACCAGGTTCCATCAGTAGTTTGGCCCCGGATGGCAGCCAACAGGGATTCTTCGAAGGACGCTAGACATCGACGGACCTGTTCGGGGCGGTCTCGATGTTCCCGCGGCTCCTGCGCCAGTGGTTTCTTGGTCCAAGCGCAGGCAAGAACGAATTTCGTTTTTGAACGCCAGTGGCGTGGTTGAAGGTGGCGATTGCAACAGCGGCACGTTTCGCGAAGAAACGTCAGATGACGAGGACAGATGGTCTGCGGAGCTAGCAGCCAGTGAAGGCGGAAGAATTCAATGCCAATGGTGTTGGCATCCTCCAATAGGCAGGACTCGCAATAGTTTGTCGTCAATTGAAAACGGAATTCATAGTGCGGAAGCATCCAACTCGGCTCAGTTTGCCAAATGGAGGAGAAGACACGGAACGGAATTTTAAGCACGCTAAGCGGCGGCAGCTAAGTCGTGTGAACGGGTTCGGAGCGGACGGAACTGGTCTGGCCCCAACGTCAGGGACGTTTCCCAGTGGTAGTCTCCGGTCAAATTGATGTGTTCCCAGCCGAGCGGCGACAGATGCGCAAGGTCAACCGGTGCCGGAGGGTGCCCTTGCTTGCGTATGTAATCGACGGCGCGCTGCAGGTACACGGTGTTCCACAGAATGATTGCGGCGACGAGCAGGTTCAAGCCGCTGGCACGATGAAGCTGGTTTTCATAGGAACGGTCGCGAATCTCGCCAAGTGGCGAACTTGTTTCCCCAGTATCCGGAACCGATATTGTTGTTAGCGCCGGGAGAAAATTTTCCCGTGGGGGACCACAAAGGCATAGCCAACCCAAATGTCGGCTCGCTTCAAATTCGCAGGCTGCACCCAGGTATCGCCCATTCCTTGGCCGCCACCGTTGAGACCGAATTGAGCTGGGGTTATGTCTGCAGTCAGGGAACCATTCGCCAGATTCAAGGCAGCCATGGTGAAGAATTTGGCGCCGAGAATCTTACCGCTCGGCACGTAATAGAAAATATTTTCATCTGCCCAAAAACCATAGGTTCCCGTGACCCCCGCAAGCGAGCTTCCGGATGAATTTTTCAGGGAATCAGCAGAGTAATTGATCGTCAGGCTGGCAAAGGTGAATCCCGGATCAGGCGCTATGCCGGCATTAAGACCATACTGGCCGGGGACGTATTGCCCTTTCTGTTGCGCCAACAATCCTGATCCGCAGCTCAAGATGACACCCACAAGAATTGCTAGTCGACATTTGGTTCGAACGGTCATCTGTAATACCTTCGCTCGAATTTCCATTTTGGCGCCCCGGTTGGCGAAAAAGACCGATTGGACTCCGAGGGCTCAGCAACACGAACCGGGGCAAGGTCCGCGCGTACCAAAGCCCCGAAGTCCAAACTCCCCAAGCGGCGCCAGCGTAATTCGAAGATCAACCCGGCCACTGCTTGAACATCTTCTGGATGGCTTTCTCCACCATCTGCTGATTCTTATTACCATTTTTGTTCAAGGTGTTTTGACCGATCCCACGCCAGACCAAACTTTTACTCTTCGCGTCATAGAGGTCCACGACCAACGTTCCCTCCACGTTTTGCTCCGGCGTTATGCCGCCCATACCGCCGCCGATCCCGCGCATACCCCACGCACTATAGGAGGTCTGCTGTCTCATCCCGCCGTTGGCGGTAACGATCAGGTCGGGATTCTGGTTTTCCTGCACCATCTGCAGCCCCTTGCCTTGCAGTGCCGAGTTGATATCCTGTTGCGCCACCTGCGCCAATATCGAATTCTGGACCTGGTTGGCGTTGTTCGAACCCCAGGCATATGTGTGATACTGCGCGAAACTCTGGCTGTGGTTGTAGTTCACCGAAACCTGCTGCCCCATGGCGATCGTCGAAATCAAGCAGATGGCCAGCGCACACAACACGAGTTTGGTTTTCATAAAGAGATCCTCGTTTCCCTGGAAATTACCGGCACTTGTGTCGCCGGATTTACGACTACCCCCCGTTTCTAAACCGTACCTGTCAACCCATATGGCTTTTCACGTTGCATATCGCATTTCACCCTTCCACAAATGCAATCGACGATTGGAGCTGAGCACATCCACGAAGGTTTCTACCCAAGGTGGACGGTTCGTTCGGCAACTCGAACAATCGTGTTTTGCCCGGAATATCTCGGATACCTGTCCGACATTCGCAACGGCCCTATGTTTGAGTGCCATCATTGCGCTCCGATCGGCTGGTAATTGGAATTTGTCGTCGTCACCTGGAGCTGCTTGGCGGTTGCGTTTAGAACCGACTGCTGTACATAGTTGGTGCCGTCGGGCAGACTCGCCATTTGAATTGCCAATGTGACCACATCCTTAGGCTCATCCATATAGGTGTTCACATTCACGGTAGTGATCTTTCTTGCAGCCGTGTCGAAAGAGAGCGTCATCTGATCGCCGGGCTGAGCGTAGTTCTTGAAGACGATTTGCGCCACCGGCGACCCCGGAGACGAATTCAATGAGGCATTGCCGGACTGGAAGGCTTGCGCCATTTTCTGCGGGTCGGGCGGAACATACATGGTGAGAAGGATCTTTACCTGTCCCATGTACTGCTGCATCTCTTCTGTCTTCTTCTCAATGATCCGCTGCTTCATTCTCCCCCCGCTGGGAGGCCGCGGCGGGGGGCCCATGGGAGTCTTCTGGACGGTCCCGTCAGGGCCGTGCTGGCACATGGACGTCTTCGGTGGCTTGGGATCACCCTTGAGTGTGAGTTCGGTTGTTTCCATCCATTGGTAGTGGTGAAGTTTCTGCTGATTCTCTGCAACCGCTTGCTTCACGGCTGCTATTTTCTCCTGTAGTTCTCCCCCTGATCCCCCCTCCGATCTGGGCGATCGCGGGGACGATGGCTGCAAGCACAGCGGCGTGATTTACATGTTCACCTTATTGTTTTCGGCCAACTACCCGGGCCCGCATGCCGCTTTTTGGCAGTACTTTGGGGCCTCATTAGAGCATCTCGTCCTGGCACTCTGCTTCGCATCAACGAAACCGCAGGAAAGTTTGTCCATGCGTGGTTACCTCCGGTCTGCTCGGTCGGTGTGAACTCTTCACCCGCGGACACAGGTATTCCGGCATCAGGCTCGTTCTAAGGGTGGGGCAGTCCTGGCCTCCGCGGGTTTCCTCGGGTAGGCAGATTGAATGGAGTTGTTGTCGCGCGGCCCTTAATTCTGAGAATCGCGATTCCTGGGGCGTTTCTGGCACTTAATTGGGTTCTGGCTCAGGTTTGGTGCACCCTTCGGCGAGTCTCGGTAATCAAGATTGAATGGCTAAGAAGTTGTCGTACAAGGAATTGCTTTCGCATCTGAAAGGTTTGACGGTGCGAAACGTGGTACCAGCAGATCTGGGTTGGGTCGTCGAAGCGGAGGGATCAAGTAACGCGCTCTGCCCTGATTGTGGAGTGACTTCCCATTCCCGCCATAGTCGCTACTGGCGTAAGCTTCGAGACCTCCCGATGCAGGGAGCATCGGTTACGCTCAAGGTCCAGATGGGTCGTTGGCGTTGCCGAAGTCGCCAGTGCTTACGTCAGATTTTCACCGAGCGCGTCGACGGCGTCCTGCTCCCGCATTCCCAGCAGACAAATCGTTTGAGTGAAGTCCATCGGCTGGTGGGTCGCGCGCTGGGCGGTCGTTCTGGTCAGCGATTGTTGAAAAGGCTGGGTATGCCGTCGAGTCGGCACACGCTGCTTCGCCAGGTCATCAAGGCGGCAAGTGGTTCTGTTTGGCAACCCGCGATCCGAGTCGTGGGTGTAGACGACTGGGCGTGGCGAAAAGGCCAGTCGTTCGGTACCGTCTTGGTCGATCTGGAGCGCAGTGAGGTAGTAGATTTATTGCCCACTCGCTCGGCCAAGGTGCAGGGTGAGTGGCTGGCACAACATCCCGAAGTGAAGGTGGTCAGCCGAGCACGCTCACTCCCGATGCCGCGCTGGCGGAACTGATGGCGGGTAACCAGCGCTTTGTGAACCGAAACATCACGTCCGACGCCCAGGATCTCACCATCTTGAAACAAAACAACGCTGAGAAGCAGGAGCCGTTCGCTGCGGTGCTTTCCTGTGCCGATTCCCGCGTGCCTGTGGAGTTGGTTTTTGATCAGACCATCGGCCACATCTTTGTGACCCGTATCGCGGGCAATTTCGCCACCTCAGAGATTATCGCGAGTCTGGAGTACGGGGCGTTGGTATTGGGCACGAAGGTGATCCTGGTCATGGGACACGCAGGCTGCGGCGCGGTGAAGGCGACGATCCAGGGCGCAGAAGTTCCTGGGCAGATCAGCGCGCTCTTTCCCCATATTCAGCCGGCGGTCGATCAGGCCGGGAATAATCTGGAGGGGGCCACTAAGGCGAACGCCAAGATTCAGGCGGCCCTGCTGGCCGAGTCGTCTACGGTGATCAAGGGACTGGTGAAAGACGGCAAGCTGAAGGTTGCGGCAGCATACTACGAGATCACATCTGGTAGCGTGATGTTGTTGAACTAGCTGACATACAAGTTGCATCGAATGTGATTGCGCCGAAGGCCCATGCAGCCTGTTGAAAAATCGCCGTTACAGTTGACTTTCGGCTTCGAGCAACACGTTGATCGTCCGGCGCTCTCAGCTCATCCATGGGCGAGTTTTAGCCCGATAATGCCGATCACGATCAGCGACGCCGAACCGAGACGTATCACGCTGCTGGACTCACCGTACAGAAAAATCCCCACAATCAGTGTCCCGACAGTGCCAATGCCGGTCCAGACGGCGTATGCCGTGCCCATTGGGATGTCCCGTTGCGCCAGCCACAATAGGGCTCCGCTGGCGGCCATAAAAAGTACAGCCGTGATGACGCCACGAATCCGGCTCTCAGGGTTCTCCGCGATCTTGAGCCCGAGCGGCCAGCCGATCTCTAACAGCCCAGCAACTGCCAAGTAGACCCACGCCATAGGTTGTCTCCTCCACTGGCAGTATTGAAATGTGGAGCAGTGTAGCACCGTACACAGATTGTTGAACATCGCCGTTACGCTCAAAACCCCGCAAAACGTATTGGGACCTGCCTATCCGGCGACGGGCAACGACACGGGTTGCTGAAGGCGGAATTCGAGCAAAGTCTCGCTGGGGATTTGCAGCTGCTGCCCTTTCTTGGCACCCGCAACCGCGGTTCCAGTAGCGGCACCGGCAGCTGCGCCTATGCCCGCTCCTTTTCCACCCCCTGCTATACCGCCAATGAGGGCGCCCAACCCTGCACCGCCGACGACTTTCTTCGCAGTTTTCCCGCCTTCTCCCTTACCCTTCACCTCATAAGTGCTGGTCAGCAGCGGATACGCGGTGCCGTTGATGACGATATCGGTGAGCTCCAGGGTTAACTCGGAACTTCCGGACATCCTGCCAGCGGACGAAGCCCCAGCGAGACGTCCGTACAGTGTCGTTCCCCGTGGCGCAACGACTGTGTCTTCGGCTTGCAAGTTCGTTTCGAGAGTGGCGGTGAAGCGGTATCCTTTCGTTTGCTTCGTGGTATCAATCGAATCGACCATTCGAATGAGGATTCGGGTCCCTGCAGGCACCGTGATTCTTCTCATAGTTTGTGCCCCCGCATTAGCAGAGGCCTCGTTCGTGAAGGCTGAGCGGGAGCCCTCTCCAAAAATCCCTGGTACAATCGCGACACCCAAGAGAAGAGCATTTGTCCAAACGAATGCCTTGCGCATATGCGTGTCTCCTTTTCTTGACGCTATGAGCCCTGTCCAACGACGGGCAGCGAGGAATCGATCTGCAGGTCAATGATCAACAGTAGCTGGTGTTCGACCATGGCGAAACGAGCCGCTGTCACGGCGCCCAACGCTTCTTTCACCTTGTCATAAGTTTGCACAAGCAGCTCCGAGCGTTGCTTTTGATAAGCCAGCGACTTCTGAATAAGCTCATCCGCTTTTGCATCCGTCATCTGGTTGTACGACTGGGCATATTGCTTAATAATCTCGATTCGTTGGTCGTTCAGCTTCGCGAGTTGCGCGTCATAGTCGCTGTAGATCGGCCAGAATTTCGCAGCTTCTTGAGCGCTAAACAGCATGACAGATCCCATAAACTCGGCCTTCTGTTGCCGCACGTCGCCGCGCAATAGGTCAATGTAAGCCTGCACATTCGTCTCCGCGTCGCTCTGGGGAGACGCCGAGGCCTTGCCTTCGACCTGTTGAGTTTTAGTTTGGGCCCGGCTAGGAGCGGCCGTGACCATCACCGCCAACATTGAGAGTCTCGCCAGCAATATAGGATTCAGGAATTTCATGTCTTTACATCCTTTCGAATTTGCTCACCCATGAACTGGAGTAGTTTCCCATTTTGAATTCCTCGATGGCCGCGCCGGAGTCGTGCAGTCACGTTCTTCTTTGGTCAGAGAACCCTTCGCGGGCGAGAACTGCAAGGGTGCCGCCACTGGTTCTATGGCAGGAAGCGTCTTCCTTCTGTCGCGTTGGAGAAGGGATTTCATCTTAGGAAAGATATCGTAAACACCCGAGTTATTCGACAAGAATCCGATCTTGAATTGAATCCTCCGCCGAATCCGTAGAGGGTGGAGGTTGTGTGCGCGCCTTGGTTTGTCAGTTCTAGCCGATTTTGGCGAGTGCTCTTTCGAGGGATTCGTCAAATAGGAGCTCCTCAAACAGAGCCTCGACTTTGTTGGGTCGGTCAAACAGCGTTTCAAGGTGCAATGTGAAAATCTTGAGTAGCGCGGTTCGAGCCAACTTCTCGGCTTCTGGGACTATAGTTTCAACTAGGTATATGGCGGCGGCCTCAGACTCTTTCAAAACCGGAGCGCCGTGCACAACTTTTGAACGCACTTTGTAAACTTCACGACACTGCTCAAACTTCGACCTTCGGTCGTCTCTCGATTCACCCCAAAAATGTGCCAATCTAAGCGCAAGCCGAAAAGAAATCTCCTGCTCAACGGTGGAAAAAAGCCCTTCGAGGCAAGTGGCGAATGCGATAAGAGCTAAGTCAAGGTTGTCAGAATTGTATCCGTTCATGTAGAACAGCAGCGCATTACCACCCCTGTGGTATCGGTCCGTGAGTTGGACTGTTTTGATTCCGGCTTCGAGCGCCAGGGCTGCCGTGATGTCTTCTCGCGTGAGTGAGTGTGGACGATGTCCCCAGTGCGGCTCGACGTGACTGCTGACGACTCCTCAAGGTCACGTCGATTACCTGTTCCACAGGTTGGGTGCCATGGTTCGGCTGCTCTTGCGTTCGACAGGCAGAGGTGGATGAATACGATTGGTACATGAGAAAGACACGAATGAAAATCTTCAGCTGTTCATCGAGTTTTGAAAAACGAATCGGCTCACTTTCGCTCACGATTCAGTGTTCCCAAACGTTCCCTGCTGGCACGACTGCGGCTTCGAGGAGGCTTCACTCTGTCTGCTCTGATGAGCCACCTACTAACTTCAGCTACACACGGCCAGAGGATCGCCGCGATTCGATACCCGGCGATGAGCGATTCCTACGCGCCTGCGGTGTGCGTCCCCCAGACGTGCGCGACGAGTTGCGAGTGTTGGACCGCTAACTCCAGATTTGCGATGTGCCCGCCAGATGAACGGATCAATGGAAAAACGAGAGATATAATGTAGAGAATGGCCATTGGCGAGCGGAGGAATGCATTGCAGGAGTTCATAAGCGAGGACGATCTTAAGACCTTCGATGGATGGCTCAAGTATCAAGGCGTTGACCCGGAGACGACCAAGCCGGACGACTTGGAGACATGGCGAGGCTTATACGAAGAGGGGCGGGAACGTACTTTAGCCATGCCCAAGGTTGGATCGATGAAAATCCAACGAGTTCCCGGTGAACACTTATATGCAGTGGCGGTCCGAGAGGGCTCCGATCTGTGGCTGACGATGTGGGTTCGGCACTCGCGAAAGGGTGAATTTTTCGCGATGCTCCCGCGCCTCGATCACCGTTGGGATGCTCACGCCAGTTATCACCTCGACGGAACCCTGCACATCAAGAGTGATGACGGGAAGTGCATGTCCAGAAAATGTCAACCCTTGACGGGCATCCCTGATCCGTCGATAATTTGGAGCCAAGGCGCCACAACTGCCATTCAGAGGTGCGTGGGCTGTGATGTTTCAGGGTTTTCTCCCGAGATACAGGCGCGATTATTTTTCACCTGCGAGGTGAGTTCCCATTAGGATGAAGGCGTGATCAAATCCCCAAGACCTTCTCCCACCGAATCTCCTCTGTTGTTCGAAATTGATCCCGAACCCCTGAGCGAGAGGTTGACGGCATGGGGCGGCGCGGCGTTGGCGGTGCAAGCGTTGCGCTCGTTAGGGCTGCCGGCCAGCATCCAGCGACAGGTGCATATCAAGCAGCGGGAGCGAGGCTACGACGAAGCTACGATGGTGGAAAGCTTTGTGGTGCTCAATGCGCTGGGTGGGGAATGTCTGGAAGATTTCAGCCATTTGCGCGGGGATGGAGGGCTGAAGGAGATGCTGGGGCACGAGATTCCTTCTCCGGAAGCGGCTCGTCAATTTCTCTACCAGTTTCATGCGGTGGAGAAGATGGAGGAAGCCAAGCAGCGACGGGGAGCGGAGCAAATTGCTTTTATTCCGGAGGAGAATGACGCGCTGAGGGGGCTGGGGGAAGTCAATCGGGAACTGGTGCAGGAGCTGGGGCGACGTTGTCCGGAGCAAGGCATCGCTACCGTCGATCAGGATGCCACCATCATTGAGAGCCGCAAAGAGCAAGCCTTGCGAAGCTACCAAGGCGAGCGCGGCTATCAGCCCATGTTGGCGGTGTGGGCGGAGATGGACGTGGTTGTGGCGGATGAATTTCGGGATGGCAATGTGCCGGCGATGATGGCACCGCTGACGGTGGCGAAACGGGCCTTCGCCGCCTTACCCCAGACGGTACAGACCTATTATTTTCGCGGGGATTCGGCTTGTCATGAAAGCAATCTCGTCGAGTGGCTACGGGACGAGCAGCGAGCGGATGGACCGCAGGGATTCATTGGTTTCGCCATGAGTGCGCGCATGAGCGAGGCGTTGCACAAGGCGATCTTGCAAGTGCCCGAGGGACAGTGGGAAGTCTACGGGGAGCCGCACGCCAAAGAGATCCGGGAGTGCGCCGAGATTGACTTTGTACCGGGGGAAAAGTCGGAGCACAAAGGCACGCAGCCGTTGCGCTATGTGGCCATTCGCATCCGGTTCCGGCAGGAAGAATTGTTTGCCGACGGCAGCAAGGTAAAACATTTTGCCCTGGTGAGTAACCTGTGGGAATGGAAGCCGGGTCGGTTGATTCAGTGGCACCGTGAGAAAGCAGGAACCATTGAAGGCGTGCATGACGTGGTGAAAAACGAACTAGCTGGCGGAGTGATGCCGTGCAAATACTTCGGGGCGAATGCTGCCTGGCTGCGGCTGGCGGTGATTAGTCATAATGTGCTGACGGCATTGAAGCGGCTGGCGTTGCCCGCCGAGCTGTTACGCGCGCGTCCGAAGCGGTTACGTTTCCTGATTTTCAATACGGCGGGACGGCTGGTTCATCACGCTCGCAGCGTGATGCTGCGTTTGGCGGCTTCTCTGGAACAGATTGCCAGTTGGCGGGAAGCCTTTCGCCTTCTGCCCGTGGGGACCTGAGGCGGGCTACCGCTGAGACTCGCCCTCCTTATCGACGGATTATCACGCCCGTTTTTCGAAGAATCGCGGCTGCGTGCCCGGCGAAGCAACACAACGGCGTGCGGAATCGCGTCCCTATCTCCACCATCACTCCTGCATCGGCTATTTGGGTGCCCGCCCTCGTAATTTCGAGAGGAATCGCCCACCTGCTTTGGGAATGTTTCGGTCCACGCCTTATCGACGGATTAGGGGGCATGTTCCGAGGCACGCACACGCAACCGCTCGTGACGTTTGCTGGCTACGGTCCAAAAAGCGTCGGGGCGATTTGCGACCCGGCTGCATTCACTGCGGTTGTCGAACTTACGCCCGGTATTCTGGGACCACGTGACGGCCAGATAACGGTCGATCTGGTATCGCCCAACTGCCAACCCACAGCTAGCCCTTGGACCAAGATTGTCGAGCGAAGGGTTTTTCATGACACGCTTCCGGGCGTCATGATTACAGTCGAGTCGTTCATCTAACCGGGGAAGTTCTCAGCCGTGTACGGTGGCTGTACGGTAAAACAGGTATGTTGCGGCCACTTGTGTCCGTTGTGGCCGCATAAACCGCTGATTTGAAGGGTTTCCCCTTTAGGATGTTGTGGTGGCCAGGGACGGAGTTGAACCGCCGCCGCCAGCCTTTTCAGTGTAGTCACCCGAACCTAAGTAGTTGCAATCCTTACCTTTATCGTCGTTCGTACCCCTATTTTGACCGGAGTTATTGGACCCATAACGGACTCAACAATCAGACCCATGCGGATAACGGAGTTCGCCCAAATTCTGGTCTAACAAACGGGAGCGGTTGTGAAGAAGTGGTGAGAATTGTGATTACGCGATGCTCGGCGAGAAAGATGCTGCATCCGCAGCTCTTGACAAGGCATTTGCCCGCCGAACACGGGGTGATGACCGTGTGGCGAACTCCAATCCTCTAAGAGTTGCTTTCAGGCAGGATTGATATTGAGTCGCGGGACAGCATGTCCGTGTTTTATGATTTCGCTGGCCAAACGTCCGTTGTAACTGGCGGAGCGAGGGGGATTGGCAGAGCCATCGCAGCCCAGTTCGTGCGATCCGGGGCACAGGTTTGGATTTGGGACATCGATCCTGTCGAGCTTGATGGGGCGCGTTCCTTGACTGTCGATGTAACGAAGCCCGATCAGATCGCACAGGCCATTGCGCATACCGTTGATCACAATTCTCAGATCGACATTCTTGTGAACAATGCCGGGTATCTCGGCAGTTATCAGCCCTTCGAGCAGTTCAATTCCAGCGAATGGCAACGCATCGTTCAGGTGAACCTGATCGGGGCGTTGGAGGTGACTCGCCAAGTCCTACCTGTCATGCGTCGTGCGGCACGTGGACGGATCGTCAATATGGGCTCGCTTGCAGGCAAAGAAGGGTTGCCGAGCCTTGCAGTTTATTCGGCGGCGAGCGCGGGCGTAATTGCCTTCACAAAAGCCCTGTCCCGTGAGGTTTGCAACACCGACATTCGCGTGAACTGTGTCGCCCCCGGCCCTATTGATACCGACCTCATTAGACGATTGGGCCATGAGGTTGTTGAGGCGATGATCAGCGCAAGTCCGCTGAAGCGTTTAGGAAGCGTGGACGAAGTTGCAGGGTTGGTTTTATGGCTTTGCTCCGCCGCCAGCTCGTTTAATACATGGGCGGTATTCGACATGTCAGGCGGTCGGGCGCGATATTGAGAGTTCGAGCCCAGCAATGAGTGGCCAAAAGGTATACCCGGCTGACACCACCCAGCACGAGTTAACTCGTACTATCATTTCGAGGCGCTCCACCGAGCATCAATCTTCGGCGGGCGCAACATGGTTTGCAGAACGACGCAATATTGCTCAGTCTTCTCCTGCAACGCCTGAAGTTGCTCTGGAGTTGCCTCTGGCGCATCAAGATTGAATTGCACCCTAATGTCTGCGAAACCCACGGGCACTTCTTTCGAAATTCCGAGAGTTCCCTGTAGATCCATATCACCGTCGACGGTTACCTCGATGTGGCGGGTGGGCACGCCCATAGCCGTCGCGACCAGTTGACAGGTAAGCTGGGCACAAGCTGCGAGGGCTCCAAGCAGAAGATCGCCAGAGCAGGCTGCGGTGCCTGAGCCGCCAACTCCTTTGTGGGCTTCGGCCTGGTAGATGGCGCGACCGATGTCCACCGAACAGGAGAGCGGCGTGGCTGTTTCGCCACCCTTTGCTGTTAGGGTGATGCGCGAGCTGGCCGGGTCGCGGCGATACTGATCTTTTAATGGCTTTTGCAGCGATCTGATATCCATTCCATTTTCCCCCACAAGGTCCTCCGAAATTTCCGATTCTATTAACTCAAACAGAGCCACTATTCACGTCGTCGCGGTCATGCGCTGCAGAAACTGCCACTACACTCCAAACTTTTCGCGATACGCGCTCGGCGAAACTCCTGTGTGCCGCTGAAACAGCGAGCGAAAAAAAGCGACATCCTGGTAGCCCACCGCGTCACTGATCTCCTGCATCGTGCGATGATCGCTTTCCAGCAGGCGCTTGGCGGCGGCGACACGAAGCTTCTGCAAGTAAATTAACGGACTGTCTCCTGTCGCCTGCTTGAAGCGGCGAACGAAATTGCGCAGGCTCATGCCCACGCGCCGGGCCGGAGCGTCGAGCGGAAAACCCCGATGAAAATTCTCGTGCAGCCAATCCTGCGCGCTGGAAATGGCGTCATCGCCATGCTCAGTTTTCAGAGGAACCACGGCGAAGCCGGCTTGCCATGCGCGCGGTGTCTCGATGAGCATCGCTTTGGCGCTTTGCATGGCGATATCGTGGCCGCAGAATTTTTCCACCAGATACAGGCTTAGATCGAGCGCCGCATGCACTCCCCCGCCGCAGTAGAAACCATGATCTTCGGTCACCATCAACTCCGGCATCCAGTGCACTCGGGGATATTTTTCGCGAAAGCGCTCCGCCAACCCCCAATGCGTGGTGGCGCGCTTCCCATCGAGCATGCCGGTTTCCGCAACTAGGCCGACGCCGGAACATACGCTGGCGATTTCCGTTCCGCGTTTGCGCCAGCGTTTGAGCCAGGGCACGACCGGCGCATTGCGCTCGACGACATCATCGACGCTTAGTCCGGTCGTAGGAATGAAGATGAGATCTGTCTTGCGGATGTCCTTGATTGCGGCCGCTGGTTTGATCTGGATTGGGCCATCGCAATTGACCGCTTTTCCATCGGCCGACGCTGTGCTCACCTGGAAGCGAGGCGTTTGGCGTTTGCCCGCAAGGATATTCCACAGCGATCCTGCATGGCGGAAGACTTCCATGGGACCGACCGCAGTGGAGGAGAAAGTCTCGTCGAGAAATAAAACTGTGACGTCAATCATGGGAACTCCTCAAGCCAGCAAATCGGATTTGCCATAATGGCACACTTGGCGTAATAACCTATCTACAATGGCATATCTGCCATCTTGTTGCAACTGGATTCTGCGGCTATTGTGAATCATCGAATGCAAGCGGTTCGAGGAAATCAGAAAAAGGATTGAGGTACACGCAAATGGCGACCATAGAAACGCCTTCACAAATCATCGACGGGGTCAATGTTGACGACCAAAAGCCTTGCTCAACATGGTTGTCGGCAAATTTAGGAGGTTGTATGAAGAATCTAATTGCACGCACGCTTATGTCAGTTATGTTCGTGGCCGTAGTGCTGGTGGCGACTGTCCCTGCGCAGACCATCCAGGTCATGAAAGTGAATATTCCTTTTGAGTTCAGCTTTGGCGATCATAACTTTCCGGCGGGTCAATATTCGCTGGTGCAGCCGCGGCCACATTTTCTGGAGTTGCGAGACTCGCGGGAGCATTTTATTGCCCAGGTTCTAACTGGAGACATCTAATCCCGGAGGCCAGCTACAAGCACAAAACTGAAGTTCTATTCCTCAGCCGGCCGGCACATTCTGGCGGAAGTTTGGGAGAAACAAGAGTCTTCTGGCGAACAGCTTTACCAGCCAAAACCAGCCGTGGACTTTGTGAAGCGCCGCCCGACAGCGGATCGCGATACCGCGCAGGGAGGTCAACTAAAACCCTGCTCACTCGACACAGGTACGAATTGAACCAGATGTCGATCAGGAGACAAAACCGAGGTGGCGGCGAAGAGCCGCCACCGATTTTACACAACGAGAATGGAGAAACAGAAAATGAGGAATACCAATGTGGTGACTGCGCGTGTGGCGTCAAAGATTGTAAACGGAGTCACGGTTGACGATCTGTTCATGACCATCGATGCAATAAAAGCAACCCCAGCCATCGCAAAATTCAAGTTTCGCATTCGCAACCAGTGGTTGGACGGCAGCCAAAACAAATCGACCGTAAACACCTTTTACGGTGCCGACCAGAACCTGTCACGATCCAAGCCGTTTGTGCTCGAGGCGGATGAGCCTCCGGTTTTGCTGGGCAAAGATACGGCTGCCAATCCGGTGGAACATCTGCTCCACGCGCTGGCATCTTGTTTGACTACGTCCATGGTTTATCACGCAGCGGCACGTGGCATTCAGATTGAGGAAGTCGAGTCCTCTCTGGAAGGCGATATTGATCTGCACGGCTTTCTTGAACTCGACAGAAACGTGCGCAAGGGATACCAGGGAATCCGGGTCGATTTCAAGATCAAAGCTGACGTGCCTGATGAACAGCTGCAGGAGATTGTTCAGCTGGGTCCGGGATACTCCCCGGTGTTCGATTCGTTGACGAATGGCGTGCCTGTCTCGGTAAAAGCGGAACGTCTGTAACGAGAAATCAACAAATCGAAGGATCGTACACCGTGGGATACGTGTGCGCGATTCGACGAGCGGACACGAACAAGTTTTCGAAGTACACACTCACAAAAAGGAGAATACGATGAAACGAATCACCAACCTTCACACCTGGGCCATCAGCATCCTACACGTGACGTTGCTGGGAAGCCTGGTTATGGCTACGCCACTCTTTGCAGAGGACATGATGCATGACAACCAGAAGCCTCCCGCGAAGCTGGTTCGGCAAGTTCGCCAAGCGACAAAGCAGTTCCTTGACGTCAACAATGCTGTACAAGCCGGCTACGGACCAGCGTTTGGCTGCGTTTCCGGCCCGGACCACGGCGCCATGGGCATTCACTACGTCAACGGCGCCCTGGTAGGCGACGGCAAGATCGATGTCAACCACCCCGAAGCGCTGATCTACGAACCGGGTGGGAAGAAACGCAGGTTGCTAGGCGTCGAGTTCATTGTGGATGCGGCCACATGGCTGAAGAACAACAACAATGTTCCCCCGACGCTCGACGGTCAAGATTTTCAATTTGTGGCCGCCCCAAACCGGTTTAACCTGGCCGATTTCTTCGAATTGCACGTCTGGGCCTGGCGCGACAACCCCCAGGGCGCATTTGTGGACTGGAACAATCAGGTGACCTGCGAGGCCGAATAAGCTGTCCGAAAGCAGGTTGGCCGAAGTCAGTCTCGCGTTTAGTTGAAAAATACCCTGCCCTGTCTCTTCTCTTTTTTGAGCAATAGGGTGGGGATTTTTCTTGTCTGGCGATTACTGAAAGGCTAGGCCAGCCCCCAGGTTAGTCCAAGAACGGACGCGAACCACCAGCCGGGAACTCCGTTAGTCCATGGGCTCTCCAAATTTGTTTATTGAATTGGCATCATCGCGGGCCTCACAGCTTCAGCACCTGAAGAAGCGGTTGAGTCAGGACCCACAGTATCGGCTAGCTCCTCGTGGAACGAGACAAAGAGTCGGGTAAGCGATTCGAGAAGTGTTGATCTACGACTCGTTCAAGTCAGGACCAAGTAATGGTCGAGCTGGCAACCCACACTTCTAGGGGTTCCGGCAGCAACCGTGCAGAAATTTACTCTAAGGAACGTTTTTTGGCCTCCCTGCAGTACTTTTCGGGTCAGAACTGGCCAAAACCACCGAATCCTGCGTGAAATTCCTGCGTGAAAGACCGGTTTCGCGCAAGGTTCGAATTCAGCGAGCCGTATTTCACGCAGCAAACCGGGGGTCTATCGTGGGGGATAACTTTGCGTGAAATACCGGCGAATCGACCCCGGTCGAGAGAGCTCACATCCCCGCGTGCTGAGTAAGTTAGTCAGAAGCCGGCATGTTGTTGCCGGCGTCTAAGTCACGGGTTGACCTTGCGTACAATACGCTAGAGTAAATTTCTGCACGGTTGCTGCCGGTACCCCAAATTTCCTGAAATTCGCGGCTGGGGCTGTCATCGGAACTGCGGCGACACCGCTCTTTGGTAGTCAGCCCCAAAACCCCGCTGTCTCGTCAACGGATATGTTCAAAGGGTTCAAGTCTCAGAAAATCCAGACCACCGGGGCGACCATCAACGTGGTTTCGGGAGGACAGGGTCCGCCCCTGCTTCTGCTGCACGGCAACCCGGAGACTCACTTGATGTGGCACAAAATTGCACCTCGCTTGGCGACCGAATTCAGCGTGTTTGCCGCCGATTTGCGTGGATATGGAGACAGCAGTAAGCCCGGTGGTGGCGAGAATCATTCCAACTACTCGAAACGTGCAATGGCATTGGATCAGATCGAATTGATGAGCCACTTTGGGTTCGAGAAGTTTGCTGTAGTGGGACACGACCGTGGTGGTCGAGTCGGACACCGAATGGCGCTCGATCATCCCGACCGGGTCACAAAGCTCGCGGTGCTTGACATCGTGCCGACATACGACCTGCTGCATCGCGTTACCAATGAGGTGGCGACCGCTTTTTACCACTGGTTCTTCTTGATTCAGCCGTCGCCTTTCCCAGAAACCCTGATCGCAAGCAACATCGAGTTTTACCTCAAATACATGATGTTCCGCGATATGGCGCACAATGAGGTACCCGCATGGATGGGAGAAGCTGCGTTTGCCGAGTATCTGCGCTGTTATCGCGATCCGGCTGCCCTTCACGCAACGTGCGAAGATTATCGAGCGGGCGAATCAATCGACATGAAACATGACGAGGAAGACCTGAAGCGCAAGATCATTTGTCCTGTGCTCGTGTTGTGGGGCAAAGAGGGAGCGGTGCAAAAGTATTTCGACGTGCTCTCTGTCTGGCGGGAACGTGCCCTTAATGTCAGTGGCAAACCCGTCGCGGGAAGGCATTTCTTACCGGAAGAGACTCCGGACGAAGTGCTGTTAGAACTGCGGGCATTTCTGAAGTCCTGAGCGGGGAGTTGTCTTTTTGCGTGCAAAAGGTCTTCTGACGCTGCGCCAAGGCTGCATCGGGTCGATGGTGGTCATCGTGCTTGGTTACGCGTCAGAAGGTATGCGGGCAAGTCCCGCGGATGTTGACCTTCCCCTTTCTCCGACCTAACATTCCCGTCAATGGCCACTCCCTCCCAACCTGTAGGGCAGACGGTCTCTCATTACCGCATCCTCAGCAGGATCGGCGGCGGGGGCATGGGCGTGGTGTATGAGGCGGAAGACCTGAAGCTCGGTCGCCACGTCGCCCTAAAGTTTCTTCCCGACGAACTTGCCCACGATCCGCAAGCCCTCAGCCGCTTTCAGCGGGAAGCCAAGGCAGCATCCTCGCTTAATCACCCGAACATCTGCACGATCCACGAGATTGACGAGGCCGATGGGCGAACCTTCATTGCCATGGAACTGCTGGAGGGGCAGACGCTCCGACACCGGATCGCTGGCAAGCCGCTGGAAATCGAAACGGTGCTCGATCTGGCCATCCAGATCGCCGATGCACTGGATGCCGCACATGCGAAAGGCATCGTCCACCGGGACATCAAGCCCGCGAACATCTTCGTTACGAATCGAGGTCAGGCGAAGATTCTCGATTTCGGGCTGGCCAAGGTCTCCCTCACGCCGGAGAGCGTTGCCATGAACGCCCCGACCATCGAGTCCGAGGAACGTCTGACGAGTCCCGGCAGTGCGCTGGGCACAGTTGCCTACATGTCTCCCGAGCAGGTCAGGGGAAAGGAACTCGATGCTCGCACTGACCTATTCTCGTTCGGCGCGGTGCTGTACGAGATGGCAACAGGGATGTTGCCGTTTCGTGGCGAAAGCACAGGAGTGACTTTCGAGGCTATTCTCAACCGGGCTCCAGTGTCTCCGGTAAGGCTGAACCCTGAGGTGCCCGCCGAATTGGAACGGATTATCCACAAGAGTCTGGAGAAAGATCGCAACCTACGGTACCAGCATGCCTCCGACATTCGTACCGACCTGCAACGGTTGAAGCGGGACACAGATTCGGCCCGGGTGGCAATGTCGAAGGGCGAAGGCAAAGCTGGTATCGGAAAACGCTGGAAGGCGATTGTTTCCGGAACAACGGCTGTGCTGGCGCTGTCAGTCGGGAGCTACTTCTACTTCCATCGGACACCAAAACTCACCGACAAGGACACGATTGTGCTCGCGGATTTCACGAACACGACGGGCGACCCTGTGTTTGACGGGACACTGCGACAAGGCATGGCCGTGCAGCTTGAGCAGTCGCCTTTCCTTAGCCTCATCTCTGAGGAGCGAATCCGTGAGGTACTGCGAATGATGGGCCAGCCAGCCGATGGACGGCTTACACCCGACGTCGCTCGGGAAATCTGCGAGCGAACCGCAAGCGCTGCCGTCCTAGACGGCTCCATTGCGAGCCTCGGCAGTCAGTTCGTATTGGGGTTGCGGGCAAAGGACTGCCGCAGTGGGGAAGTTCTCGCCGAGGAACAGGTGCAAGCGGCGCGAAAGGAAGACGTGCTGAATGCGTTAAGCCAAATAGCAACCAAATTCAGAAGCCGCGTTGGCGAATCGCTCACAACAGTTGAAAAGCACAACACTCCGTTGCGCGAGGCGACGACGCCCTCACTCGAAGCCTTGAAAGCCTACAGTGCGGGCTGGAAAGCTCTCACCTCAACGGGTTCGGCCGCTGGCATTCCGTTTTTCAAGCGTGCCCTTGAGATTGACCCCAAGTTCGCCATGGCATTCGCGGCACTCGGACGCATGTACGGAGATATCGGAGAATCTGTTCTCTCTTCGGAAAACACCAGCAAAGCCTACGAACTGCGGGATCGCACCAGCGATCAAGAGAAGTTCTTTATCTCTGCTTCGTACGACATGCAGGTTACCGGGAATCTGGAAAAGGCAGAACAGACTTGTGAATTATGGCTGCAGGCTTATCCGCGGGTGGGGACGCCCCACGGGTTCTTGGGAGGAATCATTTATCCCCAGCTCGGCAAATATGAGAAGTCGGTTGAAGAGTCCAAAACAGGTCTCGGGCTCAATCCAGACTCGCTCATCGCGTACATCATCCTCGCCCGCAGTTATCTCGCTCTTGGGCGTATCAATGAAGCGGAGGACACGCTTCGGCACGCTTCCGAGCGCAAACTACAAGTATCTAGTTTCTCTATGCGGCGATTTGATATTGCGTTCTTGAAAGGAGACAAGGCGGGAATGGCGCGGGAAGCGGCTCAAGCTCAAGGAAAAACCGGACTGGAAGACTGGATGGCTGCATCCCAAGCGCGGGCGTTCGCTTACTCCGGTCACTTGGTAGAGGCACGGAAGATGTCACGGCAGGCTGCCGATTTAGCTCGGCAGGCGGGCCAGCACGAGTCGGAGGCGTCCTACGAAACGCAAGCTGCACTGCGAGAAGCTTTGTATGGAAATGCGTCGGCGGCAAAGCAGGCCGTCACGGCGGCACTCCGGATTTCAAACAGCGGGCAAGTGGAGTTTGCTGTTGCCTTTGCACATGCTCTTTCGGGGGACTCTTCCCGCTCTCAAGCCCTCACAGACGATCTCTCAGGACGGTTCCCGGAGAGTACGATAGTCGCCTTTGCTTACAAGCCGACGCTCAGTGCACTTCGCGCTTTGAGCCACGACGAACCTTCAAAGGCTGTCGAACTGCTGCAAATCGCAATTCCGTATGAACTGGGAGCGGGCGGCCTCTACCCTGCCTACGTGCGTGGCAGGGCCTATCTGGCCGCACAACAAGGTCAGGAAGCCGCTATCGAGTTCCAGAAAATTCTCGATCACCGTGGGATCGTGCTCAGCGACCCTATAGGCGCACTGGCGCATCTCCAACTCGGTCGCGCCTACGCGATGCAGGGAGACACAATCAAATCCCGCGCTGCCTACAGTGAATTCCTGACCCTTTGGAAAGACGCTGACCCCGATATCCCCATCCTCAAGCAAGCCAAGGCGGAGTACGCGAAGTTGCAGTGAAACCGTTTGGAATAGGGTTCTTGCGGTCGAGGGTGAAGGTTCTGTTAAGCAGTTACTCCGAGATCTGCAATACCATTACCGCCCAGACTTCGTTACTGCGGTTGCGATCCTGCCCGTTCAAAAAGGTATACTGGCTGACCATCTCCTGCCGAGGCGAAACAGGGGGCGAAAGGTCGCAAAAATCGAGGTCGCGGGACGCAGCCTTTTGAACCACCGTACAGGCAAGGGCTTCGGAAAGCCCGCATGGCAAGGCTTTGCAACTTCCCACCTGCGGTTAGCCCGCCGTCCTCGTTGACTTCGTCTCCTCATTCCACGGATAGTGGGGGGCCAAGTAGTTCCATACCGTAAGCGCGAAAAAAATTCTTGTCATTTGCCGCATTAGGATTCGAATACGCACTGGTGTGCCGCTTCATAGTTTCCCGGAAGAATGCCTCCATTTTGTTGGCAGGCGCGAAGGCGATCAACATTTTGCCGGGGGTGTCACCGACGAATGCCCAGACGTGAGGCACCTCGTGTGGTCCAAGAATTGAATCGCCGGATTTCAGCCGGAAACGCTCGGACCCAACCTCGACTATGTATTCCCCTTCAATGGCGTAGAACCACTCATCCTCATTGTGGTGCAAGTGACGCGGCGGGCCACCCTTCTTGCGGTTCGTGTGCTCCATGATGAAGAGACCGCCGCTGCTGTCCTGCGTTGACACCTTGAAATCGGTTGAGCTGACGCCGAGGGTGTGGTGTTCGCCAAATCGATCCTCGCCACCGGGAACCTGAGCAACCTTCACTGGTGTTGACAGCTTGGTCGATTGCCCCATCAGAGCTAATGGAAATGCAGCCATAACTGCGCCGAGAAAAGAGCGACGTTCCATATTTTGCATATTGTGCTGCCTCCTCGAAACGCAAACAGAACAACCTATTGGCCGCGAGCCAATTTCGCGACAAACGCGGGCTCTTCAATTAATCTACCATTCCCATCGAGTTCGACCTATTACGAGTGCGTCAAGAAGTCGGGGGTCAGGCGGATTGAGCTCGGAACCGCGGATACCAGTGACGGAACACCTCCTCCAGTTCGTTGTTGAGGACCTTGGTCCGCGTCTGTAACAAGAGATGTGCTCCCCGCAGCGTCCACTGCATCTGCTGCTTCTTCACGAACCGTCGGCTCACCACCTGGTTGATGGTCGATTCCACGAAGGCCGTGCTGATCGTTTCCCCCTGTCGGTACCGTTCGCCGAAGTTCGGAATGAACTCGCAGTTGTTGCGTATGTACGTCTCGAACTCTGCAACACCGTCGGCAACCTTTGTTGCGGGGACTGAATGCGCTTGGATCAAGCTCAGGTCCATGGACAGGTCGGCCAGTCGATCGAGCGCTTCCTCGGCGTTCCCGTGCCAGAGCAGATGTTTCACGCTCTCCAACTGCTTCGATACGTCAGCGCCGGTCTGGGACCGCTCTTCCTGCAAGGCTTTGGTTTGCTGTTGCAGAACCGTCAGCCGCATGGTGATGTGGAACCAATCGATGAGATGCTCGCCAAACGGATGCAGGTATTGCTGCACGCGGCGGACATCCTCGCCGCCATCGGACATGAACACCACTTGCTGGTTTTCTTGCACTCCTTGCGACTTCAGTAATTCCCACAACCGCCGACGAGGCTTTATGTCGTAGGTTTGCACGAAGCCAAAGCACTTCGCTGACGGTACTTCGCCATCCTCCTCCCGCCGGAAAGCAACGACACTTTTACCCGCGATCACTTCGAACCATCCCTGTTTGTGTGCCGCCCGAACGTATCCGCCATCGATTCCCACCGTGATCGGACCATCGGGCAGAGGCTGTTGCTCCCAGTCCTCTTCCGAGCCCTCGAACAGGTTGGGTTGCCGTTCGTCACCCAACTCTTGCTCGATTCGTTCCGCTGTCACATGCAGGTGATTGCGGACGGTCTCCTGATTCACCGAATCGTCCATTGGTAATACATCCTTCAGCAAATCCGCCACTTTTGCGAAGGGGATCAACGAAGCCCATTTGGTCTCCAGGTACAGCATCTCCGGACTGGTTCGGCCGTGGAGCCATGCCTTCGTCGGGCGGAATGTCCTCGGGCCGTGGGTCTGGCAGGCGCACCGATTCCACCGCGGATTCGGCACGTCAACCCGGCCGAATAGAGTCTTCACGGGCGTGCTTCCAGAGTCTTTCGTCGTACGTCGCTGGCCGCAGTCGGGACACGCCCGTCGTTGCCCCAGATCTTCGGTTGCGTGTTGGACGATCAGAAATTTCTGCACGCCTTCCAGTAGTGCTTTACTCTCGGCCAGGCTCATGCCGAGCGTTTCCATCGTCAACTCCTGTCGCTCGATTGCCAGCACGTCCTGGCGTTGTTCGCGACCGTCGGCGCTCACGCACACCATCTCTACGCGAACATTCATGGCCGGAACCTCCGTCGTTGCGTCAATGCGTTTAGACGCTCGTTGGCTTCTTGCCGGCGGAACCGATCCGGTTGCAGCGGTCCGAGTGTTTTCAGTCTCTGATCGATGCTCCGGAAACCATCTTCCAGAGCGGTTCGCAGCAGATCCCAGGTCCCTGATGGTTGATCCGGGTGAGCCTCCGCCAAGATCTGAATACCTGCTTCCCGCAAGACCGGATCGGACATCGCCGCCCCATCCCGTTGCCGTTTCAGCATCAGCCGATATCCAGTCGGACCCCCGCAAGATTCGGGTGGCGTAGCGCCCCGGCCATCCAGGCAAAGGGGCACATCGTCGGCTTCAGCACCGTCCTGAATATCCAGGACTCGAACATCCCACTCCCACATATGCAGCGTGTCGCAGACGTAAAGGAACTTTTCCTGTCGGTGCAGCTTGAATTCGTGTAAGGCTTTAGATCGGGTTTTGCGACGAAAGCTGTTGAACTCCTGGCCGTGGACACTAATAAGGTAGCCCAGATCGCCGCTCCACCCGAGAATGGCACTGAAGATTTCGTGGAATTGTGGGAGATCCACCTGATCGGAGACCGAGACCAAGCGGATCACCATCGGGCTCACTTCTCGAAGAACTGCTCGTAGAATTAAGCGCTTGAAGGAAGTCGTTTCATTCATCGTTCCAGACTACTCGCCGCCCCTGACCCCCGACTTCTTGACGCACTCGCCAGCTCCCGCAACCGCGGATCTTCCACCCTTCGCCGCCGATACCGGCATGTCGCCCGATGTGCCTTCACGAGCCCGCAGGCGCGTCGCTCCGAAACCACAGCTTCCGAGCGCATCACTCCCACCGCCTGCCTCTGCATCTGCGGGCCCTACCACTTTTTTGTGACCACCGCCTGCAACGCTCGTTTGTCCAGCAGCAGCTCGGCCACGGTGTGCTTCAGCTGCCGGTTTTCCTCCTCCAGCTGTCGCAGTCGCCGCGCCTCGCTGGCTTCCAATCCCCGCCGTACTTTGCCTTCCACCGGTACAGGCTCCCGCGTGTGATCCCGTGCCGCCGGCACAGCTCGTCGGGTGCTATCCCCGCTTCCGCCTTCTTCAGGATGGCGATGATCTGTTCTTCGTTAAAGCGCCTCTTGCGCACGACTCCTCCTCTTGGCCCTAAGCGGGCCATCGTAAATGGAGAAGTCACATTTCCGCTCGACTACTTTTCGGGGGCAGGTCAAAGTCTGTTAGGCAAAAGACTTACCATCGAACGACAAACAGTATCGCAGAAGAATGGCCAAATACTTTGTAAACGACGTACAAGGCTGCGGATGAACGCGTTCGGGATTACGGGCTGATTTTCTGAAGCACCGATTAGTTTGCTCGTAATGTCGATCGGATCGGGCGAGAACGAATACGCGCGACGAAACGGTTCGCAAGCGTCGGCCCTCGGCGATCCCTAATAGATTGGTCGGTCGCGGAACCAGAAGGCGGTAGCCTTGTTGGGGTGTTCTTTTCTGGATCAGGCTCCGTGCCAAAGAATGTACCACCCGCAAGAAGGCAGTCGATAGCCCGAACAAGGTCTCGCGCGGCCTGAGATTTTAAAACAAGACCCTGAGCACCAGCGTGGCGAACCTCGGCTGCCAGTCTTTCCGACTCATGCATCGTGAACATCAAAACACGACAACTCAATTCCAATTCGGCAATCTTTAACGCGGCTTCAAGCCCACTCATACCGGGCATGGTGATATCAAGAACAAGAACGTCCGGCTTCAATGTTTTACATATCTCGATCGCCTGCGCACCACTGCTTGCCTCTCCTACGATTTTCCATTCGGGCCGTGATCTGGCAATCAGCGTCCTGATACCTTCACGCACAATCTCATGATCATCGACAATCACAATTTTTGCAGGCACATACTCTCCATACTTCTTTTAGCAGGTTTGTAGGGGAATGCCTACAGCCCGCACACCTAAGATGATGGCCCTAAAGGCAACCATGTAACAGGCATCTTAGCCCGCACTGTCGTGCCGCTTTCGTTCGAAATCAGTTCGAACGTGCCTCCCAATTGCCACATACGTTCGTTCATGCCGCGAATTCCAACGCCAGGAGCACCCATATAATCTTCTCCAGCCTGCTCCAGAAGCTGCCGAGAAACGCCTTTTCCCGTGTCTTCGATTTCGAGAATACCCATGCCGTCTCGCGCCAACAATCGAACGGTTGCGGTTTTGCTCCCCGAATGGCGATGAACATTGGTGAGGCTCTCCTGAAGGACACGAAAGAGTGCCAATTCGCGGTCGCGAGGCAGGCGAGCAAAATCGGCCTCCACCGCGAAGGTTGTCTTGATTCCGCTGCGAGCCGAGAAACCATCCAGGTACCATGGAATCGCGGATTTCAGACCCATCTCTTCCAGCATGGGAGGATACAGAAGATTAAGAGACCGTTCGGACTTCCTTGATCGAGTCTTCCGTCAAACGAATACATTGTGAGACGTCTTCGACGATCGGCTCTGTCTTTCCGAGGACGGAAGCAATAGAGTCCAACTTCATCTTCAGCACCGCAAGATACTGTCCCAGACTGTCGTGAAGATCCCGTCCGATGCGCCGTCGCTCCTCATCTTGAGTAGCAAGAAGGTGGAGTGACAATTCCCGCAGGGATTTTTCCGACAGGTGCAGCTGCTTTTGCGCTTCTCGTCTTTCGGCAACCTCTTTCTGCAATGCTTGCTGCGCCTGCATCTTGGCGGTGACATCTCTCGTAACTTTGGCGAAACCGACGAGCTTGCCTGAACTATCCTTTACTGCGGTGATGATCACATTCGCCCAAAAGCGTGATCCGTCCTTCCTTATTCGCCAGCCTTCATCCTCTAACCGACCTTCTTTCTGGGCGACAGTCAATTCCCAATCCGGCTTTCCGTTTCGTATATCTTCCTCAGGATAGAATTGCGAGAAGTGTTTTCCGACAATCTCTTCGGCTCTGTATTGCTTGATCCGTTCAGCTCCAGCATTCCAGCTGCTAACGTTTCCGCTAGGATCGAGCATGAAAATCGCATAGTCCTGAACCGCTGCCACCAACAATCGGAACTGTTCCTCACGTTCGCGCGTCGCCAGTTCTTTTTCGAGCACCTCAGCCTTCTGCTGGAGTTTCGCGATGCTGCGGAGGCGATCCTCCTCGCTGCCCAATCCTAAGTAGCTTTCGCTGGGTACGACGCCCGAGTGTGTGCCGCACATCTTGAGGAACGGTTCAATGTGCCGCTCATTATCGAATCCCGTGATCGGATATGCACAAAGAAGCGAGAATGAGTACGTTTTGGCCAAGTCGTTCCAGAGTTGCTCGACTCGAATAGCCTCCTGCGGCTTTCCTTGCGCCCACAACAACGCGACCAGTTCGCCGAAAACAGCGATGCGGCAGTCTTTCCCGTGGACGACCTTCTTAGCTTGATTCAAGACGCCGCCGATGATCGCGTCAAAGCGAGATTCATCGACAGTGCCGTTCACCATAAATCGCGGTAGAGTATCGCTAGCGTCTAGCACGATATAGCGTCCTTGCGCTGACGCCTTAGCGGTGTCCATTCCTCGCCCAGACAACCGTCGTTTAAGCTCGATTAGAGGCGTAGCCGTCGCGATAATAACAGCGGCATCTCCTACGGCGAGCGCACCGCCGATGAATCGACTCAAAACATCGATCAGGAAGCCGTCGTCGGTATACAGTTGGACGACATGTCCGCCGTGATCGTGACTTGGAGTGTGTGCTAGGGAAGGCACAACTTGGACGCTAGTGTTCGACATCGAAAGGCTCAATTTAATTTCTCCGCGAGACTGATAGGGGAAATAGACTTCGTTATTATCCGCGACCGAAAACCTAACGTCTATACCGAGAATACTGTAGTTGAGTTTTTGGTTGAGCCGAGCCTTAGACGAAAAAAAAGGCGAATGGAAGAGCGCCGAAAACGGGTGCTCGCGATAGTGGCGGAAATCCTAGTGGCGCGGCACCTGAAGACGGCGGAGCAAATAGTCAATGCTCTGGGAGAGGCCGCACTCAGTGGCGATCGCGGAAAATAGCCACTTGGCACCACGCCATCTCTGGCACTTTATGGTTTGACCCTCTACACAAGACTCTCTTTGACACAAGGAGCCAAGAGGTAATGGCTGCCCCTGTTCACGATAAGCAATTTTGTGCCCGACGGAGACCCCGAAGGCGTGCGTCTCATTGACCGCATGAATTGGACCGGACTGGGATTGTCTTCCCGCGCTCGAAATGGAGCGAAGTCCGGCAGCGTCCTGAGTTCAATCGGACAGGCGTTTACAGGAAGGTCCCCTCTTGATAGCCAGCCAAAATGGTCCCCACGATTCGAGCCCATTGGGTGCGGGCGTCGCAATCCCAATTCTTCGCATCTGAGCAATCTAGCTCAGACACGAAGGTCTACACCTTTCATTCTTTGTTCGCTTGAGTGTGTTGGAAGAGCGACCACTGCCAATTCTTAGGTCTCAGTCTTAGGCCGCTGTGGGTAAACGTCCCAACCAATCACGTCGAAGCGGCCACATCCAGCCGATTGGCATTCGTCACCGTGTGTATACCCTGGGACAGTCCGGCGGGGACGTTTCGACCCTAAAAGCTTTCGAACAAAGACTCAGGCAACTCCTCGCATCGGGTGCCAGGCGAGGCTTACGGCGCATGCTGCCTCCTCACGCGTGCAACCCCTAGTCTAGCATTGGATGGTTGTGTAAGCTTCGGCTGTCTGGCGCGTGGGGATCGAAAGTGGTGAGCGAGAATCTAGCCACGGCTTTCGGTTGCTCAGCTTACACCCAACGAAAATCTGGATCATCACGGAAGCGGACCGCAGCATAACAAAGTTCTGCTGTCAGAGGAATATTGAGATGATTCCGCATCGATTTATCCCTCAGGGCCACTCCTAGAACCATCCCGCTCTGCCGCTCAGATGCCAGGACAGACTGGTTCATCGTCCCAGCGGCATATAGAGCCGTAAACGGTCACAGGCAGGCGTGGGAGTCGAGAAACCCTTGAGCCCTAGGCTTCCTCAAAGCCCTGGCTATCAAACTTCAGCATTCGGCAGTTTTCCGTGACCGTGCGCACAACATTTTCTGGAGCACCTCAGTGATGAACGTACGCCGATAGAACTCAACCGGATCGCGATATTCGTCCGATCCGTCGCCAAGGAAGACCTGCCACAAATCGGTCCCGACCTCCGCCTGCTTCAGCACGCTGCGGTCTCCTACAAAGAAACCTTTTTTTCACGGTAAATCGCCCTTCCAGGTATTAGATTCCGGGAAACCGCCGTCGCTGTGTTCAAACCCAAAAGGTGAAATGAGTGGGAAGATTTTCCCCGAGAGTAGCTGATTCACGTATGCAGTTCGCTTCACCGAATCACGCGTTGTGGATTTGTGGGACAGCTTGGAGTTCTTGAGCGTGGCGGCCGTCAAGAGGCTTTGAGTACCTGCTCATAGATGAGCACTTACAGTATTGCCTGCATGTACATAGGTGCAGACCCAACGTAATGTGGACAACTGAAGTGACGGCTGGATGTAAAGGAGACGATATGAGGATGACCGTTTGGACAATTCTATTCTTTGTGTTGCTTGTGGCTTGGATTGGCGGCTTTACCGTGTTCCACGTGGCTGGAGGCTTAATCCACTTACTGCTACTATTCGCGGTCATCTCTCTGGTCCTGCATTTTGTGACTGGCGCGCGCACCGCTTAGGCAATAACGCAAGTAAATAACATGAGCAATCTGGAACTACTGTTTCTTAAATACGCGGGCAAAACACCATCTCTGGCGGGTTGCGCCAAGTGTCAACTGAAGTTTTTTACTCCTCGGCGCTTCCTAAAGAACCCGGAAGCCGCCTTTGAGTATCTGAGACTCAAGTTCTCCTTGCACGAGTGTAAGTGGGACATTTTCGAGGAAACAAGGGGTGTCGTTCCTGCACGCAGAATGCGGGTGGTGAAATCCGCCGACGATATGTTGCTTCTGGGAGTATGCGAGGCCTGTAGTATGCGGTTTAGGGCGCATGTATACCTTCCGAACTACGCCAGGCAGGCAGAGATCGATATTCAGCAAAAATTTGTCGGCCACCGGTGCAAGCGTCGAAACCCAAATGAATCGCGCGTCCCAGGATTGAAATGGGAGCGGAATCTCCAGTCACAATAAGCAAGCTTGCTCGGCCATCTCCATCGCCTTCTATTTCGTCGGACTTCAACTTTCAAATATCGTGCCCTGCTAAGTCACGCGCCACTTGTGCGATGTGTCTGGAACATTGCCAAGCGGGAATGCGCTCTGTTTGTTAAGGGAAAACGATCACGCCTTCACGTCAAGTCGTCCGTGAAACGACAAAAACGTCGCAGAGAGCAACAGAACTTTGCATCGAGAATTGGACGATCTGTGGAGTAAGGTCTTGCATTCTGTTTTCTACATCTCCTGCCTGATGGACCTTAACCCGGAGGCGACTACGATCAATTAATGAATCAACTTAGCAATCAAGAGGAGTTCAAAGTGCAAAGCAAAATCGGACGCGGACAGGCGACGGAAGATCGATTTACGGCCGCCATCGAAGAGCAGACATCGAGGGTACCCTCAAGCTTGTTCCTGGGACTTGCATTTGGGTCAATGGCAGTTTCGGCCGTGTTGAAAATTTCAGGCAGGAATAGCTGGGCGCTCTTTGTGGGGCAGTGGGCAGCTCCGCTCCTGATCATGGGGAGCTATAACAAGATGGTGAAGCAACACGGATCGGACGCGAACACCGCTTTCGAGGCCACTTAGCAGATTCTTATGAAGGATATAGATGAAGTCATGCGTCAAAAACAATCTGACCTTGCCCGTCTTCGTGAGGAAGTAGATGCGCTGCGAATTGCAATCGCCCTAATTGATGAGGATTTGCAAAGCGGTCACGAGCAGGATGCCGGGCAGGGCGTTGCTTAGCGTTCATTGAATCGTCCCAAGTGCGCCGCTCGTAAATCGATCGCCACCTTAAGGAAAACTCTATGGCAAGTCGAGCAAGTTTCAAGAACCACCCCCTTCACCCGATACTGGTGGCGATTCCAATTGGATTGTGGACGTTTGCCTTCGTCTGTGACCTGATACACGCTTTTGGGGGCACTGCATTGTGGGGTACGGTCGCGCTGTACTGTGTTGCGGGTGGCGGTGTTGGGGCCGTCGTGGCCGCGGTGCCGGGACTGATCGACTATTTCTTCATAGACGAAGCGGACATGAAGCGAATCGCAACCATGCATCTGCTGGTGAACCTGGGCGCCGTCGTCATTTTCGCCGTCAATCTGTGGGCGAGATTCCGCGTGTCGTCCGAGAGCGATATACCGCTTATTTTATCGGCAATAGGAATGGGGGCGGTCGGCTTCGGCGGGTGGCTAGGTGGGGAGATGGTCTACGTGAAGGGTATGGCGGTTGAAGCGGTCGAAAAACTAACCAAGAAAGAGGATCGGCGGCCTAAACTTCGCCGCGCGAGCTAACCAGCCACATTGAGCCATCGGAGAATCGCCTGCTTCCGGCGTACTTCTTCTCAACTAAATGCAGTCAGCGCTGTCGGAGAGCCTTACGCGACCGCAAGAGACGAGGGGACATGTCAGAGCCATTAAATGAAAAACCAAATGCCGAGGCATTACCGACCCTGGGAAGCTCGGGTGTCATGCTGAACGGCCGTTATCTTCCCCCGCCTCAGGATAAAGACGGCAAGATTTGGGTTAGAACAAGTGCTCTAATTCAGGTCGGCGCCAAGGATCTTTACACAATTTGGCGCAACGTGGAGGCTGCGCCGCTGTGGCAGGAGGAGATCACCCGGGTAACCAGGACCGGCGAAGTGACCTCCCACTGGGTCATGCTATCGGGAGAGAAGACGATCGAATGGGATTCTGAAATTCTGGCAGACGAGCCCGGGCGACGCATTGCGTGGCGCTCCATCGGAGGAGAGTCCGAGAATGCCGGAGAAGTGATCTTCGAGGCCGCGTCAGGGGGCCGGAGCACTATGGTCACCGTGCTGCAGGAGTTTCGAATGGGCAAGCTGGCGAATGCATGGGAGACGTTCGTGGGACGTAATCCGAAGCAGGCCGTCATCGAGAATCTGCGGCATTTTAAAGCATTCGCAGAAACCGGTGAGATCCCCAGAACTCAAGGGCAACCCCACGGCTCGCGAGGTACGATCGCGGGCCTGAAGGGGTCCATGTACGGCGAGAAGATTGCGCCGCCGCCTGGGTTGAATCGCAAGGCCGGTTAACCAGACAAAATATTCAGACCTTTCCGCGCGGCGGAGAAACGGAGTCTCGGCAATGAAAGCGCTATGTTGGATGGGAAGCGGCAAAGTAGAAGTTCAAAGCGTGGACGATCCTGAAATTCTGAACCCGCACGACGCCGTCATCAAGGTGACTCGCACTGCAATTTGCGGGTCCGACCTGCATTTATTCGATGGCTTCATTCCGACCATGGAAGAAGGTGACATTCTCGGACACGAGTTTATGGGCATTGTGGAAGAGGTTGGAAAAGAAGTCGCCAACCTCAGCCCGGGTGATCGGGTCGTGGTGCCTTTCACAATCGCCTGCGGCGAGTGCCAGTTCTGCAGAAAGAAGCTGTGGTCCGCGTGTGACAATACGAATCCAAATGCGCACCTGATGGAAGCAGCATATGGATATTCCGGTTCCGGCCTGTTCGGATATTCCCATATGATGGGCGGGTACGCGGGAGGGCAAGCGCAGTATGTTCGCGTGCCCTTCGCCAATATCGGACCGCTCAAGATCGAGAACGATCTGCCCGACGAGAAACTGCTTTTTCTATCCGACATCTTTCCAACCGGATGCATGGCGGCGGAGAACGCGCAGATCCAGGAAAATGACACAGTCGCCGTATGGGGTTGCGGTCCGGTCGGGCAATTCGCGATTGCCAGCGCGTTCATGCTGGGAGCGGGCCGGGTCATCGCGATCGATCGACTGGCGGAACGCCTGGAGTTGGCGCGCTCGCTCGGAGCAATTGTCGTTGATTATTCCGAGGAAGACCTCAGCGTCTTGACTGCCCTGAAGGACTTGACCGGAGGAATAGGGCCCGACGCATGCATCGACGCTGTAGGTCTCGAGGCTCATTCCGCGGACCTGCAAGGCCTGTACGATGTCGTGAAGACCGCTTTGATGCTTGAAACCGACCGGCCGGGCGTATTGAGGCAGGCCATCCAAGCGGTGCGCAAAGGCGGGACGCTTTCCATACCGGGCGTCTACGGCGGCCTCCTTGACAAAGTTCCCTTCGGAGCAGCCTTCGGCAAGGGAATCACAATGAAAATGGGCCAGACCAATATGCACACCTATATGAAGCCGTTGCTCGAGCGGATTGAAAAAGGACAGATCGACCCCAGCTACATCATTTCGCATCGCATCAGCCTCGAAGAGGCTCCGGAAATGTACAAAGTATGGCGGGACAAGAAGCAGAACGTGACGAAGATCGTCATTGATCCCTGGATGGAGAAGGCTGCATAGGTTGCGCCTATTAGTTCCCTTGCGAGCTGTCAATAGTGGAGCGAAATGCAACAGAGTGACACCGTATAGCTTTCGTTTAACTATTGAAACTATGCAGGACCCCAGCCCAGACGATGTTGTGGTTGAAGGACACCACATTTCTTCGCGGTCGCCTGTTCGAGTTGGGTGTGCAGGATGGAGTATTCCAGGACAGGCCGCTACCCTCTTCCCTTCGGCAGGTAGCCACTTAGACCGATACTCGCAAGTCTTCAATTGTTGCGAGATCAATTCGTCATTTTATCGCCCTCACAAGAAAGAAACCTGGGAACGATGGGCCAGGTCAGTACCTGCTGAATTTCGCTTCTCGGTTAAAGCCCCGAGGACGATTACCCACGAAGCCAAGCTGAATTGTAGTGCTGGGGTCTTGTCCGCATTTCTTCAGCAGATTAAATTTCTGGGCGATAAGCTCGGGCCAGTACTGATCCAACTACCGCCGAGTCTCGAATTTGATCGCGCTCGAGCCGGGGAGTTCCTAACCCTGCTTCGTCAAAACTATGCAGGAGACGTGGTTTGGGAACCACGCCATAGCAGCTGGTTCGGTGACCGGGTTGACGATTTGCTGAAGGAATTTCACGTTGCCCGTGTCGCCGCCGACCCTGCGTGTGGCCCTGCTGCCCGCCGGCCTGGGGGCCTGACAATCCTGGCTTATTTTAGGCTCCATGGCTCGCCACGCCGATATTATTCGGCCTATTCTGATGATTTCCTCGATGCTCTCTCCGCGCAGGTGGCAAGTCTTGTACCAAGGGCACGGGTATGGTGTGTTTTCGATAACACTGCCTCGGGAGCAGCAATTCACAATGCGCTCGCGTTGACCGCCAAGCTGCTGCAGGAAGTGGGTTCGGTGAGACAGGCGGCTGCGCCGCAGCAATCTCCGCGGTGAATGTGATTTAGTCCTAGATACCCTTTTCCACCCGACGGACGGCGCAGGAGATTCGTAACAGCGGGATTTTCGGTACCGAAATACGCGGTTCACCTGATTGCAGGTTGAAGTGCAACGGAACACAGTGGAGTAAGGCTAGGGCGGGCATTTCCATCACGATTCTGAACTACCCTCAGCCATCACAATCAAATCGTTTTATGGAGGAAAAATGTCGGAAGGGTTAAAAGAGCTTTATATCGATGAACTGAAGGATCTTTACAGCGCGGAAACTCAGCTGCTCAAGGCGCTGCCGAAAATGGCCAAGGCGGCATCGTCTGACGAGTTGCGGCGGGGCTTCGAAGAACACCTCGAACAGACTAGAGGCCACGTGGAACGCCTGGAGAAAGTTTTCAAGACTCTTGGCGAGAGCCCTAAAGGAAAAACGTGCAAGGGCATGCAGGGCCTGATTCAAGAAGGCGCGGAAGTCATGGACGAAGACTTTGAAGGCAGCCTCATGGACGCCGCGCTAATCGGCGCCGCGCAGCGGGTCGAGCACTACGAAATCGCCGCCTACGGGACCGTTTGTGCCTTCGCCAAGGAACTCGGGGAATCTGATCAGGCCATGTTGCTGAACGAGACGCTCGACGAAGAGAAAGAAACGGACGAGAAACTGACCGAACTCGCTGAGCAGATTAATACCCAGGCGAACGAAGGCGAGGGAAACGAGGGCGACGAGGAAGAAGACCGAAAAAAAGACGCGGTGCAGGTGGGTGGCAAGAAGAAATCGAGGCGGGTGGCCTGATCCCTCACATGATGATGGCGTTCTTGATGCACGGTTGCTCCGGGACGCTTTCACTTTATTTCAGGATCGCTGGAGGTGCGCCCATAGAGCCTTCCCTCGTACCCGCTAATAAACAGGGACCTACAGTGTTGACGCTACATACGGCCGTGCAGGACCGGGTATACGGTTGGTTGTCGAGTGACTGCATCGTGGCGACCGAGCATCAATCGGCCAACGCAAAACGGAAAAGGATACAAACGATGAAACATGCCCTGAGAGCGACATTTATCGTAATGTTCGGGTGTCTGCTGACCTGCGCATCGTTAATGGCAGGCGCACAAGATTCTTCCACGACGGCGCCTGCTCCGGACAACACCAAAGTGAACCAGCGGGACACGAACAAGTCTGCGCCAACCGCGGATCAGCAAAAAACGAACAAGGCTGACCAGGAAACCACGCGTCAGATTCGCCAAGCTGTCATGCAGGACAAGTCTCTTTCCACTTATGCCCACAATGTGAAGATCATCACGCAGAACGGCATAGTGACTCTGAAAGGACCAGTACGGTCGGATCAGGAACGGAGTGCCATCGAAGCCAAGGCAGACGGCATCGCCGGCAAGGACAATGTCACTAATCAACTGGAAGTCAAACCCAAGCAGTAAGTAGCACCAGACAATTAAGGAGATCAGCGAATGGCGGGAAAGAATACAGCAGTATTTGGTATCTATACGGATCGGTCGGGTGTCGACCGCGCTGTCGAAGCTCTGAAGGCGGCAGGATTTTCCAACAACGACGTCTCGGCGCTGTTCCCTGAGAACCAGGGCACCAAGGATTTCGCGCACGAGAAGAGCACCAAGGCGCCGGAGGGCGCAACGACGGGAGCTGGAACCGGCATATTGTTGGGCGGAGGTCTAGGATGGCTGGTCGGAGTAGGCGCGCTGGCGATTCCCGGCCTCGGACCTTTCATCGCTGCGGGCCCGATCATGGCGGCGTTGGCAGGAGCCGGCGTCGGCGGCACGATCGGCGGCCTTACCGGCGCACTGATCGGCATGGGCATACCGGAATATGAGGCAAAGCGCTACGAAGGCCGTGTGAAAGACGGCGGCATTCTGCTTTCCGTGCACTCGGACAGTTCCGACGAAACCAAGCGGGCCAAGGAAATACTCGAACGCACGGGCGCTCAGGATATTTCTTCTACCGGCGAAGCCAGCGGTGAAAAGAAGGTCACCGCGCGGGTTGCCTAACTTGCTGTCAAGATTTCGTGCCCGGCGACGGCAATCTCGCCGGGCAGTTCACCGAGCTGTAGCGCAGTTCACTCGTAAACTAAGGAGAGATCCATGAATAAGGATCAGGTGGCCGGAAAGTTTGATCAGGCTGTAGGAAAGGTCAAGCAGGGCGTTGGAGAAGCGGTCGGTGATGACGATCTGGCTAACAAGGGCGTCATCGACCAGGCCAAGGGTGCGGTAAAGGAGACCTGGGGAAATGCGAAAGACGCTGCACAACAAGTGCAGCAATCGCACAAGGAAGTAGCTGCGAACAAGGCCGACGGCGCCCGCGACAAGGTCAGTCAGACCATCGACGACGCAAAGGAAAAGGTGAAAGGCAAGATCGAGGAATTTAAAGAGCGTCATTCTGCCTGACAACCTGGAATCGGGGCTTTGATTCTCGCCCCGCGCCAGGTTCGAGAGAGGCAACTCGGTTCAGAGAAGGAAGAAAGGGAGTCTCTATGGAGCAATCCGTAATTTCGCGCCCGATTGTCGAGCGCCAAACTTCATTTGCGGAAAGTCCCGGTAAGAATGAATCATATTCGTCTGGCGTTTCCTGGGCGGCGGTTATTGGCGGCGCATTCGTGTCCGCCTCACTGGCGCTCATCCTGCTGTCGCTGGGCACCGGCCTGGGGTTTTCTTCTGTTTCGCCGTGGTCGAATCTCGGCGCAGGGGCTTCGACCGTCGGCAAGGCAGCAATCGCGTGGCTGATTCTGACGCAAATCATGGCCTCGGCAATGGGCGGCTACCTAGCCGGCCGGCTGCGCACAAAGTGGACCAATATCCACACCGATGAAGTGTATTTTCGTGATACGGCACATGGATTTCTGGTGTGGGCTGTGAGCCTCGTGATCACCGCATCCTTGTTGGCAACCGCGGCCGCTTCCCTGGCAGGCGGCATGGCCCAACGCGGTGGCACTGGAACAACGGGGGGTTCGGCGGAGACGGGGATGTTCAACGCCAACGCTTACTTTGTCGACGCTTTGTTAAGGTCCAATAACACAGCATCAGAACAGAATGATGCTTCCGTGCGTGGCGAAGTGGGACGCATCTTCGCCCACGCGCTTCCCCCAGGCAGTCTTCCCGCCGCCGACAAGACGTACTTGGGGCAAATGGTATCGGCAAGAACAGGACTTAGCCCACCCGATGCCGAGAAGCGCGTATCCGATGCCTTCGAAGAGGCTCGCCAAGCGGCAGAGCGCACCCGGAAGGCGCTTGGGAATTTGTCGCTGTGGCTTTTCGTCGCCCTGTTGAGCGGAGCCTTCTGCGCAAGCTATGCCGGGACAATCGGCGGCAGGCAGCGCGATCATGTAAGGGTGTAGTTGATGGTCCAGATGATGACCCACATTCGAGAGCTTGCGTTCAAATGAAAGGAGGCTCACCATGCGTTCGATTCTACTGTTGCTACTCGGCGTGCCCATCTCGATCGTTATCTTGATCGCCTTGTTTAGCCACTGAGGTAGACCGGGTCGAAGTTGGAGAACAGTGTCGCGGTAAGCACGCGTGCATCGAAACCGACGAGTGAGGCTGACTACATGAAAACGAAAATTATTCTGTTCCTGATCGCGGCAGCCGTGATGGCGTCCGCCGAAAGCTCTGAGCAGCGGCTAACCGATTCGACGGTCGTGTTACGCGAAATGTCCCACGCGTCGGACAAAGGTATTCCTCAGGACTTACTTCAGAAAGCCCGTTGCGTGGTTGTTGTGCCTGGGTTGAAGAAGGTGGCGTTTATCGGCGGGGGCAAATATGGCCGCGGCTACGCTTCTTGTGTGACCAGGAAAGGATGGAGCCCGCCAGCTGCCGTGAGAATCGAGGGGGGTAGCTTTGGCCTTCAACTCGGCGGATCATCCACCGATGTCATCATGCTGGTGCTCAACGAGGGCGGCATGAAAAAACTGTTGTCCGACAAATTTACGCTTGGCGGCGAAGCCGCCGCTACAGCCGGGCCAGTCGGACGCAACACAAGTGCGAACACCGACGTTTTGATGAAGGCAGAAATCTTGTCTTGGTCCAGATCACGTGGTGTCTTCGCTGGTCTGTCCCTGGAGGGCGCTACTCTTCGTCAGGATGAGGACGAGAACGCGAAGCTTTACGGCAAGCCGCTGACGAACGAGGAAATCCTGACCGGCACGGTAAAACGGCCGGCAACGGCAACCCCGTTCCTGGCGCAGCTCCAAAGATTCTCCGGCAAAGGAGTGCCCCCTGCAGTTGTTCCTGCTAAAGCACACCAGCCAATTGCCCCGCAGAATAAGAAGAGCGACACCGCTTCCGTGTCTGCTCAGGATAGTCCGAACGAGTCCACGTCTGACGCTGCCGACAATACAACCAACAACAAACCCGATCATGCGGGGGCGGGGGCCACGGCGGATCAGCAGGAGAATGGTAAGAGTGATGTTCAACTGACAGCAAGCATCCGGCACAGCATTGTCGCCGACAACTCGCTTTCAACTTACGCCCACAACGTGAAGATCGTTGTGAAGAATGGAGTGGCTACGCTTAAGGGTCCCGTGCGAACAGATGATGAGAAAGCAGCGATAGAAGAAAAAGCTGCCGCCGTAGTGGGCCAGGATCACGTCGTTGATCAGATGGAAGTAGCACCGCAATGATTTCACTGTACGGGTTCGGCGGCATCATCCTACGTGAGGATGACGCCCCGGCGTCGATTTCGTCTATTCATCTGGCTCTAATAACCATGCCGCACAAGCAGGCCAGCAGGCACAGGCCTTTTGTGCAGCCCACATTTAGACCACAACTCAACAGTCGCAAGCTTAAGCGCGAATCCTAAAGGAGAATTACATGCCAGACGATATGAAGAAAAATCAAGGCGAGAATCCGGACCAATCGGGTCAGCAATCCGGACAACCGCAACAACAGAAACAGGACGACGTTACGAAGAAGAATCCTGCCCAGGACCGTAATCAGGAGCAGGATGACAAGCAGAAGCAACAGGACCAGGGCGGACAGCGCCGGGCTTCCTAACTCTCATAGGTCCCGGCCCGGCTGGCGGGACCTTTACTTCATCTGGGGACGGCCGCTGTGTTCACAAACTGGATGTCCCCGCAATGAATCCTTGTTCGGCATAGGGCTCGCGGTGTTGATTTTGGGAATCCTGTTTTTTGTTCCAATCCGTCGTTCCGAATGTCACCGCCTTAGGGGTGGTGAAGTCGACGTGGGACTAACCCCCGAGCGTCCCGATCACCTGCGTTGCGCCCTCAGCGTCGTCATTGTTCGTGGTGGGCGCGCGTGATGATTGCAGGGCGGACCAAGAGCTCGTGAGAATCCGGTCTGAAGAACCTCGAACGTCCCTGAGCGATGCGAAGATCTTGCATCGGTTTCTCGTAGCCAACGTGCCCAACACTGTTTCGCGATTTGGTTTCTCCGCGATGCAACCAGTTAAATGCATTCAACCCAAGAAAAGAGGCTTATGTACCACCATATTAAGAAACTGATGTACACCGTCAACGTGGGAACGCCGGATCCGCGATTCGGAAACATGCTGCTGGAACAATTCGGCGGCGCAAACGGAGAGCTTGCGGCCGCGATGCAGTATTCCATCCAGGGCCTCAACTGCGATGATCCGGATCGCAAGGACATGCTGATGGATATCGGCACCGAAGAACTCAGTCACCTGGAAATCGTCGGCACTCTGGCGCGGATGCACCTGAAGCCCATGAAAGCAGGGCGGGATGCTGCGGAAGTGGATCCGCTCATTGCCATCGCGGGCGGCGGTGGCGTCGGCTTGTTCAACTCCACGGGCGACGCATGGACGGCGGATTATCTCAAAATCACAGGTGAACTCGACGTGGACCTTCGCAGCAACATTGCGGCCGAGGCGCGCGCCAAGATCGTCTACGAACGGCTGATCGACTTCTGCGATGATCCCGGATCAAAAGATGCCCTTCAGTTCCTCATGACGCGCGAAATTACCCACATGAAAGCCTTCACTGCGGCTCTGGAAAGCATGGGCAAAGCGCCGTTTTCGATTGGCAAGATTCCGCCCACGCCCGTTCTGGTCGATCAGTATTTTAACGACTCTACTGGCACCGGCGACGAAGGTGAAACGGACGCACGCGGCCCCTGGAATGAGGGCGGAGGCTGGGAGATTGTGGAAGCTCCCGAGCTCGAACGGGGCGTTGAAAATCTAGAAGGATCAAACGCTGGAGGTAAGAATAAGCGCTCGGAGAAGCGCGCATCTCAAAAGGAAGCGGTCAAAACACGCAAGCGAGCTTAGCGGGTCATTTAGCCATCGGACTCAGGCGAATCTCGAAGAAACTTCATGTCTGTAGCTCGGCAGGAACGGGCTCGAGGATTTCTCCGTCATCGCTGACAAGTCATGGTGACCGGGCTGCCGCGCAGAACAATGAGGTCGCGTGAAATTTATGAAATCTGGCAACCCGGCGATTCTCTTCGACCTGGACGGAACGCTCGTCGATACGGTCTACGAGCACGTTCTCGCGTGGTCTGACGCGCTAAGAAGTGCAAACATTCTTGTTCCCAACTGGAAAATTCACCGTCGTATTGGTATGAGCGGAAAATCGCTTGTCCACCAATTGTTACGCGAGGACGACGATCTTCCTCGCCAAGCCGATATTGGGTTACTCGAAAAAAGGCATGACTCCGCATTCACGAAAGCCAGCCGAAATGTTCAGCTTCTTCCGGGGTCCCAGGAATTGCTGGACTTCCTGACGCGGCGCGGTATTCGATGGGCTATCGCAACCACCGGAGGCCGAAAGGCTACAGCCCGGTTGCTCAAAAAGCTAAAGATCCCCGCGAACGTGCCCGTGGTCACGGGTGACGACGTGACAAGGGCAAAGCCATCTCCCGATGTTTTTATGATGGCCGCTGATCGGCTCGGTGTTCCTATAGGCGACTGTATTGTCACGGGAGACAGTGTTTGGGATGTCCTCGCAGCCGCCCGCAAAAGGGCCCTCGGAGTGGGTTTTCTCTCCGGCGGCTACGGTCAGGAGGAGCTCGAGAGGGCAGGGGCGTTCCGTGTGTACGCTCATCCGGCCGACATGTTGCTACATATCGAGGATCTCGGCATCGGACAAGAGTGACGTGCAACAATATGGCAGCATCGCCAGTCGACCTATGCGTCGACGTTTGACAAGATAGCGCGGTCAACGCTCTTCAGGGTAGGACTACCAAGTCGAAAGCTCAATTGCACGCGGCCGGCGTTTCCGGTAGCTTCATCGGAGGCTCGTCTTGCACGCCGCCGACAAAAGCTCGATCAGCTCGAGGCGGTTTCCAGTGCGTATTGCCTGCAATGTTCCAGATAGGCGGCCTCGTGGCTGGCAACCAGCTGGACCACGCTTGTCCAGAATTCCAGAGACGACGATTACCGACCTCGAGCTCCGCCACCACTTCCCTTATCAGGCGCCGGAATGGTTTCATGGCCGAGATATGGCACCCTACCGCCCTCATCTTTCCCCGCGCTTCTGTCTGGAATGTTTGCTGCAACAAATGCGAAATGAGCGAGTTCTGCATGTGCAAGCCAATTGGGCCGCACCCGTGCTGACGCACTGTCCGACTCATTTGCTCCGCCTGCAGAACTACTGCAAATCTTGTTGCGGCACAAAACCTGTGGAATGGTTGACTACCGTGCCATTCCGCAAAATACTATGCAAACACTGCTGTGGGCCTCTCTTATCGGAACCTGACGTGGAGCTTCGCGACAAAGGACTCATAGCGGTCGTGTCTCTCCAGGCTGTGATCCTGACAGCCGCTCGCGGTGTCAATCCAGATACATTTTGGTTAGGCCGGATCTCTGCTCAGAGCTTCATGCAGGTCATCCGAGATCTGATTGCGCTTCTCACGCATAGGCAATACGGAGAAGGCCCGTTGCTTGCAAAGCGACTTGCTGGAGATGCATTCCAGTGCGACTCTCCTCTACCGCGGGGTATCGAGCAACCGCCTCTCTTCGCTCTCCACCACTCGGCTCGTGTCATAGTCATCGCCGCATTGGCCCAGGTATTGTTGGGATCCCGACGAGATCGATTTTTTCCATCCGTAAGCCCTCCTGAATGGCGCGGAATACCTCTCCTCTCCCATCATTGGCTGACGCCCGACGAGTTGCAATTCGTGCACGATCGAGATGTAGATTGGCCAGAAGAATTGCGTCGTCGCATCCTTCAGGACTTGCCCCAGCGGGCCATGAGCGACGATTGGAAAATCCCACGCTGCCGCACCGATCCCCTGCTCGCAAATTCTCACATTTAAGGCCTGAGATTCGCATCACCAGGGGTGCCAAAGCGTGGGGCTGATTCTCACAATTAAGTGCCAGAAAAGCCCCAGCAATCGTGATTCTCATAATTAAGGGCCGCGCGACACTTCCAGTTTTTTGAAGAGTTCGCCGAAGAGGCCGCACGCTTCTTCGCCGCAGCTTGAACACAAGGCGGCGGCCGTCAGCGCGGGCCGCCGCGAACAGCTTAACAGGAGGAAATCGCATGACGGCAGAGGAGAGATTGAGTATCCACACGGACACGTTCAATCGCGCACTGAAGGAGCAGGACTACGCTGCGCTTGAGGGGCTGTACGCGGGCGACTACATGCTGGTGCGACCCGATGGTTCGGTGCTGAACAAGCAGGAGGTGTTGCAAGACCTGCGGAGTGGTGGCTTGCGGTTCCGTTCGATCGAACTTGGTCAGACTGAGGTACGGATGTACGGGTCAACCGCTGTCTTGACGGCCGAAAGCCAAGCGGTCAGCTCACGGGACGGAATGGAGAGGCGGTCCCACTTTCGACTGATTGCGGTGTATGTGCAGCAAGGGCAGTCGATCAAGCTTGTCCACTTTCAGAGTACCGCCCTTCCGTAAGGCGCATTGAGCGAAACATGGTAAACGCACCGGAAACGTGATCGAAACGCTTCCGCTTGAGAAGGCACCCGACGCTTACGCTCGCATGATGGCTGGAAAGGTACGTTTTCGCATGGTGTTGGTCATTAGGTCCAGGTAAAGCACCCGGAGGGAAAACTGTGAACCGATTTCAACCAATCTTTGACAAACAAAAAGATTACTTCAGCACCGATGCCACGAAATCTTACGAATGGCGCATTGACCGAGAGCAATATGCAGAACAGTAGCTGGGGTTCCGGCAGCAACCGTGCAGAAATTTACTCTAAGGAACGTTTTTTGGCCTCCCTGCAGTACTTTTCGGGTCAGAACTGGCCAAAACCACCGAATCCTGCGTGAAATTCCTGCGTGAAAGACCGGTTTCGCGCAAGGTTCGAATTCAGCGAGCCGTATTTCACGCAGCAAACCGGGGGTCTATCGTGGGGGATAACTTTGCGTGAAATACCGGCGAATCGACCCCGGTCGAGAGCTCACATCCCCGCGTGCTGAGTAAGTTGGTCAGAAGCCGGCATGTTGTTGCCGGCGTCTAAGTCACGGGTTGAGCTTGCGTACAATACGCTAGAGTAAATTTCTGCACGGTTGCTGCCGGTACCCCATAGTGGAAGAACAACGCAAACCAGAACACCGCCACGATCAGCGCGCCCCCGATGCCTTCGTGATTGAGCAGCAGATGGTAGAGCAAAATATTTACGATTACCGGCCCAAGAATCGTCAGCGCCAGCGGAACATAGCGATTGATCAGCAGCAGCGCGCCGCCAACCGCCTGCACTGCGCCGATCGCCAACCCATAGTGCGACTGGAATAGAGCCTGAAGAAACTGTCCGGCGAGGCCGCCGGGTATAGGGCCCTTGAGGAATTGCAGAAAGGCATTCAGGCCGAAGACGAAAAACACCAGCCCGAGCGGCAATCTCACAATCAGCACGACGATTTTCATGCCAACGTCTCCGGTAAAGTTTAGGTCACCCTGGGCTCAGCAGAAGCGCGCCAGCCCGCGGGCGAAAACGCCAGTCTGCTAAGCGCCGGCAGAGCCTTGCAGAGTTCTCTCTCACTGTTTCAAGTAACGAAGCGCGACACACCCTGATTTAAAAGGCTTTGACTCAACCAGTTTCAATTGCAATTTCTCGGGCAGGCTGATGCCCTCCATCAATCGTCTGCCTTCTCCAGCAATGGTTGGCATAACGACAAAACGATATTCATCAACTAGGCCAAGCTCTATAAGTTGTGAGGGAATATTTACGCCGCCGGCTAAAATATTTTTGCCCTGTTCTTGCTTCAGTTTAAGTATTTCGTCGCGAAGGTTCGTACGAACAATTCTCGTATTTTCATCTTCAGCGCTGGCCAATGATCGTAAAAAACAATCTTCTTCTTGGAGACAAAGGTTTGAGCAAATTCGATATCCGCTTTTGTCTCGGATTGGCTTTTTGCGATATCAGGCCAATAAGGAACCATCAATTGATAGGTTTTACGCCCATAGACGAGCAGGTCAAAATCTCGCAAGAGGTGCGTGTAGTGTTCAAGTACTTCGTCATCGGGGGGGCCTGAATTTGGTATGGTCGCAGCAGCCATCCAGGGTAAGATTGATTGCGTAGATTACATTTCTCATTGAATTGTCCTGACCCCTCTCTCGCGCCCGCGCTCATAAGAGTTTGACTTACGATGCTCAAAAAGTATGGCGACCAGCGGTTCCTAGGAGCCTCACTTGGATCAGCCACAGGGGGCGTACCCCAGAACGACCGGGCCTTTGCCTCGCTGAGCATCGCGACTCAAAGCGCCGAATACACCACCTGCGCAAAAACTTCGCCGTTGAAGAAGCCCTTGCCCCAAGTGGCGTCCAGGTCCGCAAACGGTTTGCTCGCCGCTATTTCGCCGGCCGATTTGCCGGCGGTCTTCAGTTTTTGCACACGATCGCGCGCCACAACCAGCATGTCCCGAAACTTGGTCAGATCGGCTTTGTTGCCCAGCGGGCCATGCCCCGGAACGATCTTGGTGTTGTTGTCGGCCAAGGGCAGAACTATGTCGGCGGCGACAATCATCCCGTCGATTTTTCCGCCGGTGCTGGCGTCGATGACCGGGTAAAAGCCGTTAAAAAAAGTATCGCCCATATGAATCACGTTGGCCTTCTGGAAGTGAATGTAGATGTCCGTGTCGGTATGCGCCGGTTGGAAATATTGCAGCATCACGATTTCACCGTTGGCCTGCAGTTTCTGGCTGGTGCTGAATGTCTGCTGCGGCAAAGCATCCGCAGGTGATGCCGGAAAGTGCAAACCGAAAAGTACACGGTCGTGTGGCTCTGCCATGCGCGTCTTGGTGTTTTCGTGGGCCAGCACTGTGGCGCCCGCAGCATGCAGATTGGCGTTATTGTCCGTGTGGTCGACATGCCAGTGCGTGTCGATCACCGTCTTCAGCGGCGCATTGCCCAGACCATCGAGCGTTTCTTTCAACTTCGGCCAGGCCGGCATAAGAAACGTGTCGACCACGATTTTGCCGTCAGGCCCGTTCAACACCACGACATTTCCCTAAAGACCCGCTTGCTTTCCGGTTCTTCGGAAAGCGATTCCACCATACAGAGGTCGATAGCGCTCCTCTTGTTTGTGACCGACGTAATGTGACTGCAAGGCCAAGATGCAGCAGAATTTGAATTCGTATGACCATCGCGCTCGTCCGCTACGACGCCGCTCGAAAAGCGATTGCTGCCGCCCACCGCGTGGACGAGGTGAAGCATATCCGCGACAAAGCAGAAGCGGTCCGCGTGTACGCGAAGCAGGCGGGCGATTTCGAACTCCAGAACAAGGCAGCCGAGATCAGACTCTTCGCCGAACGCCGGGCGGGCGAATTGCTGGCTGACATGTCGGGAACGAATGGTCGGCGCAGGAAGAAAGCGTCAGAAGAGATAGCGGCACGAGGAGCGAACCTATTATCCATTCTGCGTTCACCGGTGAAGACCTTCACGAGTGGCTCGTCTGAGTCATGCCTTCCTTGGGGTCCCATCTTACCGCACCTACCGTAGTAAACAAACAGTAAACCAATTCTGGCTGTTGTTTGCCAAAAGATAAATGTCGGGTCTCGTTGGAATTGACAGTATTACATGAGGAGGAGCTAACAGCACATGACAACAGAGCAGTTCTACAAGTTCAAAAAAGAAAGCATTTCCGCAGTCGGCGAGCGTCTTATGGAAGCTACTAACTACTGCACCGAGAGCACCGAGAGTTTCAGCTTGACGGTGCCAGAAGCTCAACTACTGAACTATGCGTTGACTCTGTACCACGACGTAGTGCACTACAACAGTGAGCATCCAGATGCACCATTCCCGACGCCACGAGAAGCTGAGGAGGAGCTCAGACCCTCGACAAGGTGAGAGAGCTATATCGCCTTGCGATGAGCGACGACGCCCAGTGCGACGTGACCACCTGCTCGTTCCTCGAAGAACTCGGCAAAGTGTTGGGGGGCTAATGGACTACCTTGAAATGATCGCCGCCGGTCGGAAACTGCTAGACAAACACGGGCTGCACGACTGGGGCTTTGACGTGCAAAATCTGTGCCGAAAGCTCGGTCTCACAGCACGTAAAGCGTGTGTCGCAACACGCACCGCACGCCAGTACATTCGGCGGTTCACAGACATGGAACTGCTACGCGAAGAGCAAGTATTCCCCCGCTACCTTTATTGT
>CAWCKL010000012.1:0-195162 GCA_963796095.1 uncultured Acidobacteriota bacterium
GCGCATGTTTGCCATGGGGGCCTGTAAGCCCAAGAAAAAGCAAGAGCGATTTTTGAGTTTGGTCACTACATGAGCCATTCTCGTCCCTCCTCGGGTGTGGGCGGATCCAGCTGAGTAATTCCGAGAATGCGCAGCACTTCGGCGGCGTGTTGGTTGCCGCGGGTCACACAAGTCTTGCGGCGCTGACCGAGATCGACTTCGACACAGCGGATCGTCTCCAGCGCTTGCCAAGCAAACGGCGAGGACAACTGGCTACCGGCGCGGCGCAGACTCTTTTCCAGAGCGCGATCCAGTAACAGCGCGAGTGCGGCCACGAACACGTGGGCCTGCACACGCTCGTCGCTGTGGTGGTACACCGGGCGTAGCTCCAGCAGATCTTTCAGATGAGAGAAGCCGCGCTCGACTTCGTTCAGCTGCTTATAGGCGCTTACCGCCTCGGCGGCCGACAGATTCCGTTCCTCGGTCTGAATGACGTATTTGCCTTCCAGCGCCTTCTCCCGCACCAAGTTGAGGGGATGCTCAAAAAAACGAAACTTCCCCTTCCGCAGCTCCCAGGCAAAATAACGATGACCATGATGGCGGCGCAGACGCGTGGCGGCCGCAGCCCCAATCTTGTCCGGCTCTTTTAACTCGCCTTTTTCTACCTGCGCGCTTAATGCTTCCAGCTCTTTGCGAGCCCGCTCCATCGCTAATACCCGCAGGCTGCGCTCATACACTTCGCGTTCTTCGCTGTGCACTACGAACACCCGCACCCCAGCTTCTTTCCCCGCCACTTCGACCACACTGGTCTTGGGCGTCACCGCCTTCTCGGCCGCTGCTATCCCCACCGCACATTCTTGCCAGTCGGTGCGCGCCTCGGCTTGCTGGATATACTCAAATGTGTCTTTGCGATTGCGCCGTTGCAATCCTACCAAGTAGCCTTGGTTCATCTTCCGCAGCTGCTGCACATTGCCGATGGTCATCATGCCGCGGTCCCCCACGAACACCACTCGGTTCAACTCAAACCGCTGGTTCAAGTCCTCCACCACTTCCCGCACCGTGGTCTGATCGAGACGATTGCCGGCGAACACATGGTGGGCGATCGGCCAGCCTTCCATCATCACCACCCCGATCACGATCTGACGATTCCGGGGTTTGCCATCTCGGCTGTAGCCGAAACGTCCCAGCTCGGCCGGGCCCGCCCCTTCGAAGTAGGTGGAGGTGATGTCATAGAACGCCAGGTCGGGCTGCAGGCTGAACAGATTCCGCACCTCTAAGTAGACGGCTTTCTCCATGCGCTTTTTCTCGGCCAACAGATCATCCAAGCTCTGATACCAAAGCTTCAACTGATCGAAGCCCACCTTGACTCGGCGGGATTGCTTCCACACCGGCACCCAGCGTTGGCCCGCAGCATTGCACACATAAAAATCTTCCAGCCATTGCGCCAAGGCATGTTCGCTACCCGGACAGCTGAGCCGATTGGCGAGCAGAGGAAAGATTCGCTCCGATAGCGGCTGACGGTGGCGCAGCGGCGCTTGGCCCGCGTCCAGTATCGATCCCAGAGAGAGTTGGTCGAATAGGTGCCGGGCTACCAAAATCGGTCCCCAGGTGGAAGCACGGGGCGTGGTGATCTGGTCGGCGGAAACCCAGCGCGGAGCTGCGGTCTCAGCCTGCAGCAACCGCACCAAGGTGTCCAGGTGAGGAGCCAGAAGATCCTTCCGCCCCAGATGAGCGACGATGCGTTGCTTGACCTTGTCGCCTTCGCGAAACGACTCGACCAGCCGGAGATACTCGTGGCGACCATTGGGTGCCTTAACAGAGCGAAGGAACAAGCCAAGCCCTCCAGAGACACTACATATAGCGCGGTCTAGTGGGCATGTTCAATAGAAAACTGAGCACAACAGCAAAATACTTTGGCACTACATTTTTCGCCCGCGACAACAATCAATGCTCATAATAAAAGAGTTAGCATCGATGCCCCCCATTTCCATGGCAAACATGCGCTAGAGCCAGACTCAGAGCGGGAGCCTTTTTTTGAAAACGGCGGATCCAGAACTGTCCGCGCTGGTACGGCATGGCGGTTTGCGCGGCCGCCCGCGCGGCGGCTACCAGCGTGAGACCGTTGAGCAATCGGGCAGCGAGAAACAGTGCGATCACGGAGATACTGAATCGTAGCCAGGGCAGGACGAACTCGGGTAGCAAAGAAACCGTCCGTTTACAGGAGCAACATAGGTAACGGCGAACCCGAACGACTCCGTTGAAAGTGACATCCACCAGTGTGCGGTGGTAGAAGCCATGACCGGTCAGAGCTCGTTTGGCTTCGCATTGCGGGCAATGGTCTGGACGGTGGCGATCCGGATCGGCGATCTGGTCCAAGTAATGCTGGATGGAGCCGGCGAATGGATGTAGGATTTGCATTGCAAGCCTTCCTGGGAGTGTCTAGACTCCCTGGTCTGGTCTCGCGGAGGGCTCGGTGCTTCCTGACAGAAACTAGCCGAGCCTTCCACTGTCGACATCCTACATCGCATTCCACGAACCCAGGGCATAGGGATACTGCGAATCGAAATGTATTCCGGTCCCATCCGCTCCGCGATTCACGCTGCCACCCGGTCCGCTCTCGCGATCACCGCACTACTTCCCGGAATTAATCTGAGGAATATTACTTTCGAAGAGGAAAACAAACGCGACTCGTTACACTTTAGGCGGAGGGCTACCACTCTCGTCCTTTCGGTTGCGAGGTGGGTTCTCAATTCCGCCATGGCCACGTTTCCCGAGGCCCCCCTATAATGCCGGACAGCCGAATTTCCCAGGTCCGGTTTGAAGCCTTGGCATCTCCTCCGAGAGCCTTCCCGTTTCGCAGCGAGGTTCAAGCGCTGGTTCGCATACGCCCCGATTACGAATGGTTTGCTCCCAGCTTAGTTCCATCTCATGCGTACGGCTCCGGTCGGCTCTGTGTCCGACCACCGCGCTGTAAACGGAACCGCCAAGTGCCCAGAGTCCCTTTGTCTGATGTTGGTGTTACCTCCATCAGGGAGACGTGAACCGCCTCCTGCGAGGACATTACTCCCCGGTCCTAGCTCTTACAGACTCATTCGTCAATCCCGTTCGCTCTCCCCTACTTCGGCCTAAGCCTCGTTCGAGGAGTCTCTGCAGGTTGCTACCCGCCCCTGCTGCCAGCGGGACTTTCCCGACGTTATCTCTGTGAATCCTTCCTTGGGTGCCTGGGCCCCTGCCACGGCGGTTCCGTGGAGTGCACATGCCTGTTTCTTCCTCCACGTCGTCGGCCTTCCCCCGTACACTATCGAGGTCGGCTTCCCGCGTTTCCCCGTCAAAACGATTTCATGACGGATCTCTTTTTCGAGACTGCAGCCATTTCGTTATGTTCAGGCCCCCAAGTTTGCTCGATCGGGATAGAGCGCGGGCGCGCCGGCCGTAGGTAGAGGGTTTCCATCCTTGCCCTTTCGGTCTGCAAGGTGGGTTCACAATTCCACCATAGCCACGTTTCCCGCGGCCCCCCTATAATCCCGGACGGCCGAGTTTCTCAGGTCCGGTTCGAAGTGTTGGCTTGTCGTCAGCGAGCCTTCCCAAATCGCCCAGAGCTCAAGCGCTAGTTCGCATCCACCCCATGACCATTTGGTTTGCTCACTGCTTCGTCCCTGGCCCTGGCTACGGTTTGCTGTGCCCGGTTTTATCAAGCCGAGCCCGCGCCTGTCGTAGGGACCACCAAACACCCAGTGCCCCTTTGCCTGACGTTGGTGTTACCTTCGTCAGGGAGACGTTCCCGCCTCCTGCGGAGACATTACTCTCCGGTCATCGCTCCTACGAGCACATGTGCCAATCCCGTGTGGCTTTCCTCTGCTTCGGTTCTTCACCTCGTTCGAGGAATCTTTGCAGGTTGCTACTAGCCCCTGCTGCCATCAGGATCTTCTCGACGTTATTCTGCGAGTCTTTCCTTGGTTGCCCGGTCCCCTACCCCGGCGGTCCCATCGAGTGCATGTGCCTGTTAACTTCCCCGATGTCATCGGCCTTCCCCTTGGGAGGTTGGGTCGGCTTCCCGCTTTGGTCCACGATGCAACTTCTCGTGGGAACGATTTCGAGGCTGCAGACATTCCGTTATGTTCAGGCCACCAAGTTTGTTCGCCTCCCAGGTTGCTCCCACCGCTACGGCTACGCCGTAGGGCGGCCGAGGCTTTTACGTCCGGGCAGAACGTGCTTCGTTGCCTCCGCACGCACCGGATATGCTAGCCGTCCGTACACAGGCAATTGACGGCGCGAGGACTTGCACCTTGCTAGATTCGCAGCATTGTCGACTGCTCCCCTCCCCGATCGTTCCTACCCCTACGACTTATCGCCGCAGGGCAGCCGAGGCTTTGACATCCGAGCAGAACATGCTTCGTTGCCTCCGCATGCATCGGATCTACTAACCACCCGCCCAGGCAATTGGTGGTGTGGGGACTTACACCCCACTAGATTCACAGCCTTGTCGGCTGCCTGCGACCTGAAAGCTGTTGGAAGGATTGTTTGACAAAGGAGGATCGATCAGACCGTGCGTCCCATCGCACGTAGCCTACAAGGTTGGAGCGGGGAGGCAACGAACCGTTCGAAGCCCTTGGACAATGTACCCACACCTGCAAGGGTGGCACCGGAACCGCGAGGCAACGGTGTATCTGCCAGCATAAGGCGGAGAAGGCCTAGGCTTAGTGGCATGGTCAGAATACACAAACGCTCGTAAGCGTCGTCACGAGGAGAGAGCCTAATATGCTGCGTGGCTCTTGTTGCAGTGAGTACGGCGGCTGCAGTCTACGCCGTCATGGGTAAACAACACTGCCGACGTAAAGAGCGGACCTACCCCACTGTGTCCTTCCCACGGAACAGGGTAAATCCACACCGCTCCTCCCGAATGGGGGGAACGTCCATCGTAAGATGAACCCATGGCGGTGCGGACAGCAGGTCAGGGAGAAAGCGAAGGCTGCTCTGTAATGGAGCGGATACCGGTTGCGTCGGCCAGTCTGACAACATTACCGGGCGCGAAAGCGAGCAGACTTCCCTGAGGTGCTTTACACGAGAAAACTCGGCAAATCGGCTTATGAGGCAAGGCAGACTGCGACCTGAAAAGCTGTTGGAATGATTGTCTGGCAAGGAGGAACTGATCAGACCGTGCGTCCCATCGCACGTAGCCTACAAGGTTGGAGCGGCGAGGCAACAGACCGTTCGAAGCCCTTCGACAATGTACCCACACTCGCAAGAGTGGCATCGCAACCGCGAGGGAACGGTGTATCTGCGAGCATAACGCGGAGACGGGGCTAGGCTTGGTGGTACGGCTGCGAACTGAAAGCTGTTGAAGTGATTATTCGTCGAGAGAAGTTCTCTCTCGAACGAATCTCGCCTCCCATGGCGGGTACCCTACGAACTATGGCCGGAAGGCAACAACTGGTCAGAGTGCGTTCCGACAACGAATCCTGCAACCGCAAGGTTGGCACCTGAACCGCGAGGGAACGGTGTAGCTGCTAGCATCGCGGCGGCAAAGGGCAAGGGTGAATAGTACGGTGAGCATATGCAAATTCTCTTAAGCGTCGTCACCAGCGAGGAGCGGAAGATGCTTGGCGCTCCTTTGCAGCGGGTACGGTAGGCTCCATACTCCTCCGTCATGGGCAAACAACGCTGCCGGCGTAAAGAGAGCACCTAGCCTATTGTCATGTCACCTCAATGGAACAGGATAAACCCGTATCGCTCCCCGGAAGCAAAAGGGGAAAGATCAACCGCAAGGAGGATCGATGGCGGTGCGGGCAAGAGATCGGAGAGAAAGCGAATGCTGCTCTGTAATGGGGCAGATATCGGTTGCGTCTGTTTTATCGACTACATCACCGACCGCGAAAGCGGGCAGACTTCCCCGTGGTGCTGCACACGAGAGAACTTGATTAATCGGCTTAGGGGATAAAGCAGATGACGACAGCCAAAACTGTTGGTGCGGTCTCCAGCGAAGCGGCGGAATGGTATGCCATTAATTGGCAGACCATCCACCAAAACGTTCGTCGACTCCAAGTGCGTATCGTGCAGGCAACGAAGGCCGGCAGATGGAACAAGGTGAAATCCCTACAACGTCTGCTGACCCACTCTTACAGCGGCAAGGTTCTCGCCGTTCGACGAGTGACGGAAAATACTGGCAAGAGAACTCCAGGGGTGGACCAGATCGTCTGGAAAACCCCGGAAGATAAAACTCAGGCTGTACATGCATTGAAGAGTAGGGGTTACCAATCACAACCTCTACGACGCGTCTATATACCCAAATCGGATGGCCGAAGGCGTCCGCTCGGAATTCCCTGCATGATCGATCGAGCTCACCAAGCCTTGCATTTGCTGGCGCTCGATCCGGTGCTGGAAACCAACGCTGATCGAAACTCTTATGGGTTTCGTCAGAAACGGTCCTGCGCCGATGCCATTGGACAGTGCTTCATCGCGCTGTCTAATGCACCGAACACGCAGTGGATTCTGGAGGCGGACATCCAAAGCTGTTTCGATCAAATTTCCCATGATTGGCTTCTGGCACACGTCCCGATGGACCGCGCCATTCTCCAACAGTGGTTGAAATCCGGGTACATGGATAAACACGTCCTCCACGAAACGACGGATGGAACCCCACAAGGCGGTATTGTCTCCCCAGCGCTCGCTAACTGCGCGCTGGACGGGCTCGAGCAACTCCTGCAGGAGAAATACCCTGCAAAAAAGCGTCTCAAGTCCCTTGGAGGCTCATATCCTTCTGTGAATTTCATTCGCTATGCGGATGATTTCGTCATCACCAGTAAATCGAAAGACTTGCTGGAAGGAGAGGTCCAACCCCTCGTTGAGCAATTCCTTCAACAACGCGGGCTCAAACTCTCTCCCACAAAGACCGTCATTACGCACGTGGAGAAAGGCTTTGATTTCCTCGGACAAAACGTGCGCCGCTACCCTAACGGGAAGCTGCTCATCAAGCCTTCCAAGAAGAACCTTCAAACCTTCTTGGCGGGAATCCGGGCAACAATCAAAGCCGGGCTTGGCATGTCGGCCGCCGATTTGATCGATCAACTCAACCCCAAGATTCGGGGTTGGGTTAACTATCATCGGCACGTGGTCAGCAAACGTACTTTCTCACACGTTGATCATTCTATCTTCCACAGTCTGCGGCGGTGGGCACGGAGAAGGCATCCGAAAAAGTCCTCGGCCTGGCTCAGAGAGAAATACTATGAGCGCAGTCGGAGACATAATCGGTGTTTCTTCGGGGAACGCTACGATGACGAGGGACAGCCTCGCAAGGTGTGGCTGTACCGCGCCACGAGCACACCCATCAAACGACACATAAAAGTCAAAGGCGAAGCCAACCCGTACGATCCGGTGTATGAAACCTATTTCGAAGATCGGGAAGGTTCTCACATGTTGGACACGTTCCGGGGTACCAAGACTCTTCGCTTTCTCTGGACGGAACAACGCGGCCTCTGCGCTGTTTGCAATATCCAAATCACCCGGATCACGGGCTGGCGCCTTCACCACTGCGTCCCTCTTGTGAAGGGTGGTTCGAAGAGTGCTGAGAACCGCGTTCTACTTCATCCGGAGTGCCACGACAGGGTTCACCGCCAGCGTCTTTCCGTATCGAAGCCGCGTCTCCCTTAAAGAGGCGTTCGCAGGGCTTGAGCCGGATGAGTACGAAAGTCTCACGTCCGGTTCTTAGAGGGCCGGGCCCCAGCAATGGGGTCTGGCTACTCGGTTCAGAATATACAAACGCTTGCAAGCGTCGTAAGCCTCGAAGAGCCTAATAATGCTGCGGGGCTCTTTTTGCAGTGAGTACGGGTGCTTTTGCTTCTCCCGTCATGGGTAACCAACATTGCCGGCGCAAAGAGCGGACCTAACCCATCGCGTCTTTCCAATGGAACAGGGTAAATCCATATCGCTCCCCGCAAGGGGTAGATGCATCGCAAGGTGCTCCGATGGCGGTGCGGACAGCATAAAAGGAAAAAGCGAAGGTCGCTCTGTAATGGAGCGAATATCGGTTGAGTTCTCACAGGAACAACATCACCGAACGCGAAAGCGGGCCCACTTCCCATTTGGTGCTTCATACGAGATAGTTTGGCGAATCGACCACTGAGGTAAAGCAAATGACGACAGTGAAAACTGTTGGTGCGATCTCAAACGAAGCGGCAGAATGGCTCGCCATTGACTGGCCATCCGTTTACCGCAACGTTCGTCGACTCCAAGTGCGTATCGTAAAGGCAGTGAAGGAGAACAGGTGGAACAAAGTGAAAGCCTTGCAACGCCTGCTAACCCACTCCTACAGCGGCAAAGTTCTCGCCGTTCGACGAGTGACGGAAAATAATGGCAAAAGAACCCCCGGTGTTGACCGTGTTATTTGGAAGACACCAGAAGATAAAATAAACGCAGTACGTGACCTCAGGCGTAGGGAATATCATCCTCAGCCCTTACGACGTGTTTACATCCCGAAAAACTCGGACAGGAATGAGAAGCGCCCTTTAGGAATTCCCACTATGCTCGACCGCGCGCAGCAAGCTTTACACCTGCTAGCGCTCGATCCCGTCGTGGAAACCACCGCTGATAAAAACTCCTACGGGTTTCGTCAGCAGCGGTCCTGCGCCGATGCGATCGCACAGTGCTTCACAACGCTGTCTCACGCACCGGCTACGCAGTGGATTCTGGAGGGCGATATCAGAGCCTGTTTCGACAAAATTTCCCACGATTGGCTTCTGGCCAACGTCCCTATGGACCGAACCATTCTCCAAAAGTGGCTGAAATCCGGGTATATGGATAAACACGTTCTTCACGAAACGACGGAGGGAACCCCGCAGGGCGGAATTGTCTCTCCAGCGCTCGCTAACTGCGCGTTGGATGGGCTTGAGCGACTTTTACGGAAAAGGTTCCCGGAAGGGACACGTCTCAAGTCTCTCGGAGGTAAATCCGCTTCTGTGAATTTCATCCGTTACGCGGACGACTTTGTCATCACCAGCAAATCGAAGGAGATCCTGGAAGGAAAGGTCCAGCCGCTTGTTGAGCAATTCTTACAACAACGAGGGTTGGAACTCTCTCCGAAAAAGACGGTCATCACCCACGTGGAGAAAGGCTTTGATTTCCTCGGACAAAACGTGCGCCGTTACCCTAACGGGAAACTGCTCATCAAGCCGTCCAAGAAAAACTTAAAAACTTTCTTGGATGGCATCCGCCAAACCATCAGAAACGCCCGGGGCATGTCTGCCGCCGACCTGATTGATTTGCTCAATCCTAAAATCCGCGGTTGGGCAAATTATCATCGGCACGTTGTGAGTTCACGCATATTTTCAAGCGTGGATCGCTCTATCTTCTATAATTTGTGGCAATGGGCTCGCGGGAGGCACCAGAAGAAAAACTCACACTGGCTCAAAGCGAAATACTTTGAGAAACGTGGAACCCGTGACTGGTGGTTCTTTGGTGAAACCTGTGATGACCAAGGACAGCCGCATAAAGTTTGGCTGTACCACGCCAGAAGCACCCCCATCCGGCGCCACGTCAAGGTAAAAGGCGAAGCTAACCCTTACGATCCCGCTTTTGAAACCTACTTCGAAGCACGCGAAGGTTCTCATATGCGGGAGACATTTCGGGGCACTCGTACACTTCGCTATATCTGGCACGAGCAACGCGGGCTCTGCACGGTCTGCAATCTACGTATTACGCGGACTACCGGATGGCGCTTACATCATTGCGTCCCTCTGGCGCAGGGTGGGTCAAAGAGTGCTGAAAACCGCGTTTTACTCCATCCAGAATGCCACGACAAGGTTCACAGCCTTAAACTTTCCGTATCAAAGCCGCGTCTCCCTGAAAGAGGCGTTCGAAGGGCTTGAGCCGTGTGATCGGGAAACCATCACGCACGGTTCTTAGAGGGCGGGGCGACCGTAAGGTCGCCCTGCTACTCGGTTGACGACAGCGCAAACTGTTGGTGCGGTCTCAAGCGAAGCGGGGGAATGGTATGCCATCGATTGGCAGGCCATCCACCGCAATGTTCGCCGACTCCAAGTGCGTATCGTGCAGGCGGTGAGGGAAGGCAGATGGGGCAAGGTGCGAGCCTTGCAACGCCTGCTGACCCACTCGTATAGCGGCAAAGTTCTCGCTCCGTTCGACGGGTGACGGAAAACCAAGGCAAGAAGACCCCGGGGGTGGATCGGGTAATCTGGGACACCCCAGAAAAGAAGATGCAGGCTGTGCACGAACTCAAGCGTTGGGGCTATCAACCTCAGCCCCTTCGACGCGTCTATATCCTGAAATCGGATGGCAAAACGATGCGTCCCCTCGGAATCCCCACCATGAAAGATCGAGCCCAGCAGGCACTCTATCTGCTGGCACTCGACCCTGCGGTGGAAACCACAGCTGACCATAACTCATATGGGTTCCGTCAGCAGCGGTCCTGCGCCGATGCCATCGGACAGTGTTTCAATACACTATCCAAAGACAACCCGCAGTGGATTCTGGAAGGCGACATCAAGTCCTGTTTCGACCGGATCTCGCACGATTGGCTTCTGGCTCACGTCCCCATGGATCGAGCCATTGTCCGAAAGTGGCTAAAGGCCGGGTATTTGGATAAGCACGTCCTCCACGAAACTTCGGAAGGGACCCCACAAGGTGGAATTATTTCGCCAGCGCTCGCCAATTGTGCGTTGGATGGATTGGAGCGGCTCTTGAAGGAGAAGTTCCCGACAAGTAGGCCTCTCCCCTCCCTCGGAGGTAAATCGCCCTGTGTTAATCTCATCCGCTATGCGGATGATTTCATCATCACCGGTAGAACGAAAGAACTACTGGAAGGGGAAGTCAAGCCCCTCATCGAGCAGTTTCTACCCGAACGAGGGCTGGAACTTTCTCCCAGGAAGACGATCATCACGCACGTGGAGCAAGGCTTCGATTTTCTCGGACAAAATGTGCGCAAGTATCCCAACGGGAAACTGCTCATCAAGCCTTCCAAGAAGAACATTAAAACCTTCTTGGGCGGCATCCGGAAGACAATCAAAGCCGCGCTGGGCATGTCGGCCGCCGATCTGATTGATTGGCTCAACCCCAAAATACGGGGTTGGGCTAACTATCACCGGCATGTAGTGAGTAAACGCGTTTTTCATCGCGTGGATCACGCCATCTTCATAAGTCTGTGGCAATGGGCCCGACGAAGGCACCAGCAAAAATCTCCCGGCTGGCTCAAACGGAAATATTTTGAGCGGCAGGGACACAATAACTGGAGATTCTTCGGAGAAGCACGCGACAACGACGGCAACCTACGTAAGGTGCACTTGCTGCTCGTCAGTCGCACGCCCATTCAACGACACGTCAAGGTCAAAGGCGAAGCCAACCCATACGACCCCGCCTACCAAATCTACTTCGAGAAACGCGAAGCGGATCATATGGCGGCGACGTTTCGGGGTACTCAAACACTTCGCTTTCTCTGGAAGTTCCAACGCGGGCTCTGCCCCGTATGCAGTATACGGATCACCCGAATCACGGGATGGCGTCTTCATCATCGCGTCCCCCGTGTGATGGGCGGGTCCAAGAGTGCCGAGAACCGCGTTTTGCTTCATCCAGAGTGCCACGACAGGGTTCACCGCCAAAGGATTTCTGTATCACTACCGCGTCTCCCCGAAAGAGGCGTTCAAAGGGCCTGAGCCGGATGACGGGAAACCGTCACGTCCGGTTCTGAGAGGGCCGGCCCCCAGCAATGGGGGCTGGCTACTCGGTTCCAATGTAGCGAGATGCTTGAGATGTTTCTGTAAAGTGAACTGCTCAAAGGCCTCCAGCGAAACACTGTCAAACTTCTCGACCAGATCCCTCTCGATCTGAATCTTCTTCACTTTCTCTGTCTCAGGTCTCCAATCGCGTAGCGGATAGTATCGGTTGCGGACGAACCAGCCAAAAGTGACCGAGCCGTCCTTCATGATCTTGCCGCCAAGATTCTGCCCCGTCTGCTTTGATATTTCCTTCTGCAATGCCTCCGGGCCACGCCTTTTGTCAGCTGAGACTTGAGCCCGAGGATGACGGAAACAACGTCTGTTTTTCTTTGAGCCCTCCCGCCGAACGATGTGCGTTCTGCCGTGTTGCCGTGCGTGAGTGCTCGCGCTTGCTGCGCGCCCAGCTGATGCGCTCCGTGTGGGCTATCTGCATTCGTATTTCGCATTCGGACCGTGCCGCGTGCTGCAGATTCCATACTCCTCATTCTTATTCTCCACGTCTCGGAAGAGGCCGACGCAGGAAAGCCCGTACGAAATACGTGATTTTCAACAACCATCGCCAAACAGTGGGTCCAGGCAGGGCTTTCCCCGCTACTGCAGCTTCGCGTATTCAGCTTTGGCTTCCTTCAGGATGGGGATGTCACGGTCGGCGTCTTTCCAGAGCGTCAGGAAATCTTTGTAGGCGGCAAGGGCCCGGACGCGGGCGGCATCGGCGTCTGCGCCAGCGCCCTGCGAGGTTCTCGACTCCAGAGCGTTGGCGCGAGCCACTCCCAGATGCGCTAGCGCTCCCGTCCAGCAGTTCCAGACGATGCCGCTGTGGTCGAGAATCTTCTGAAACTCGGTGGCAGCGGCGCTGCCCCGTCCGGCTGCCAAGTATGCCTCTCCGTGTACATACACGGGATAGAGGCAGGAGAGATTATTGACGAAGACAATTTGCCCCAACTCAAGGGGTGAAGCAGCTTGCGGGATATTCACGGCGGAAGCCGGGTCCTTTCTATCCAGCGCCAATTGTGTCCGAATCGCTGGCAGCCAAAGCGATTGCATCTGAGTGTCCAGGGGGAAGCGTTTCCCCAGGTCCCGCGCCAAAGAGTCGGCTCGCGTTGCATCGCCCGCCATGGCAAAGGCAAGGGCGGCTTCGCTCTCGACACCCTGACTCGCGGGAGCGAGCTTCAAAGCCTGTGCAGCTAACCGCCCCGCTTCCGCAGGATTGCCGTAAGCGACTTCCCGCAGAGCGGCGTTATCTTGAAAAATGGCGCCCGTTTCCTTACTGTCAGCCCGTATCGCGGAGTCCACAGCCCGCGTGGTCAGTTCCCGCGCCTTGCTCAGATGACCGACATACGCCTCGGTGTCAGACGCCAGCGAAAGCCCATAGTTTTCAGCTTCCGGCTTACTTGCAAACCACTGTTGCTGTTCCGCCATCGCCGGGGAATCCGCTCCAAGGAAAGCAAGAGCATAGAAAGCATCGTGGAATGCGAAATCATCCAGTTTGGGCGACTGCTCGTGGATGATCTGCCCGGTTTCGTCAAAGCGCTGCAAGGCGAGGGAGTAGTCAGCGAGATTCACGTATGAAGAAACCTGATCCGGTGCAAGGCGTATGAGTTGCCTCGTGGCATCCGTAGCCTTCTCATACTCGCCCTGCAAGGCCAACACTACGCCCAAATTGCCGTACGGTACCGATGACCGCGGGTAGCTCTCAATCTCCTCCTGATACGTCTGGGCTGCTTTGTCCAGTTCCCCGGTTACATTCAAGTAGTAGTCGGCGGTGATCGCCCGCTTTTCCCGTTCGCTGTCACGTTCCCGTAGCTGGAATGCTTTGCGGTAATACTCGTTAGCCCGCTCAAGCTGGCCCAGATTGGAATAGTCCGCCCCCGCTGCCGTGTAGCCCAAGGCAAAATTCGGATCAAGCTCGATGGCACGCTGAAAGTAGGGCAGGGCTGCGGCGTCGCCTTTCTCGTTGTTGGTTTTTTGCCCAAGGCTGAACGCCTTCAGCGCTTCTAGCGAAGACGTGGTGGCCTGATGGAGCGGAACGTCAAACCTCTGCACCGTAGCCAGAGATTCGCCCAGCTCACCGCGCAGCTTGGACGCTGCCTCGCCTAGCGCCACCAGCACCTTCTCCTTGGACGCCGCTGTCACCTGCTCCTGCGCCAGCGTGTCTCCGCTCTGGCAATTCACCGCCTTCAGCGCGAGCACATATTCGCTGCCTAGACTGGCAATCGATCCCGCTATGTAGGCTTTGCTGCCCGTTCGCTGGCAAAGCTCGCGGGCTACCTCGGAAGTCAGTTTCGTGTCCGCCGGACGAGTCATCAGTTGCAGAGTCTTCGCAACTTCGCTGTCAGAGAGCATATTCAGAAAGGGCGATTGCCGGAGGGAGACGCTGAGCGCTGTTTTCAGGGCGTCGTCGAACACCGCGTCGCCCGTGCTGTTGGCAAAATCGGTGAGTACGATGGTGTCCTTCTCGGTCAGGCGCTTGCCTTGCTGATGCGACCGATAGTAGAGCCCACCCGCCATAAGCAGGACCACGGTTAAAACGGGAGCCGCGATTTTCCAGAGCCTCCCAACCCCAGCCGCAGCAGCTGCTCGCACAATTACCGTGTCCGAGCGTGCCGCAGAACCGTGTCCACTCTCGGAGTCCCGCTTCAAGCGTTGCAGATCCGTTCGCATATCGGCTGCGTGCTGGTAACGCAGATTGCGGTCTTTCTCCAGAGCCTTGTCGATTATGTCTTCTAGCTTGGGCGGCACGTCGGGATTCAGCCGCACTGGAGGAACGGGTATCCGGTTCAGGATGGACTCGAAAATCACTCCTGTGCTTTCTCCCCGGAAAGGCAGCGCCCCAGTCGCCATCTCGTACAGAACCGCCCCGAAGGAGAACAGGTCGGTTCGGGCGTCCAGTTCCTTGGCACGGACTTGTTCAGGCGACATGTAAGCGACTGTGCCCACCGCAGAGCCGGGGCTGGTCAGGTGTTTCTCCAAGGTCAGGGTTGATTGCTCTGCCGCCCCAGCGACCGCGGCGTTGCTGAGGACGGGTGTAACCTTAGCCAAACCGAAATCGAGAATTTTGGCACGCCCGCGCTCCGTGAGAAAGATGTTGGCGGGCTTGATGTCGCGATGCACGATACCCTTGGAATGGGCGGCGTCAAGCGCGTCAGCAATCTCAATGCCCAGCGACAGCACTGTTTCAATCTCTTGCGGACGGCCCGCGATACGGTGCTTCAGCGTCATGCCGTCCAAAAACTCCATGGCGATGAAGGACTGGTCACCATGTTTGCCGATTTCATAGATGGTACAGATGTTAGGGTGATTGAGCGCGGAGGCGGCACGAGCCTCGCGGCGAAAGCGTTCCAACGCCTGTGGGTCTCGCGCCAGTTCATCGGGCAGGAATTTCAAAGCGACGAAGCGTCCAAGCTCAGTGTCTTCAGCTTTGTAGACAACGCCCATCCCACCACCACCGAGTTTCTCGATAATGCGGTAATGCGAGATGGTTTGGCCGAGCATTTGCAGGAATGCTATGGCGAGCGGTTAGGTATGTCAATGCGCGCGCTTCATTGTAGCTTCGCGTACCCTGCGTTGGCTTCTTTCAGGATAGGGATGTGGGGATCGGCGTCCTTTATGTGGTTCGGGAGTCTTCGTAGCGGCCGGCATTTCTTGAGCACCGCACGCAGGTCCTGACGGAGCTCTTCCAGAGTGGGACGGCCGAAAAACCAGTAGCCGTTGTAGACCTTGTAAATGACAAGACCGGGCTCAAGAACAATCACGTGAGGGATCATCGGATTGTGAACAGGATCGGTGTATTCGGCGATGTCGAGATCTTTTTGAACAATACGGCCTGCGTCGGAGAGGAAAGGCCAGTGGGCACCGACTCCGGAGCGGTATTCGTTCGTCTCGGAGATATTATCGGTGCTAATCGTTACAAGCCGACAGTAGGCAACCTCAAGCTCACGATGGAGCTGAACGAGTCCTTCAGCCTGCCGCCGGTCCTTGGGGCAGAAACCGCCGCGGCTTAAAACGAGAACCATTGGATGTTGTCCTTGGAGTTCGGAGAGCTTCCGGCGTTTTGCGGTATGGTCGGAAAGTTCATAATCTGGGAAGATTGCTCCAGGAACAATGTCTGCTCGCATATGAATCCTCAGGGTTGAACGCGCGTCGCTGAGTTACGTCTCACTGGCAGAACCAGTTTTTTTACCTGCCATTTTACATCGTCAGAACGACGCGGCGATTGGAAATCGTTTCAGTGATCAAATCGAAGTCCCCTCCACGATGTTTCGCAGGGTGATTTCACTTGGCAGGCGCACGCCAACGTGATCGGCTACATGCCGGAATGCAAACTGCTCGCTTCAGAGATCATCTTTCCAATTATGGGTGGAATCTGTTCAGGACCATTTGCGGCTAAGGCGGCTCACACCAGATAACCTCCCCTTCATGAAGCACCCCTCCTTCCCCTTCCTTGGGCGCTCGTCGCAGGAGTTGGAAGGTTAGCCTACTATGTCCACCTATTGCCGGTGTTTTTGCCCACGCATTCAAGAAACCATCCGGTAGCGTGACATACCAATGGTCGCAGTATGACAGCGAGGATATCCCGCCAGCACCTCCATACTACATCGTACAAAACAGTTACATTGGTAGCGGAGCGATCGTACGACCACGACCGGGTAGCGCGCGTTTGTTTTTGTCTTCAAAGGATGGCACGAACGGCACTTGTTACACATCATTCGGTGTGGGCTCCAACGATTCGTTCCAATTCCCGACCGTAAATTAAATACCCTTAAAGTAACTCAAAATGGTCAGACGACTACCACGATCAAATCCTTTCCCCAGTAATGCCTTGGGGCTGCCCAGGTGGGCCATCCCCAGATTGTCGAGAATAGGGTCGTTTCCTGTCGCCATGGCATACCTCCATACCCTAAGCATGCGCTAGGAACCGTAGAGTTTACAACGCTCGCCCCAAGTGGACCCCGCTCCACCTGTGCGATCTCTTGACGTAGGCTTCTATATCGAACAAAATTGTTCCGCTCAAAATTGAGGAGGAAGCTATGCTCAGCGGTTTCAAGCAGTTCATTCTTCGTGGCAACGTTGTGGATATGGCGGTTGGTGTCGTTATCGGCGCGGCGTTCGGAACCGTCGTCACTGCCCTGACCAAAGACCTGCTCACGCCCTTGATTGCGGCTGTCGTGAGCAAGCCTGATTTATCCGCCATCAGCTTTAACATCAATGGCACGGTATTTCCCGTCGGAGATTTCCTCAACGCCGCAGTTTCGTTTCTGCTGGTCGCAGCGACAATCTACTTCTTCGTCGTGGTCCCAGTGAACACCCTGATTTCACGGATGCGAAAGGCTCCTGCCCCAGCCGATCCCACAACTAGGAAGTGCCCCGAGTGTCTGAGTGAGATTCCGATCGAGGCTAGGCGCTGCGCGCACTGTGCACAGCCGGTCCTGAGCAAGGCTGCCTGAGGCGACAAGGGTTGTTGGTGTAATCGCCTGTGGTTGTTGAAAAACTCCGTGTCACCTGCAGATGTGGTAGGAGCGTACAGTCGGTCACTGGGATGGATCGTGCTACGCAATTAGATTATCGTAGCACGACTGCACGACAGAACGGCTGCACGGAAGGTTTGGGCGTGGCCACAGCGTGCTGACGTGCAGTCGTGCCTCCGTGCTATCTGCGGATATACGCTCGCGATACCACTTCCCTTACTCTCTCTTTGCTTCCTTATTACTTGGGTCGGCACTCGGGTCGGCCGCATCTTATACCAGCGCACGATATACGTTTGACTATGGCCGCGTCCTGGCGTCCTGGTGTCCCTGACGTGAGGGGTGGCGTCGAGTTCATGTGCTCTCCTTTTATCACTCCTGGTTCACTCTTGATTGTTCTGTGGGGCGCAGAACCTGTCGGCCATTTTGACTATTTTGCATCAGTATGACGGTTGTTCCTGCGCGTTTACGTAATGCATGGTAGAGGATAACCGTACGTTGCCAGAATTGATCCGCTTGTGCGTCCGTGAACTTCGCACGGAGAGGCGCTCCAAATGACGAAAAATCGAATCTCCGAACTTTTTGCGGTCGCAATGCACTGCGGTTGGGTCCCGCACGTTTTGGGGAACCACAGCCAAAAGCCGCGTGGCGGCGAGGAGGAAACGTGAGCAAATTCAACTGCTGGATGAGGGCGAGCGCTCTCTTTCTAGTGTGGGCAACCGCCGTGGTTGCCTTGCCTGCGCAGACACTTAAGTCGCTGTACAGCTTCGACGCCTCGGACGGCAGGTACCCCTACGCGGGCCTTGTCCAGGGCATCGACGGGGACTTCTACGGAACAACGGCGTGGGGCGGGAAGAGCGGTAATCCTTATGCTGGCACGATCTTCAAAATCACCACAGGGGCACGCCGAAGACACTTTACAGCTTCTGCCTCAAATCCAGTTGCACGTCCGGCAGCCAACCCTTCGGGGGGCTGGTCCTGGCCACCGACGGGAACTTCTACGGAACAACGGCGGGTGGCGGGACCAAGGACTATGGCACGGTGTTCAAAATCATCCCGAGTGGCAAGCTGAGTAGGCTGCACAGCTTCGACTACACGGACGGCAATGGACTGCCCCGTCTGCTTTGCTATTTCTTTTTGCAGTGCCTCTCGGGCCGCGCCTTTTGTCAGCTGAGACTTGAGCCCGAGAATGACGAAAAGTACGTCAGTTTTCTTTTCGTTGGTAATAAGGCCCAGGACGATCTTGCGGTAGTAGCCGTATCACTTTTTCCCGCGTTCAACGGCCCAGCCCCTCTGGTGCGATTTACCCATTTCGTTCCTCAACTTCTGTGGGGGAACAAGTGGGTTGTGCAATTTTGCCCTCAGAGTTTCTGCGCCGAGTATTGGTGAATCGTTCTTGCTCTACGATAATTCTTCAATCTTGCTTGCCCTATAGCGAAGCATTCCCGCTCGTCCAGCGATATCGCCAAAACGGATGACGGGTAGGAGAGAAGTTTTTCTTGAAGAATGATCCCAAACCCAATCCAGCGATGTGTTCAACCGCTTGGCGACCTGTTCGGGCGTGAGCAACGGATCGTCGTCACGCCACTCGCTTGCAGGTCCGATCGGTTTTGGAATTGCCGCCATGTTTGCAACCGAGTACCGAACGAAGAAAGAGAGTTCGCGTCGGAAGCCCTGCCTCAGGACAGCACATTATGCGCTACCGGTGCTTTGGGATAGATTTGATCGATTCCTTTAGCCGTGTCCAACAACTTCTCGTCCGCGTGATATTCCTGCTGGGAATATCAGACAGCAGCAAACCGATCTGTCACCTCACATTTCGTTGAATAAATCACTTCGCAGATGCGGAGCGCCTGTTTCAGAAGACTGAGTCAAACAGACCATGACACACTCATCTGCCCCGTTGGCAGGCGTTTGGATGCCAATCTGGGAAAAAATGAAGACGCGCCCGCCACCACAACGCCATCTCAGGGCCGTCCAAATAAGGGCGTCCTCCGTGTAGCGGTATCCGAGTCGCATTTGCCAACCAATCGCCCTCTGAGGAAAAGTCTTTACACGAAGTGTCACGCCGCGCGGAGCGATCTACTTGGTCGCGACACACTATTCGTCTCTTATTCCTCCCAGGAATAACAGAGTGACGAGAAGTTGTTGGACACGGTGATTGAGTCAGGTTACGTTTGCGCCACAAGCAGCCGAATTGACGTGCTGCGGGAGGTGCACATGACAATTTGGTTGCGAGTTCATTCCGTCCCCCAAGTCGAACACATTCTTCAGTCACAGCGCGTGGGTCCAGCCACAGTTGTTCTTGCTCTGTTCTTCCTAATGCCTGTGGCAGTGCTGGCACAGGGTTCACCGTTCGACACCGGCTTTACCGCTATCCAAAGCCTTTTCACTGGCACCATTGCGAAGGTTGCGAGTCTGGTCGCAATCGTGATCGGAGGCTACGGCTTCGCGCACGGCGAACCTGGAGCAAAAAAGGCGCTGGCCGGTGTTGCCGCCGGAACAGGTATCGCCGTTCTCGCCGTGAATGTCCTGAGTTGGCTCTGGGGGTGTAGCGCATTTCCCAAGTACTTGCTGTCCACCTTTAGACGAGGAACTTATGCCAGACAAGCCACAGCAGAAGCAGCGCACAAATCGAGTCTTCAAGAGCCTGCATAAGCCTCTCACGTACCTGGGCGTAGAGCGTACGCTGTTCTACTTCGTGTGCGTCGGAGCGGTGGGGCCCTTCAACCTCTTCGATTCCATCCTTGCGGGTATCGCCGTCTTCATTGGCGGTTTCGCCTTCGGTCATTGGGTCACGAACACCGATCCGGCGTTCCTCCGCATCCTGGCCAGGTCCGAACGCTACGAGCTGCGCTATGACGCCGCGAAGCAGCAAGTCCCCCGCGTGGAGGTGCAGTAATGCTGCGTCTCGATAAGGTCATCAAGTCGTGGAAAGAGAGTGCGGCGCTGAACGACCACATCAACCTCTACGGCTTCTGGAATGAGACGGCGTTTCTTACCAAAAGCGGCGATCTAGGCATGGTTCTAAGTGTTCCCGGTGTGGACTACGAAAGTCTTGACCATTCGGAACAGGAGCATGCAGTGAAGCGGTTGAAAGCGGCGCTCACAGCGTTTGGCCCAGGCTTCCATGTTTACCAGTACCTCTTCAAATCGAACCGACCCGACATACCGTTCGCAAAATATGACGACCCGATTGTGGAAGCAGCGAGGAAGTTCTTTGAAGCCAAGCGTGACCATCTTTATCAGGTTGAAGTCTTCTACTGCATCCTGCTCGAAGGCACCAGGGCGAAAACCGGCGTGGGCACAGCACTGGCTCGGCTCTTGCGTGATCCAGAAGGCGCGATTGCCGAACTCAAATCGCAGTTTACCAACGACAATATCAAGACGCTATTGTGTACGCATATCGAGCGTGATCGTCAACGCCTTGAGCAGCACGTTCGGGCATTCGCTCGGCAACTCGCGGATTTCATGCAAATCGAGGTCTTGGATCGCCAGGGACAGTTCACGTTTTTCCGCCGTTTGCTGAATTACGATGATCGGCTCATTAGCGGCAAGCTGCAATCCACACAGTATTCTCGACTTTCAGGTAGTGAATTCCGACATCGAAGCCGAGCGCGACCATCTGCGCGTCGGCGACTACATCGGCTACGTGTTGACGATGAAAGAGGCCACCACGGAGACGCGGCCGCTCGTGCTGGACGTACTGTTGAAGATTCCGGCGAACTTCCATGTTGTCACGGAGTGGACGCCCCTCCCCGCGGACAAGGCCCGCAAGGAAGTGAACAAGCGTCGCCGCCACTTCAATATGTCGAAGACGGGATTCGTCTCTCAGATGGGCAACGATGCCACGAAGACGAACCCACACGATGTGCTGGTGGACGAATCCAAACAGGCCGACATCGAAGACCTGGGCGATTGCCTTCGTGCCCTGGGCGACGGCCAATCACTTGGCGATTTCTCGCTCACGATTGTGCGGTTTGGCCGGGGGTCATCTGGTCACTCAAGAACGGAACTCGATCAACTCGTGGCCGAGTTCATCGGCGTCTTCACCAATGCGGACGGCAATCTCTTTGCCGAGACCTACAACCAGCTCAACGCCTATTTCGCCACCCTTCCGGGCAACTATGCGATCAACGTCCGCAAGCTGTATCTGCTGAACACGAACTACGCCGACCTGTCTTTTCTCTTTACGATCCTGCCCGGCGAAAAGACGAACGCGCATCTCGGTACGGAGTATCTGGCTGCGCTCGAAACCGACAACAGCACGCCATACTTTCTGAACCTGCATAACGGTGAAGTTGCCCATACGCTGATTCTCGGTATGACGGGGAGAGGAAAAACATGCAATTAGAAGAAGTCAACCTCAAAACCAAAGAAGCTGTGGATTATCTGGTGCGATCACTGGAGTCCGGGCAGAGTGCAGTCCTTAACCAGTATCTCGGCGCAATGGCCAAGTTTCACAACTACAGCTTCGGCAACATCATGCTCATTGTGAGGCAGAAGCCAGACGCCACTCACGTTGCCGGATACCGCACTTGGACTTCGCTTGGCCGCTTCGTCCGGCGTGGCGAAAAGGGCATTTTCATTCTCGCCCCAATGGTCGGCAACAAGCGCAATAAAGACGAGAATACGGAGCAGAATGTCGATGCTAAGGAGAATCAGCGCACCTTGTACGGCTTCCGGGGCGTGTATGTGTTCGACGTTACTCAGACGGAGGGTAAAGAGCTTCCAAGCCTAACCGAAGTCAATGGCGACGTGAGTGGATACCGCGAACGCCTCTTCAAGTTCGTCGAAGCGCAAAGCGTCGAGCTTAGTTTCTCCGAGAGAATCGCTCCCGCCAAGGGTCTTTCGTATGGCGGCAAGATCACGCTGCTTTCTGGGATGCAACCTGCCGAAGAGTTTTCCACCCTAACGCACGAGATCGCCCACGAGATGTTGCACCGGGGCGACCGTCGCACGCTGACCACCAAACAAGTTCGTGAAACCGAAGCCGAAGCCGTGGCCTTCGTGGTCTGCCAAGCAATCGGGCTTGAGACCGGAACCGCATCCGCCGATTACATTCAGCTCTGGCATGGAGACGCCGATCTTCTGCGCGAGAGTTTGGAAGCTGTCCAGCAAACCGCTGCTGTGATTCTCAAGGGCATTGAACCATAAGCGCTTCTATGAGAAGGTCATAAAAGTCAAGGCCGACGTGGCGGCCCTCCTTAATTTGTTTTCCGACGTTAGTATAGACGTCCGATGGTGACTTGCGGGGCTGTCAAGGGCGCCGCAGAAGGGTGGCGTTCATCTTGACCCTTGACAGCGGCGTTCATCTTGCGTTCCTTAGTTGAGGGGTTCCGCTTTTTCTCGAGCGCCCTGGTCGGCAGCCATACTCCGCCTCACCGCCTCTGGCATTCTCCACCATCATCTTTTCGTTTTGGTCCCAGAAAATCCTGGATCCGCTTCTAACCAAGTCCTACCAGAAACTCTGGCCGACGCCACCCCACCGTTGCCATGCTTCTATCCGCACTCTGAGTGGGCCGCTTCTGGGGGCCCGGTGCAAGTTGGGGTTCGATCGTAAGCCCAGGTCCATCACGATTGTGACGAACCTGGGATCGTTGGGTGCTGCTATCTAACTAGCGGTCTTTTGGACCAAGCGCTTATGCGCAGTCACCCGAACAAGGCGGTGGATGTCGTTGTCTGCCAAACGTTCTAGATCGCTCTTGGTTTTCGCGCCATCAACGCATGTCTGCTCCTGGGTACCGCCTTCTGCGAACAATCACTCCTCTCGGATTGCGTGTTTCCTGGTTCTGCTCGCCTTGCCCCTCAGGCAGCCACCGCCGGCGCTATCGTCGCGGACATGCCCTGGCGCAGCGGCTCATATACTTCTCCACTTACCCCGAGGCAGTGCAGTAAGACGGCCAACTTCCGGGCCACCGCAACGGCCGCTCTCTTCTTCGCATTCTTCCCACCGCGTTCGCATAGCCGCAGCCCATAGCGTCGTAAGTCCGTGTCCGGTCCGAACGGCCCCAAGATATAGTGCGCGCTCCCTACCAGCAGCTTGCGAAGCATCGTGTCTCCGCTTTTGCTGATTCCTAATTGCGGCTGGCTCTCCCCAGAGTCTTCCTGCTTCGGCACTAGTCCCAGATACGGCCCCACATCCCGACTCTTCACGAATCGTTCCGGATTCTCCAAGGTCAATACATAGGCCAGCGCCGTGATCGGCCCCACCCCTTTCACCTGCCGCAATAACGCCGTATGCCCATACTTCTCGCTGGCTAGCTTCTCAATCTTCTCGTCATACCCATTGATGCAATCACTTAGCGCCGCCGTCATACGCACCAACGGCAGCAGCGCTTCGCGTACCTGGGCGGGAACTGCCTCCTCTACCTTTTGTGCAAAGCTCGGACTGGAACACTTGGGGAGCCGTGCGCCCATACTCTTAACCAGTCCTCGCGTGGCCTTGATGAGCTCCGTCCGCGCCGCTACCAACGCATCGCGGGCTCGTAGCATCACCAGGTCCTGCCGCACTTCCGCACTGCGGTGCTCGATCGGGTGCAACGATTCCGGATCCACGCGTCCCAACCGCGCTAACTTGTTCGCATCGATCCGATCATTCTTCCGCTTGCGACGCTTCGACCCCTCCATTAACCGGGGGTTGGCTACCAGTACTTCATGCCCGTAACTGCAGATGACTTCCCGCACCCAGGCCGAGTGTGTCCCCACTTCCATCGCTACGCGCGCCGCATTCAATGCTCGAAAGAATTCTGCAACATCCTGTTGGGTCGTCCGCCATTGTCCTTCCGCAAGCGTTTCTCCCTCCAGACCCAAAATGCAGTAATGGCTCCATTGGTCCCCCAGATCCACGCCTACGGTTAGACGGTCGAGATTGGGGCGAAGCTCACCTCGCTGATTCTTTTCGCGTCCGCCGCGCCAGCGGCTTCGTACAAATCCCCCTATCGCAAGTGCGCCGGCGTGATGCTTCATCGCCTCACGCGAAGGTTCCGCGCCGGCGCACTTGTCGATAGGGTACTAAGATTTTTCGCCAGCCATCCGACAGTCGTCAGTCTTTCGCTGAGTAATCGGCTCCGGGTGATATGCTCGGATAGGACTACTCACCATCATGGTCTGCCCAAAAATACTATCCGGCACGGTCCTCTGCTTGGCCTTGTCGGTGGCAGCGGTCACGCCAAACGCTGCACTGGGTTCGCCACAAAACACCAGCAATGCCGCATCCGACAACGTTCTCGGCACTCTGACCTTACCGGACGGTTCAAAGTTCCGAACTACGCTCTACGAGTTGAAGGTGATCGGCCAACTCCGCACGGCCAAGAAAATCCCGTACTTCATCCTGTCTGGACGTGGTTGCGACGAATGCGATGCAAACACCTCGATCTACATCCACTCGCCGAGTGATGGAGCGATGAAGAATGAGGGTGAGCAACCTCGCTTTCCTTATCCCGGGCGACTGCGGGACAACGAAAATGACCAACTCGTCTACGAAGCTCGGATGTTTTATGGGAACTGCTTCCGGAGTTACCGCAACGCTGTGGTGTGGTTCGAGCGGAACCTCAGTGAGGACAAAACGTGGCACGAAGACATTCTGATTGCTGGAGTGAACGACGACCACTTTTTCACCACCACTTTACAGAGAGACTTCCCGAAGATCACTGATGCGCAAGACGCAATCCGCACGGGGCAATGCCACGAACTTCCCGGAATCGACGGCCACACCGAGCCATAAGCCTAAGTTGACGTTATCAGGCCATTTCACTCAAAACCCCCGCCCCAGGATTGACGTGTAAAATGCGTCCACCTCTTGGTGGAGGTCATCATGTGGCACTACGGGTATGAGATTGTAGGCGGAATTCTTATTATTTTGTCCTCTGCGGTGAGCGAGACCATGCCGCAGAAGTGGCGCCTCCGAACGTGGATTGTTTTTGTTGTGTTGGGGCTCATATACATATATGTCGGCATTCACCTAGCTAACCAAAATGAGATTGAGCAGACTAATCGGGATCATGCCATTCATGATTTACACGGCCAGTTGGAGCAAAGCCTTCTGGCGCAACAATACACAAAAGGCCAATTGGACAGTCTTTCGCTGATGGTAGGGAGAATCGGGCAACCTAGTCCCCAGGGGGACGGCCTTGCCGCTGCGATCAAACAGATGGCGCAGGCAACTGCCCAGAACGCAGCCGATCTTAAGGCGTCAAATACGGATTTATGCAACCGCGCGCGTGCCTCGGCTGAGAAGATACGTGTTTTTCAGGGAAAATATCAAGAGGCTGAGCGTACGGAGATGGAGCAGGACTATTTGCAACAAAGGGCTGCCAGCACTGATGAGCGACATGCGCTATTTGAGAAAAAGATGCAGAGAGACATTCATACCGAGCAACTACACGAAGCAGAATTTAGGTCTAAGTATATGTTAGAGGCGAAGTATCTCCGTGATTTACTGATGAGCCGCATACCGCCCAAGATGAGTGAAACGCTGATGAGTAACAACGGGCAGGCGGAAGGCAATCTTACTAATTCGATGCTTGCCGGTGCATTCAATGAGTATGGGATCGCAACGTATCTCGATGAGCTGGCCAATGCCGTTTGTCCGCAAACAGCAGAAGACAAGAAGGCGAGACAGGTCGCGTATCGTGCAATAGCTGCACGCCTGCGTGAGTTCGGGTCTCAAGGCAACAAGTTTCATGAAAGATGCATGCCTAATTCCAATAATCCTCCAAGTCCGACGGAGATAAGCGAATGGATAGATACCTGAATTCCACCCTAAAAATGTACACTAGGTCTTCAGAAGCGACTTGTCGATGGCTTTCAGGATGAGCTCTTGATTCTTGGTGAGGGTCACTGTACGCGAGAGCCGGAATCGGTGTTGAGCATCGCGTAGGTAGACTTTGTACATTGTTCCGAGTTCGTTCAGAGCCCTGTCCGCGGTAAACTCGGTATTCCGCAGATGATAGCGAAGCAGAGACAGAAGTAAGTAAGCCAGATAACAAAGGAAGACGTGGGCACGTACGCGTTCGGCGAGCCAGTGACGAACGGGACGCAAGTGGATGATACCTTTGAGACTGCGAAAAGCTTTTTCGATCAAGTCCTTGTTGAAATACAGAGGAAGCAATTCTTCTTGCGGGAAGGGACGTGTGCAGAAGATGCAGGAGTAGCCGTCGAACTCTTCCGCGACGGCCAATTTATCCTGACGTAAATGGCCCCGGGTATCGAAGAAGGGGCGCAATCCAGGTTTGATCGCTTTGCCTTCGGCCAGCAGTTTCTGGGCATACACGATCTCGTCGCGGCGCGATTCCCGTGTGTCCCGCTGGCGCTGCTCATTGAAACAGAGAGCCAGTTCGCCGCGGACACGGTCGATTTGGTAAGGCCGCAGGCGAGCGTAAAAGATGGTGGATCCGACCCGGACGCGGTTGGGAAATTGCATCAGCCGTTGCGGGTTGGCCCATGGGCGCCAGAATTTCTTCAAGGCATTATTGAGGGGCACGCCGCACAGGGTGTCCCAATGTAAGTCTTTGATGTCTTTGACATTGCGTTTCGACACGATGCCTCGGTCGTAGATGAAAAGAGCGGGTCCGAGCCGGTAATCGCCGAACTGGTTCACCAGATCCCGCAAGGTGCGGGAGTCGTGTACATTGCCATCGAAGACCTTATGGAAGAGGGGAAATCCATCCTTCTGCGTGACCGCCAATCCGATCTGGATGAGCGGCCGTCCTTTGATTCCTTCTTTGTCATGTCCGAGCTTGCCGAGAGGACAACGACGGCCGTAGAGGTAGGTATTGGTGACATCGTAGATCACCCCGGTAGGACGGAGGCGATAGTGCCGGCAGAGGGAATGAAACATCTGCCGCTGCCAAGTCTCGCCGTCTAACCCTTCCAAACAATCCAAGGCGCCCACCAGGCGTTTCTCGGTTAAGCCTTCGAGGTCCAAGAGAAAGTTCAAGTCGGTTCGCTCAAACCACTGGAGCATGTGGTTGAGGCTGCGGTAATCGAGGCAGTGGGCATAAACCAAGCTGAGGATTTCCTGGCTGTAGGGACCGAGTTGCTCGGGCAGACCAATTCTCTTTGCCAGATGATGGAGTACCAGCAAGGGACCGTACAACTTGACTTGCTCTACCTCCACTTCGGACAGGGAGGCAGCCAAAAGAGTTTTGCCGTTGGCCTCGCGGCCGACATAGCGAATATGGCGTTGAACAGCTTTGCCTTCCACCCACTTATTTTCCACTTCGGCCAGATAGACTCGGCCTTTGCGTTTGATCTGGCGGATGAAGCTCATAGTGGTCACAATGTACACTAGGAAATAGAATAGGCAAGTACCTAGCTAGGCAGATACAGTAACGTGGAAACGCCCTGATGAAATCAGGCTCTACGTGATACTTCGGCTGGAGTTCAACGAACTAGTGTACAAAATCGAGCGCGAATCCAGGTAGATAGAGCCAACACATACGTCCGCAGCAGCACTCTCGAAGAACATCTCAAGAATGAATTCGCGAGTGAAGGAGCTATGGCGAATGCTGCGTATGCAAATGTAGCTCCCGCTTGTGCGACTTTGACTGGGAAAATATTGGCTAAAACTTCCAACATTTTTAGTCTGGAGCATTATCTGGAAGCGCAGTGAATCAAGCAAGGTCGCGGTTAATTGCTGATCTTAACTGCCTTCGAGATAGTGAATAAAATACTTGCGAACCACTCACAGTCCACACCACCCATCGTCGTGGACGATCGCGGTGCAGACGTGCGAGGGCGCTGGAATGCCTAGATCATGCCCGGTGTGCGGCGGGCGATTTGTGCCGACCCAAGGGTCAACCGGGGGTTTTGAGTGTAATGGCCTGTTTGCGACAGTTGACCTTCTGCTCCTTGTTCCACTCGCGGGCCGGGGCTGGCCTTGGGGAGAAAATGGGTAATTCACGGTATTGACTTTCGCTGGGGACCGATGGAGGATTGTGAGCAGCGCGGAGCACCGTCCCATGAAAGCTTCACCCCTGCCCCGTAAGACAGCAAACCTTTCCGAGTCAATCCATCAACAGCTCAGCATGTATGCGTTCGCCGCCAGTGCGGCGGGCGTGGGAATCTTGGCGACAGCCCAGCAAGCAGAGGCTAAGATCGTCTACACTCCTGCGAATATAAAGATTGTCCAGAACGGCGGCTTGATTACGTTCGACCTTAACCACGATGGAATTCCAGATTTTGGGTTGAGCAACAAGTTCGCGTCGAACAGCTCCAATGAACTTTGGACCCTCAAGGCCGTGCAGGCGAGGCAGGCGAACGAGATCAGGGAAGGAAAGCCCTGCCAAGAGCAAGAATTGTGTGCCGCTGCGTTGCCCAAAGGCGCGAAGATCGGACTCAAAGGCCAATTTCAACAGGACCCAGGGTCGGGCCTACACATGATTCAGCTTGCTATCTGTGACAGTTGTTCTAATAGCGGCCCATGGCTGAAAGTGAAACAAGCTTACCTCGGCCTCAAGTTTGTCATTAAAGGGAAGGCCCACTTCGGCTGGGCGCGAGTGCAGCTTAGCCACAACATGTCCATTCAAGCAACCCTGACCGGCTACGCCTACGAAACCATCCCCGGCAGGGCGATCATCGCAGGCGCGACCAAGGGACCAGATGACCCCGAACCAGCCGCATCTCTTAACACGCCCACTCCCGAACCCGCCACGCTGGCCACGCTGGCGCTGGGAGCGCCTGGACTGTCGATCTGGCGGCGCAAGGAGTCCGTCGTCGCCACGCCCGAAAGCACCTAATGTTTACGCAAACCATTTATTGACGTAATGTCTCTATTGCATTTATTGAGACTCGCCGGGCAATTTGAGTGTAATTGATTCCATGACAATGTCGGCTGCGATGCCCGAGTAGACTTTGGTGGTGCTGAATCCAACCAAAGGCTCGGAGAAAGGAGCCGAACATGATCATTATAGGAGCAGACTACCACCCGGGCTTTCAGCAAATTGCGTTTGTGGATACCGACAGTGGGGAGTTCCAGGAACGGCGACTGCAACACCGCGAGGAAGCGGAAAAGTTCTACCGCGAGCTCGCGGCCCAGGGAATGCAGGTGCGTGTGGGGATGGAAGCCAGTGGACAGGCGCGCTGGTTTGAACGATTGCTTTCGGAGTTTCACTTCGAGCTGTGGATCGGAGATGCAGCGGAGATCCGGACGAAGCGAGTACGCAAGCAGAAGACCGATCGCCAGGACGCGCAGTTGATTCTGCAGTTGCTGCTGGAAAATCGTTTCCCGAAGATCTGGGTACCGAACTGGGAGAATCGGGATCTACGGCAACTGCTGTGGCACCGGCACCGGATGGTGCAGGCGCGCACGCGAATCATGAACCAGTTGCAAGCGGTGGCGCTCAACGAAGGTCTGCGCTGTAAGAAGAGGTTGTGGCGCAAACACGGACGGCAGCAACTGGAGTCATTCCGCCTGGCTCCGTGGGCCAGCCGGCGACGACGCGATCTGCTGGAGTTGCTGGATCGTCTGAACCCGACGATCGCGGAACTGAGTCAGGCGATCGAGCAAGAGGCCGAGAAGTGTCCCGAGGCACGATGTTTGATGACCCATCCCGGAGTGGGTGCGCTGACCGCATTAGCTTTCGTGCTGATCATCGGGAGAGCGGATCGGTTTCAGTGTGGCAAGCAGGTGGCGAGCTATCTGGGACTGGCGCCCTTGGAAGATTCCAGTGGGAACCGGCGACGGCTGGGGCACATCACGAAACAAGGGAGTTCGATGTTGCGCTTCTTGTTAGTGGAGGCTGCCCAAGTTACGGTACGAAGCAATCCGGAATGGCGCAGCAAGTATTTCCATCTGGCCATGCGTCGGGGCCGGAAGATCGCCAAGGTGGCGATGGCACGGCGCTTGGCGATTGCTCTGTATTGGATGTGGCGCAAGGGGTGGGATTACGAGCAAGTGAAAAAGTTCGGTTCGCACGCGGGCCAGCTCGAAACAGGCGATGGTGTGCAGTAGAACATCGAGTAATTGATTGGGCAGCCCGCTCCTCTTCACTGAGGAGTTCGAACTAAACGTAACGACATAAGTAATTGCGCATAACGAGGGGTTGTGATTTCATGGAACCATGAAACCACTTACCATTGCGGACTCTCCCACGATCATTCTCGGACTGCAAGATGAGATTCGCCGTTCGGAGGAATCTCGTTACGATCATCGTCTCCATGGGGTGCTTTTGGTAGCCCAGGGTATGACCTGCCCGGAGGTAGCACGTCTTCTGGGCGATGCCCCACGATCGGTGGAATATTGGGTCGGTCGTTTTGAAAAAGACGGTCTGGCAGGATTGTCGGAGGGGGAGCGACCGGGGCGACCCCGACGCTTGACGGAAAAACAGTGGGCGGCGGTGGATCAAATTTTGCGCAATCCGCCGAGGAAGGTTGGTCTGAGCGGGAACCTCTGGGATGGAAAAACACTCCGTACCTGGATTGCGCAAAGATACGGCATTGCCATCGGGGTTCGCCAGTGCCAGCGGATGTTCCGTCAACTGGGCTTCCGGTTGCGCAAACCACGCCCCGCTCTGGCCCATGCTGATCCCGCGGTACAAAAAGCACATAAAAAAAACTCCAAGCCTTGATGCAGGACCCGAACGTCGATCTTTGGGCGACCGACGAAGTGCACTTTCAGCAGCATGGCTCGCGCTGCCGCATGTGGATCCCGCCAGAAATCAAGGACCCGGTCCTGCTGCACGCCCCCACCCGCAAGAGTGTGGGGTATTTCGGAGCCGTGCGCTTGCGGGATGGGCGCTTTGTGTTTCGTCTGGAAACCGGCAAATTCAATGGGCCCAGCTTCCTTCAGTTCCTCCAGCAACTCCGCTCCGCCAGCCGCGGAACCGGGAGACGGGTTGTGGTCATCACCGACAATGCCCGTTATCACCACTCCCGCCTGCACCGACCATGGCGGGACCAATACGCCCCTCACTTTGCCTTGGACTTCCTGCCCCCTTACAGTCCCGAACTCAAGCCGGGTCGGCCCGGGGAATTTCACCCCGAGCCGCCCACAGATCCGGACGTGACCCTCTCGAGTCATCCGGCTCGTGCCACCCCGAGGAAGCCTGCCGGCTTCCGCCAAGACAAGGAGTTCCTCCGGTTGCCCGTTGACTCCATCCTGACGTGGGTGACCTGCTCCCTTTGCTCCACGGGCATTACCCCGTTTCATCGCTCTTACGAAGCAGTGCGCCCCTGATCGGTGCATCGGTACTTTCGGCCTCGTGGGGTCTCCACTTGTGCTGTTTCCCTTAACATCACCGACCCGGTTCTCAAGTTCCGTACAAAAAGCCCAGATAAGAGTCATGCCGCCTCTACGCCGGACCCCGCATGGCCAGTAAGTAGGTACCTTCCATGCTGCTCCCAGGACAAAGGGGAGACCCTGGTTTTGGAGTCATCTGAAGTCGTTTCGACGCTTCGTCAGCGGATCATTTGCATTCATCTCTCTTATCCACACATGACGTGATCTAACGTCACGCCTTTTACCCTAACGTTCACCACCGCGGCCTTTAGGGCCGAAGCAGCTTAGGGCAGTTTGAAGCCTCCTCCTACAAGGCGGCTCCGAAGGACCTACCTTCATCTTTCGTACAGCATGACGATTTCTCGTCTTCTTGACACAACCCCATCGAGCGAGTGTGGAAGCTCACCCGCCGTCGTTGCCTACACAATCGCTACTTCGACCATCTCCAAGACGTCATCGGCGCGGTTGAATCCGAGTTCGCAACCTGGACCACTCGCAACGATGTCCTCCGCAGACTATGCGCAATTACTTAAGACGCTGTGTTTAGTAATCATGATCAAGGTTGTGACCGAAGAGATGCATGGGTCGGACCGAATGTCCTGACCTGAATGGATTACGAGCGAGCCTACGGTTGGAAAAGCAACACCATCTAAGAGAGCGAAATGGCGCTCTTCTCGGAGTGCACGCAGTAGTGCGCTCAAAAGTGCTTGACACGGGCCGACATTGTCAGAGAGGCCTGTTTTCGTCAGTTGTCCACGCTTTTGCAGCCGATTTGAAACAGCATCCTAATCAGTGCTATGAGTACGGAATGAACTCTCGCCTGCTGGTCATTGCTGCGGGACTCTGCTTGCTAGTACCCGCTTGGGTTGGACTTTTCTCTTCCGGCGTTCCCACCCTTTACGCTCCGTTGCCTATTCTGACCATACTACCTGCGTTTGTGCTGTCGGAGTGGCACCTCGGATCTCTTGCCGTGCTTATTCCAAGCATTCTTTTCTTTCTCTGGAGCCCTGCCCTGCTCCTCAGATCAGCGCCGAACCCGCCGAAGAGAACAATCGTTCTACTGGGGCTTCTGACCGTGCTCACGGTTGCGGATTTCGTCTTCGAGTGGAGATACGGCGTGCGCTATCGGGGCACGCGCCACACCATTTTGATTTACATCGTTAACGCGATGTGGTTGGCGTCTCTGTGGTGGACCGTTGTGCGCTCGCAGCGCAAGCCATCGTTTCAGGGCAATCTATTGTTGCACTGGCTTTTGTTCGCGTGGTTAGCTTGGTACGCATTTCCGTACCTCGGCGAACTGCCATAAGACTGGCAATCCCTAAAAGGCCGAAGCTTCATCGTTGGCGAAAATCTTAGTCCCCTATCGACAAGTGCGCCGGCGCGGAACCTTCGCGTGAGGCGATGAAGCATCACGCCGGCGCACTTGCGATAGGGGGATTTGTACGAAGCCGCTGGCGCGGCGGACGCGGTGGAGCTATGGGTTTTGCATGGGCGATTCGCGATTTGTTCGTCGAACTGGAGGGTTGAACGGGTTGGCGAGGCGAGTCGGTAGCAGCTTCGATAGCGGCAAAGCGACGATAAGGTGAGGATGATTTAGGGAAGTTAGGGCGGGATGGCGGGATGGAAGCGGATAGTAGTGAGTAGAGACACCACGGCTGGCGGAGCGGAAGCTCGCGCGGTGGAGAGCGGCATGGTTGGTTGATTAGGAAGAGTCAAGGAGCGTGCTCCTGGGGGTGAGTTGCCCAGCCGTCAGTACAGAAAGTCGTTCGACGATGACCATGGGAGTGGAACATTTTGGACAGCGGAAACAAGTGGGCTGGGTGGGGGAAGAAGTAGTGGCTGCAGAGGGGTGCGGCATGGGCTGGTCGGCGAGTAGGCGCTGACAGAGGGGCAGTAGAGTGGCGCGCCGCCGATTGGCCAGGAAGCCGAAAGAGCGGATGCGGACAAAGCCGCGAGGCAGGACGTGGAGCAGGAAGCGGCGGAGGAACTCTTGCGAACCGAGCGTCATCATTCTCTTCTTATTTCCGTGGGCATAATCCTTCCAGCGAAAAGTAACCTGGTCATGCTCGAAAGCCACGAGGCGATGGTTGGTGATGGCTACGCGATGGGTATAGCGAGCGAGATAGCCGAGCACATGATGGGGACCGCCGAAAGGGGGCTTGGCGTAGACGACCCAGTTCTGGCGGAACAAGGGGCGCAAGAAGGAGCGGAAGGCCTTGTCGTTGGCCAGGGGTTGAAGAGTTCCGGCGAAGGTGAGTTGGCGTTGCTGGAATCGGCGCTTTAAGCCGGCGACGAACTTGCCGCGGAAGACGCGACTGAGTACGTGGACGGGCAGGAAGAAGGGGTATCGGGGATGGATCCACCGGGCACCGTCGGGCGAGAGACCTCCGGATGGAACGACACAGTGGACGTGCGGATGTGCCAGCAAGTTCTGTCCCCAGGTATGCAAGACAGAAAGGAAGCCAATGTCGGCCCCCAAGTGGCGAGGATCTCGGGCGACCTCCTGTAGGGTCTCGGCACTGGCGCGGAACAAGAGGTCATAGAGGACCTTCTTGTTCTGCAGCGCCAGTGGGGAGAGTTGGTGAGGGAGAGTGAAGACCACATGGACATAGGCAACCGGCAGAAGTTCGTTGTGCCGAGCCATAATCCACTTATCGCGAGCGCCGCTCTGGCACTTGGGGCAATGGCGATCACGGCAACTGTTATAAGAGGTGGTGCGATAGCCACAGCGAGGGCACTTATCACGATGCCCACCGAGTGCCGCGGTGCGGCAGCGAGCGATGGCGCGCAGCACTTTCCGGTGGGCCCAGTGGATCCAGCGGAAGTGGTGCTGAAGGAAGCGATCGCCTTGGGCGCGAACAATATCGGCCACCTCGAGGAGGGGCGGAGTCATTTTTTCTTCAGTCTCCGAGAACGTTGGATGCCGTCGAGGCTGGAGACTTTGCAGCGCATCGAGCGGATTGGGGATGGCCTGCAGATGCTTGGGCGAGAGATGCACCCATCGTACCGCAAGAACCTACGTTCGCATCGTCCGCGATTTAGCGGAGTATTTTCACCAGCCACCTGACAAGCTTGGGCCCGAGCAAATTCGGCAGTATCAGGCTCATCTGTTCGAAGCGAAGAAGTTTGCTCCTGCCGCGGTCAGTCAGTATGTGTCCGCGTTGCGACGCCGGAGTTCCTCCAGCATCTTCTTGCGTAGTTGGGTCACGGGGACCTCCTTTTTTCCGTGACCCAATTTATCTCAACCCCTCCACAACTGCCGATCCTCGAACACGCGGTAGCGTCCGCCGCGCCAGCGGCTTCGTACAAATCCCGGTTACACTCATTGACGCTTGGCCACCCAATTCCCAAAGAGTGAAATGAAAAAACTCGTCACCAATTCGTCACCAAAAATATGCTGTTTTTGGGGTGTTTTGAGGTGCGTGGTTAGCGGAAAAGCAAGACAAGCAAAGGGTTTTAGGTTGTTGACCTCAGAATTGACACGGTAGAGGTCAGGAGTTCGAGTCTCCCCGTGCCTACCATTTTCTTATTCAATCTGCCGAGTGGTTCCCGGAAGTACGCCGGGCATTAGGCCTACTCGTTTCTAAGGCCCAGTTCCTTTCGATCACTTAGAACAGTTGCAGCCCTTCTCTCGAGCGCTTGCGTCTTTTCTCGCCTTCTCCCCGTATGTATCAGTAGTATGAACGCGACTGCCTTCTATTTCGAGAGCTCGATGGCGCAAGACAGCACCGAGATCGCTCATGGACTTCGACGTCGAGATCCCGACTTGCTCGATCGGCTGATCGAGCAATACCAGCATCGCCTTTTCCGCTACCTCGTCTCCTTGACCGGACACCACGAATTGGCGGAAGACCTCTTCCAGGAAACGTGGATTCGCGTGCTCGAACGCGGGCACCAGTTTAACGACAGGTACGCGTTCGGCACATGGCTTTTCGCCGTGGCGCGCAACCTGGTGATCGATCATATGCGCCGCAAACAACCCGCCAGCCTGGACGGTCTGCTGAATGACGGCGAAACGGCGTTCGATGTGCCTGCGGCCGCACAGGCGTCGGCTTTCGATACGACTTTGCAGCACGAGCAAAACAAGCACATCGCGGCCGGCATGCAACATCTCCCCGCGGAGTACCGTGAAGCGCTCGTGCTTCGATTTCAAGAGGGCATGTCTCTCGAAGAAATCGCGAGCGTGGCACGCGTGCCTTTGGGAACCGTAAAATCCAGGATCTACCGCGGTCTGAGCGCGCTTGAACCGTGGTTAAAAAGAGAGGCACTGTGAATACCGACGCTCATGAACAGGCACGGAAACTGATTGCATTAGCCGGTTCCGAGGAGCCTTCTGCCACTGATCAATCCTCGAACGCATGGTTGGCAGCGCACCTGGAAACGTGTGCCTCGTGCCGCTCATTCGCCGAGAACATCGGGGAGACGGTTCGCGGGCTACGCGCGATCCCGATTGCCGCCGAGCGGAGCCTGGTCTCGACGACGCAGATGAGAGTGCGCCGCCGCGCCCTGGAATTACAGCGCCAGAAAGAACGCCTGTGGCTGGTTTCGGTCAGTTGTACAGCCGTGGCCCTATGCGCGCTACTCAGCACAGTCGCTTTGTGGCGCGGCTTCGAATGGTTAGGCACCCGCGCACAGGTAGCGTCATCGGTCTGGCAAGTGGGTTTTCTCGTCTTCTGCCTGATGCCTGCTCTGCTGGTGGGAATACTGCTGCTGGCCAAGGATAAGCACCTGGCAGATCACACTGGTTCTTACACGGGCTGATCGAGCCGAGAAAAACAATTCTTGCTGGGAACGAAGCACGGAGTCAGGAGACTTGAGATGACATTCAGAAATCAAACTTCTACGCAATCCAAAGACGAGATTCGCATCTTTGCGCCTTGGGCCTACTACTTATTCACTCTGGTCTTGCTGACAGTGGCTGTGCTGTTTGTGACCGTCGTGGGCAGGGATCACAATGCGCCTCGGCTTATAGTTCGGTGTCTGATGGGAGTCCTCGCGGGAACAGTACTCGGCTGCTACGCCGTGCTGATTGGTTACATCAACCAGGACGCGGGGCGGCGTGGGATGAGCCGTGTACTATGGACGCTCATTGCAATCTTTGTCCCCAACGGGCTGGGGATCGTCCTCTATTTTGTGTTGCGCAAACCGCGCACCGCTCACTGTCCGCAATGCAATGCCGAGGTCGAGCCAGGCTTCAGCTTCTGTCCCCGATGCCGCAACCGTTTGCAGCCCACGTGCCCGCACTGCCAACGCAGCGTAGACCCTGGCAACAAGTTCTGTCCATACTGCGGAGGGGGACTGGAGCCGGCCGCTGTCGTGTTTTCCGCTGCGACGACGAGCCAGTCATGAAGCTGCATTCGGTTGGGCGGAATCGGAAGTAATGCGAAAATAGCTAATTCCCAGCAACCGGCTGCATTTGCGGCTTCTTCCATGTGCCGTTCACTACTTCTGGTGCCGGCATGTAAATCCGCAAGATTGCGTAGAACGGGCCATCCGGCGCGGGCAGTCAGTTAGCGTCTTTCGCGACGCCCGGAGAATCCTTCTGCACATCGATCGTCAGTGAACCATCGTTGTACTTGAACGATTTCAGCATTGTGGAATTGAGGAGGTATCTTGCCATCATACATAGTGATCGACCAGAAGACTTCAGCCGGCGGTAGTTGGCCTTTGGGAAAGAGCAGCGTGTAGCTGGCTTTCGACGCGTCCAGCGGTTGATGGTGCCGTCGACGAGATAGATCGCCTCCTCCCTGAGTTGCCGTAGAGGCCAAGCTTGGCTCGAGCGTAGCAGTACAAGTAGTTGTTCTTCAGGAACTCGCGGGTGCCGAAGAAGTCGGAGCTGGAAACCTCATCGGCATTAACCCGCTTCATCAGAGCGTCCATATCGGTGCCGGCGTCGGCGATGCCGTCGGTCACTGCCTTTGCGATTCGGGAGAGAGCTTCGCAAAGTCGAAAGTTTTCCCGGCGCCGATGTTGAGCTTGGCGAAGCGGTCCATCAAGTCTTTTTCTGACGGGTTGGTCGGACAGAACTGAAGCATGAAGTTCAAGTAGCTGAAGAGTGCGGGCGAAGTAAGTGCATCCGGCGTCGGCTTGGTCCAGTTGACGGCAGGAGGGGCGGGTGGGCAGGCTGTTTCAGATCCTGGCTGAGGGTTTGCGCGTAGCCAGCCTGGATCTTCTTCACGTTATCCAGATCGGCTGGATTGAAGAGTTGAGTCCGGAACAGAATATAAGCGAACTCGGTTTCCGATTGAAAAACCGCCTTCACACCTTTCGGAGTTTCGCCCTTCCGACCCGGACCGACAATCATGAACGTGCCGCCGTCGTTGCCATAACTTCGCGTTCCCAGATAGGCGAAATTGAAGGTCTAGAGATCGATCATTTGACCGGTTTAGTAGCGATTCTTTTCGATCTTCGGCATGGTCACGACAACGGGCTCGGCGCGCAGGTCCACCCAGAGAAACGAATAAGGAGTGTCGGAGTTTGGCGTGACCACGAATTTGTCCTCAGGCGTCGCCACGTTCGCCGAACTCGCAACGGTGTTGAACGGGACGCGGTAGCGCGCACTCACCGAATTACAGTCTCGAAGATCGCTTGAATATGAGTACGGCGTCTTGGTCGCTACTCCGGGCTGGAACAAAAATGAAGAGGACGACGCGGGGAATCTGAGGAGACACTTGATTTCTTCAGCGCACTGGATTCGACTTACCGGAAGTGCCAGTCAAGGAGCCAAGATCGGTTTTTGCGCCCCGCGCTTGCTGCTGGTCTCGCGTCATCACACAGCGAAACCCAAGATGGTTGGTTCCCGTGCTGATCTCACCCTTGCCACGCGTACCGACCATGTAGCGCGAACAGTATTGATCGGTGCAGAGAAATGATCCGCCGCGATGAACTTTCTTTTTCTCGGTCGGCTCCGCGGGATCGAGCGGCGAATCCGGCCCTTGCGGATTGCGGGCTACGCCTCCTGCGGCCGCGAGTTGCTGGTAGTAGTCGGGGCGATACCAATCGCTGGTCCACTGCCAGACGTTGCCGGCCATGTCGAACAAGCCGTATCCGTTTGACGGATATTGAGCGACTGCGGTAATTCCAACATGTCCGTCCTCACCCGTATCTTTCACCGGGAACGTTCCCTGATGAGTGTTAGCCATCCATTTGCCGTTGGGGCGGAATTCTTCGCCCCAGACGTAGGGCTTTCCGGTTAATCCGCCGCGAGCGGCAAACTCCCACTCCGCTTCCGTGGGCAGCCTCTTCCCGGCCCACTTTGCGTAAGCCAAGGCATCCTCATACGCGATTTGCACGACCGGATAGTTTTCTTTTCCCCTGATGTCGCTGTCCGGACCAAGCGGATGCCGCCAGTTTGCTCCATGGACGTAGCTCCACCACTGAAAATGGTTGTTCAGCGGGACGGGATGATCGGGCGGAGAGAACACTATCGATCCCGCTACCAGATTTTCCGGCGGTGCGTCAGGATAGTCTTCAGCTCGCGGCTTGCGTTCCGCGACCGTGACGTAGCCCGTCGCCTTCACGAACGCTTCGAATTGCTGGTTGGTGACGTCGGTCTTATCCATCCAAAAACCATCGACGTACACACGGTGGATGGGCCGCGAATCCTCCGTAGCTTTCATGCCGACATCGTTCATGTCCGGAGCGTCTGCTGCGCCCATGGAGAACTCTCCGCCGGGCAGCCAGACCATGGCTTCCGGTGCGACTGCGGGCGCCGTGGTGGAATTTGGAACTGTGGGCAGAAATCCGGCATTGGAGACCGCAAGAGGATGGCCAGCGTGTGCGATGGATTCCCGATGAATCAGGTATATAGTGCAGCCGCCCAACACCACGAGAGCCACAGCCATTAAGAACTTCTGCTTCGCCGTAATTGCTTTCGGATTGGCCTTTTCGCGACGTTTGCTCATGATTTTCGGTTACTGTCGAAGACCCTCGGCCAGCGTGCGTGCTCAGTTGACTGGCTCCCAGGTGTCGTCGGGGCTGTACTCTTTTCAGCGGACTCACGGACGACGAGGAATCCCAAAGAGTTATCAGAATCGCACCGAAATGGTGGGTGCGGCCACTAGTAGTTCTTACAGTCGATGCACCGCCTTGCGCGTTGGTCCGTGCCGCCAATCGCAAAAGAATCGGCGCACCAGCGAAGTAACCCAGATGCGGGACGCACTCCGCCGGAGATCGGCGCGGGCATGCCGTCGGCGTAGGCGCTAGTGATGTAGACATCTCGCGGTTCACCGCTCCGCTCGTACGTGCCCGCCGCAACGTAGAGATGAATGGGCTGCACAGTCACGCAGCTTGAACCGGCGTTGTTCCGTACGACCAGTCGAAAGGTCGGTTACATAAGCCGCAGAGTCGACGTCCTTGAAACGCGCATAGTCGGTTTCTTCAAACTTCGCATCGGGCTGGAGATCGATCGCCGCGACGAACTTCCCCCCTCCGATCAAACTCCCCGAGCACAGGACTGGACTCATCGGCGGTCCAACTGCCTGTTTTGCTGTCCCACTCTCCGTTGTCCTGGCGCACCACTCGAACCTTGGCCTGCTGGACCGGTTTGCCGAACAGGTAGTCGCCACTCACCTCAATCGACGCATTCTGACCTCTTATGTAGTACGTTCGGTCGGGTTTTACCTTAACCGTGAAGGTTGGCAACTCGTAGCGGCTTATGCGAATATTCGCCAGCGCTTCGGCTTCGTTGCTGCCGTTAGCGTCGCTTAACGCGGCTTTGAGCCGATATTCTCCTAGCTCCAACTTCCGCGGTATCTCCCAATCGGCGGCCGCAATCCCGAAGTTCGACGTGGTAAGCACGCGCTCGAACTGTTGCTCCTGCGATTGGTCACCTCCGATCGTCAGCTTCAGCTTGGCGCCGACCAGCGCGTGTCTGTTTGGCCCAAACGCCAGTAACCGCATATGAACCGTCTGGCCCGGTTGGTATAGCGGCTTATCCGTGCTCAACCGCAATGAGGAGCTGTCGGGAAGCTTGAACTCGGTGCTTGCAGAATCCGCGAACCCGCCTCGGGTAGCGGTCGCGCTGACTTTTCCTTCGGTACACGTACTTGCCCGGTCGATGTGAAACGTGACGACTCCATATCCGGAAGAATCGGTAGTGAGTGTGCGCTTCGCAGTCTTCTCGTCCGCGTCACGAGCGCATTCTGAGATCTCAAATTCGAGTTCGACCGGTTGAACCGGTTGCGAAAGACTCTGCCGAATTGCGCAACCCCATGAACGGGCGCGAAGTCGTAACCGGGCTTGGGGGTGAAACTGTAACGCAAGCGCATGGCCGCTAATGTGGCTAACTCGGTCGAGGGCAGGCTCTTATAATAACTGTCCATGGCAGCCTCTCAGTGGTTTCTCCCGGTTGTTCCTTGAATTTGCCCTTCGAGAACGCAAATACAGACTCTTCGTAGTGCTGATTCTTCGCTACGACGTCTACTATTTCGAAGGAGAAGTCTCCTTCAATCGGTTGGTTCGAGGAATTGACGCCTACGAAGACGAGCGTGGGCTCCGGATAGAGTTGGAATTCAATCTTGTCTTCCGGAACGTGGAAGATCTTGGGGAAATCGGCTGCCCTGACGATTCCCGCACCTAGGCAGATAAGGAACGACACGACAGCGACTTGCCGCAATGTGGTCATATTCGCCTGTTGCTAACAGCTATTGTCCTAAATCCCAGAGCGACACTGACCACTGATCTCCAGTTTGGGAGTCACGCTGGTAACCAAGTGATCAAGCCTCCACGCTAGTGAGTACGGCCGGCGGCCATCCAAGTCCACTGCTAGAGAGAACGACTCGGAGTACTTCGTGAGTACAGGTGTGAACACGGCGCCGATGGCTAAGCGGGCTCCTGGATAAACTGCAAACCTGGAGTAATCCCAAAGTAAGGGTGGCCGACTAATCAGGAGTTAGCCAGCCGCCACCAGAATCTAGTACCGCGAAAATTTCTCTGGCGCTATGATTGCTGCCTGTCAGGAGGCGATATGAAATCAATACTTGGTCTCGTTCTGCTGATCACATCGATGTTCGCTCAGAATGCACCCACCCAAAATATGTTTACACCTGATCAGATGCAGTATGGCCCAGTGCCTGCGTTCCTTCCTGCCGGTGCGCAACTAGCGGTGCTGGAAGGAGACCCGACAGCGTCTACGGGAGATTTCACGGTCCGGCTGAAGATGCCAAACGGCTACCGGATTCCGCCTCACTGGCATCCTAACCGCGAAAATGCGACCGTGATCTTGGGTAATTTTAAAGTCGGCATGGGAGACACTTTCGACGAAAGCAAGATGATGACCTTGGGTGCTGGTAGTTTCGGCTACATGGACCCGAGCATGCACCACTACGTAATGGCCAGTGGGGACGTCGTCGTTCAAGTGCATGGAAAGTCGCCATTACAAGTCAACTACATCAACCCCAACGACGACCCAAATAAGAAAAAGCAGTTCTAACTAACTGTAGCCTGTTGGCGTTTAACCAGATGCCTAGCCTCCTAGGTCATCGTTCTCTAAGTAATTAATCAATAGAGACCTCATCCATCTTATACTTCCATCGGAATACCACCGGAGCTGCATTCACTTCTTGGAAGTAGAGATGAATGCGCTGAACGAGTTCCTGTTTGCTCTGCACCCGGATCTCCCGGACCATGCTGCGCGCCATCTTGCTGAACATATTCTCCACTAGATTGAGCCAGGAGCCGTGCTTGGGAACGAAGACGAACTGAAAGCGTTGCGGCCGACTCGCTAGATAGCGTTGCGTTTCCTTGGAGATATGGGCGGAGTGATTGTCGAGAATCAGTCGCAACGTCGTGGCGGTCGGATAGGCAGCATCCAGTTTTTTCAGCAGCTCAATGAAGTCCTTGCTCTTATGTGTCTCGCTGACGATCTCGGTGACCGTGCCACGGTGCAGATCCAGCCCCGCTAGTAACCAAACGGTCCCCAGCCGTTGGTATTCGTAGTCCCGGGTCGGGCTGGCATGCTGCCCAGGTATTGCTGGCCGGTCGGGCGTTTTCTGGGCCAGCGCCTGAATGCCGGGTTTCTCGTCGTAGGACACCGTGACCATCCCCGGCTCGCGAATCTCGCCGCGCAGCAGTCCTTCGTTGAGAATCTCTACTTCCTTATAAACATGCAGTACCGCCGCCATCTTGGACTCGAACTCCGGGTCCCGTCGCTCCACATAGTATCGAACCTATCGAACCTTATGCGGTCGAGTTCTCCCTGCATCAAGATCTTATGCAGCTTGGAGCGGCTCACCTGCTCCAGTTCCGGGTACCCCGCCGACCTTGCCTCCCGGCGCAGGTGTGCGGTCAGCAGACCGTACGTCCATAACTCTTGGGCATAGCCCAACTCCTTAGGTTTCTGACAGGCAGAGTTCTGAACCCAAGCCATCGCCGCATCCGAAACCCGACGCGGTTTGCCCGAACGCGGCCATTCTCCCAAGGCCGCCTGCACGCCAAAGCGCAGGCATTTCTGGATGCAGAGTATCACCGTGTTACGGTTCACCCCATGGTCCCGCGCAATGGCTTGATCACTCAGACCGGCGACCGAGTCCAGCAAGATCGCCGCGCGTACCGTACGCCTCTTCTGCTCGGTTCGCGATTTGCGGAGGCGTTCCAACATGCGCTGCTCGTCCTCGCTGAAGACCAGGGGCCGACGCCTCCTCTGAAAGGGCATACCTCCTTAAAACATTCCTGAAGCTCAATGTATAGTTCGAGGATACGCATCTACCAAGAATAGGTCAGCGAACACTAAAACCTGTTTCTTAAGTTAGCGCTTATGCGGGCGCCGCCCCTGAACCCCATGACAACACGCGAGACGAGCAGCAGTCTCAGGCTGTGCTCACTGAGGGCGCAGCCCACGCCTCCGATCGAGTAAAACAGAATGCTGTACAACAAACGCCGCCGGGCCCCAAGCACGAATGTCATCCACGAGCTCAGTGCCAGCGAGCACAGGAACCCGAGGTTATAGAGGATAATGACCCAGCTGATCTCGTCCGTGCTGGCGGCTACATTCCCCTGCATGTCGGGAAGCAGCACGTTGATCGAGATTCGGTTGGAGATCTCAATCGCGGTGACGAGTCCCACGCCTAGCAGGATCGCCAGCCTTCGCGATTGTGACAGTTCCGCCAGCGATGCGCTCAGGCGGCTGCCATATTCTCGCTCCCACTCCTCTGACCCGCCGGGAAGACTGCCGCCAAAGTAGCTCATGGGTTCGGGCGCGCGTCAGCGCGTATAGATCGTGGCTTCCACGTTCATCCCTGGACGCAGTACAAACCGGGAATCGCTGCTCTGCTTCACCAGGATTTTCACCGGGATGCGCTGCACGACTTTGATAAAGTTTCCCGTCGCGTTCTGCGGCGGCAGCAGCGCCTGCTGCGAGCCCGACGCAGCCGCGATTGAGTCCACGATGCCCTCGAAACTCCGGTTGTACGTATCCACGTGGATTTTTGCCCGCTGTCCGGGCCGCACTTTGGCGAGCTGAGTCTCTTTGAAGTTCGCCGTTATGTACACCTCGTGCAAAGGGACGATGGTGAACAGCAACTGTCCCGGCGTGACGTATTGGCCCAGGTTTACCGTCTTCTGCGTGACTTGTCCGCTGATCGGCGCCTTGATGGAAGCGTATGCGAGGTTCAGTTCCGCCTGCTCCAGCGTTGCCTTGGCTCGATCCACGTTCGCCAACGCCGATTTGTATGCCGCCTCACTGATCGGAATCTGCTGCTCCCGCGCCTTGGTTTCAAGCAAAAGCGACTGCGAGCGCACCAGTCGCGCCTTCGACGAGTTGGCGTTCGCTCGCGCGATCTCCACCGTTTGCTGGGCCGCCGCGAGTTGTTCTTGCGCTGCGTCCAATTCGCTTTTGGCGACGCGCGCCGCGGCGTCCACTGAGTCGTACTGAAGCTTCGAAACGTCGCCCGTCGCCAGCAGAGGACGGTAGCGCTCCAGATCCGCCTGCGCGCGTTCGTTCGTTGCCTGCCCCGCCGCCACGTCGGCCTTGGCCTGCAAAAGATTGGCAGTGGCCGAGCGCTCCAACTGCGCCTGGGCGCTGGTGTAGTCCGCCGCATCCGATTCCCGCTGGGCCTGCGCGCCACCTGTGCTATGGGTTGTTGTGCCCCGCATCAACCCGACCTGCAACTTCGCCGACTGGGCTTCCGCTTGCGCCAGCTCCAGGGCCGCCTTCGCCTGGTCCACCTCAGCGCGGTACTCACGCGGATCAACCTGCACCAGCAAGTCGCCCTCTTTCACCTCCACGTTATCGTTAATCATCAGTTGCACGACGTAGCCTGACACTTGCGACGCAACAGCCGTGATATGCGCATCCACCTCCGCATCATCCGTCGTGACCCAACCCAGCCAGATGTAAAAACCAATCAGCAGGATGACCCCCACCGCAGCGGCTAGATACTTGCTCCAGAGAGGCAGGTGGCGAACGCGGTCGTGCAAGGAGACTGCGGTCGCCGCGGGAGCGGGTTGCGACGCCGGATCCGGCGACGGAGGTGCGGGTATGGAAGGAGCACTCATGCAATCTCGCTATGCGTTAATTCGTGTACGTGTTTTCTACTTCCCCAATGGCGCGCGCCAGGTTCGCCCGCGATTGATTGAAGCGGTAAAGCGCTTCAATCTGATTCGAGTTCGCCCGAGCCAGCGCGTCCTGCGCTTGCACAACTTCGACATTGGTGGTGACCCCGGCTGCGAATCGGCGCTGTGCCTGAGCCACTTCGTCGTTGGCCAGTTGCAGTCCCAGGTTTGCAACCTCTACCGCACTCCGAGCCGACTCCAGTTCTTCAATCGCCGACTTTACTTCGCGCACGATTCGGGCTTCGAGTGCCTGTTTCCGCTCCGCAACTTCTTTCCTCACCAAATCCGCTTCCGCCACCTCCGCCCGGATTCTACCTCCCGTGAACAGCGGAATCTCCAGCCCCAGCAAGTAACTGTAGGCGGGAATCGCGTCGCTGAAGTGTTCTCCCTGGTACAGCCAGTGTCCCGAAAATTCCAATTGCGGCAATCGTTGCTCGCTCGCCGACTTGCGTGACAGTTCGGCAATAGTCTGCTGGGACTCGATTGATCGCATCTCTGGACGGGTGGCGAGCGCCTTCGCAATCGTGGTGGCCGTGTCATACGTCGGCAACTCGTAGAACGCCAGAGCGTCTGCGGCCTCCACTTCACGGTCGGGCGGCAAATCCAGCAACTCTTCGAGTACGTACAACGTCGTCCGAACTCCAGTTTCGGCATCGATCAGATTCTGGCGTTCATTCTGCAACTCCACCTGCGCCCGGGTCGTATCGATCAATAGCCCCACTCCAGTCTTCTGTTGATTGACAGCCAGATTTGAAAGCCGCTCCGCCAGAGCCACCCGCGCCTGCGCCGCGTCCCGGATTGCAATCGCCCGCAGCACCAGGTGGTATTGCAGGACCACCGAGGCCGTAATATCCTCGCGGGTCACTCGCTCCTGCGCCCGAGACTCTCGCACTCCTTCCCGTCCGATCTGATAGTTGCGAATCAGCGGCAGATTCAAAACACTCTGCGAAAACGTCGGGCCCGCCTCAATCCACTGGTAAGGCCCGGCGGCCATAGGCTTCGGGAAGCGCTCTATCGACTGGAAATTGTATTGTTCCAGCGCCGTCGCCGCAGTCAAGTTCGCTTGCGGCAACAACCCTGCCCGCGCAATCTGCCGTTGCTGCCCGCTCTCCATGGTTAGCAATCGCGCGACCAGCACTTGCGGATTCTGCTTCAAGGCCAGTTGCACCGCCTGCTTCAGAGTCAACCGAAGCGGCTGTCCCGCGCCAGCCGGTCCTGCCTGCGCTCCACAGACCCCAACCGTCCGGGACAGAAAAAGCATGACCGCCACAATTGTTCGCATCCCTCGCCGTGACATTCACCGTCCTCCAGCACCTCAACCCGTTCAGCCCGGATCGATTCCGACCAGCGATACGCTGATTGGCGCCCCAAAAACCGAAAACAAGAGGATGTCACAGAAACGGCCTCCCAAACAACTATGCAAACCACCAAATGTTCCTGACGACCATCTCGCTACCGTTAAGGCTTTTCCAGTCGGCATCTCCACGGGTAGAGTCTCAAATGGCTTTTGTTTTTTCTTTCGATCAAGGTATAAGAGTTAGACACAGTTCGCATGTCTGTCCCCATCCCACGTCGATCTCAGGAAAGGCAAAGTATGGATTTGCGCGTTTGCACGCGCTATTTACGTCCTCTAGCGCTCGGAATCGTTTTAACGGTGTTCGCCTTGCTACCGCGGATATCCGCGCAGTCCACCTCCGGAAACAGTTCACAACCCTGGATGAATGCGAACCTTTCACCCGATGAGCGGGCCGCCCTGGTGCTGAAGCAGATGACGCTGGATGAAAAGATATCCCTCCTTCATGGGACTGGCATGGTTGGCCTGAGTCCCATGAGCCCGCTGTCCGTACGGTCGAATGGCGGCGCCGGCTATGTGGTGGGCGTTCCACGCTTAGGCATCCCAGATATCCAAATGTCTGACGCCGCATACGGTATACGGAGCAGCGGCGAGAACGGCCGTTACTCGACCGCTCTGCCCAGCAATCTCGCCAGCGCGGCGAGTTGGGATCTGGATGCGGCCTACGAATATGGAGCTTTGATCGGTCGCGAGCTAAGGGCGCAAGGCTTCAACATGACGCTGGGTGGAGGCGTGAATCTGACCCGCGAGCCGCGCAATGGCCGCACCTTCGAATACCTGGGTGAGGATCCAATCCTCTCGGGCGAAATGGTTGGGCATGTAATGAAAGGCCTGCAAGCGCAACACGTCATCGGCGACATCAAGCATTACGCGGTGAACGATCAGGAGAGCGGCCGGAACGCGGTCAACGTAAACATTGACAAGCGCTCGATGATGGAAACAGATCTGCTCGCCTTCGAGATTGGATTGCGGGAATCAAACGCGGCCGCTGTGATGTGCGCCTACAACCGTGTGAATGGCCAATACTCCTGCGAAAACAAATATCTCTTGACGGATGTTTTGAAACAAGACTGGAAGTTCAAAGGCTTCGTCTCGTCCGATTGGCAAGGAACGCACAGTACGGTCAAAGCGTCCGCTGCGGGACTCGACCATGAGGAGCCTGGCGAGTACTTCTATGGCGACGCGATGAAGAAAGCCGTAGAGGCGGGCCAGGTCCCCATGGCGGAATTGGATGATCACGTGCGACGCATTCTCAGGTCAATGTTTGCCTGCGGCGTCGTAGATGACCCTCCGAAAAAAGGCGTCGTGGATGTGGCGGGCGGTTTTGAGATTGCTCAGAAAATTGAGGAACAGAGTATCGTGCTGCTAAAGAACGAGCCGGCGCTGCTTCCTCTCGATGCTGCCAAGCTTCATACCATTGCGGTGATCGGGGCTCACGCAGACGTCGGCATGATCTCGGGCGGAGGCTCGGCACAGGTCGACCCTCCGGGTGGAAACGCGATTATGCCGCCGGGCAAAGGCGCGACAACATGGCAGGCGCAGATCTGGTTTCCCACTTCGCCGTTGACGGCAATCCGAGCCAGGGCACCAGGAGCTAGTGTTCAATACCATCCGGGCACGGATATTTCCTCAGCCGCTGCTTTGGCAAGAACTGCCGATGTTGCCATCGTGTTCGCTTATCAGTGGGAAAGCGAAGGGATGGACCTCGACAGCCTTTCACTTTCCGGTAATCAAAATGACTTGATCGAAAGAGTCGCCGCAGCGAATCCGCACACCATCGTGGTGCTCGAAACCGGAGGTCCCGCAACCATGCCGTGGGCCGATCAGGTCAGCGGGATTCTTGAAGCCTGGTACGCCGGCAGTTCGGGCGCCCGGGCCGTAGCCAATGTGCTGTTTGGCGATGTCAACCCGAGCGCGAAACTACCGATCACATTTCCGAAAAGCGATGCGGACTTGCCGCACACCAGCATCGTGAAGCCTCCCGAGGCATCGACCACGAAGGACGGTGATCCCGATGCGTGGAAGAAAATTGCCGCGGGCCTGCCAGCATTCCAAATCACTTATGACGAGGGGTTGAAGGTTGGATACAAGTGGTATGACGCCGAGCACAAGCAAGTGCTGTTCCCGTTCGGCTTCGGCCTCTCCTACACAACTTACGCCTATTCCAATTTGGAGCTAACCCCGGGCAAGAACGTTCGTGTGAACTTCACCGTGACAAACAGTGGCAATCGGGCTGGGGCGGAGATCGCACAGGTTTACGTAGCCCAGCCAGCCGCAGCAGGGGAACCGCCGAAGCGCCTGGTGGGGTGGAGCAAAGTCAAATTGAATCCAGGAGAGAGTAGGGAAGTAACCGTGGAGGTCGATCAGCAGTATCTTTCCGTCTTCAACGTCGACCAGAATGCCTGGCATTTGATCCCCGGTGAGTACGAATTCTTGGTGGGGGATTCCTCGCAGAGCCTGCCGCTCAAGGAGGCGGTCAGTTTGAAATAGAATCGCGATGCAAGCGGGTAGAGTTCGAGAACTCCTCGATTCCTCAGATTAGTTCACCGGATCGTGGCACAATAAAACGCGATGCCAGCCAATCAACCTTCAGCCCTTCCTAATTTTCTCTACGGCACAGCGTGGAAAGAAGATCGTACTCCGATGCTCACCGAACTCGCCGTACGCATGGGTTTCCGGGGAATCGACACGGCGAATCAGAGACGACATTACTTCGAAGCTGGCGTAGGTCAGGGGCTGGCCTCAGCTTATCGCGCAGGAGTGGTGACGCGCGCAGATCTTTTTCTGCAAACTAAATTCACTTATCAACCGGGCCAGGACCATCGCCTGCCTTACGATCCAGCGGCCAGCCTTTCGGTTCAAGTCGCGCAGTCGATGGCCAGTTCGCTCGAACATCTCGGGACCGACTGCGTCGACAGCTACGTACTCCACGGGCCCGCTTCCGGCTACGGTTGGACCGATAATGACCGTGAGGTCTGGGAGGCGATGCGAAAGGAGCGCGATGCTAGCCGGACGCGTCTTCTCGGCGTGAGCAATGTTTCCCTGCGGCATTTGGAGCAAATGGCGGCTGCGCACCTCGAAGCCCCCTCATTTGTGCAGAACCGCTGTTACGCGCGCTTTGGTTGGGATCGCGATGTGCGGCTGTTCTGCAGGGAACGAAAGATTATTTATCAGGGCTTTTCGCTGCTCACCGCGAACGCAGAGGTGTTGCGACATCCTCTGATCACCGGCATCGCCAAACGCGCTAACCCAACTCCGGCCCAGGTTGTGTTCAGCTTCGCGCGTGCTGTCGGAATGCTCCCGCTGACTGGCACATCCGACGCGGAGCACATGAAGCAGGATCTGGCCAGTGCCGAGTTAACGCTCTCGGTGGATGAGGTGCGGGCGATCGAATCGCTGGCCGGATGAAGGAAGCCAGTCGCTATCGAACCCCACTTCCTGCGGCACCGCCGCCGCTTTGGTTCTCCAGCCAAGACGTCAGTTGGCCCGACTGCTGCGATTTCAAATCTACACAGTTGTTGATGCGTTCCATGGACTGGCCGAAACTGCGTTCGGCGGCGGCGACCTTGTGGGCTGAGAAGAAGTCTTTTACTTGATCCCGGAGCCCGGCGTCGCAGAAAAGACCCGCGCTGGTCACGATCTGCGCGCTCGCAAAGGGTCCCCCCTCTTTCTCGATTTCTGCCCAGTGCGAACGCACGAAATCCCATGCCAGTTGTTCGCCAGCGGAGTTTGCCATGACCGCGCCAATCAGGCCCAGGCTGTCCTGAGAGCGCACGTCTGGCGAAATTGCGTAGTTCAGTGTGCGCTGCACAAGTTGAGGATTGTTGAAGCTGGAGAGGGTGAAGAAATAAAGGTAATAAAGCTCGGGCGTCTTGGCAGCCTTCATTTCCGCCATCAATTTGTCGTAAAAAGCTGAGTTGCCCTTCTCGGCTGTCAGACCGAAGGCCGCGCCGGCTAAGCCGCTGTCAACGGAAGCTGGATTCTCGAGGGCCCGCTCCGTCAGCTTACGCGCCTCGGCTAATGCTTCGGGATCGCGTCCCGTGCTTCCCAGGACCTGCAGAAGACTTGCCCTCAAACTCTTCAGGCCATCGCTCTCTCCGGGCCTCGGTTCCCAGCCGACGTCCTTGGCGATGGGCGCAAGCACGCTTCGCACCCAGGCTTGGTAGGTCTCTTTGTCACTTTCAGTGACCAGGTATTTTCCAATGTAGCTCAACTGGTTGAACAGAAGTCCCAGAACTGCGTCGGTGCGGTCGGATTGAAGACCCTCCGCCAGAGTAAGATAGTCTCCAACGGGTTGACGCCCCACGCGCACGGCTGCCCAGGTGTCAGTCAGCAGGATGATGCGCTCCAGTGGCGTCAGTTTAGTTTCCGCGTCCTGCGCCAAGGTCTGGACGGCGGCCGGCCGATAGCCACTGCGGTAATACCCGTTCCCGCCCGCATTCGCCAAAACCCACGACGAGCAGCCCGGAAGCGTGACGGTATCTTCTTTCTTGGTCAACAGCTCGCATTTTTCCGTCGACCCACTGCCCGCCTGCGACGTCTTCATGCAAACCGGAACCTGCCACAACTGGTCGCTACCTGCGTTGAACGCCGCTCGATCAAAGAAGTATCGCTGCTGTGCGAGTGAGACCGTCGTGGAATCGTCGGAGCACTCCGTCTTGACGCTGATCATGGGCACGCCCGGCTGCTTGACGAACGTGGGCATGATTGAATCCACTGGCTTCTTCGAGACTTTTGCCAGCGTGCTCCAAAAATCATCGGCCGTCGAGTTGCCATAGGCATGCTCTTTCAAGTATTTGTTCACACCGGCGCGGAAGTTTTCCGGTCCAAGGTAGGATTCCAGCATGCGCAGCACTGCGGCTGTTTTGCCATACGCAATCCCGTCAAAAAGTTCCTGAATTTGATCCGGAGTCTCCGCGGGCTGTTGGATGGCCCGGGTAGTGGCAAGAGAATCCACGTTGAGGGCACCCAGCGTCGTAAGTATGTTACCGGCGCTCACCTCGTCCAGACCCGTATTCCAGTCGGGTTTCCAGGCGTCGACCGGCTTGCCTTCCATCCAGGTGGCGAAGCCCTCATTCAGCCAGATGTCGTCCCACCACTGCATGGTGACCAGATCGCCAAACCACTGGTGAGCGATTTCGTGCGAGATGGTGATTGCGACCGACTTGCGCTGTCCCAACGAAGCCTGCTGATCGTCCAGCTGCAATAGTGCTTCACGGGATGTGATCAGAGCGATGTTCTCCATCGCACCCGCTGAAAAATCCGGCAGGGCGATCAGGTCGAGTTTTCCGTAAGGGTATTTAATTCCGAAATACTCGTCGAAATAACGGAGGAAGTTTTCGGTCGCTTCCAAGGCAAACGTACCCAGTTGCTTCTTCCCCGGAGTGCTATAAACGCGGATCGGTATGCCGTCAGCCGAGCCTTCAATATATTCGAACTGGCCGACCGCGATTGCGGCAAGATAGGATGACATTTTAGGCGAAGTCGAGAACCGTACCGTATGCTTGTTGTCGCTCGGTCCGGGCGTATCCGAAAGCACCTTGGTGTTTGAAATCACCGTGTGTTCCTGGTCGGCGATGACGGTGATATCGAAAGTGGCCTTGTAAGCGGGCTCATCGAATGACGGAAAAGCCCGGCGCGCGTCAGTCGATTCAAACTGCGTGGCCGCATACTTGCGCCCCTGATCATCCTTTCCCATGTAGAAGCCGCGCATTTCGCTGTTCAAAATCCCGGTGTACTTGATGTGGACGATGGCAAGACCCGGCGGGAGTGGACTTTCCACCGCGAGTGTCACCATTTCCTTCTCTTTGTCAAAAGTAGCCGCGGCCTTCTGGGTTGCTCCGCCACCGATAATCGAGGCTTCATGAAAGTCGAGGTCCGCCGAGTTCAGCACGATCTGCGATGTCGGCTTCAACAGCCTTACCTGAATCGTTTCGTCGCCGGCAAAGTTGCCCTTGTTGACGTCGGGCACGAAGGTCAGTTTGTAGTTCTCGGGAGTCGCGACTTCGGGCAACCGCTGCCCCCCTGCAACACAGACGCATAAGAAGACGTAGGTGAACAACCAAAGAATTCGTTTCATGTTGTCCTCATGATCAGATCGGGTCTGGGCGGGGAAGACATCGAGTCGTCAAAGCACAGTCTGCCCATCGTATCGCATGCAATTCGCTGCTTCGAACTTCGACCCCGAAACGCGAAGGAGAAAAATTCAAGTCAACACATCATCGAACGACGAGCGCACCGAAAACCTCGGTCGAGCCTTCATCTGGAGCAGCGCTTTCTTCCACGACACGATTAGACGGGAATTCGTTAGCGAACGGACGCGTCGATCTGATCATGCGGGAGGTCTAGCTAACATTTTGGGCGGGGAGTTCCTCCCCGCCCAGCAGAAATAGTATAGCAATCACCATACGGTTCGGTCTGAAATAAAATTTCTAGGTGGGGTCAAACGTAAAACGATTCCCGATCGAGATCACGTATCGGCCAATCGGGTGATCAAGAGAACAGAACTCGGCCTACGAAGCGGTTTTTCTGCGGCGTTCGGTCTGATGGATGGGTCTTGAAGGCCCGAGCGGCGTAGTACACGCAAGACAGGTACACCCGTCGTTGGGCGTGAGTTCCCAGGCGGCAACAGCATCCAGGCGATAGCCAACTCCCCGAATGGTCTTCAGGTAAGTCGGACTGGTTCGGTCCGGCTCGATCTTCTCCCGGACTCGGCGTATGCATGCGTCCACGCTCCGTGGCGTCACGAACTGCATGTCCCCCCACACCGCATCGAGAAGCAGATCCCGGGCGAACACCTGACCCCGATGGCGTGCCAGGTATTCGATCAGGCGAAATTCTAAACTTGTGGTTGGCACTTCACTTCCCCGGACCGAAAGTTTCATGGCTAAGCTGTCGATGACCAAGTCGGCCGACTGCGTTCGCGATCGCCCGGTCGTGGGCGCGAAACGACGAAGAACAGCCTGGACCCGGGCCACTAATTCGCGGGGACTGAAGGGCTTCACGATGCAATCATCTCCGCCGGACTCCAACGCAAAAGCGCGGTGTTCCTCGGCAGCCTCTGGAATGAGAAAAACTACTGGGGTTCTTGCCAAAGCGTGATTCTCGCGGATACAGCGGCACAAGTCGAGTCCGTTGCCGTCGGGCATCATCATGGTGAGCAACACTAGGGAAGGACGCTTTTCCTCTACTTCGCACATCACGTTGGCGGTCGAAAATGTACCTACGAGATAGCCTGCCTCCTCGAGGCACTGCTGCGCCAGTTCACAAACCGCGGTCTCGTCTTCCACCACAAAAATCAGCTGCTTCATGAATGCATCCCCACCCCCCCAGGCGCGCGCTTATCCGCACACGTGTTTCCGGAAGATACACAAAGAGAAACCGCGATAAGCTGCCGGCAATGAAAGTCGCAAGGACACACCGCAAACTCCGCCGCAACCCGCTGCGTAAATTGATCTCGTACGACGCGAAAGGCAGGCCTTCCCTCGGATGCTCTCGGCCTCTCCTATTCGGTGACGTAGTGTAGGCCGTACTTTGTTACGCTAAAGTGACCGCAAGATGAATAATGTGTGAATTCTCGTCCCCGGGTCTTTCTTCTCACTGCTTGCCACAGTTTTGCTTTAGACGCTATTCTGTTTTCTAGCCTGCTTTACACCACGACAATATGCCTCGACCGACGCCGCGCAAGTTCGACCGTGAGGCCCGACGAAAACACACTGGCCCAGCGCACCTGGTCATCGGCCAGTCCAAGATCGATTCTGAAGGTTGCCACACCACGGCTCCGATCAAGAAGGGCACCTTCGTCGTTGAGTACACCGGACCGCGAATCACGATCAAAGAAGCGGACGCGTTGTACGACGACCATCCCCGGACCTATTTGTTCGGGCTCATGGATTGCAAACATGTGATCGATGGTGAAGGCGTGGCGGCGTTCATCAATCACTCGTGCGATCCCAATTGCGAGGCGGATGAAATCAAGGGTCGCGTGTGGATCATTGCCGCCCGGGATATCGCGCCTGGTGAGGAACTGACCTACGACTACAGCTTGTACGACGGCGATCTGGATGACCCGTCGCCGTGCTCTTGCGGTGCGCACAACTGCCGCGGCAGTATGTACTCAGCGGAAGAGCTGGCGAGGCGTGCGAAGGCCCTCCGACGCCGCAGTATGAAGAAGAAAAAGACAGCTCAGTCTAAGAAACCCAGAGCGTGAGCTTCAGGCTCAGCGGATCATTGTCATTGGCCGGGTGGAATGGGCGTGCGTGACTCCATCTTCACCGTCGACAAACTTGCCGCATCCCAGCCGCCGCCCAGAGCCTTAATCAGCAACACGCTGTCGACCATGCGACGACCCGAAAGCTGCACTGCCGTCCGTTCGTCGCCAAGCGCCGTAAATTGCGCTGTGATGACTTCGAGATAGCTGGTCACACCACCTCTGTAACGATTGTTCGACAGAGCCAGCGAGTGCTCCGCCGCCGCCACGGCCGCGGCTTGGGTGTTGGATTCATCCTCGAGCAGTCGCAACGCGGCAAGGTTGTCTTCTACTTCCTGATAAGCGGTGAGCACGTCTTGACGGTAATTGGCCACAGTCTGATCGTAAGCGGCGCGAGCCTGGTCGCTTGCTGCCTGACGCCGTCCTGCGTCGAATGCAGTCACCACTGCCGAAGCTCCCACCAAGGCGAACGCGCTCGGACTGGAAAGCCAATTCACGATCGTGGTGCTCTCAAACCCGGCACTGGGGAACAGGTTGAACAACGGAAAATACGCGGCTTTCGCCACTCCAATCTGCGCGTTCGCCGCCGCCATCAGGCGTTCGTTAGCGGCGACGTCAGGCCGTCGCTCCAGCAGCTCGGAAGGCAACCCCGGCGGGATCACTGGCGGGCTCGCGTTCAGCGGAACAACCGGCAAGCTGAACGTCGAAGCAGGTTCCCCGATGAGAACCGCGATTGCATGTTCAAACTGAGTCCGCTGCTCTCTCACGTCAATGGCCTGCGCGCGTGCCGTCTCCAGTTGGGTCTGCGCCTGCGCCACGTCTACCTGCGACGCAACTCCTCCCTTATAGCGATTTTCCGTCAGTTCCAGTTGCTTCACGTAGCTGGCGACGGTGTCATCGAGCAACTTCGCCTCGGCGTCCAACTCCCGCGCTGAAAAATAATCAACCCCTAATTCAGCATGCACGCTCAGGCTTACCGATTCAATGTCCGCCAAGGAAGCTTGAGCGCTGGCGCGGGCGGCCTCAACGGTGCGTCGCACCCTGCCCCAGACGTCCGGTTCATAAGACATGTCCACAGGAATGACGAGGTCGTTCGTAGTTGTAACAGTTGAAAGGGCCAGTGGACGATTCTGGGAAAAACGTTCCCGCGAAGCTGCTACTCCTGCCGTGATCGTTGGATAGTAATCCGCCCGGTTGTAGCGAACGGTTGCACGCGCCTGCTCAAACTGCGCCTGCGCCGCCTTCAGGCTCTGGTTGGAGATATTGATTTTCTCTTCGAGCGTGTTGAGCTGGGGATCCTGATAGATCTCCCACCATTTTCCTCGCAGCGTCTGATCGGCAGGCTGCGCCGGCTTCCAGTTCTGCGGCGTTTCTTTGTAATCGGTGGGGACCGGCGCGGAAGGCCGCGAATAGCGAGGACCCACAGCACAACCGCACATAAGCACGCCTGCGAGAAGCGCCCCACCGAGAAACTTGGGCATCAGCTTTCTTGAGCCGGCGTTCACGGTTGAGAGCCTCCGGCCGCCGGCTGCGCAATGCGGACTTCTTCTCCCGACACGAGCGAATCCGGCGGATTGACGACAATCGATTCATCCCCGGTAAGCCCAGCGACCACTTCGACCTCAGAGCCAAAGTCATGGCCTAATGTTATCGCCTTAAGTTCGGCGTGCTTGCCGTCAGTTACCGCAGCCACGCGAAGTCCTTCCGATCGGAATAGCAGCGCGTTCACAGGAAGGATGAAGGCTGAGGTCGCGGTTGGCAGCTTGAGATGCACCTCCGCATAAGCCCCGCTGAACAGCGTGCCGGTCGGATTGTCCACGCGAATTTCCACCAGCAGAGTTCGCGTCGACTGGTCGATAGCTTCTGCCGTTCGGACCAGTGTTCCGTGGAAGACCCTGCCCGGAAATTCCGAGAGCACCAGATCAGCACTCAGTCCGGGCTTCGCCGCCTGCGAGTAGACTTGTGGGACGCTGACGTAAACCCGCAACTTGTCCGGCTGAACAATATGAAAAAGCTCCGTCCTCGCCCCTCCACTGCTACCCGAGTCAATCAATGCGCCAATATCAGTGTTTCGTGCTGTGATCACGCCGTCGAAGGGAGCGTAGATCTTCTCGAAAGCTTGCAGTTCTTCTAGGCGTCTCACGTTGGCTTGCGAGGACTGGACTGTGGCCTGCTTGGCTGCAAAGTCTCCCGCGGCATTGTCCGCATCCTGTTTGGAAACGGAATCGCTTTTCAGCAAGTCCGCATAGCGGGTATTTGTAATCTGCGAAAGACTAAGGTTGGCTTCGGCGGTAGCTAAATCAGCTCGTGACTGCCGCAGTTGCTGGTCGACTTCCGGAGTCTCAATGTCTGCTAACAGTTGCCCGGCCTTCACACGTGCCCCGATGTCCGCGTACCAGCGTTTTAGGTATCCATTTGTGCGGGCATATATAGGAGCGTCGATGTAAGCCTGCACGTTCGCGGGCAAAACCACCTCTTGCGCCGGCGCGCCACGCTTGGGGCGAATCACGGAAACGGTTGGAATGGCCATCTCGGCCGTTTCTTTATCTAGAGCCGCACGGGCGTGGATTCGCGGCAAAATTCCAGAAATGACGATTGCCACTACGATCACAAAAGCAAGCACGGCAATCCACCAGCGGCGTGAGGGTTTCCCCTGGCGATGGTCCCCCAGCGTATGTTCCTGTACCGTCACTGCCTTCTCCGCTTGCAGCGGTTTCTCAATTTCATTTTGCGATTCAACCTTCATGAAAACACTCCGTGAACTCTATAACCAGATCAATATGAAATCAGATCAATGCTTTGCTTCGCCGCGAGCCATCCGCTCCCTGCGCCCGTGCAGGACGCTGAAGAAAACCGGAACGAAAAACAGGGTTGCTACCGTCGCAAATAATAGACCGCCGATGACCGCCCGGCCAAGTGGAGCATTCTGTTCCCCGCCTTCGCCTAATCCGATCGCCATCGGAACCATACCGATGATCATGGCGAGAGCCGTCATTAGCACCGGGCGGAAACGCGTGAACCCGGAATTCAGCGCGGCTGCAATCGCGTCTTTCCCTTCGGCCAATTGCTCCTTTGCGAAGCTCACCACCAGGATGCTGTTAGCCGTTGCAACCCCTACGCACATGATCGAACCGGTGAGCGCTGGAACGCTGAGGGTCGTGTGGGTAACGAACAGAAACCAAACGATACCAGCGAGGGCCGCCGGCAAGGCAGAGATAATAATGAAGGGATCAAGCCAGGACTGGAAATTTACCACGATCAGCAGGTACACCAGCACAATCGAAAACACGAGGCCGCCCAGCAGTCCCTCATACGACGAACGCATCGTCTGAATCTGCCCGCGGACGATCAGTTGCGAGCCGCGCGGCAGTTCCTTCTTGCTGTCCTGCACGATTTGGTTGATATCGCGCGCCACTCCGCCCAAGTCCCGGCCCTGCACCGAACCGTAAATATCAATCAAAGGTTGGATGTCGTAGTGCGAGACTACGGCCGGTCCAGCGTCCCGGCGGATCGAAGCCAGGCTGGCCAAAATGCCGGAGCGGGCGCCGCTTGGTCCAGTTACAGGAATGTTCTCCAGGTCCTGTAAGGAGTCTACCCGGTACTGCGGAGTCTGGGTTGCGATGGAATAGCTCACGCCTGTCTTTGGATTGACCCAAAATTCAGGAGTCGTCTGAAAACTGCCGCTCAGCGAAACCAGAAGATTGTTGGCCACGTCCCGCTGCGTGAAGCCGATCTGTTGGGCTCTTGTCCGATCCACGTTGACATGCAAATAGGGCTGATCGAAAGGCTGCTGGACGTGCAGATCGACAGTCCCGGGAACCTGCTGGATCCGCTCCAGCAGCTTGTCGGCGAACGCCCGGTTTGCTGGCAAGTCGTAGCCCACGACCTGCACGTCAATGGGAGCGGGAAGACCGAAGTTCAATATCTGGCTGACAATGTCGGCCGGAAGGAACGAGAAGATAGCCCCGGGAAACTCCTGCGGAAGTCGCAAACGCAGATTGTGGACATACTCGGCCGTAGGCCGGTGACCCTCGGACAAGCTGACCATGATGTCGGCATCAGCCGGCCCAATGGGAGCGGAGTTACTGTACGAAAGATTGATGCCGCTATAAGGCAAACCGATGTTGTCGATAATGCTGGTGATTTCTTTGGGCGGGATTTGCTCGCGGATTGACTGCTCAACCAGATCAGCAAAACGTGCCGTCTCCTCAATGCGCGTCCCCGTCCGCGCACGCAAATGCAATTTGAACTGGCCTGCATCCACTGCTGGAAAAAAATCCTGGCCCAACCACGGAATCAAAAATGCCAGAGAAGCCAGACACACCCCGAGAAAGACGGAAAGAAAAGCGCGTTCGTGATGAAGGCAACGCTCTAACAGCCCGTGGTAGCCCTCTCGGAAACGCTCAAAGGCCTCTTCAAACTTGATCTGCATGGCAACCAGAGGATTTCGGCTTTGATTTGCTGCCAGCGTCTCTGCTTCATGACCACGCAACAAATACTTGGCCATGGTCGGCACCAGTGTTCGCGAAAGCAGATAAGAAGCCATCATCGCAAACACGACTGCTTCCGCGAGGGGCACAAAAAGGTACCGCGCCACCCCGGAGAGAAAAAACATGGGTACGAACACGATGCAAATGGCGAGCGTCGAAACGAATGCAGGAACTGCGATCTGCTGAGCGCCGTCCAGAATAGCGTGCTCGACTTCCTTCCCTTGCGCCAGGTTCCGGTTGATATTCTCGATCTCGACCGTGGCGTCGTCTACCAGAATTCCGACCGCCAGCGCCAACCCGCCGAGCGTCATAATGTTGATGGTCTCGCCCAGCGCGCTCATCACGATGATTGAAGTCAGGATCGAAAGCGGGATCGAGACCGCGATAATGACCGTGCTGCGCCAGTTGCCCAGAAATAGCAGAATCATCAAGCCAGTGAGGCAGGCGGCAATGCTGGCTTCTTTCAGAACGCCTTCAATCGACGCACGAACAAAAAGTGACTGGTCGGCCAGCGGCACGATGTGCAATTCGGGCGGCAAGCCCGCCTGAATTTGCGGCAGCAGCGACTTGATACCGGCAATGATGCTAAGCGTAGAGGCTTGGCCAGCCTTCAGCACCGTGATCAGCACGGAGCGCTGTCCATTTACCCGCACGATATTAGTCTGCGGCGGAAAGCCGTCCCGCACGAACGCCACATCGCGGATGTAAATGGTCGTGCTCCCCGTCGTCTTGATCGGCAATTGGTTTAGTTCATCAACCGTGGTGGGGCTGCTATTGGTATCGACGGCATATTCAAAGGCCCCGATTTTGGAGGTGCCGGATGGCAGAATCAAATTCTGCGCACTAATAGCATTGACAACATCCAGCGGCGAAAGGCCCTTCGACTGCAACGCGTTCGTGTCCAAGTCAACCTGCACCTGGCGCTGCTTGCCGCCGTAGGGATACGGAATGGCGCACCCGGGGATGGTAATCAAGCGAGTACGAATGAAGTTTACGCCGTAGTCAAACAATTGCTGCTCTGAAAGCTTCTGCCCCGAAAGGGCAAGCTGGATAATGGGCACGCTCGACGCACTATAGGTGATGACCAGCGGCGGAGTTGTCCCAGGTGGCAATTGCCTGAGTTGGGTCTGCGAGATCGCGGTCACCTGGGCAATCGCCTTCGTAATGTCCGCCCCCGGCTGGAAAAATACTTTCACCACGGCGATGCTGTTCAGCGACTGCGACTCGATGTGCGCAATGTTGTCCACCAGCGTGGTTAACGCGCGTTCCGTCTGGAACACGATCCGGTTCGACATATCATCGGGATTGAGACCCTGGTAATTCCAGATGATGCTTACGACCGGAATATTAATATTCGGGAAGATATCCGTGGGCGTGTTTAGAATGACGATCGGACCCAGAATCAACAGCAACAAAGCGACGACTACAAACGTGTAAGGCCGGCGCAGTGCAAGTCGGACAATCCACATAATTTCCTCAAGCTTTTACAGAAGCTACCGCCCAGCGAGCAACCTAACAATCGTCGTCACTCCGCCACACTCTGATTTTTGCTTTCAACTCAATAGCGAAAGTCAATCCTCAGATCTAAACATGAGAGTAGGTGCAAAGCGGGCTGTACTCGCGGACGTTCGCGCATTGTTCCGGCGCAGCCGACGCCGGACCATTAATAATATTCTATCGGATTTAGTTTCTTACCCGGAGATGCAGAGTTTTTAGATTGTAAAGATTTGTATCGCGTCCGGGATATGTCTAGGGAAATGATCCTGGCGGATGGACGCACTCCTCCCCTGAAACCAGCATGGAAGAGTTTGCGGAAGGATTAGTTTGGTTTGCGAACCTTGCCGTCGGAGAGATACTGGAGCAATGCGGTATCAGCGGCGCGCTTGAACTTCTCTGCGGCCGCTACCCTGGGGCTAACAATGCCCTCTTCGACTGGCTTGGGGCCAAAGCTCTGCCGCAGCCGCTCGCCGTCCTCGGATTCGTTGGTCACCACCTGCATATAAAACCAGAGGAAGTGGCGCATCTGGTCGAGCGCTGACCTCAACACGTGAAGTGACTCAATCTCCGGCAACTGACAGAGAGCTTCCATCAGCTCGGGATCGCCGGGTGCTTGCATGGCCGCGCAGTTCAACGTCTGCTGAATTGCCCGCAAGTCTTCGGTCACCCGCAGAATTCGAACATGAACTTCGTCCAGAAAATCACCTTTTTCCATGGGTCGCCGGCTTCCTCGATCGAGAAAATACAACCTCAACATCTCATCCGCGACCACGGACTAACAGATGTCCCACGTGCATGCGCTTTCGTAATTCGAGCTATTACTTTGGTATGAAGAGAGTTTGCTAGCGTGAATTGCGGACAGGATGGCCCACGTCTGCGATGAGAAACCGACACGTGGGCCGTGAATGGATGAGGCTAGTGCACGAAAGTGCCTACGAACGCACTACGCCTTCCGTGCGACTCCCAATCTACGTCCAGTCCCGGACCGCGATAGGAATCGGTCAGCGCTACGGCTGGCATTGAGTGCGTGAGTTGGGACAGCGGCGGATAAAAGGTCGCTTCGTTCCCGCAGAGGTGGTCTTTGTCGTTGACGGGGCGGGTTTGCACGGTTGCGAACTGTCCGGCGCGCAGCAGTGCTACTCCGTGATGCTCAGGATTGACCACTAGTTCCATGGGAGCAGGAATTACTCGCTGCGCGTGACGCAGAAGTTCACCTCCCATTTGGTGCGCGAAAGCGACCAGCGCCGAACTCTGCTGCGGAGTTGCCTGGTCGTCCACGAAAAGAACGGCCTGCGCAGGGTACGGATTCGCATACGGATCACCCAGAGTGGCGTGGGCATGCACGGCGGCGGCCACCGTCAGGCCGTCCAGCGAAACTCCGTCCCAGCTTCCGCTTCGGACGTGCCACGCCAGGATGGCCTCGTCACCTACGAGATTGACTTCGCCGTTGGCGAAACACTGTCCGGTGTATACGTCGGCGCTGCGGGTCTCGATGTAATCGCCGCGAATCTGTTGCCCGAGAGCCGCGGTAGAAAGAAATAAGAGTGCAACACAGAGAAATCCAGAAAAACTATGCCGCATAGGTCACCTCGCCCGAAACTACTTGTTCTATTGTCCTCCAACCTGGGCGGTTATGGAAAGTGCTAGCGAGGCCGCAACAATCAGTCAGCCCGCGCAGGCGGGGACGCCTGCGTCCGCATTTATTCTTTCTGACTTGTAACTTTAGTCGCTTAATCTTTTCAAAACCCGGCCTCAGGCAGAGATGCTCTACGGCTCAGCCTCCGATGAGGCAACTATAGGGACGTATCTAAGAATGGGGCAACCAAAAACTACCGACGCTGTCAGACGACAACTGCAGTTGCTACTGGTCGGAGGTAGCGAGGAAGAGTTCGCCAGTCTACATGAGTTACTCGTCGGGACGAGCAATGACCCCCTACGCCTCGAACACGCTGCCTCGCCTGAGGACGTGCTCAATCAGCTTAGGAAAGAAGACTATGGCCTTTTACTCTCCATAGCTAACTAGAGATCCTTTTCAGTTTGCCGTTTTCTAAACTGAAGTGATCTCCGCGCCACACTATGCTGCGACCGGCAAAGCTCACGATCCAGACCAACAGTGCAAATACGTCGCGGACGGGAATCAATGCAAGGGAGCGCACGACTTGGCGATCCTGCAGCACGGACTTCCCAACGACAATCGCTACCGCGAGACGAATCGCCGCAGTACAGGCCAACAACGCCCACGCCCAGGCTGCGCCACGGCTGGAAATCAAGGCCAGCACCACCCAGGGCAAACCGAACGTCAGCCCCAGTCCGACGTATCCCCAGAAGCGGGAATCGCGCACCGTGCGCGCCCAGCGCAATTGGTGATCGAAGAAGCCGCGAAGCGTGTAGCGCGGCAGAAATGTGTCGACCACGACGTCGGATAACTTTACCTTCAGTCCCAGCGTGGCGATCCGGCTGCCTATCTGATAATCGTCGGCCAGATAGTCGACGAGCGCTTCAAACCCGCCAATCGCCTGGAGATCGCGGCGGCGAAAAGCAAGCGTGGAGCCTAATCCAAAGCGGATTCCGTTCTCGACGGTTTGCGCGACCAAAACACCGGCACAGAAATCGGTGCTTATCCCGAGTGATTCCAGACGCGAGCCCAGAGTCGCATTGGCAATCCCGCAGTAGAGGCAAGTGACTAGACCAACCTTAGGATCGGCGAGCGGGGCCAGCACCCGGCGGAGGTAATCAGGCTCGACCCGAATGTCGCTGTCATTCACAATCAGGTACTCGTGGCGAGCCTCTCGCACCATCTGGGCCAGATTGCTCACCTTGGTATTCGCCCCCAGCTTCTCACGGCAAACCATCAGGGTGATGACGCGTTGCGGAAACTCTGCTTTCAGTTGCTCGACTAGTTGAATCGCTGGATCATTCGCATCGCTGACTCCGAAGACAATCTCGTATTCCGGATAGTCCTGCAGACAATGGCTGCGGAAGCTTTCATACATCTCGGGATCAGTGCCTCGCAGCGGCTTGAGGATGGAGACAGGTTGTGTGGGGCGGACACCGTTGTCCGCCGCCTTTCGCGCTTGCAGAAACCGCACCGCGCTCCACAGGCACAGGGCGTAGTAAGCGACGCCGGAAACGGCACCAGCCACAGCCAAAGTTTCAATGATCTTGAGGGCCTGGTGAACCATGAATGGCTTGAAGCGGCTTGCCTCGAAAATCGTCAGCGATCGGGCTTCGGGCTGCCACCTTCGGATAGCGGCACCGGCCGTGTCGAACTTCAGTCTATCAAAGGGCGGAGCCGGGCCAATTTACCGCTGCAAGGAGCCTGATACCAGGGTGTTCGAGTCTCGCTGAATAAAAAGGATTCCGCGCCCGCCGTTCACCACCACCAGGTTCAAATGGATTGGTCCCTGGTTGCCGACCTGAATGACCGCGGCGCCTTGGCATATACGGATCACCTTGAAGGCGCCCGAAATTTTTGGTTTCGCGGCGACGGTACCGTTGATGCTCACGCTCTCAGTTCCCGTCAGGGTTCCATCTCCGCGTAACGTAATCTGCCCGCCTAAGGCCAGAGGCCCGCCGCCAATTTCCGTACCCGCGCCCTGCAAGCCGTAAACACCCTTGGCCCCGGCGGAAGAGCAGTACGTCGAACCTTGTGCCTGGGCGGTTCCCAACTCGGTGGTGCCGCTGTCCGTCTGAACCATGTCGATCTGCTGGCCACCAGAGATAACGGTCACGCTGAAATTCTGTTTCGAGTGGCCCGCTGCCTGAATGGTCATGGTGCCAGTACAGTTGGACTTGATGGAGTATGTGCCCAACACCTCGAGAAGATTGCCTAACCGCCGTTCTGGCTGATGGTCTCGTTTCCGGCGAGGGTTCCGTTCCCGTTCATTGCGATCTGACCCACAGCGGTGATTGGATTGCCATTGGCCGTGCCGTTGATTGCGAATCCGTACCTCCCAGTCAAACTGCCATTCGAGCAAGCAGCAGGAGGCACGGGCTGTGCCCAGAGAATCGTGCCTAGCACAACGCTCGACAGACCGAAGAGAGTTAAGCGGACCAGTTTGGATATCATTTTGTCCTCCTTATTTCCCCTGCCGTACGTGCGCTTGCAATTTTCGTCCCACCGAGGGATTTGTCAAGATGAAAGAGTCTGCGGGGCCGTCCGCAATTGCCCCATCGCTCAATAGCGGCAACAGTCAACGAGTCCGGGTCAAGCAAAACCCGCGCTGAGTTTTGACGCTCGTTTCGCATCAAGGCCGTCTCTTGGAGAAGGGTTACGCCTGCACATCGCATATAATGGTGTTGTAGGCAGCTGGACCGGACGGTCGCTCTCGGCGCTTCGGCGACGAGGGAGGAAAGTCCGAACTCCGCAGAGCAGTGTGCCGGATAACGTCCGGGAAGCCGGGTTCAAGCCCGGTTGACGGCTAGTGCCACAGAGAACATACCGCCTCGGCAACGAGGTAAGGGTGAAAAGGTGCGGTAAGAGCGCACCGCCGTTGCAGTAATGCAGCGGGCAGGGCAAACCCCACACGGAGCAAGACCAAATAGGGAGGGACCCGGTTCGGAGTGAGAGCTTCGCCTGGGAGAACGTGCCGGCTCGGCGCGTCACAACCTCCGGGTAGGTCGCTTGAGCCTCGCAGTAATGCGTGGCCCAGAGGAATGACCGTCCTGCGGGAGCAATCCAGCAGACAGAATTCGGCTTACAGGTCCGGCTGCCACAAGTTCTTATTTTCAGTCACTTACAGAACACCGGATCCCATTGTGACGCCGGTGTGACGCAGTTGAACGGTGTTGGACGGAAGCTCGGTTTTCGCTTGCTCGAGAATCGCCTTGCACATGAGCCCGCAAAAAGGGCCAACCACACTCCTTTCCTGCCGAAAGTCCGCGAGCTGACGTACCTCTGAAACCATCGCGAGGCCATCGCGGCGATGGACTTTTTCGCCGTCCCAACGCTCACGTTTGGGGTTCTGCACTGCTTTTTCGTCGTCGCGCACGACCGGCGTAAGATTCTGCACTGCAATGTTACGCGAAACCGCCATGCTCGTTGGGTGGGACAACAATTGCGAGAAGCATGGGCCTACAAACAGCCGCACCGATTCTTGCTATTCGACCACGACGCAAAGTTTGGCGCCGATGTGATTTCGGTTGTGAAAAACATCGGAAGTCAGCCAACTCGCACGGCCTTTCGCAGGCCGTGGCAGAACGGGGTGGCGGAGCGCTGGGTGGAAAGTTGCCGCCGCGACTTGCTGGACCACGTGATCATCCTGAATGAGCGGCATCGCAAACGGCTGCTGTCTGCATACCTGCTCTACAACCCGAGGACCGGACTCATCTGGAACTGGCGAAGGACACGCCAGCGGGTCGGTCTAGAGCAGTCCGCCCTGGAGCTGGAAGCAAGATTCAATCCCTGGCAAGACTCGGCGGCCTGCACCATCGGGTTGCAGCGGCAGCGTAGACTCAAGAGCTGCTGTTTTCAGACGACCAAACGCTTTCTCTTGTAATCCTGCCGAGGCACGGTTCAGGATTTCTGCGAGGATTTTCGTCGGTCGACGAATCAGCCTGCAATCCCAAACCGAAGAGGTTGCACCAAGTCGCAGAAATCCTTATTAATGGAGGGCACAACGATTTGGCGAACTACAACTGGGCGCAAGTGTCGAAGAAGGTGGGAGGACCGGGTCGGCCTCCAATCCGCCGTCAGATCCGTGAGTTGATTCGAACCATGACGGGATTCACGGCTTCGGATCTGGCTGAGAAAGTCCGGGCCGTGAGCGGGGAATCTGATTCCGCCTATGGTGCGCGCCGCGCCGCCTATGACATCAAGAAACTCCGAGGCGAGTCCATGGTGCTGAAGATCGGAGCCTCACGCCGCTACGAGCCACTTCCCGAAGGGCTACGAGCCATGACAGCTCTTGGTGGTCCTGCGCGAACGGGTAATCCGACCCTTGCTCGCCGCCAGCACTCGCCCCGAGCCCGACTCCAAACTGTCAAATCCGACGCCGGCGATCAGCACTACGAAAACCTCCGCGTCGGCATGCGCGGCCTCTTCACTGAGCTGGGGGTGGCAGCTTAAGATCGACAACTTATTTTTCATCCCTTCGGATAAGCTAATTTGAAAGCCGGTTTCCTTCGACATGACATGGCAGTGAACTCGAAGATGCCAAACTCGAAACGTAATGTGACTCTGCCCGGTTCCATCCGGGATTTTGTCGAACGGCAGGCGACGCTTCCGCTCGAGAGTCTGTTGGAGGCTACTGACACGCCCGTTTATCCTTACTGCGAGTACTGGCTCCGAGCCGTCGCCGCAATACTCCTTTCGGGGCGGATTGCGGCCAAGGATGACGGCTTCCCCAACATGACGGATGTGAACCGGATCTGCAAGGAAGCAAACTTCGATCAATACTTATTCGAAGCGACGGGCAAGTTTCTGGTCATGGCGAAAATCATCCGGCCCAGCGAGCAAAGTTCCCGGTATGAGCCGGCCAAGTTCTGCGATGCTTTTTGGAACCACCAACTCCAGCCTTTGCAGGAGACGGCACGGCAAGCCTTTCTGGAATTGGTCCAGCACTTCACCCCCTTTCGCGTGTGGCGGCCCACCCTCGCCGTCAGTTCAATGTTGGAGGTGCTTGTCGCCTTGTTTGCTACTGCATTTGCAGACCTGGCCATTCCCGAGGACCAGGCCGGCAATGTCTTCCTCGAATTCAGTAAGCTGCCATCTCCGGACTTGATCGATCTCGGCAAGCAACTGGGCTTCAAGAAGCACCAGTGCGATGCAGGGGGCTGGGATTGGTGGTTGGACGAGCCCGGGCAGCAGGCCTTACTTTCCGCGCTCTATGTTTCCAGTTGGGCTTATGCAACGGATCACCAGAAGCAGAGCTGGATCTACCTAAGCGATACTGCACGGATCATTTTGGGGCTCGCGACAGCGCCGGAATTACCCGCGCCGGTCGTCGACTTCAAAGTGCTCCCCAACCTATGTGTGCTGGCCGGTGCGGACCTGCCGCCGGAGAAACTCGTGCCGCTATTCCGCCATTGCAAAATCAAGCGCATCGATCGAGTATTCGAATTGCAGTTGGACAAGAGGCAGTTGACGGAAACAACACCGCAAGAGCCGTTGGTCCGGAACCTGCGCGAAGTGTTGGAAGAATCGGGGCCTCTGCCCGCGACGGCTGACAGCCTGCTGAGGCACAGGCCTCTCGGGGGCGGGGAAATCCGGATTCGCGGCTGCAGTGCGATTGTGCAACCGGAAAGCCCGGAGGTTTTGTGTGCCATTCGGCAGCACAGCCGCCTAAAGGGGTACCTGGAGGCGGGGGCGCCGAAGGGTTATCTGCTTATTAAGCAACAGTCGAATCCAAACAACTTCATTCGGCGCTGCAAGGAACTCGGGTTTAAAGTCACAACATTGCAAAGTTAGGCTGAGAGAAAACGCATGTCCACCGGCCGGTACGAAAATCCCTTCATCGTGCAGAGTGACCACACGGTTCTGGTCGAGGTGGACAGTCCTCGCTATGTCGAGGGACGGGATGCGCTGGCGCGTTTTGCCGAACTGGTGAAGTCGCCCGAGCATATTCACACGTATCGGATCACGCCGCTCTCGATCTGGAACGCGTGTGCCGCCGGCGTGGCGGTTGAATGGATCCGCGAGAAGTTGCGCGGGCTCTCCAAGTACGATGTGCCGCGTCATGTCGAGATCGAAATTGCGGAGTACGCGGCGCGCTACGGAAAACTGAAGCTAACGCGGGATCACCGCGGTCTGGTGCTGAGCATTTCAGCTGCGGTGCTCGCCGAGGAACTGGTTCGCCATCAAACTGTGGTGTTCCTCCTGGGCCAGCGTATCGGATCGCAGGAGTTCCTTGTTGAGCCGGAAGAGCGAGGTCGGTTGAAGCAAGCCCTGATCAGGGTCGGCTATCCTGTCGAAGACCTGGCAGGCTACCGCGAGGGCGAACAGCTAGAGATCATCCTGCGCAGGGAGACACGAGGGGGGCTGAGCTTCCACCTGCGGGACTATCAACGGGAGGCTGCCGAGACCTTCTACGCAGCGGGGACGGCGCGTGGCGGTTCAGGCGTAATTGTATTGCCCTGCGGGGCCGGGAAAACCATCGTCGGTCTGGCGTGCATGGCCCGCCTGCAGACCTCCACCCTGGTATTGACCACCAGCATCACGGCGACTCGCCAGTGGATCGCGGAACTCATTGACAAAACCACGCTGCCCGGAGAGGCGATCGGAGAATACAGCGGCCACACGAAGAATATTCGCCCGGTGACCATCGCCACCTACAACATCCTCACTTGGCGCACGGATCGGACCGACAGGTTCGCCCACCTGGAGCTGTTCGATCAGCGCGATTGGGGGCTGATCATCTACGACGAAGTCCATCTGTTACCTGCGCCCGTGTTCCAGGTGACCGCCGGTCTGCAGGCCCGCCGGCGGCTAGGCTTGACGGCCACACTCGTGCGCGAAGATGGCCGGGAGGATGACGTGTTTGCGCTGATCGGGCCGAAGAAGGTCGACACGCCCTGGAAGGAACTGGAGCGGCAGGGCTGGATTGCCTCAGCTCGGTGCCACGAAGTGCGGGTCGCGATGCCTGAGCCGTTGCGTATGGACTACGCCGTGGCGTTCGCGCGCGACAGGTTCCGCATCGCCGCGGAAAACCCGCGCAAGAAAGATATGGTGCACCAGATTCTCGCGTATCACGCGGATGCGCAGACCCTGATCATCGGAATGTATGTGGAGCAGCTCCGCGAACTGGCGGATGAGCTCGAGGTCCCGCTTTTGACCGGAGCCACCCGGCAAAGCCGGCGCGATGAGTTGTTCACGCAGTTCAAGGCCGGCTCGATCCGCATACTCGCAGTTTCGAAAGTTGCCAACTTCGCAGTCGATCTACCCGATGCGTCGGTGGCGATCCAGGTTTCCGGGACTTTCGGTTCTCGTCAGGAGGAGGCCCAGCGGCTGGGCCGCATTCTGCGTCCTAAGGCGGGTGAGAACCAGGCGCACTTCTACACCCTGGTCTCGCAGGATACGGTCGAACAGGATTTTGCGCTGAAGCGGCAACTATTTCTTTGCGAACAGGGCTATCAGTATGAAATTCACGATATCGAGCAAATGCGCCAAAAGAAGCTGGCCGAGCAGAGTTGTCCGAAGCTTCCGTTCCCGACCAACAAAGGGGTAAATGAATGACACGTGTTTTTCCATTCTTGTTGAGAGAAGCGGGTTCTCATGACCGTCACGAATGAAATCTTGGATTCTCTTTTGCCGTTGCTGCAGCCCGATGGCCCGGAGTTGCATCTCAATGCAGCCGTCCTGGAGGTGGCCGAGCCGGCCCAGCTAGCGGAATTGGCCGCCGATCCCAGGATTCGCAGGTATCTCCTGGCGCGCCTTTCCGACACCGTAGCCCTGGTCGACCCCGGCCATGCCCGAGACATGGAGAGCGCCCTGCTGGATGCGGGTCACACTCCCAAGGTGCTCACAGGAGATTTGGAATGAAGCTCGGCCATGTACTCCAATCCACGCTCAGGGTGAACATCGAACTCGATAGTTTTCGCTCTGACGAATTGAAACGAGCGGCCCGGTTTTGGGTCGGCAAGGAAGCAGGATCGTACAGTAAAGAAAACTGCATCGCTGCCTTGACCCGGGTTATGAACGGTGATGATGCCGCCCGGCGCGTGCAGGCTGCTTTGTCGGAGAAAGAGCGGCAGGTTCTGGCCATCTTCACACGCTATGGTCCTACCGTTCCCGGCGGCGTGTTGACGGCCGAGATGTATGCCCGTGGCTTAGCCGAGATGCCGCCCACGGATAAAGTTTCGGGAGGTTACTACCGCTCTTACCACGAATGGAGAAGAAATGACCTCGTCCGCGGATTATGTGAAAAGCTCGTCCTGGCTGGAAACTCTTACGACCTGTACTATTCTAGTTCCTATAGCCGCAGCTATCCACGATCAACGCTTCATCCCGCGCTCGTGAAGGCGGTCGCGCCCGCCGCTCCCTTGTCCTGGAAGGCCTCCAGCGTATGCGATGAGGCCGTGGGAACCGGGCGCCGCTCACCCGCGGAGGTGGTCCTCGACCTGTGGCGGGTTGCAGTGGCGCTGCGCGTAATGGGGACCTGGCCGACCGTCAAGGGCGACTCGCCCTCCAAGGCGACGCGCGCCCGGATGCGAAAAGAGGTGGGTCTGCGCGATGCCCAAAAAGATCCGCTGTCGCCGCCCGATCCGGAGTCGTTGTTCTACGAACTGCTGCACGGCATGGGCTTGATGAATTTTGGGGACAAGCCGCAATCGATCCATGAGGAAGCACTGGAACGACACCTACAACAGCCTCCCGCCATACAGGCATGGCAGTGGGTGCGGGCTTGGCTCCACATGGCCTTGTGGCAGGATGGGATTGGTGTCGTTCCCGAACGCGACAGCGATTACACCTTCGTTCGCATCGAGCCCGGAAAGCTCTATCACGCGCGTGAATTGCTCGCATGGGCGCTGTGCGGCGTCGCGCATGCGTCAAATCGCTGGCTCGACCTGGAGGCTTTTCTGCGGGACCTCTGGCAGGCAACGCGGGAAGCCTCGATCGACTTCTACTGCGGTAGCTTCGCCTGGAATCCGGAATTCGAGATGGCTCTAAAAAGGGAGCAATATCCCGCGGGGGAGAAGCGCACGCTTGCTTTCTGGTTCGCCCGCGAGGCTGTCTGGGCGGCGAATGCCATTATGGTCACGCTGGTCACGCTTGGACTGGTTGAACGCGGCCACACTGCCGACGAGAAAATCCGCCCGTGTTTTCGCCTTACAGAATTGGGACGCATCGTGTTCGGTGCACCGGAAGTCGAGGCCGCTCAAAAGCCGGGAGATGCGCGTTTTCTTACGGTGCAGCCAAATCTAGAGGTAGTGGCGTATTTGGAATCGGCCGATGCTCGCCAAATTTGCACATTAAACCGCTTTGCCGCCGGCGCGCCGCGGGCGAGTGGCCCCGTCCAGACATTCGCGCTCTGCCGCGCATCCCTGTACGGGGCGCTGGAATCCGGCATGACCCTTGATGAAGTTCGCACTTTCTTGACCGAACATGGGAAAACCGAACTACCTGCAAACGTCGGCCGGATGCTGTCGGAGTGGGCAGGCAGACGCGAGTCGCTGGTGCTGCGGACGAAGGTGGCCTTGGCTTTGGGGCCTACGGAAACCCGGACTCAGGGCCGGACCTTGAACAGCAACGCATTTCTGTTGCCTTCGGCGACCATCAAGATCGCCGCCAAAGAATTTGAGGGATGGACGATCCTGGACCATGAGGACAAGCCTGAACGAACGTGGACCACCGATGAACTTGGCAGCCTGACGACCAACGGCGGCCACAGCATTTCACGATTGCGGCTTGCCCGCATCGCGGACCGCATGGCGACGGGTTGGCAGATTACGCGACAGTCCATCGGACGCGCACGCATCAGTGGAATGACGGCAGACCAGATTCTGGGATGGCTTAGCGGGAATCTGACCGCGGAGGTCCCGGCCTTGCTGGAAGTGGCCATCCGCAATTGGACGGGCCGACAGGGCATCGAGCTAAGTCAAGTCCAGTTACTGCGGATACTACAACCGCAGGCAAAGGAGGCCCTGCTTCATAGTGCGGCTTTCCGGCCACTCCTGGCCGGGCACATCCCGCCGGAATGGTTCTTGATTCGCGATGATCATTTGAGCGAAGTCCGCGGATTGCTGGAAAGGCTGGGATTCACGATCGGTGACTCATCGAATCCGCCACCGCTCGGGGACGTGCAGAACTCTACGAGAGATTCGCCGGCGGCCATCCTTCGAATCAGGTCGGTTCCGAAGCGACGACGCGGACTATAAGATCAAGCTGGATTGTATGTTTTTCGAGGCATACGCAATACCTTCGAAATTCGTCCGTCGGAACCCGCAACCTATCACAAGAAGTGCCACCGCCCATGAGCTGTATCTTGAGCTCGAGATACGACTCTTTCTTGCAGAAAGGATTCACCGGGCATTTGCACCATCTCCCGGAACTTTTTCTGTGTCGAATATTTGCTGTAGAGAGAAGCCTCTGGTTCAACGTGTGGATGATCTCGCAAGGCATGAGCATTGTGACGCCGGTATGACGCAAAACCTGCCATCACTGACAATCTTGACATCATTGACAGTTCTCGCCGGTTCCGATTCAACAAGTTACCTGGTTGCAACGTGACCCGGCGAATTCGGCTTACAGGTCCGGCTGCCACAAGCTATTACTTTCAATCACTTACAGAACGCCAATTTCCGTTGTGACGCGGGTGTGACGCACTGGCGTCGCTGCTGTTCACCGGTGGTCGCGCCCCGCGACCAGTCTTCAAGCAAGACCGGCGGCCGGAAGCGTGTTACTGTTTGCAGAGGCCACACGAATCGCAGCCCAAGAGGTAAGGCCGCTTCCCCCTACAGAGTTTTCTGTTAAATCTGGATGATGAAATTCGGTTCACCCACGTCGGCCGTAATCCTGGCGGCCGGAACTTCAACGCGAATGGGCACGGTCAAACAACTGTTGCGGCTGGATGATCGTCCGCTGTTGCAACACGTAATGGACAACGTTCGGGCGTCCGCAGTGACCGAAATCATTGTTGTGCTGGGGTGCGCTGCGGACGCGATCCGGCGGGAGATTGACGCGCAGAACGTGCGCATGGTCATCAACGAGAGCTATCAGCAGGGTATGGGAACGTCGCTGAAAGCAGGACTTTCCGCCGTGGACCCGCAAGCCGAGGCGGCGATCGTTGTTCTGGCGGACCAGCCGTTTGTGCGCCCTGCGACTTTGGACCGATTGATCACAGAGCATCACGAGTGCAAGCCACAGATTGTGATCCCCACCTACCGGGGCTTTCGCGGTAACCCCGTGCTCCTCGACCATTCGGTCTTTCCCGAAATCATGACCCTCAACGGCGATATGGGCTGCCGCGCGATCTTCGGGAACCACTTGGAAGGCATAGTGAAAGTGCCAGTCGACGATGTGGGGATCCTGCTGGATATTGATCGGCAGAGCGATTTCGAAGCGCTGCGCCAGGCGGGCAATCGCGTCGAGAGGGAGAGAACACCTCTTGAGACGGTGGACCTTCAGGGACGAACGCTTGCGGACGCATCCACGACGCAACCAGAGATGATTATTGTCGGTCGAGACGAAGTGGCCGTGGCCCTGGCGAAACTGGGAAAGCTATTGCGATTCACGATCACCGTGGTGGACCCGTTGCTGGCTACTGTCGAATTTCCAGAGGCGGATCGGATGCTTCGTGTCCTCGACTTCTCGATGCTTGCGCCGAATCCCGATCGCCACGTACTGGTGGCGAGCCGCGGCACGTGCGACGAGGAAGCGATCGAGCAGGCGCTCGCCGTGAAAAGCGCCTACGTCGCGCTCCTCGCCAACAAGAAAAGAGGAGAAGAAGTTCTTCGCAGTCTGCGGATGAAGGGGATTGCGACAGAAAAACTGGCTCAAGTGCGGGTGCCCGCCGGTCTCAAAATCGGCGCGGACACGCCGGAGGAAATCGCACTCAGCATCATGGCAGAAATTGTTTCTGAACGGCGGAAGCGCGCGGGTGGGAAGAGTCCCGCCTTTGCAAAAGACTCCAGGAAGGGGCAGCCGAAGGATTAACATCGCGGAACTAGGAAACGGTGACCTGGATCAGCCCGGGAGAACAGAACGAATGGTGATCAGTCCGCAGTGTGCGTGTCGCACTGAGTAATTACTTTGTCGGGCGCGCGGCCTTCCGGCAGATCGATGGTCTGCAAATCGAGGCTTGCTTCTTTCAGGTTCAAAGGCCGGGTAGTTCCTCCCAGGCGCAAAGCCACAATCTGGCTGACGATGCTGAGCGCGATTTCTTCGGGAGTCACCGCGCCCAGGTCAAGGCCCGCCGGCGCAAAGATCCTGGCGATCTTGTCAGTCGCTACGCGCTCTGCGGCGAGGTAGTCAAGCACGAGCTTCGCCCTATGCTGGCTGGCGATTAGGGCTACATAAGCGGCTTCACCCTCCAGAGCCTTTTGTAGCCAGAGATGATCGTTCTTGTGCTGCGTTGCAATAACGACATAGGTGTTGGGGCCGATGGGTGCCTCTTTGAGGTCGAAGTCCTCGGCAATCACTCGCTCGGCCTGCGGGAATGAGGAACGGTCGGCCCCAGGGTCGTTCACAATCACATGAAAGCCAAGCAGGTAGGCAAGCGCGGCCAGGGTTTCGGCGATCCGGCCGTGGCCAGCGATGAGGAGATCGGGCTTGGGCAGGACCGGTTCGATGTAGACATCCATTTTTCCTCCACACGGCATCCCCACGCCCAGGAGTTCGTCGGTCATGTCCAGGGTGATCACCAGCGGCTGCTCCAGCTCGAGGCATCGCAAGGCTTCATTTCGGACGGCGCTTTCGGCGCATCCTCCGCCCACCCAGCCGAGAACTAGCTTGCCCTCGGCGTCAATAATGGCTTTGGACCCGCGCCGCGCCGAGGAAGAACCGTCCACTCGAACTACCGTAGCCACGGCAAAGGCTTTCCCCTGGTCCGTGAGCTCGGCAGCTTTGGAGTAGAAATCCATGGGCACCTCATCGGGTATCATAGTTCTCCGAAATGCGGGGTGCAATCCAGATCAGGGGATTTCACGGTGTACAGCGAACAAATCCGCGCCCATTATGCCGCGCCGCGGAACGTGGGCAGCATCGCTGATCCTTCGGGCAAGGCCATCGTGAAAAGCCCAGTGGACAGCGACACCGTCTTGATTACGTTGCGGATCGATCACGGTATTGTCGAGGATGTGAAGTTCAAATGTATGGGATGTGCTGTGGCCATTGCCTGCTCCTCCATGGCCACGGAAATGGTTCTGGGAAAGACCGTCGAAGAGGCATCTAGAATCTCAGAACAAGCGGTGGCCGACGCGTTGGGCGGCGTCCCGGATTACAAAATGAGGTGCAGCAACCTGGCTCCGCAGGCCATCCGGAATGCCATCGAAGATTGGAAGTCACGCGGGTCAGGTGAGACGCATCTTTAAGTAGAGAACAGGCACTTTTTGATCTGCCTCGCATTGGTGCCGATGGACCCGTCGGGGTTTCCCGGGCTCCATCTTGGGCCTTCGCCTGATTTTATGGAAGCACTCGCGGTGTGGTAATGTACTACTCGCATTTTGGGCACGATCGTTTTGGGGTTCGACCACTTTCCCGTGTTTCTGTTCGCTGTAACGGACTGTATTTCAGACGACGAGGTAAGCAATGATCCCACCAGCCTTCGAATACCTCAGACCAAGCACAATTCCTGAAGCCATCGCCCTCCTACAACAGCATGGAGAGGACGCGAAGATTCTGAGCGGTGGACAAAGCCTCATCCCAATGATGAAGCTTCGGATTGCCCGCCCCGGGTACCTGATCGACATCAATCGCATCTCCGGGCTGTCGTATATCAAAGAAGAAGGCGGCTTTCTGAGGATCGGAGGGCTGACACGCGAAGGTGAACTGGAATCTTCTCCTGTGATCCGCGCCAAATATCCCATCCTGCTGGATACTGCTCACGTGATTGCCGATCCCCAGGTGCGGAATCTGGCCACGGTGGCTGGGAACCTGGCGCATGGCGATCCCGCCAACGATCACCCGGCAACCATGCTCGCCCTGGGTGCACAAGTCGTAGCCACCGGAACGCGCGGCGAAAGAGTCATACCGATCGAAGAATTCTTCCTGTCGTTGTTCAGCACCGCGTTGCAGCCGGGGGAGATCCTGACGGAAATTCGCATCCCGGTCCCGCCGGCACGGAGTGGCGGTGCATATTTCAAGCTGGAGCGCAAGGTAGGAGATTTTGCCACGGCCGCCGTCGCTGCTCAGGTGACGCTGGATGCCAACGGCGCCGCTCAGAACGTAGGCATTGCCTTGACCAATGTCGGTCCTACGCCCATCAAGGGGAAGAAAGCCGAGGATTTTCTCCTCGGCAAGAAACTCGACGAGGCCAACATCCGTCAGGCGGCGCGGTTGGCCGCTGATGATGCGCAGCCCAGTTCTGACCTGCGGGGTCCAGCGGAGTACAAGAAAGGCCTCGTAAAGGAGCTGGCGAAGCGGTCTCTCTCGCGCGCCGCCGAGCGGGCGGACAAGTAGATTTGTGAAACTCAGGCAAGGAGCTGGCTATGGCAAAGAAACAGTTGGTCAGCGTGAAAGTCAACGGACGTGAGCGAGAAGCTGTGGTCGAGCCGCGGCTTTTGCTGGTCCACTTCATCCGCGAAAGCTTGCAACTGACGGGCACTCACATTGGCTGCGACACCAGCCACTGCGGCGCGTGTACGGTGGTGCTCAATGGAAAGACGGTGAAATCGTGCACGATGTTCGCCGTGCAAGCCGATGGCGGCGAGATCCTGACCGTCGAGGGCCTAATGAAGGATGGCCAACTGCATCCTTTGCAAGAAGGGTTCAAGCAGGAGCACGGTTTGCAGTGTGGCTTCTGCACGCCCGGAATGCTGATGTCCTCATACGCGCTTCTGCATAACAATCCCACGCCAAGCGAGGACGAGATTCGCCGGGGAATATCCGGCAACCTGTGCCGCTGTACCGGGTACCAGAACATCGTGTGTGCCGTGCAATATGCTTCGGCCAAAATGGCCGAAGCCAAAACTGCAAAACCAGAAATGGCGGGAGGAGCAAGGTGATCCACAAAACGTCTCCTGAAATCGGCGGTATGGGCCATTCCATCAAGCGCAAAGAGGATCTGCGATTTATCCAGGGCAAGGGCAACTATGTGGACGACGTAAATCTGCCCGGCATGGTCTATGGGCAACTCGTTCGCAGCCCATATGCCCACGCCCGCCTCAAGAGCGTGAATACCGAAAAAGCCAAGAAACTGCCGGGCGTCCTGGCGGTCATCACCGGAGAAGACCTCGCCAAAGCCAATCTGGCGTGGATGCCCACCCTGTCCTATGACAAACAGATGGTGCTGGCCACCGGAAAAGTATTGTTCCAATCACAGGAGGTCGCGTTCATAGTGGCGGAAGATCGCTACACTGCCGCCGATGCTGCAGAGCTAGTGCAAGTGGAATATGAAGAATTGCCGGTGCTTGTCGATCCACACAAAGCTCTCGATCCCGACGCGCCCTTGCTTCGCGAAGACCGCGAGCAAAAGAACAACCATATCTTCCACTGGGAGGTCGGCGACCGGCAGGCGACCGAGCAGGTTTTTCAGAAGGCGCCCGTAAAAGCCAGCGTGCACGCGTTCTTCCCACGATGTCATCCCGCACCGCTGGAGACTTGCGGCTGTGTCGCAGACTTTAATCGCGCCACCGGGCGGCTCACCATCTACATGACCTCGCAGGCTCCTCACGCTCACCGCACTGTCTTTGCTCTGGTCGGTGGCATTCCGGAGAACAACATTCGTGTGATCTCCCCGGATATTGGTGGTGGCTTTGGCAATAAGGTTCCGGTGTATCCCGGCTACGTTTGCGCGATCGTGGCATCCCTGACGCTTGGTGTGCCAGTGAAGTGGATTGAGACGCGCTCGGAGAACCTGCAGTCGACGGGTTTTGCTCGCGACTATCATATGACGGCCGAGATTGCCGCCGACCGTGACGGCAAGATGCAGGCACTGCGCGTCAAGACACTCGCCGACCATGGCGCGTTCAACGCGGCGGCTCAGCCCACCAAGTTCCCCGCTGGATTGTTCAGCATTTGCACCGGTTCCTACGATTACCCGACGGCGTTCTGTGAGGTAGACGGCGTTTACACCAATAAAGCTCCGGGCGGGATCGCTTACCGCTGCTCGTTTCGCGTGACTGAGGCAGCGTACCTGATCGAACGAGCCGTGGACGTGCTGGCGCTGGACTTGAAGATGGACCCGGCCGAGCTTCGCCGCAAGAATTTCATCCCGACCTTGAAGTTCCCTTACAAGTCGTCGCTCGGCTGGACCTACGACAGCGGCAACTATGAAGCTGCGATGAAGATTGCGCTGGATAAGATCGGCTATCAGCAGCTGCGCAAGGAACAGGGAGAGAAACGAAAGAAAGGCGAGCTGATGGGGATCGGGATATCGAGCTTCACGGAAATCGTGGGCGCAGGTCCGGCGCACTCCTTCGATATCCTCGGCATCAAGATGTTCGACAGCTGCGAAATCCGCATTCACCCCACGGGCAAGGCAATGGCACGCATGGGGACCAAGAGCCAGGGGCAGGGGCACGAGACCACCTATGCGCAAATCGTCGCGCAGGAACTGGGAATCCCCGCTGCCGACGTAACCATTGAGGAGGGCGACACCGATACCGCACCTTATGGTTTGGGAACCTATGCCAGTCGAAGCACGCCAACCTCGGGGGCGGCGACCGCAATCGCCGCCCGCAAGATTCGCGATAAAGCGAAAAAGATCGCGGCATACTTGCTTGAATGCAACGAGGCCGACCTGGAGTGGGAGCCTGGCAAGTTTTACGTCAAAGGGACTCCCAGCAAGGCGAAGACGATCCAGGAAATTGCTTTCGCCGCCTATACCAACATTCCACCGGGTCTTGAGGCGGGGTTGGAGGCGGTCGACTATTACGACCCACCCAATCTGACGTTCCCGTTCGGCACCTACGTCTGCGTGGTGGACATCGACAAGGGCACCGGCGAAGTGAAAGTCCGGCGGTTCGTGGCCGTGGATGACTGCGGAAATATCATCAATCCGATGATTGTCGAGGGCCAGATTCACGGCGGACTGACCGAGGGACTGGCCATCGCCTTCATGCAGCAGATTGATTACGATGAGAGCGGCAACATTCAGGGCGGAAGCTTCATGGATTACCTGCTTCCCACCGCCGTCGAGACTCCGCACTGGGAGACCGACAAGACCTGCACGCCTTCTCCCCACCACCCGCTCGGGGCCAAGGGAGTGGGGGAATCTCCTAACGTGGGTTCTCCGGCCGCCTTCGTGAACGCGGTCGTTGACGCCCTTTCCCATCTCGGTGTGAAGCACATCGACATGCCCATCACACCGTGGAAGGTATGGAAGGTTTTGCAGGAGAAAGGTGTGGCAGCATAGATGGCGCTGAAGATTGAGAAGACTTTCGAGGTGCAGGAACCCATCGACAAAGTGTGGGATGTCCTGAGTGACCCCCGAAAGGTGGCCACCTGCGTACCCGGGGCGCAGATCACAGCCCAGGTGGACGAAAAGACGTACAAAGGCGCGATCAGAGTCAAAGTGGGACCCAGCGTCACCGACTATACAGGTGAAGTGCAAATTATCCGGTTGGACGCTCAGAACCATGAGATCGAGATTCTGGGAAAGGGTCAGGACGTGCGCGGCCGTGGTAGCGCGTCTATGAAGATGACCGGGAAGTTGCGTGCTCTGCCGAATGGCGGCACAGAAGTGATTAGCGTGTCCGAAATCAACGTCGTTGGAATTCTCGCGCAGATGGGCTCGCGGGTCATTACGGAAGTCTCAAATATCATGTTTGGAGAGTTCACAAAGAACTTTCAGGTTCGCTTGCACGAACCCTCTGTCGATCCCGTTGAGCACTCGGCCGGAGCGGAGGTCACGCCTATCAAGGCCAGTGCCTTGGCTTGGCAGGCCACAAAGGGGTTGTTTCGCGGGAAGTCCTGAATCTTTCGAGGATGAGTCCGCGTGCAGGCGATGTTCAGCACACCAGGTCAGCACACCATGGGCGAATCCCAAGCTCCTCCTTCCGATGCGGGGAATCAAGGCGTCGATGCAATTGTCTCCGGCTTTGAGCGCCTCGGATACATTACCGACCGATCGCTGGCCACTGCGGTTTACCTTGTCAGCAAGCTTCACAAACCCATTCTCGTCGAAGGTCATGCCGGTCTCGGGAAGACGGAAGTGGCCAAAGTGCTGGCCTCATTCCTCGGCACTCGTCTGATCCGACTGCAATGTTACGAGGGGCTGGACGTCAACTCCGCTGTATACGAATGGAATTACCAAAAGCAGTTGCTCGCCATCAAGATCGAAGAAGGATCCGACAAGACTGTCGAGGAAAAAGAGAGGCACATCTTCAGCCGGGAATTTCTCCTGGAGCGGCCTTTGCTGCAGTCCATTCTTGTCGACGACGCTTCGCCCGTGTTGCTGATCGACGAAATCGATCGTGCTGACGAAGCCTTCGAGGCGTTCCTCCTCGAGCTGCTTTCCGATTACCAGATCACCATTCCGGAAATGGGCACGATCCACGCGAAGCATTTGCCTTACGTGGTTCTGACCTCGAACCGCAGTCGGGATCTGGGTGATGCTCTCAAGAGAAGGTGCCTGTACCAGTGGATTGACTATCCAAGTCTGGAAAAAGAAATGAGAATCGTGCGCACCAGACTGCCGCGCATCGAGGAGGAGTTAGCCCGCCAAGTCGTCGGTTATGTGCAAGCGGTCAGACAGCTCAACTTGAGCAAGCCGCCCGGGGTGGCGGAAACGCTGGATTGTGCTGAAGCCCTGCTCACTCTGGGAATGCCGGAATTGGATGAGGAAGCGATCGAACAAACGCTTGGTTGTATTTCCAAGTCGGTCGAAGATGGCGCCAAGATCAGGACTGCCGGCGTGGAAAGACTTCTCGCTGGGTGAACGGGAAAGTTTCAATGCTCGGGTCAGTGGAACAATCGAGTGGCGCGGCCAGAACAATCGTGGAGTTCTGCCGGTTTGCGCGCGAGAGAGGTCTGTCTGCTGGCGTTCAAGAGACTCTCGACGCGCTGAACGCGGCTGCGGCCCTCGGCGTGCGCAATTCGGATGAGATGAAGTATGGTTTGCGTTCGATCTTGTGTTCGTCAAAAGACAGTTGGGATCGATTCGAAGAATGTTTTGAGACGTTTTGGCGGGAGTCGGCGCCCAGGGCGCCGTCGAGCCGAGCGAAAGCTCCCCGAAAGGATCTCACGTCTGCTGTAGATGAACGAACTCCGACGTCTCTGATGTCGACAGGTTCTGGCGACGACGTTTCATCCGAGAAGGATGGGGCTCAGGCGATTACTGGCGCGAGCGCTCGCGATCACCTTACTCAGGCGGATTTGTCGACTCTTTCTCACAATGACCTGGCGACGCTGGAGCAGATTTCGCTTCGCCTATTCAAGCAAATGAGCCGGCGGCTTGCCCGGAGAAGACGCATCGCAAACTCGCGAGGGCAGGTGGACTTGCGCCGGACGATCCATCGGAACATCAGCCGTGGCGGTGATCCAATGAACTTGCGATATCGGGAGCGAAAGCCCCGCCCGCACCGGCTTGTCACCCTGCTCGACATCAGCGGCTCGATGAGCCCTTATAGTGTGTTTCTGGTGCAGTTTCTGTACGCTCTGCAGAAACATTTTCGGCGCGCAGATACTTTTCTTTTCAGCACTGGTCTTGTGGAGATCACCAGCCTATTCCGAGCCCAACGCCTGCAGGACGCGCTGCAAGCCCTCTCGCAGCAGCCTGCCGGATGGTCTGGCGGCACCAATATCGGTGGATCACTGCGGGAGTTCAATCACATCCATCGCAGGAAGTTACGGTCCAGCGATACCTTGTTCGTGATTCTGAGCGACGGTTGGGATACCGGAGACCCCGGCGTCCTGGCGGAGGAATTGTACGCCGTGAAAAGACGGGTCCGCCGGCTCATCTGGTTAAACCCGCTGCTTGGCTTAAAGGACTACGAGCCAATCGCGAGCGGGATGAGTGCTGCTCTGCCGCACGTTGATGTTTTCGCTCCAGCTCACAACCTGGACAGCCTGCTGGCGCTGGAAAAGCATTTATAGGTGCCCCCATGTTTGATCGGTTTCTGAACAAAGCGGCGGAGTTACTGGCGAAGGGTGAGACGTTCGTCACTGCCTCCGTGGTCCGCTTCCAGGCTCCCATTTCCGGCAAGCCGGGAGACAAGGCAATCATCTTCGCCGACGGAAAGATGTGGGGCTGGATCGGCGGTGGCTGCGCTCAAGCAGTGGTCATCAAGGAGGCGTTGAAGGCGCTGGCCGACGGAAAGCCGCGGCTGGTGCGGATCAGTCCCACGGCAGCGCCGGAGGATGGGATCGTTGATTACACCATGACTTGCCATAGCGGAGGCACCTTGGATATCTACATCGAGCCCGTCCTGCCTAAGCCGCACATCCTGATTTTTGGACGCTCTCCTCTCGCTCAGACGCTAGCTCGTCTGGGCAAAACTGTGGGCTACCGGATCTCCGTAGTCGCCTCCGGCGCGGACCAGGGGCAGTTCCCAGATGTTGACCTGCTGCGGGCAGACTCGAACTTGGGTGAACTCAAGATTGGGCGCGAGACTTTTATCGTGGTTTCGACCCAGGGCGAAGGGGACGAGAAAGCACTCGAACAGGCGGCCAGGACCAATGCGGCCTACGTCGCTTTTGTGGCCAGCAAGGTCAAGGCGCAGAAGGTCTTCGAATATCTGCGCGAAGCGGGTGTGCCCTCCGAGCGAGTGCGCCAGATTCGGGCGCCAGCCGGCCTCGACATCCACGCCTCGACACCCGAAGAGATCGCGGTGAGCATTCTTGCCGAGATTATCCAGCTATGGGGTAATCGAGCGAAGCCCGTTGCAGAGTCCAAGAAAAGCGCGCTGCCGGTTTTGAACCTACCCGTTTTGAACCTGCCAGGTTTGAACAAGGAAGCGCGCGATCCGGTTTGCGGCATGCTCGTGAACGTCAGTGGAGCGAAGTACAAATCAGAGCATAATGGAAGCGAGGTCTACTTCTGCTGTGCCGGATGCAAACAGGCCTTCGACCGCCAGCCCGAGAAATACGCACTCTCGATCTCCAGTTGACGGTTCTTCTCGCTTTCATCTGAGTGGTCGACTGACTCTGAATCACTCGAAAACTCTGGTTTTGCCTGAGTTTCCAAGCCATTTGTGCGGCTGGCGCACTGTTCTCGCCGCCTTGAACAAGGTGTAAACACAAAACCGCGAGCTTCCCGTTGTACATAATCCCAAGATCTGCCCGCGGTCCTTGGTGCTCAGGGCCTCAACGATGAACCAAGGTTAGTTGGCAGGAACATGGATTGTGACGCCGTTGTGACACAAAACCTACCATCACTGACAAAGTTGCGAGACAGATTTGTGTTCGCGGGAAACGCTACTTCCGCCGCTGCGACGACGTGTTCGGAGCCATTCTCCCGCCGGCAGCGCGCGGTCAGGCCGCGACGTTCGTTGCCGTCATAGTCGAAGGTGATCGCCGCTACCGGCTCGCCAATCACAAATCCATCGGCCGGCAGGGAGAGCGCGTCTTCGAAAGCCTGGCGAAACGCCCAGAGTTGCTCGTCCTCGCCGTTTGCGTCAACGATGACTTCGTAGATCAGCGCGTCCAGTTCCATCAAATTCATCCTATGGCCTCACCAGTGTTGGGCAAGAGTTGCGAGGTCTGAGCTAGGTCGGTCAAAACGGTATCTCCCAGTCCTCTTGCGCGGACAAATCTGTCGCCTCCCAATCTGGGACAAAGACCTCCGCTTCTTCCGAATTGGATTCGGCGAAGACTTCCCTAGTCTCCCAGTCCCAGGTATGGGCAAAAACCAAGCCCGTGTCCTCCAACCTGCGCAGCAGTTCCGGATGCTTCTGCGCAAGGAATTTGAGTCTCCTGGTTTTGTAAGGCTTTATCCGGGCTACTTCCAGGACAATCTCGGCGAGACTGGCGACCTGCGGATTGCCCGACTTCGCCATTTGTCCCAGGCGAATCACATTCTTTTCGGAGATGTGCGACTGTTTGAGAAACCCGAAGATATCGTTCTGATCCTCGATGGCTCGGCGCTCGGTCTTCGGCTTGGCCTGGCAGCGCTTGCACACATGAATCTTGTGACCTTTGCCCGAGAACTGCTCGTTCGGCCGCTCACGCCCGCAGATCCTGCAGTAATGTCCCATACCGATCCCTTATGACTGAAACTACTCGACCGTACGCGCTTTGTGAGAGGGTAAGGTGTGTTGCGCGACTGCGAATGTTGTTTCTTCAGCGCCAACCTCGCGGAGGACGTACAACTCGCCACACCCCTTGCACCTGACGGCCCCGTCCAGCTCATGATCGATTTTCTCACCCCCAAAATCAACCCTTTTCTGTCGCACCTTCTCTCCCTCTCTCTCCCACCTTCCGGTCCAATCATCCCCTCTCAGCAGTCTCCGATCAAGAAGTGAGCTTCCAAGCGCCGTCGTCGCCCGGTCTCGTGCGCTCGTCCGTCACCGTCTCACAGCGCGATGTGTCCTGCAGTGCGGAAGCATTGATCACTGTCACTGATAGCTTGGATGCGGCGGTGGGCCCTTCTCTCTTCAATGCGCGCTGCTTACCGGGCTACACGTTTGAACGGGCCGCTGGGGCACTGTGGCGCTCGCGATTCGATGCCGAGCGGAACCTGATCGTCGTGAATAGCGGGCATCGCGATTTGTCTTCGCCACGCGCAGCCGCACCCTCCAGTAGCGGTATCTTGTGCGGCTCCATGTCAAGGAGTCGGTGCTCAAAAACTTTATTATAGGGGACTGCCAGCCGAACGATTGATGGAGCGCCGGATTGAGCTGTCACTCTATGTGGAGGAGAAATTGAAAACTGCCTGAAGGGTTGTAACTGACTCAAGCGCCACTGCTTCGGGGCGGCAGTTCCTGTTCCACCCACCGCACGTCAGTACGACAACTTCGCCTCACGTCACCGCCCCTCGTGGTCGCACTGTCAGCACCTCGCACCGCAGCGCCGCAGTATCGCGCACGTCGCTCACCGTGCTTCAGGTGCTGTCCCTCGTACGCTGCTGCCTGGCGGCACGTCTCGCTTCTCTTTGCGCCCCTTCGAGTCGACATCGCTCCTCGATAGACACAACGTTGTCGGGAGTCGTCTTGCCAAAACGCTCGAAATAGAGTTGCTCGATGAACTGGGGCAGTGGCAGTTTCCACGGCTCCTGCTTGTGGTTGTCGATCTTGCCCAGTTTCGCCGGGTTCAACCCAAGCTCTCGGGCCATCTGTACCTGGCTGTGAGATGGCCTCTTCGACCCTCCCAAACGATGAGAGGGACAATGGCTAAAGCCGCCAACACAGCAAGCCCTTAAACCGTGTGAACCGACCAGTCTAGTACGTGACCGCTATTGTCGTTGCTCACCTACTGGTCAACATCGTGCATGGTCTTGCCCACCGTGAACTCCGCGTCGGCCTTGCTCCGCTTGACTCGATCTTCGTCATCGTGGTCGTGCTTATCTTTCCTTCGATCGCAATGGCGCTACTTTGGACGGCGGAAAAACGACTCGGGCTTATTCTACTGTCGCTATCGCTGTTCGGATCGTTGGTATTCGGCGTGTATCACCATTTTCTGGCTGTTGGCCCAGAGCACGTCCATTGGCAGCCTCCGAATGCATGGGGGACTACGTTTGTCATGACCGCATATCGGTCGCTCATCACAGAAGCGATTGGAACTCACGTCGGCGTTCAATTCCTGTGGATTGCGCCAGATAGTTCGAGCAAGGCCGCTGAAGTCTGATTCCGTTGAGGATTGGAACCTGTGATGATCGCATCGAATCCAACTCAAAACTTTACAATGATCGACCATGAGGAATCGTCCGTTCAAATCCCGCACAGCTTTGCTGGTTGTTGACGTGCAAGTCGGGCTGGTGGCACTGATGTCCGCTAAAATCCGGGACAGCGTTCTGCCCAAGATCAAAACTTTGCTTACGAAAGCACGCTCCTCAGGAATTCCAGTGATCTACATTCAGCATGACGGCGGGGAGGGGCATCCACTGGAGACCCATACCGAGGGCTGGAAAATTTTTCCCTCGCTCCAGCCAGCCGATGGCGAGTGCGTCATCAGGAAGCGGGAATCGGACTCGTTCTTCGAAACCACGCTCCAACAGGAACTTGAAAAAAGAGGAATTGCCCATCTCATCGTTGCGGGAGGCATGACTGAGTACTGCGTGGACACGACTTTCCGACGTGCGACGAGCCTCGGTTATGACGTTACACTGGCAGGCGATGCCCACCTGACGAGGGACAACCAAGTGTTGACCGCCGCAAGTATCATCGCGCACCACAACTCCGTACTCGATGATTTTGGTACCAGCGATCATGTGGTCAGGGTCAGGACTACGGACGAGATTATTTTCTGAAGCGATGCGCCAAATTGCTGAATTCGTTGCTGTGCTCGCGTGCAGTTTATTCGCAGGAGCCGCCGTTTACCTCAGCCTCGTTGAGCATCCGGCCAGAATGGAATGCGGTATAGAAATAGCCGCGACCGAATTTCCGCCGAGCTATCGTCGAGCCACAATCATGCAGGCGACATTGGCAGCGGTAGGACTGATCTCCTCTATTGCAGCGTGGCTCGCCGGGGCGAGCTTGCTGTGGGTCGTTGGTGGGGTCGCGCTAGGCTCTGTCATCCCATTCACGGTGATTCTGATCCTGCCGACCAACAAGCTATTGCTGAGTCCCACGCTGGACAAGCATTCGGGACAGACAGGTAAGCTACTCGCTCGCTGGGCTATGATGCATGCCGTAAGAAGCGTTCTTAGTGTTCTGGCGCTCTTGCTATTCCTTTACCTCCTAATTCTTGCGAAGCCATAACGATGCTAACGGACTCTCCCCCGCGCAAGGTGAACTACCATGAGGGATTTCACGAAAGTGATCGGATCAAGACCTTCGACCTGCCGCAAGACGGAAGCCTGCTGGCAATTTCACCATCCATCGAAGCGGCGATGAAAGGCGGGACGAATCGCTCAGTACCATCCAGCAGCGTAGGATAGTTTTAATGGAAGGCCGACGCGGTGGCTTGCCACAATCGATGCGGGACGACCTCAGGTTTGCTCACAAAGGCTTGGCAGACAATTCTTGATTAGTTGGAGGGCACCATGTCGCCGCGCACACTTTTTCTCAGCAGGCTGATTGGGCTGTACTGCATTCTTGTCGCGCTATCCATGATCACGCGCAAACAAGCCACTCTGGAATGGGTAACAGCACTTCTTCACGACCCATCAATGATCTTCGTCCTCGGCGCAATCACGCTGATCGCTGGGCTCGCGATGGTTCTCACGCACAATATCTGGTCGGGTGGTGCGCTGGTGGTGATCGTCACCCTCGTCGGCTAGATAACGCTTATCAAGAGCCTGTCCTTTTTGTTCCTGCCGCCGCAGATTGAAGCTGGGCTTTTTCTCAAGCGGCTTCACTACGAGCAGCTTTTCTACCTGTACTGTGCTTTTTCGCTCGTCCTCGGCAGCTCCCTGACCTATAGCGGATTCAAGTCAAGATCACGTTAGCCAACATCTCTGTGGGGCTCCGAAGTGGTACTGTGTTTAGCGTGCGAGACCTAAGGAACCGGGTTGCTCTTGTTACTGGTGCGAGTCGCGGCATCGGGACTGGAATCGCGCTGGCTCTGGCTCGGGCTGGCGCAAATGTCGCCGTGAACTACCGCCAGAACGGCGATGCGGCTGCCGTGGTCTGCGGGGAGATTTCCGGCCACGGAGGGAAGGCATTGGCGGTGCAGGCCGATGTATCGGTCGCTGCAGACGTGAGGCGCATGGTCGCGGAGATTGAGCCGCACCTTGGTAGCATCGACATCCTCGTCAACAACGCGGGTATAGCTCATCCGCGCAAGTTGGAGGAGATTACAGAAGCGGAGTGGGACGAAGTGCTCACCGTCAATCTAAAGTCGGTGTTCTTGGTTACGCAGGCTGTGGTTGGCGGTATGCGACAAAGAAAGTGGGGACGCATCATCAACCTGTCTTCAGTCGCTGCACAGACGGGCGGGGCAGTGGGGGCGCACTACGCCGCGTCCAAGGCGGGGATCATAGGGCTGACTCACTCCTGCGCTTCATCGCTCATTCGAGACGGAATCACGGTGAACGCCATTGCTCCCGCGCTGATTGAGACCGATATGGTGAGCAGCAACCCCAACGCGAACCCGAATCTTATTCCGATGGGGCACTTTGGCTCAGTCGAGGATGTTGCCGCTGTCGCCGTCATGCTTGCCATGAATGACTACATGACGGGCCAGACCATTTCCGTAAACGGCGGGTGGTATATGAGTTAGTTTCGCGAGTACGCACGGCGGGCGGCGGGGTCGGCATTCTCTGTAGCTCGCCACCGGGCTTCAAGCGCCAACCATTGATTGATTCTTTCGGGTTGACCGAGGCTCTGATAGAAACGGGATATGCTCCAGCAAGGAACAAGGCTTTTTGGTCTGGCGGTAGTCGTCGCCCTCGTTACAATCTGGGCCACAGCGATCTTGGCAAAGACACCGGAAGAGATTGTTCATGTGCCCACGGGCAAGCCCGTGATGGTGGACGGCAAGCTCTGGCGGGGAAAATGGAGCGATGCGGCAGAAGCGGAGGTACCCGGTGGGGCTCGGCTCTACATCGAAACCTCGGGAGACTTCGTGTACGTCGCGGTGCAGTTTCCCGCAGGACGCTCCGGGTTCACGGACATCTACATAACGTCGGAAGATGGCGGCATCTACGACCTGCACGCTTCGGCGAAGCTGGGCGAGCGGAGATTGGATGGCGGCAAGTGGCCGGAGTGGAGCAACTGGTGGAACAACCGGGGGTGGGTGGCGAACGTTTCGCAGGTCGATTCGTTTGAGAAGAGGACCTTTGTGCCAGCAGGTGTTCGGGAGTATCAAATCGAACGTTCGCGGTTTGTCGGCCGCGAGGGGCGCTTAATGCTAGATATTTCGATGGAATCTCAGGGAGGAAAGTACACGGTTGTGAGGTTTCCGGCGTCGGCCAGCGATTCCAATCCAGAGAAGTGGCTGAGGGTTCAGTTCGGCCCCTGAGGGGCGGAACAGTCATCCGTGGGAGCGGACTAATCGGGAAGTCACGGTCTTTGGAGATGCCGCTCCGAATTGACCTCCCCGCCTTTCTGTAAGATATTGTCACGGGTGGACGCTGAAAAGACCATTGCCGAAATCGAGCGGCTGGAGCGCATCTTCGCAGCCCCGGACACCAGACCTTTCAGCGCGAGCGACCTCGCCGCTGCGAATCGACGGCACGACGAGATGCTCGCGCATAGTCCATGGTTTCTCATTTGGCAGCGGTACGGAGTTTGCTGCCGCTCGTGAGTGTGTTACTTCATTCTCCCGGAACAATCGTGACGTTCACGTTTAGCCCCAGTGCCCGAATGGTCTGGGCGTCCTTCCGGCGATGAAGTTCTTGAGCAGCCGCCAGCCGAGCCAATACCTCCTCGTCCTTCAGCGCACTTTTCCGGATCGCATCGGCGGCACCCGCTCTCAATACACGGATGACATCCTCCGGCGTGATCTTCCGCAAAAAGACGAACGGCACGTCAGGGAAGCGAGATTTCAATTTCTTAAGCAGCGCGACTCCGTGGTCAGGCGACTACCCCAAGGCGCTCCATTGCAGCCTGAGCATGTTGTAAGCGTCCGCGATGGCCTTCATCGTCCTGTGCAGGCGTGCTTTGTCGTTGAGGGAGGGTCGGAATATAGCCCGGAGAAGCTTTCCCCCATTTTTGTCGTAGCCCTTGCTGCTTCCTCCCCTTGTGCTACTGTGGGTCTAGCGTCCCCGGTGTCGGAAGGCAGATAAAGATCGCTTACGGAAATATGCGGTGGCGGACTATTGAAAGCTTCTCCGATTCGTTCGGCCAGTGAACTTTGTTGTAGTCGTAAATTCCTCCCACAATCTTGCGGAAGTGATCGAGTCCTGTGTCGTCGTCGTCGATAAAAACAAGCCGCCGCATACGCCGCCTCCGGGTTCATGTGAAATTACAGCCTATTCAATTGAATACCAATTAGCACTGGCGGACTGATCCGGCTCCATCTCACAGACCCGATGCGAGGAGACTGTTCCCAAAGTAACTTTTGCAGTTGATCCGGCAGACGTAGCCTGAAGGAAGCTGAAAGCCGAGGGAACACACCCATGCGGAAAATGAACTGTGCTGCTGTGCTGGCTGTGCTCACGGTCAGCGTAATGGCTCGGCCGACGCTCGCGCAGAGTCCTCCCGCGCTCCTCGTCGTCCCGAGCAAAGCGATGATGTTGGTGGGCGACACTCGCACCTTCCGCGCCGTGGGGAAGGACGGCCGCAAACAACAGAATGTCACATGGAATGTTTCGCCCGAACACGCCGTAACATTGACTGCCGCCGACGATGAGGCGACCCTGCGAGCCACGGAGCCATCCGCAACCGTAGTGCTGACCGCCCGCGCCGGGGACGATTCCGCCGAGGCCAGCATCGAGATTCGCTCCGGCACCGCATTGGCGGCAGGGACAGCCCTCTGGTCGGTCACTAACTTGCCCGGCTGCAAATCCGGAAAAATAACACAAGCAGTGCCAACCGCAAACGGCCCCGATATTTATGTTGAGGAGGCGTGTCCGGACGGCACCTACGTTCGTGCCATGACGGCCGATGGCCGAGAAATTTGGCGCAGGCGACTTGGAGACCTCGCCGCACCGTCGCGACCCGGCCACACAACGAAAGAGAAAGCGCAACCCGCCGAACGCCTCAACCTGAGCGCCCAGTCACTGTGCGACGATGTTTCTTCCGGCATGACCAAAGATGCTGTCTCTAAGCTTGCCCAAGATCGCAACCTTCGGCTGGAGGACAAAGAGCGGGAGAGCGACAGTTGGATGATCGAGGAGCAACATTTCCACTGCAAGATCGTGTTCAACGAGACCGGAACCGTGGCGAGGAAGAAAAAAATCATCATCGCCGACTAGCGGTAGCTGAGCGTCTCGAAAGTCACCGAGATTCTTTACAGAGGAGACAAGACAATGAGCGACAAACTGAACGACACAATCTAGGCTTCACTGCGTTCCTTCTGGAACAACATTGAAGGATGACATGGCCGCGAGCGCGAGGTGATATCGCTGTTTTGCTTCAGGCATCTCATCCCCCATTGCCGGACCGGAACCGTGCTTTATGACACCGCCCAGATCGGCATAGAAGTTGCCGTACCCCAACTATCAACGGCCTTCCTGGAAGAACGCGAGGTGCAAGAAGGATGTCGCAAGGATGTAGTGATCTGGGCTGAACCCAAGATGACGGTCTGGGACAGCGACTTTAAATCGTGCCGCGAACCCCTTTCGGTGACGCTGTGGAAGGTCATCAATCAGGGCGACCGCAAGTCTCAGCAAGCTATCAAGCAGGCCGAGCACATAGCAGACGATGAATGGCTGGAAAAATCGCGACGTGCTTCAGGTTTCACCGGATACGGTTTCAACTTAAACAAAAACTCCCTGGTCAATAGCTCCGCCAAGACGAGTCGTCCCATAGAGATTACCAGCTTGGTCTAACAGCAACCCGGCACAAGGCTCTCCGCCGTCCCTCCCACCCGCGAATCTCTCCCATACCGTTTCTATCCATTCTCCGCCGGAAGGCGTTAGCTCGAATACTGTCCCGCAGCCATTGCCAACAACCACAACCCCCCGCCGTCCGTACCTCCAATCGACGTAGTCCCGTATAAGTTGCCTGCTCCGTCGAAAACCACATTGCCGTAGGGATAACCCCCGTCACCGTTCACGCCCACAAAACTATGGATCGTCGCCTCCAACCAAGACCCTCCGGTCCCACGGATGAGTTTGAAAACAACCCCGGCGTCGTACGCTCCTCCCTGAATCGCGGTTCCATACAGATTTCCCTGATGGTCCCAAACGAGTGCATATGTTGGATACGTCCCATCATCGCCATCGTGAAATTCGTAGAGCACTTTCTCCGTCCAAGTCCCGCCGTGACTGCGGGGATGACTCAATTTGAAAACAGTGCCCGCATAGAAGTATTCGATACCTCCACTCTCTGTTGTCCCGTATAGATCGCCCTGGCTGTCAAAGGTCAACATCGCGACAGCTCCGCGTTCTCGGGGATCGTCCAGTACTGCTCGTGGGTAATAGAATGCCACCCCTTGCGGCGGTAGAGACCTACAAACAGGGCCTTCTCATCATTTTGTTGCAATGAAGGAAGCAGCGATCGGCAGCCAAACCATGGCAACACCTTCCGGAGTGCAGGGTTCTGCAGGCCGGTGCCGTAGCACCATGACCTTATCAAGGTCGAATCCCTGTTTTACAAGAAGGTCTTTTAAATCCATGAGCCCGTCCTGCGCGACTCTTCTGGCCAACTATCCAGTTGGTATCGTAGGCGATCTGGACGATGTTAGCTGACGTTTCGCGGCCCTATCTCTTGGGAATTCCTCCACATCGGACCCTGAACTTGTTGTTGGCATTCCTCGGTCGTGACCCTCTCTTCTAACGGCAGAATTCGAGGAAAACTTGCCAACATCGAGTTGGCTGGGACACGCATTCCAAGGCGGATTTCAATTCACCGGACTTAGCAGCGGATCACCCAAACATTCTCAACTGGGCAGCACCAGTCTGTTCTTTGGTCCTGCCCCTCGAATTGAACGCTCTTCTCGGGAACTTCAGCATGCGCTTAGACGGGGTAAATGGTCGGCTATCGGCTAGATTGTCCGTCCTGCGTTGCTCGCGCAAGGAAGTCCACTCTCCAAGCACCTGATGTATTCTCAATCTGTGCGGGCCGTCGAAGAATATAGGCAGCGTCTCAGAGGCCGCGAAGGTCGTGTCGCTGCTTGCGAGGCAGTTCATATTCGTCTTGGGAACATTCGCTTAATGTTGGCCCTAGTGGCAGCAGGCGTGGCCTGGGAGTCTCTTAGAAAGCACGAACTCTCGCCTTGGTGGATGGTTCTGCCGCTGATCCTGTTCGTGTTTATCGCCGTGTATCATGCGCGCACTTTGCGAGCCCGAGACCTAGCCCAGCGTGGAGTTTTCTGTTATCGGAACGGACTGGCGCGAATCGAAGACCGCTGGGTGGGTACGGGGCAGACGGGCGAACGCTTCAACGATCTCCATCATGCTTACGCAACCGATCTGGACCTATTTGGGCGAGGTGGTTTGTTCGAGCTTCTCTCAACCGCTCGCACCCGCATGGGCGAGGAGACGCTGGCGAGATGGTTGCTCTCGCCTTCACCGGTTGAGCAAATTGGAGAGCGGCACACCGCGGTCCTCGAATTGCGCGATCAACTCGATCTCAAGGAAGACTTAGCGATACTTGGCGAAGATGCCAGTGTGGGGGTGCGTCCCGAAGCATTGTTGCGTTGGGCTGAGGCGTCGAACCAGATGAAGCCGGAGTGGATTCAGTGGTTGGCGCTGCTGCTTGGCATTTCTGCTGTTGCGGGCGCCATGCTTTGGGGGTACCTGGGACTCGCCACGCCACTCATCACGATTGTTCTGATTGAGGCCACACTCAGTTACAGCCTGCGCAAGCCAATGAAAGAAGCGCTGCAGGGCTGCGAGCAAACTTTGCGTGACCTGGACTTGCTCTCAGGCACCCTGGCACGGGTCGAACAGCACAGTTTCCATGCGTCCCGGTTGCGTTCGCTGCAATCCGAACTTTCGTCGTACCAACTCATGAGTTCCCGGGCTATCGCCCGTCTGAGAACCGTCGTTGACTTGAGCGACTCACGCAGAAATATGATTACAGCCATATTGGATATCCCACTCATGTACTCGCTGCAGGTGGCGTTTGCGGCCGAACGCTGGAGGCGTGCTCACGGCGCTGCGGTGCGGTCGTGGTTGAGGGTAATTGGGGAAGTCGAAGCACTCCTCTGTTTAGCCACATACAGTTATGAGCATCGCGACGATCCATTTCCTGAATTTGTCGAAGGTGCGGCGTGTTTCGATGGCACGGAGATCGGACATCCTTTGATCCCAGCGGGAACCAGTATTCGTAACAATGTCCGCCTGTCCGATGGAAGGCAGGTCTTCCTGGTAAGTGGTTCGAATATGTCTGGGAAGAGTACGCTGCTGCGTACGATCGGGGTCAATGCTGTGCTCGCGATGGCTGGCGCGCCGGTGCGGGCGCAGCGCCTTCGGCTCACCCCGATGCAAGTGGGCGCCAGCATCCGGGTGAACGATTCTTTGCAGGAGGGAAGCTCGCGTTTTTATGCGGAGATCAAACGACTGCGCAAACTCTTTGACCTCGCGAGTGGCGGCGTGCCACTCCTATTTCTGCTGGATGAGCTTCTGCAAGGCACAAACTCAAACGATCGCCGCGTTGGAGCCGAGGGCGTGGTCCGCGCCCTGCTGAATCGCGGGGCTATCGGATTGGTGAGCACTCACGATTTAGCGCTGGTCAACATTGGTGACACACTGAACGGTCATCTCTACAACGTCCATTTTCAGGAAGAGTTTGAAAATGGAAAGATGCACTTCGATTACAAGCTGCTAGAGGGCGTGGTCACGAAAAGCAATGGGCTGGCTTTAATGAGATCAATCGGGCTGGACGTGTGACGGTTCCGCCCAGCATCTCGTTCGCCGGTCCAGGCTTCGATCAGCCAACTGTTGCAAGCATGACACTCAGAACCCACGTCCGGATTCTGGTCGGATGGCAAGTTGAGCCCTGAGGTCAGCGAGTCTTAGCTATCACACTTATTCCACTTGTGGTGGTTTGGCGTATAACGGCGTATCGACTGCCTCCAAGCCGCCGCCGTTTCCATAATACGCCGCACGCGCTCGCGCAACGCCGGCACGAATGGCGCATAGTGCTTTTCGACCGTCTCCACGGTATCGCCTGGCAGAACGATTTCGTGTAGTGGCTTGAGCGCCCGTACGGTCGTCGGTCAGACTGCGATTATCCTGCTGGGAGAGCCGATGAATTCCTCTGCGAATGGCTATCCCAACCATTGTGGGTTCTGATAGGTACCGTCAAAATGGTGACTGGTCTTATAGAGTTCATACTCTCCGGATTGCGCGGCTTTGGCGGTCTTGGCAAGCAGAGCGGCGACCTGTTCCTTACTCATTGCTCGAAAACTGCTAGCCGCATCCACGGCCTGTTGTAGGATGGAAAGCGAATCGCATCCAGTAATAACTACGCTGGTCGACAGGTTCATGGCATAGTGCAGGCACTCGACCGCAGTCACCGTATTGCTTCGAAGAATGAAGGGATCTCCCATAGGCTTCATCCCTAACACGCCGATATCTTCCTTTAGCAAAACGGGAAGCACCTTGGCCTCGAAGCTATCGAAGTGGTGGTCCATAACGTTGAGCGGCATTTGCACCGTGTCGAACGTAAACTGATGAGCCGACGCCGTGGCCAACATCTTCAAGTGGATATCGGGACTTTTGTGACCAGTGAATCCGATGTAGCGTACCTTCCCCGCTTTTCGTGCTTGCAGCGCGGCCTCCAGCCCACCTCCGGGCGCAAATATACGGTCCGGGTCGGAATCGCGAATGATCTCGTGGAATTGCAAGAGATCGATGCGATCGGTCTGGAGCCTTTTCAATGACTCGTTAATCTGATTTGTCGCCGTCGCTTTATCCCGGCCGTCTATTTTAGTCATCAGGAATGCTTTCTGGCGATAGCCGTCGCGCAGCGCCTTGCCCATCCGGATTTCGCTTTCTCCACCGTTGTAGTCCCAACAGTTGTCAAGAAAGTTGATGCCTTCGTCGAGGGCTCTGCGCACGATACGAATGCTTTCCTCTGCTTCGAGATCCGGCTTGCCGAGGTGATAGCCGCCAATGCCCACCAGGGAAATTTTTTCACCGGTTCGTCCGAGGGTGCGGTACGGAATAGTATTCTTCGTCTGGGCGCCGAGTGTTTGTTGGCCAAGGCGAGCATTGATGACGGCAGCCGCTGCAAACTCCAGAAATTTTCGCCTTGTTGACATAGTTCCAGCCCTTCTCTTGGGACAGGTGTGTTCCGCCTCTAAGAGTTCTTGCCTAAATTTGTTCTACTGAGCGGCAATTCGCGAATCCGTTTCCCGGTTGCTGCGAAGACCGCATTGCACAATGCCGGGATGAACGGCGGGACGCCGGGCTCTCCGACACCTGCCGGTGGAGCATCGCTATCAACTATGTACACGTTGGTTTGATACGGCGCTTCGTTGATCCGCGCGACGGCGTAGTCGGCAAAGTTGGATTGCTCAATGATTCCGTTCTTGGCGGTGATCTCGCCGCTGCGAGCAACACTGGTTCCGAATACCGCAGCGCCTTCAAACTGGGCTCGGGTAATTTCGGGGTTCACTACGAGCCCTGCATCCACGACGGTGTCAACCCTCGGAATCTTGATCGTGCCATCGTCAGACACTTCCACTTCCACCACGGTGGCGACGTAGGTCAAGAAACTGCGGTGCGCCGCGATGCCGATTCCCGCCCCCTTGCTCAGCTTGCGTTTCTTCCACCCGGATTTTTCCGCTACCATCTCAGTAACCTGGCGTAAGCGCCGGGTTTCCCAAGGATAAGTGTCGAGAGAAGCTCCGTAGTTCGGGTAGTTGACACCCTTGAAATCGAGCCTGCGATCCGGCCCGATCAATTCAAGTAAGTACTCCACCGGATCGCGGCCGGCTCGATGCGCCAGTTCGTCGGTGAAGGTCTGGACGGCAAAACCGTGATAGATATTTGCTACTGATCGCAGCCATCCGATTCGGACGTGTGCCTTGGCGGCTCCATTCTCTACGCGAAGATTAGGAATATCGTATGGCACGTCGGTCCAACCCTGCTGCAAGTGCCCGGGATCTCCATAGACAGCGTTCACGTCGAAGATGGAAGTGATGGGCGGAAAGACCGACCTCTGCAACCAGGCGGTAGGCTTCCCCTTCGCGTCCAGGGACGCTTTGATGTACATTGCGGCTACAGCGTTGTAATAGTCGAACTTGATGTCATCTTCACGGGTCCAGACTACCTTTACCGGGCGTCCAACTTTTTTCGAGAGCACGGCTGCTTCGGCAACATAGTCAGGTTTGGATTTTCTCCCGAAGCCGCCGCCCAAGAGAGTCACGTGGCAAATCACATTTTCTTTGGGGATGCCAAGTTCCTTCGAAATGATGTCTTGGGCTGCCTGTGGATTCTGGCTTGGCGCCCATGCTGTGACATTGCCGTCTTTGAATTCCGCCAGCGCTACCATCGGTTCCATGCTGGCGTGCGCCAGAAGCGGAACGTAATAGTCAGCTTCGTAAATCTGGCCACCCTTGGCAAAGGCAAGATCTACATCGCCGTGAGTGCGAATGACCTTGCTGGGCTGACGCGCCGCTTTCGATAATTCCTTCTCATATTCGTCGGAGTTGTAGCTTTCATTGGGTCCGTTGTCCCAGCTGACATTCAATTTCTTGCGGCCCTGGAATGCAGCCCACGTATTGTCAGCGATTACGGCTACACCGCCCAGTGGCTGGAAAGCGCATGGCGGCTGAAAAGGATCAATAGGGATAGTCTGGTGCACTCCGGCTACCCGCAGTGGCGCCTGCGCGTCGTAAGACTTTACCGTCCCGCCAAAAACTGGAGGATGCTCAATGGACGCAAAGACCATGCCCTCCACATGCGCATCCATTCCATAGACTGCTCTGCCGGTACAGATGTCCGCGAGATCATAGCTATCCATTCCCTTTCCAACGTACCGCCAGGCGGTCTTTGGTTTTAGTTGGACGTCTTCTTTCTTGGGTACTGGCAATTTCGATGCCGCCATGGCAAGTTCGCCGTAACCTAGACGGCGACCGGTCGCAGGATGCACCACCGCGTGGAGGTCGGTGTTGCATTGCGATGGAGCCACACCCCATTGTTGGGCGGCAGCCTGAATCAGCATGAGACGCGCGGTCGCGCCAGCCTGCCGCATCACGTCGTAAAAGCTGCGAATTGAATGCGAGCCGTCGGTGTTCTGATCGCCATAGCGGGGATCGCCGATTGCTTGATCAATCTTTACCCGCTTCCAGTCCGCATCGAGCTCGTCGGCAACCACTAACGGAAGCGTACTTCGAATCACCGTCCCCATTTCCGAACGGTGCGCGACAATGAACACAGTTCCGTCTGTGTTGAGGCCCAGAAAAACGCTGGGATGCAGCGTGGCAAGATCCGCCTCCGTACGGTGTGCCGGCAAGTCCTCCGGCACCGCCATCCCCGGCAAATACCGCACTCCTAATACAAAAGCTCCCGTTCCAGCCAGTCCTTTCAGAAAGCCGCGGCGGCTGGCATTCGTGATCGGGTTCATGCGCGCTCCTCGGCCGCAGCTTTGATTGCAGCACGGATCCGCTGGTAAGTTCCGCAGCGGCAAATGTTCGCTGCCATGCCGTCGTCGATCTGCTCATCTGTCGGCTTGGGTGTAGCGGCCAATAAAGCGATGGCTTGCATCATCTGCCCGGGTTGGCAATAGCCACACTGAGGGACATTGATCTGCATCCACGCCTTTTGGACAGAATGAAGCCCATGCGCCCCAATACCCTCAATCGTCGTGATCTGACCTTCCGCCGCGGAACTCATCGGCGTGATACAAGCTCGAATGGCCTGGCCGTTTTTGTGCACGGTACAAGAACCGCACAGTCCAATGCCGCATCCGAACTTTGTTCCCGTCAGTCCCAGAATGTCGCGTAGGTACCACAAGAGCGGCATGTCCGGATTACCGTCGAACGACCGGTCAATGTCGTTCACTCTCAGCTGAATCATAGAAACCTCGGATGTCTGTTATGGATGCATTTCGTAGTCCATCCGTTTCCGGAAATCGTTTTTCGCACGGTTTTCTGCGCGGCGTGCGTTAACAGAATGACTCCCGGAACAATCCCCACTGCGACAATCAAGTAGCAAGACTGTCTCCAAACCGTGCATTTGCCAGCATGCAACTGGTGCTAGCGCTCGTTTTCACTCTAATATATGCTCTGCGGCAGGTTTGCGGCGCGCGCTTCCGTCGACAGAGTGACATCGTGTCAAAATCCCGTCGGTGATTCGGTGCGCCGAGCATTCACTATCAACTGTTTTTCGCCCGCAGACCTTCGCGGCGCGCGATGGCATGACAATTGCCAAGAAAGATAAAGGGGGGTCCGATGACAAGAATCCCAACGAAGTTTGCGAGCAGCACGATTTGTTCAGCCCTGACGATTGCAGTGGCGGGACTCTTGGTTGTGTTTCAGCCTGTAACGGCTCTAGCGGCGCCGCCTGACCAGGCTACGCAAAATCTGTTCAACCAATCTTGCGTGTCTTGCCATGGTAAAAACGGTGCCGGTACACCTGTTGGAAAGAGCCTGAACGCACCTGATTTGGGTTCTGCGGCCGTGCAGAGCAAGCCCGACGCACAACTCCGTCAGATCATGAGCGACGGGAAGAACAATATGCCTCCGTTCAAGAGCAGTTTGTCAGAGGCGCAGATCGATTCGCTGGTGGCCTACATCCGCACATTTTCCAAGCAACGAAAATAGGGACCCCCATCCGCCTGACACAATTCGGGCAGGCAGGCGCCTTGTCACTGTCGCTCAAGCACGATGAGTTCTACGGCTGGGGGGCCGAGACGACTGGACAGATTGAGAGTTCCTCCCGCGCCAGACTTTTCTTCGAGCAAGTCGAGATTCTGCGTCTCGCTAATTCGGTAACGCTTTACGCTGAATGTTTTTTCACCCCAGGGCAAGTTAGTGATCGTGAGGTTGTAGCCAGCATTGTCACGGTAAACGATGTCCGTACGAGGCGGCAGAAACTTGAGTTTAGAAAAGTCCGGCAAAGCGGGCAATGCTTTCAGCGCTTCCGGCGGTATTTGCATGATGTTTGGCTTGAATCCCGCCGGAATCGCATAATTGCTGATCAGTATCTGAACGGTTTTGCCATCTGCCGAACGGCCTGCCAGCGCCGCGAAACCGAAGCTGTCCGTGCCCTCAACTGCAAAGCGCTGCGGCGTGTCCAGCATTTTCCCCGTGGCTTGGAACGTGTATGCGGTCTTGAAATACTTGCCGTGGAGATCGAAGAGTCCCATCCATGCTGCGTCGCCGCGATAGAAGTGCGCGTGATCAATGAGGGCGTCCTGAAAATAGCTGAGCACCGCGCCGATGTAGGCAGCGTTGTCCACGCCTTGCAGCCTGGCCTTCTCGCGGTCGGTAAAGTCCGGGGTGAGATTCCACTCTGAGAGAATGCTCTCGGCGTTGGGGAAGCCGTGGGTGTTGAGGAGTTCACGAATTTGCTTACCGAGACGAACGGCGTCGTAAGGATCGGCGGAGCGATCGGCATAAGTGTGCCAAGAGTAAAAATCGAACGGCAGGTGGTGGGCGGCACAATAGTCGATAAACCCTTCGCGGTACGGTCCGTCATCGGACGGGAGAGCTTTTGCATCTCCTCCCACCTTGAGTGTGGGATCAACTGACTTCAAGGCACGAACCGTTTTCTCGTACAAGGAGTAAAACTGCTCAGGCGTACCGGACCAGAAGAGAGCCTCCGGCTCGTTCCAGAATTCCCAATAGCGAATGCCATAGTGGAAGCCGTTCGCCCATCCCTGGTTGTAGTGCATGGCGATGTGCTTCACCACGGCAGCATACTTGTCGAAATCCGGCGGTGGTTCGATATTGGCGCCCCAACTGCGACCGACACGATAGTAGACTTCCGCTCCGCTGGCGTGAATGGCGGCAAGCACGCTGTCAGTCGGCACAAAATTGTAGCTTTCGGGTTTTTCTGGATCGGCACTCCAGTCAGGAAAAATAATGCTGGCGTTGCCCGCTTTCACCACGCCGGCACGTTGGGCAGAATCAGGAATAAGCCAAGTCAAGAGTCCGTTAGCCGGGTCGAATTTTGAGTCTATCTCGGTGGGACCCATAAAATCGTGGGTGCGAACCTGGTTGATGCGCAGGTCTTTGTATTGCTGGACGAGGTTTGGGAGCCCGGCCATGAGCGGACTGGGGGGACCGTTCACTCCCTGGAACGAGCGGATCTCGCCAGTTACCTTGCTGGCGTCCACATGTAAGGAGCGGAATCCTGCATTCGCTGCGTTCTGTGCGAAGGCGGCAGCGCAGAGCAGCAGAGGAAGAAAATACCTTATGACTGTCTTCATCACCAAAACTCCTTCACGATGCGCACGCTTTAACCGCACGCTGTCGCGGGAAATTGATTATCCTTTCATGTTCTTCTGTAAAAGTGTGAGCAGCGATCGATCGAGCCGGTGTCCCTGCCAGTTCTCGAACTTGGTCCCTGGACGTTCGGTGTCGAGAACGCCAAAAGGTCCGCGGAAATTCCACAACGCCCATCCGGAATTCAATTCACCCAAAACGTCGAGTGTGTCGCGAAACCATGCCAGCACGACATCGGGCGGAGTGTGCTTGTAACATCCCATCTCGCCGAAGTGGATAGGAACCCCCTCAGACGAAAGATCGGCCCAGGGATGAAAGCTCGTTTCGAGCGTTTGGCGGTCGCAAAGGACTTTTCCCTTGTCGTCCTTGAGCGGCCACGTCGGCAGCAGCTCTGAGCCGGTAAGGATGCCACGCGCCCACTCGCAGTTATGGTGCGTAACTTGGATCGGATTGTAGGTGTGGCAACTTTGCAGCATGCCAGTGCTGAATAGATCCGGAATCGGCGAGCCTCCTCCTGGATAGCCATCGGTTACGACCAGGCGCTGCGGGTCGTGCGTGCGAATCGCGTCCGCAGCAACCTTGGCCAAACGTGTGTAGTCCTCGGCATGACGTTGCAGGCGCTCGGGGATAAACAGATCTTTGGTCGTAGCGACACCGTGTTGCTGGAGCTCTGCTAACTCGGCCGCGGTCGGCAGTGGAATTGGCTCGTTGACCAGATTGAAGCTGAGCTGTTGGCTCGGAATGTTTTTATAGCGGTCGGCAAGGAAAGTCCACTGATGAAGGAAGGCATCGAAGGTGTGGGGATCGGTGAAGACATCGGTCTTTTCTTTTGTGACATCAATACCCGTGAGTTTTACGTCCATCGTGTCGAGAATGCATAAGCCCGGGGCACGGTGAAGACAAACGTTTACGTGGATACCGTATTTTTCTCCCAGCCGAATGGCTCGGTCTATCGGTTCGACCTGCTTTTCGTTGATGGTGAACAGATCAGGAGCGGTCCAAAAACGATAATCCGTCGGCAACCGCACCCAGTTGAAGCCCCAGTCTCGAATCCAGCGGAAGTCGTCTTCGACGAACATCCCATCGTTCTTGTAGGGAAAATACTTCATCCAGTCGGGATCAGTGGAGAAGTACTCGAGCAGATTAAAGCCGTACCAGGCGGGGTTTTGCGCGGGCTTCGGAGATTTGGGGGAGGTGGATTGCCTGGAGGGCATGCCCGAAGCGTAGCCAGCAGCGCTCGCGAGTCCAGAAGGAAAGATGGCAGAGGAGGCGAATGCAGCGGCGGATTTCAACAGACTGCGACGAGTGAAGCGATTCAAGAGAGTTCCCGGCTTTCGGTGGATTTCGTTTCCCCGTGGATTAGCTCTGCCCGGATGTCAGCGTCCATAAACCTAAATCTGATAATCGATGTCCTCCATAATCCGTTGGATGGATGACGATAGCGGCTCATGGGCGACCTCTGAACCTTCGAGTTTTTGCACGCGGTCGCGCAACTTGTTTACTTCGGTCGCCACTGCCGCCAGAGCCTCGGAGAGCGGGTCGTTGATTTGCTTGGGATCGGTAATCACGACTCGCTCGCCGTTGCGAAAGATAATATGGCCCGGAACGCCAACGACTGTGGAGTTCTCCGGAACATTTCGCAGGACAACCGATCCGGCGCCGATGCGACAGTTCCGCCCCACGGTGATATTACCGAGGACCTTCGCTCCGCTGCCGATCACCACGTCGTCTTCGATGGTGGGGTGCCGCTTGCCGTGCTCTTTGCCTGTACCGCCCAGAGTTACGCCCTGATACAAGGTCACGTCGTCCCCGACGATCGCGGTCTCGCCGATGACCACGCCAAGCCCATGATCAATGAATAGCCGGCGTCCGATCGTCGCCCCGGGATGAATTTCGATTCCAGTTAGAAATCGTGCCACTTGTGAAAGCCAGCGCGCAAGCAGCCAGAAGCCATGATTCCACAACCAGTGATTGATGCGGTAGAACCACACTGCCTGCAGTCCTGAGTAGCACAAAAAGACTTCCAGGCGCGATTTGGCTGCAGGGTCGCGCTCTCGCACCGTGGCGACGTCCTCACGAATTGAGGCGACGAAATGGGACATGCATCAAGCCGCAAGCGGTGATGTGGGAATCTGCAGCGCCTGGTTCCGGAGCGCGTCAAACAGAATACTCGTCAGGTAGCGTTCCCCGAAATCCGGCAGAACCGCCACGACCAGCCTGCCTGCGTTTTCTTTTCGGCTTGCGACTTTGATAGCGGCGACCACGGCTGCGCCGGACGAAATACCCACTAGCAGACCCTCTTCCTTGGCGAGGCGACGCGCCATGTTAATCGCGTCGTCGTTGGTCACCGTAACGATTTCATCAATATAGTCCCGGCGCAAAATGCTGGGCACAAATCCGGCGCCGATGCCTTGTATCTTATGGGGCGAAGGCTTGCCGCCCGAGAGCACCGGGCTGTCGGCCGGTTCCACTGCGACGGCTCTGAAAGAAGGCTTCTTTGGCTTGATATATTGGCAAACGCCGGTGATGGTTCCGCCGGTGCCGACGCCGGAGATCAGGATATCCACGCGCCCATCGGTATCGTTCCAAATCTCAGGTCCAGTGGTTTCCAGGTGGATCTTGGGATTGGCAGGGTTGTCGAATTGCTGCGGCATGAAACCGTTTGGGGTTTTGGCAAGAATCTCCAAAGCTTTAGCGATTGCGCCCTTCATCCCGTTCGGACCCGGCGTGAGGACGATTTCGGCGCCAAAGGCGAGCAGCAGAACGCGCCGTTCCAGGCTCATAGTTTCAGGCATGGTCAGGATCAGTTTGTACCCGCGTACGGCCGCCACAAATGCCAGGCCGATGCCGGTATTCCCACTGGTGGGCTCGATCAGCACCGTTTTGCCAGGCTGAATTTTTCCCGCCCGTTCGGCCTCGGTAATCATGCTGACGCCAATGCGATCCTTTACGCTGGCGCAAGGATTCGAGCTTTCCAGTTTCGCCACCACCTCGGCCGCGCAGCCTTCTATCACTTTGTTAAGTCGGACCAGCGGCGTGTTCCCGATAAGCTCAGTGACGTCATTTGCAATCTTCATAGTGAGCTCTGTCCCTCCCTGGATTGGATGCGCAAGACTCGTATAAATCGCACTTAATCTACCCTCGGCGATACAAGCCACGATACATCACAACTGTGAGCCGCAGTCGTCTGCATTGACAGTTCCCGCTGTCTCCGGTTCAATGATAAGTGGTCGCAACGCGACCCCGCGAGTTGGGGTAACAATCCGGCCATCACAATCTTCGATTTCGAATCAAGATTTCGAATCCTAGATCAGGAGCAATCCATGTCCGCACCCAGCCGTCGTCCCGAAATCCGCCGTCGTCGCACTCGCAAAGAGAAAATCCTCAAACTGCGAAAGAGTCTCGCCGCAGCTTCATCGGAAACCGATCGCGCCCGCTTCCGCGCGAAATTGCATCGTCAGGGGCTGGTCTCGCCCGGAACGCCATTGCTTAAGAGCGAGTAGAGCAGCCTGAAGTCCCGGGTTTGTCCCCTCTATTCCGAGCCCCGTCGCGCACGGTTGCAAACCACAGGCGCGGACGCTCGCGCTTCACATCGCTTTTGCGTAGTGACGGTCTTTCTCTCGTTTTCCTGCCACTGCTTCGTAAACCTCGATAGTCTGCCGGGCGGACGTTTCCCAGGAGAACTTCTTGACTTGCTCGTACCCGCGCTGTTTAAATTTTTCGCGAACCGGTTGATCCAGCAGTACGCGGTGCAGCGCGCGCATGATCTCGAAGACATTTTCCGGATTCACCAGCACGGCTGCATTGCCCACCACCTCAGGCAGGGACGAAGTATTGGATGTAACGATCGGAGTTCCGTGTGCCATGGCTTCGAGCGGCGGTAGTCCGAAACCTTCGTAAAGCGACGGGAAGACGAAGATCTTGGCCGCATCGTAGAAAACCCGCAACATTTCGATGGGAACGAATCCCATGAAGCGCACGTCGTTTTGCACGCCGCCGCGAATGACGGTGCGACGCAAGTCAGGATGCTTCGAAAGTTCGTCGCCGATGATGATCAGCTTCAGGTCCGGGAACTTGCCCTCTTTCTCCAGTTCAGCCTTCAGAGCAGAAAAGGCTTCGATAATCCGTACCAGATTCTTGTGCGGACTGATGCGGCCCGCATACAGGAGGAAAGGATAAGTCACGAGGTAACGTTCGGCGAGGACTTGCCGTTCCGTGTCCGAGGCGTGGCCGCGGAGGAAGCGCTCGTCAATGGCGTTATACACAACTTCGATGTGAGAGCCAGCGATGCCAAACAATTTCTCGATGTCGCTCTTGGTGTACCTGGAGACCGCCAAAATTCTCGCCGCCCCTTTGAGCACTCGGCGAGTAAGGTGAAAATGCAGCGAGCGTCTCAGGCCGGAGTGGCCATGCGCTCGATACATGTGCTCAAGAACATCGTGGACGGTCATCACATATGGACAAGGCAAAGTGCGGGGCATCCAGAACAAGTGCGGGATGTGCACCAGATCACAATTCAACCGCTTGAGAATGGTGCGGCACTCGAGATAGCCCTTGGCCGTGCTCCCGTCATCCAGCAATGGGACCATCTGAAAGGTTGGCGGGAGCGGACCGATCTCCGACACCTTCTGCGGTGAACCGATAAGAAAATATTCGTTCGAGTGATCCAGTCGGCCCAGAGCCCGCACGACGTTCCGCGTGTAAGTGCCAACGCCGAACTCGGTCATCCGCCGAATATCAATGGCAACTCTCACCGAACAGATTTAAACACAAAGGAGACGAAGGTACACGAAGGAATTCGGGTTTTAGCGGAAGTGCTCAGGCTCTGACTTCGGCCTGTGCCCTGGTTCTACGCTCCGGATATAGGGGGAATGTGTCGGCCAGTTCCAGCACCTGCTTGCGGATTTTCCCTAGCGTAGCTGCATCTGTTCGTTGATGCAGTGCCTGGGAAATCCACCGACCGACCTGCCGCATTTCGGCCTCCTTCATGCCTCGCGTCGTCAGGGCAGGAGTGCCAAGGCGGATGCCACTTGGCTTCATCGGCGGATTCACGTCGAAAGGAATGGCGTTCTTGTTTACAGTAATGCCAGCCTGATCCAGCGCCTTTTCGGCCTCGCTGCCGAGCATGCCTTTGGAAAACACATCCACCAGCATGAGGTGTGTGTCCGTACCACCAGAAATAATGCGGAAGCCTTCCGCCGCCAGCGTGTCAGCTAATAGCTTCGCGTTGGCCACGACCTGCCGCGCGTAATCGCGGAAGTCTGGCTGCATGGCCTCGCGGAAGCACACCGCCTTGGCGGCGATAATGTGTACGAGTGGCCCACCCTGCATGCCCGGGAAGACTACTTTATCAACCGCAGAGGCGAAGTCCTGTTTGCACAAGATCATTCCCGCGCGCGGTCCCCGCAGCGTTTTGTGCGTAGTGGAAGTAACAATGTGCGCATGAGGAACTGGCGAGGGATGCACGCCGCCAGCGACCAGGCCGGCAAAGTGCGCCATGTCCACCAGATAGAGCGCGCCAATTTTATCGGCGATTTGCCGCATGCGCGCGAAATCAATGATGCGAGGATAAGCGCTGCCGCCGCCGATAATCATCTTGGGATGCTCTTTCTCGGCAAGCTTCTCCAAGTCGTCGTAATCGATGGTCTCGGTTTCCTTCGTTACGCCGTAAGGAACGATGCGATAAGTCTTTCCGGAGAAGTTGAGATGGTGTCCGTGGGTGAGGTGGCCGCCGTGCGCCAGGTTCAAACCGAGAATGGTATCGCCGGGTTGCAGCACGGCGGAGTAAGCCTCCATATTGGCTTGCGATCCGGCGTGGGGTTGGACGTTGGCATGTTCCGCTCCGAAAAGTTGCTTCGCGCGCTCACGCGCCAGGTTCTCGACGATGTCGGCAAACTCGCAGCCGCCGTAGTAACGCTTGCCCGGATAGCCCTCGGCGTACTTATTCGTAAACACCGAGCCCATGGCTTCAAGCACGGCTTCGCTAACGAAGTTTTCTGAAGCGATGAGTTCCAGTCCTTCGTGCTGTCGGCGAACTTCGTTGTCGATGGCAGCGGCCACTTCGGGATCCGCTTCGTACAGCGGGCGCGACATGTTGTTGTCTCTCATCTCAATCTCCGGGAAAATCTAGCGTTCTATCGGCGCTTTGCTCATAAACGTCCGGGCGGTGAAGCTCCATGTAGTTCTCAGGCTTCTTCAGAGGCTCGAACCCAAGTTTCGAGTATAGTCCGTGAGCGTCCCGGGTGACCAAGCTCCAGCGGCGTAATCCCTGCAAGCGAGGATGCCGCAGAACACACTCCATCAGCCATTTCCCCAACCCGCGACCGCGGAACGATTCGAGTACGAATACGTCTCCGATGTAAGCGTATGTCGCATAGTCGGAGACGACGCGTGCAAAGGCTACTTGCTTGCGCTCTGCGTAGACACCGAAACACAACGAGCTCTCAATCGAACGCACGACGACGTCGCGTGGAATGCCCTTGGCCCAATAGCACTCGGTCAAGAAACCATAGACGACATCCAGGTCAATCAGTTCACGATCGGTGCTGACTGTGAACTTGCCTTTGCGATATTCCAGACAAGCATTTGGCATTTAGCCCTTAACCTTGGAAGTCTTGTATCCCTTCCCATTTTCTCGATTCGTCGTGCATTGCTCCGAACCTCATGAGCTAAATGCTGATTGCCAAGTGCCAACTGCTACCCTTCGAACGCGGTCCGCATAAACGACGCCAAATTCCAGCCATCGATGTACTTGTAGGGCGTCTCTCCGGTTGTGTAGTGTCCGCAGGGCAGCACTACCACCTTGTGATCCAGATCATGTCGGGCAAACTCATGCACGGCACTGCGCGAGAACTCTGGCAGGAATGTCAGATCGTACTTAGCGTAAATAACGAGCGACTTCTTGCGCCAGCGCGCGAATTGCTGGAAGTATGACATCGGGCTCACGGCGCTCCAGAGAACCCGCAAACGTTCCAGATCGATCTGTGATTCCAACCCCTCCCGGATATGCCGAGTGGATTGTCCGTGCCAGACGACATCGGCAACGTACGTCGCAGCGTGATTGAAAGCTGCCACTTGAATGCGCGGGTCGTGGGCGGCGGCTAGAAACGCGTAACAGGAACCGAGGCTGGTGCCTAAGGTGCCCAGACGGCGATAGCCTTGGGATTCGAGCCAATCCAGGCAGCATCGGACATCGATCACGGCCTGGCGACAGGCGTCGAGCGTTCGTCCGATGTTGGCAGAAACGGCATAATCGGCGCGCAGGATCTCGGGAGGGGTTCGGATGTCATGGTACGGCATGGTCAACCGCAAAACTGAAATCCCGAGAAGATTCAGCACACGGCACAAGCTGTTATAAGCGAGGGCATCAGAATTCCAATGCGGCAAGAGCACAATCGCTCGCTTGCCTCGGGCTGGAAACCAGCGAGCATTGACCAGGTTGTTTTCTGGAAACGGCGTGCGCACAGGCGAGGTGAAGCGCAGGAAATCAGCGTAAGTGCCACGGACTCTTTCTTCGAGCGCCAGATTCGGCACAGCGCGTGTGCTGAAAACTTTGACCGCTCGCCGCTCCAGGCGGAAGTCCGCTGGCTTCACGTAGGAAAAGAATTCATCGCTTGACGCGATGATTCGCCGGTTGCATTCGCGCAGATAACTCTCGCCGCCTTCCGGAATACGCCCGGGAGCATGGCCATTGCGGCAAGGCCAATCCCGTGCCCACTCCACGCCCCATTCCAATGGACGCACGACCCGATTGTTGTCGACAGACGTGAGCCGAGTCTCCCAGTCATACATCCACTGTGCATAGCGTGAGGGCATGGATATTCCAGCATAGCAAATGGGGAAGGGCTGGTCAGGACCACGGCAGCGAACTGCGGCAATCAGCATTCGGAGCGGAGTATTGAGTCTTCAGCGGGTACGACACTCGAGGTTGCGATCAGGTGAGTTCGGATGGAAATCCGAAAGTGTCCCAATTCTGGAAAGCCCAGAAGAAGTAGCAATCTCTTGACAGCATCCTGACAACTGCTCCCTCTAGAAAGGTGAGCATTAATCTGACCGGCTGAGAAATAGCACGCGACGTCTCTATCGTGAATGGCTGGCCAGGATGCATCTCCTGATGTTGACACGCCAAGGTTCAGCTTCTTCGTGCTGTGATAAGGCTCAGCAAATCAGTGCTGAGTTGTCCGGTCTCTTTCAACAGCAGATCGAACTGGCGAGGCGCGAAGCATTGGTGGGACTGACGCCGGCCGAGTACGAGGAGTACGACAAAGTCGTAGACGGGATTCGCGACTCGTACAGTGAACTGGCGAAGCTTCGAGCGGGAACGTAATCTTGTATGGGTCAGTCGACGTGTCTTCGGGGTACGCGCTTGGAGATTCCGCAAAGAATTTCGTAAGGTACCGTCTCCGAAAGCGCAGCGTGTTCCCGGGCGTCGACACTTAAACCGTCCACGGCGCCGAGCAGTACGACTTCGTCTCCTACAGAAACTCCGGGTAGCCCGGTAACATCGGCCAGGGTCAGATCCATGGAAATTCGTCCCACAATCGGGGCGTAGTTCTCACCCACAACGACTCGGCCCTGAGAAGAAATTTTGCGATTTAAACCATCCGCGTATCCCACCGGAAGCACGGCAATGCGTGCGGGAGCTTTCGTGACGTAGATTCCGCCGTAACCCAGGGCCTGGTTGGCGCGCATCTCGCGAAGGGAGAGAATGCGCGTTTTCCAGGTCAAAGCAGGTTTCACCGCGAGGCGCAACCCGCTGCCGCTGACCTCTCGGCCGGCACGCTCAAAAGGCAAATAATAACCATACAGCGCTATCCCCGGCCGCACCATCGTGTTCCAGGATTCCGGACGCGATATCACGGCGCCGGTATTGGCCGCATGAATCAGCGGCGGATTGAATCCTTCGTTGCGGAGAAAGTCGCGCACTTCACGGAACGACTTCAATTGCGCCGCAACCGACGGCTCGTCCAGCACTTCAGACGACGCCAGATGAGTCGACAATCCCTCCAGCAGCAGGTGTGGCGACGACGCCAACACCGCACAAATCCGCGGCAAATCTTCCGCCGCGGTTCCCAGCCGTCCCATGCCGGTATCCACTTTCAAATGGATGGGATGCTTCGCAACGCCGAGCGCTGTCGCGGCCTTTTCGAACAATTCTATTTGCCCGGTCTCCCAGACCGTTGGAGTCAATCCCAGGCGAACAATTTCTTGCTCTTCGCCGCGCCAGAAACCAGTCATCAGCAGGATGCGTCCACGAATACCGGCTTCGCGAAGGGGAATTGCTTCATCCAGGGAGGTGACGCCGAACCAGCGCGCGCCCTCCTGCTCCAGCGCCTGCGCGCACTCGACCGCGCCGTGCCCGTAAGCATCGGCTTTCACGATGGCACAAACCGTCACCCCGGCGCTTATGTGTTGCTGCACTGCACGAAAGTTTCGCCGCAACGTTCCCAGCGAGACCTCAGCCCAAGTCGGTCGAGTCGCGGTTCGCTTGGCAATTTCAATCGTAGCCACTGGCTTTAGATTATAGCGGCCATCTCGGCTGCCCTCAGGTTACTGCCGTACTACACCCTATGCAGGATGACCGACATTTCCAAGGCCGTTTCCACTATCCGCCCGCGAGCGTGAAGTTCACTGTTACCTGGGTCTCGACTTCGACCGGCTCGTTGTTCAAGTAATACGGGCGGTAGCGCCACTGCAAAACGGCATCCATGGCGGATTTCACTAGCAACGGATGACCAGTGATTACTTGCAGATTTTCAATCTTGCCCTCCCGGGAGATCATTGCTCGCAGCACTACGATCCCTTGAATCCGCGCCTGCCGCGCCAGGGGCGGATACTGCGGTTGCACGCGATAGATGAGATTTCCCTCCATCACGCGGGAAACGCGAGGCGGACGGGCGGACGGCGTTGGGGGCGGCGGCACGACGGTATTAAACCCGCTCCCGATCGAGTCAAGAACGCCGTTGCGACCCGGCGAAGTGCCGGTGCTGCCGATCACGCCCAGCCCGCTAACATCAACCTCTGGTGGAACGCTCGATTCGTCTATGGGCGCGATTCCCCTCGGAACCGAAGGTGGCGCAATCACTCTGCCATCGGGTGACAAGTTGCTAGTGTTTGCGCGAGCATTTCGTGTAGTCTCCGGAGCTGGTGGCGATGGTGAGGCAGATGGCGCCACGAGCCGGGATATCAATTGGAATTGTGGCAGAACCTGGGTGTAAAACAGCGGCAGCAAAAACAGAACGCCGGCTACGACAGCCTGCGCCGCAAACGAAGCCAGAGTTGTCCAACCGCGGCGAGAACGGTCAGCCCAACGAGAATCAAGTAGGGAATCTGCAAACATGGGTGTCCTCCTGAGTTTGGTGCTTCCTCTAAGGACACCGGCAGGCGCTCTCGCAACCGTTATTCTGCAATCGGCATAGGGGAGTCACCCCTTCTCCCCTGCCCCACCCTCGAAAAAACCTCGGCTACGAACCTGCTCTTGCTAGGATCCGGGTTAGCTGAACCGAATATCCGAGCTTCGCCAATTGGGTGACGAGCCTCTGCTTCCGCCGTTTCAGCGTGTGAGCGCTCACCGCGGGCCCATACTCGACCCTCCAGCCGTCGAAACATGCTCGGCACACAAAATAAAGGCCGCAATTTGCGCGGCCTTCCAGGAACTCTCGTCGTGTCTACGGTGTCCCTCGAGTCTACTTAGGAGGTGGAGTGGTCGTTGCGGGTTTGGTCGCGCCGGCTGGCGCTGCGGGTTTGCTCGCACCGGTGGCCGCCGGCTTGGCCGTTGTGGGCCTCGTAGGCGCGGGAACACCCGACTGTGCGTTGTAGGCATCGACGATCGCTTTAGTGATGTCGATGGAAGGTCCAGCCCAGAGCACGGGTCCTTGAGGCCATGGATTGGAAGTATCCATGATCAAGCCGAATCCCTTGTCACCCGCATATTTCACGATGATCGGAGCCATCTTTTGCAGGATGCGTTGCGCGATCTCGTTTTGTTGAGCCTGGGCGTCGTCCCGCGCATCCTGAACCGAGCGTTCAAGCTTCTTCTGTTTATCCTCAACCTGCTTGACTAACGCGCCGCGGGAATCGTCGTTGAGCGTGGGGCCTTGAGTGCTCAGCTGCTTTTTCAGACTCTCGACTTCGTCGTTCATGCTTTTCAGCTCGGTCTGCTTCGGCTCAAGCTTCTTGCTGAGCGCCTCGAAGTCGCGTTGGCCTTCATTGCTGGCGAAGATTGCCTGTTCGATGTTGATCGTACCTATCTTGCTTCCTGTGCCACCGACAGTGGTATCGGGTGTCGTCCCTGCGGCACTCGGAGCTGCGGGCAACGCGGGGCCCGCGCTAGCAGTTTGAGCCAGGGCGGTAACCGAAATGACAAACACGGTGGCCAAAAGAAATCGCGGAAACTTTCTTGTCATGGATTGCTTGAACTCCTTAGAGATTGTATCGGGAATCTCGCTTCAGATCCTTGTCACGGATCATGCTGCGTCTTGCCTCGAAGCCAACCAGGCCGCGCGCTCAAACGGGAAGGCAGACCCTAACACTCAGCGTCTCACGCAAATCTGCGAGCGTGATGACCACCCCGTACTATTCGATTTTCAGGGTGCTGTAGGTTTCATTATAGGAACAGTGCTGCCCCAGCGTCAAACTGTCGGTCCAGTTCGGGTGTGCGACATAAGAATAGTCAATGGCGGGCTTTTCTTTTTTGGGCCATAGTTCTGAGAGTCTCTCAGATCATTGGAGACCCCGCTATGCCAGAATGCCTTGTGCCAGAATCTCTCACCGATTTGGAGCTGGAACGCGCTGAGCTCCTTGAGCAGTTCCTCGGTTTGGGCGATTTCCGACCGGGTTCCATTACCGCCTGCGTGCGCCGCTGCGGAAAACCTAGTTGCCACTGTGCTAAGCCGAACGATCCCGGGCACGAGCCGCAGTTTCGCCTGAGCCGCAAGGTGAACGGGAAGACCGTCAACGAGAGTTTTGCCACGCCTGCCGCTCGGCGCAAGGCCCAACGGGAGGTGGCGCAATTTCAGCGCTGGCAACACCTCGGCCAACAATTAGTGGCTATCAACCAAAAGATCTGCGCGCTTCGTCCGGTGGAGAAGGAAGGGAGTGGCTGGACGCCACAGGAAAAAAAACGGCTGCTGCGGTCCATCAGGAAATTACGCGAGAAATAAACTTGCTGCTGGCCCGTGTCTTTGCCGAGCGCCACAAGACCGGAGCCATGGACTTGGAAGCCATCGAGCTGGCGTTGCGGGCGAGCTTGCATCAGGCTGGCGCCACCGCCTTAACCGCCTGGCTGCAATTCGATCCTCCCAGCCCCCACCCGCGGCAGTTGCCCTGTGCCTGCGGCCATACCGCAAGCTATGTAGGCTTACGCTCCAAGTCCCTGCTCACCGTTGTGGGTGAAGCCCGATGTTTGCGCCCCTACTATCTTTGTGGGTACTGCCACCACGGCCAGTTTCCCGTGGATGCCGATCTCGATATCGAGGATACCGAACTATCCCCCGGCGTGCGCCGGATGATGGCGGCGGTGGGCCATGAAGCTGCCTTCAATCGAGGCCGAGAACAGTTGAAGCTTTTGGCCGGTCTGACGGTCACTACTAAAGCGGTAGAGCGCACGGCGGAAGCCATTGGAGCAGATATCGAACGGCGTCAGCAGCAGGAGCACAAGCGAGCCATGCAGCTGGAGTTACCGATCCCCAGTATAGGTCGCATTCCTATTTTGTATGTGGAAATGGATGGCACGGGACTTCCTGTAGTGCGCAAGGAGTGCGCCGGTCGTGCCGGGAAACGGGACGGCCAGCCGGCGCACACCCGGGAAGCAAAATTGGGGTGCGTCTTCACCCAGACTACCGTAGACGACGAAGGCTATCCGGTGCGTGACGAAGCTTCGACCACGTATGTGGGCGCGATCGAAAGCTGCGAGGAATTCGGTCGGCGACTGTATACCGAAGCCTGGCGGCGGGGCTGGGCAGGTGCCGGAAAACGCGTGGTGTTAGGGGACGGAGCGGAATGGATCTGGAAGCAGGCGGAATTGCACTTTCCAGGTGCCGTCCCAATCGTTGATCTCTATCACGCCCGCCAGCACCTCTGGGATTTATCGGCCAAAATCTATCCCCACGATTCGCCCGCCCAGAGGCGTTGGGTGATGGTGAGGAAAGACAAGCTAGACGACGGGAAAATTGAGGCGTTAATCCGTTTACTGCGGGCAGCGGCAGCTGCTTATCCCGATCTGGCAAAAGAGATCGGCGCGGAAATCAACTACTTCGAAACGAATAAAGAACGGATGCGCTATCCCGAGTTTCGAGAACAGGGGCTATTCGTGGGCTCTGGAGTCATTGAGGCAGGCTGTAAAACTGTGTTGGGACGGCTGAAGCGGTCTGGAATGTTCTGGACGGTGCGCGGTGCTAATACCATCATCGCCCTCCGCTGTTGTGAGCTGAGTGGCAGATTCGAGGATTATTGGGAATCCCGACGGGCGCTTGGCTAACTTTAAAGTCGCGCACCCGTCCAGTTCCGTCCAGTTCCGGACGTCGCATCAAAGCCGAAAACCTGACGCCCAAGGCCTTCGTTAGAACGTCGTGGCTACAGTGAAGCGAAATGTCTTGCGCGGCTCCCTCAATTGATATGGGGGAGAAAAAGAATTCCGAGCCAGCTGAAAGGTGTAATCTCCGGCGGCGCCGGGCGGGAACATGGCACGGGTGATCGGAACCGGCGCGTTCACCGTCGTATCCAGGCGCAACGGGTTATAGGCCCAGTAAATGCGGAACGGCGCGTTGACCACTGGTAGGAACACTTGCAACTCGAGACCCGTGGACATTCTGGGAGTCCAGTTTGTGCCAGCCACTGGACTAAGGTACTGCGAAAATTTCTGCGTTGTTCCACCTACGCAGTTGAAACCAACGTCCAGTGCAGGGCAGCCGTAAACCGTGCTATTGATCAAGTCGAACTGTCCGTTGTTGATTTTCAGCTGCGAATCTCTCAGGATCGGCTCAACCCCAAAATCCATGAATGGCGCGATAGCCACTGGCCCCGCGATAGTGATTCGATATTCCACGTTGGTAATCGCGCTGAAGTCGCCGCCAGGGAAAACAATCTGGTCCAGTGGAACCGGGATGGTGTAGGCCCCTTGCAGAGGATTGGCGGGATTCTTGGGAACAATCGAGCCATCCGGGTTGCGCAATTGGATCGACGTCGTATTCGGCAGAAACGAGACGGGCGAGATGGAGCGGATATCAAAGCCCCGCAAATCATTTTCACCACCGTCGTAAAAGCGCTGGAATGGAGGAGGCACGACGCCGCCGTAGCCGGTGAGAAAAGAACCCTGAATGTTGAAGCCAAGCGCATTGCGGCCCTTATTCATCGGCCTCCAATGGGTGAATTTTACAACCGGGCGAATTGTCCTGACAGTCCCGCCCAATCCGGCAATTTCAGTACCCAAATAGAAGCTGTTGCCCTTGTGGGGATAAAGTGCCCTGTCCAACGAGTTGATCGTGAAGCTGGGAACAATCTTGCTGGTGATGATTCCGTTCAGCGCGTTGGGACCGCTGATTCCGCTGAATGCGATGGAATTGAACAGGGTTTGCGATGCCGTGGTCAGCGCTACGATCGAAGAGTCATCGTAAGAGTAACTGATGCCTATCCGCTTGAACGAGCGGTGCAGCGGATAAGCCAGGTTCACCGCAAAGCCCCTGCTAGACTGCGTGTAGTTCTGGAGATTCTCCTGTAAAGCCTGTGGCAGGTTGATCTGCTGACCGCTGAGAATTGCCGCCTGCCGCGCCTGATCGTATGTGAACTTCGTGAAGTACACGGTGAAACCGAGTTGCAGTGGGCGATCGAACAAGTAAGGCTGGGTAAAGCTGAACGAAACGTTGCGTTGGAGATTGCCGATGTTTGCCTGCACGCTGAGAGTCTCGCCCAGCCCCAGAAAGTTATTGGTGCTGTAGCTTAGCCCAACGAATGTGCCAGATAGACCACTAACGCCGCCGCTCAACCCGATGCTGTTCTTGCCTTTCTCCTTGACCTTGAGGGTGAGATCTACTGTCCCGTCCTTTTCGTTCAGATGACGCTCGGTGACGTTGGGGTCGTCCGCTTTCAAATTATCGAAAAATCCCAATTGGTTCAGGCGCTGGATGCTGAGCTCCCATAGTTGCTGGTTGTAAACCTGGCCTTCTTCCAGAACGATCTCACGGCGTATCACCTTGTCGCGGGTTGTCGTGTTGCCCTGGAACTCGATGCGCCGCACGCTAAATTGCTTGCCCTCATCTACGTCAATATCGAGGAAGACGAGCTTTTTCTGCTCGTCGAACGTGGTGTTTGGAATGGAAGTGAAGTTGATGTATCCCAATTGACCGTAGGCTTTTTGCAGGTTTTCCAAGCCCTTCGCGATCTTGCTGCGGTCAAAGGTATCGCCATCCTTTATCTGAAACAGACGGCGCAAGGCAGCGGTGTTGGTCACGGCTTTGTTGTTCTTGAAAGTGATTCCGCCCAAGAAATATTTGTCACCCTCCTCGATGGGCATGGTGATGTCGACGGCCTTCCCCGGACCTTTCTGCAGCAGCGGGATGTGAAATCCCTGGTGTCCGGTGTCGTGGATCTGGGTCTTTGGCTCCTGCACCAGCACTTTGAAGTAGCCGCGGTTCTGGTACTCGGAGCGAACTCGCTCGGTGTCTTCGTCGAGTTTGGTGGCATCGTACGTCTTGGCGAAGATGTTTTCCAGGAAGATGGAATGGGGGATCCCGATAGGCTTCAGGTTCTTCATCGCGCTACGCAGAATCCGGCTAGGGACGTGCTTGTTGCCTTCGAACGTAATTTTGCCGACCTTGACCTTCGGCCCCTCCTTGATCACGAACGTGAGGCTGACGGCGTTTGGTGGAATCGGGTGGATCTCGGTACGAATGGTGGAAAATTGTCTCCCGTGCTCGGACAGCAGTTGCTTGATCGTGACCTCGGCCTTTTTCACCTTGGTTGGATCGTATTGGCTCTCGACCGACAGACCGACTTTGGCTTCCTTGAAACGGTCCAGCACGTCGCTTTTCGAGACCGAGCTCAGGCCCTCGTAGTTAATCTCCCGAATCGTTGGCCGTTCTTTCACGGTGATGTTAAGGATCCATCCCTTAGGGGTTGGCGATCGCGTGAAGGTGATGTCTTCGAAATACCCGGTATTCCACAGAGAGTTGTAGTCACGCTCAAGCGCGGCCTGATCGTAAACATCTCCAGCGTGGGTAAAGATTCGGGCTTTAATGGTCTCGGCAGGAATACGACGGTTCCCGTGAACTTGTACGTCGACAATCACGTCCTGCTGTCCCACCGCCCACGAGCTGAGTAAGAAAAAAGTCAACAGGAAGCTAACGAGCGAATGTCTTCCAGCCTCGCAACACCTTATGAATGAAGGAGATGGCCCCGGAGAGACAACCGAGGGTCGCCGTGCGCGGTCGTGCCTGCCCTGCCTTACCGCAGGGCTATCCTGATGAGTGCGATGAATCGCCACTACCTCAGCTTATGGGAGTGTGGAAAACCGCAATTATACGGTAGAGCAGTGGACACCGTCCAAGCACATGCGCTTCAAGTCGCCCTCAGGATGCCGTTTGGAAAAGCTCTACTTCAACCAAGACGGAATAAAAGGTAGCGGAGTTGCCCAGGTCCGTAAGTTTTTCCGATGTAAGCACGTTTATATTCCGCCCCTCGGGATTGAGCTTCGCCCAAGAGAGCTGCGCACACACCACGCCGGGTTGCACCGCGCCGTCTACCCTCGCTCTTAGGAGTATATCGCCTCGCGGGTTGAACACGCGCACGCGGTCGCCATCCGCGATTCCGCGGGTTCGGGCATCGGCAGCATTCATTTCGAGCAGGCCTGCTTCTTCCATCTCCTGGATGATGGGTAAATTTGAAAACGTTGAATTGAGGTAGTTGTCGGCTTTACGCGCCAGCAACTCTAGCGGAAACACCTTCGCTTGCTCGCTGTGTCGCGACTCGTTCGGAGGTTCGAAGTGCACCACCGGGTCTAAACCCTGAGCCTTGAGAGATTCGCTATACAGTTCAGCCTTGCCGCTGGAGGTTGCGAAATTGCCCTGAGCGAAGGGCAGGAACGGCGCATCCGTTATTGCTTGCGTGGGGACAACCGCCTCCGGCTGTCCGCTCGAGCGAAGCTCCGTTTCGAAGTTCAGGCGAACCTGTCCCTCCCGCTCCAGGCGTTTTCGGTCGATCCCGTGTAGCCATGGATGGTTAGTGTCCAACGCCGCATCGATCATCTGGTCCACGGATTCGCGGAAGCATTCGTCCTCGAATGCCATTCCCTCGGCGAGAGCCCGAAAGACTTCCACATTCGACCGACATTCCCCCAAAGGCTCGATGGCCTGATCGGATACCTGCAAAAAGTAATGCCCGTAAGCGGTCTGAAGATCCTTGTGCTCAAAAAACGTGGTCGCAGGCAGAACTATGTCAGCGTAGTCGGTCGTGTCGGTAAGAAACTGCTCGTGGACGACGGTAAACAAATCGTGACGCCGCAAGCCACGAATGACTTTATTGTGATTGGGACACGTCGCCGCAGGATTGCAGCCGTAAACGAACAGCGCCTGGATGGGCGGATGGTTCAGCGAGTTCAAGGCTTTGCCCAATTCCACCATATTCACTTCCCGGGCTTGGCGGCCGAGAGGCTTATGCATCAGGTGGGCGCACTTAAGAGCTTCTTTGTTCAACTTAAACGAACCGCTAGTCGAGAGTTGGAGGCCGCCGCCAACCTCTTTCCACGAACCGGTGATACAGGGGAGCATCGCGACGGCGCGCGTCGCCATTCCGCCGCCTTCTGAGCGCTGCACGCCGTAGTTGAGCCGGATGACTGCTGGATGGGTGGTGGCGTACTCCCGGGCCAGCTTCACAATGTCAGATGCCGAGATTCCCGTCCACCGCGCCACGCGTTCTGGCGTGTATTCCTGCACTTTGCCGCGAAGCTGCTCAAATCCCAGCGTATGGCGCTCGATGTAATCCGCATCGTAGAGATTTTCGTTGATGATCACGCGCATCATCGCCAGCGCTAAAGCGGCGTCAGTGCCAGGATTGATCGGCAGATACCAATCCGCGCATGCGGCAGTGCGCGTGCGATAAGGATCGATCACCACCAGCTTCGCACCCTGGCGACGCGCCTCCGCGATGAAGGGCCACAGATGCACGTTATTGCCGTGGATGTTCGATGCCCACGCGATGATGTAGCGCGAATGGCGAAACTGTTCCGGCTCAGTACCAAGTTTTATTCCATACACAGATTCCAATCCCGCTTCGCCGGCGGCGGAGCAGATGTTGCGCGCTAACTGAGAGGCACCCAGCCGATGGAAGAAGCGGCGGTCCATGGAGGCGCTATTCAACATTCCCAATGTGCCGCCAAAAGAGAAAGGCAGGATGGCCTCGCTGCCGAATTCAGCAGTGATCTTCTTGAAGCGAGAAGTGATTTCCTCAAGAGCCTCGTCCCAACTGATGCGCTGCCACTCCTGCTTGTCTGGATCTTGCTTGTGTGGGGACGGGTCGGAGTTTGTCCTGAGCGAAGTCGAAGGAACCCGTCTAGGAGCGGAACTCCGCATCCCAGTCGGCCCTTTCGTCCTCACCCTCCGCATCGGATACAAAACCCGGTCCGGCGAATACACGCGATCCAGATACTTGGCCACCTTGGCGCACAGGAAACCACGGGTCACGGGATGCACCGGATCACCTTTGATCTTGGTTGCACGACCGTCCTCCACGGTAATCAACACTCCGCAGGCATCCGGGCAATCGTGCGGACAGGCGGCGTGAACGACTTGCTTCATGACTTCCTGATTATAAGGTGCCTCGCCTTGCTCAACCAGTTAGCGCAAAAGAAACTGCTCTGCAGCCTGCAACGGCTTCTCCCCGTCTTCTGCGGCCGTTCTCAGCGATCTCTGCGTTTCAGGGTTTTGGCAGAACGGGGCTTTCAGCAGTCGGGTGCAAACCCTACTTGAGACCAATGTATAAGTCGACCTGGGACGCCTGCGGGTTCTGGCTGCGCTGGTCGTAGACCTCGAAGTCTGCTTTGTAGGCACGAGCGCCGCCGAGTTGTTTGTTATCGTCCAGGGTGTAGATCCTCTGCCAGGCCTGCGGGACAACTTGGGCAACCGGTCCCTTCGCGCTGGCAACTACCGCATACTTGCCCTGGGGAACCTTCTTCACAACCATGCCCGGGGGAACTGCGGACACGCTGCTCACTTTCATTCCAACGATGAAATCATATTCGCCGTTGTAATCGCTGGCGTAATTCGTGTAAACGGCGTAAATGGTGGAATCCACCTTGTTCGGAATCTTGTCCGCGATTCCTTCTTTGAAGAACCTGTCCCATTGCTTCGGAATCGCTCCCCCGCCTTTCACTTCCTTGGCGTTGCTGGTTCGAGCTTGAATTCCGATGACCGAGAACTCTAGCTGTTCGACTATTTTTGGTTCCACTGCGGCTCCCGTCGAGGCGGCTGTCACTGCGAGCACAGTTACAAAACATAGGAATCTGATAACGATCACCCCGATCAAACTTCATCGAAGAAACATCGCCCCGGAATAATCACCGGACCCGGTCATTTAATCTCCATCACTTCTTTTTCTTTCCCCTTGCTCATCTCTTCCATCTTCTTGATTTCGTCATCGGTGAGCTTCTGGATTTCATCCATCGCCCGCTTCTCGTCGTCCTCGGTGATCTTTTTGTCTTTCATCGCCTTCTTGATGGCATCGTTGCCATCGCGCCGGATGTTGCGCACCGCGGTCCGATGCTCCTCAAGCACCTTGTGGAGATGCTTCACCATATCCTTGCGCCGCTCTTCAGTGAGCGGGGGCACAGGCACGCGGATGATCTTGCCATCATTCATCGGGTTTAAGCCGATGTCTGCAGCACGGATCGCCTTTTCAATGGCTGGCAGCGAGGTCGGATCAAAAGGCTGCACGGTGATGAGTTGTGGCTCCGGCGCATGCACTTGCGCAAGCTGATTGAGCGGCATGTGCGAGCCGTAGTAATCCACGCTGACGGAATCCAGCATATGCACCGACGCCCGGCCGGTTCGCGTGGCTGCCATTGCCCTGCGGAAATCCTCCACCGCCTTGTCCATGCGGGTTTTGAGTTGAATGTAGATGTCTTTAAGGCCCGGAATCGCGGCCATACCAGCTTGAGCCATGGTCAGCTCCCCCCGAAGATGAGTTACCAAAACTGTGAATTATAAACCTTCGAATCGAACAGCAGCGCGGCATTCTCCCGCATGAAGGTATCAATAAGAAGCCTTCAGCGAAGGGGTTACGTTTCCACGCTAGAACGGATTTCCAGACTTACATGGGCAGAAATCGGCTTGCCATCACATGTGCCCGACTTGAATCGCCACTGCTTTACCGCACCTATAGCGTCGTCGTCGAACTCGCGACTGCCGGACGACCTTGTGACCTTCGAGTCGTGCAGATGCCCCTTTTCGTCTATTAGATCGTAGAGAACGGTCAGTGCCGAACCTTTCCGTGGGTAGTAGGAGGGCGAAGGCTCTGTGCTGAAGGTGACCTTAGGTGGCAGACACTCCTTGCCAGATTCGTTGGTGGGCGTTGGAGGAGTAGCTGTCTGAGCGCACGCGACCCAAGGAACGCAGATCACTAACAAACCTATCGCAGCCCGCGACCTGAATCGCTCGCACATGACGAGTCGTCCTTTACGCACTTACCAGCGATCCGATCTTCTCGCCGGTTACAACCTTCCGGATATTTCCCCGCTGATTGAGATTGAAGATGATGATGGGCAGGTTGTTGTCCTTGCAAAGCGAGATGGCGGTCGAGTCCATCACCTTCAAGCCCTTTTTCAGCACGTCCATGTAGCTGATCTCGGTGAATTTCTTGGCGTCCTTCACCAGCACGGGGTCGGCGTCGTAGATGCCGTCGACCTTCGTAGCTTTCATGATGACGTCTGCCTTGATTTCCATAGCACGCAGCGAAGCAGCTGTGTCGGTCGAAAAATATGGATTGCCGGTGCCTCCGGCAAAGATCACTACCCGGCCCTTTTCCAAGTGGCGAATGGCACGTCGGCGGATGAATGGCTCGGCAACCTGATTCATCTCAATGGCCGACTGCACTCTCGTGTAGGCGCCCTGCTTTTCCAGCGCATCCTGCAATGCCAGTGCATTGATCACGGTCGCGAGCATGCCCATATGATCCGCGGAAACCCGGTCCATCTCTTTGGCTTGCTCCGCCACACCCCGGAAAAAATTCCCTCCGCCCACCACAATCGCGATCTCAATCCCCAGAGATCGCACGTCCGCCAGTTCCGCCGCGATTTCGTGGATACGAAAAGGGTCAACCCCAAAACCCTGGGTCGCGGCGAGAGCCTCACCGGAAAGCTTGAGCAAGATGCGTTTGAAGACGGGAGTTGTCATGATTTTATTGCGCCGGCGTCCTCGCCGGCTGTCGTGGGGGCGTCCCGCCCGCACAAGACCAAAAAAAGGGGCGCCAATAAGCGCCCCTGGATTATTCTACCCTTTGGTCCGGCTTGGTGATGGCGATAGTTTCGCCTGCATCCCCGACCTTGAAACGGGCAAAGCGGCGCACCGCAATGTTCTCGCCCAACTTGCCGATCTTGGCAGCGATGAGCTGTGCAATGCTGACTGTCTGGTCCTTGATGAAGGGCTGCTCCAGCAGGCAAACTTCCTCGTAAAACTTCGCCATCTTGCCTTCGACCATTTTCTCCGCGATGTTCGCGGGCTTCCCACTGGCGATCGCCTGGGCGCGATAGATGTCTTTTTCCCGCTCGTAGGCCTCGGGTGTGACGTCTTCCTTGCGGACAAACTTGGGATCGCTGGCCGCGATGTGCATAGCAATGTCGTGCACCAACTCCTTGAAGTCCTCGGTGCGGGCCACGAAGTCGCTCTCGCAGTTAATTTCAACGAGCACGCCAATCTTGCCGCCGGCGTGGATGTAGCTGGCCACCGAGCCTTCGCTGGTCACGCGGGTCGCTTTTTTCGCCGCTACCGAAACACCCTTCTTGCGGAGAACCACAACTGCCTGTTCCATGTCGCCCTTGGCTTCGGTCAGGGCCTGTTTGCAATCCATCATTGGCGCCCCGGTCTTTTCCCGGAGCTCTTTCACTTGCGTTGCTGAAATATTCACTGTCGATGTGCTCATTGCTATGAAATCCTTGCTCTAGAAACGTATTTTGCTTCTACAAACTTCGACCCGCGCCGGACGACCCGCGCGGGTCTGAATCCCTCAGGGGCTAGAGCCCGGAATCTTCTAAGTTCTTTGCGGTACGGCGGTAGCAGTGCCCCCACAGTTCCCTTCGCGGCCGCTCCACATCCCACAGTCCCGCGAAAGCTGATAGACTCGGATCCTTATTGGCCAACGACCAAAGACTAACGACCCTCTAATACCGTCTGGGTCTCGACCTGCGGAACATCCTCGGCGACGCTTTCCTTCGCGGCAGCGGGCTGCTTGCGCGTGCCCGCCCCCAGCACATCTTCCATGCTGATGTCTTCGCCCGTGCCCTCGTCCGAGGCGCTAATGTCCACCACGCCCTGGGCGGCGCGTGCGGCCGCATCCAGTTCCGCCTGTTGGGCTGCGCCAGCGGCAGCTGCCAGGTCGGCAACTTGCTTGTCGGTCATGAGCTGAGCGCCTTCAGCTATCGAATCCGCAATCTTCGAAGCAAACAGGCGGATTGCCCGCAGCGCGTCGTCATTGCCCGGAATCACGTAATCTACTTCGCTGGGATCGCAATTCGTGTCTACGACCGCGACTACAGGAATGCCCAGTTTGCGCGCCTCGCGCACCGCGATCTGCTCTTTGTTTGAGTCGATGACGAAGATCGCGTCCGGCAGGCGGCTCATGTTCTTGATGCCAGCCAGATTGGCCTGCAGATGCTTGCGCTCGCGCTCCAGCTTGATGACTTCTTTCTTGGGCAGCAACTCGTAACGGCCATCCGTGGCCATCTCGTCCAGTTCTTTCAAACGCTTTACCGATTTCTGTACCGTCACCCAGTTGGTGAGCAGTCCGCCCAGCCAGCGCTGGTTGACATAGAACCCGCCACAGCGCGTCGCCTCTTCGGCAATCGCGTCCTGGGCTTGGCGCTTGGTTCCCACGAAGAGAATGATCTTGCCCTCACTAGCCAGTTCCTGCACGAACTTCGACGCCTCTTTGAACATCTTTAGCGTCTTCTGCAGATCGATGATGTAGATCCCGTTGCGCTCTCCGAAGATGTATTCTTTCATCTTGGGATTCCAGCGCTTGGTTTGGTGCCCGAAGTGGACGCCCGCTTCGAGCAACTCCTTCATGGTGATATTAGCCAATCAACCTCCTCATTTGGTCTGCATCCGGCGCTCACCCTGAGGCTGCCCCGGATTGCCATTCCCGTCCCCGCACCGCGAAGTACGGGAAGAATTGAACACCTTAAAAAACCGTCGTTCGTCTTTGGTCGTTGGTCGTCAGCCAAGCGCCGTTGCGAACGACCAACGACGAAGGACCAATGACAGAATCTAGCGCTTGCTGTACTGGAACCGCTTTCTCGCGCCCTTCTGGCCGTACTTCTTGCGTTCCTTGCCGCGTGAGTCGCGAGTGACCATGCCTTCGGCCTTTAGCTTCTTGCGCAACTCGACGTTGAACAGCATAAGCGCGCGGGCGATACCCAGTTTTACCGCGTCCGCTTGGCCATTCACGCCGCCGCCAGAAACCCGCGCGACCACATTAAAGGTGCTCGCGGTCTCGGTTGAAAGCAACGGTTGCTTCGCGGCCGAGCGTTGCGCCGGAGTCACGAAATATTCCTCAAAAGCTCGCCCGTTAATCTTAAACTCGCCGCTGCCCGGACGGAGATAAACGCGCGCGATTGCCGACTTGCGGCGTCCTGTACCGTAGTATTGCACTAGCTCTGCCATTGATTAGCATTCAGCACTCAGCTAACCCCAAGTGCTTGACCCTTTCCAAAATTCTTGAACTTTATGTCATCCCGAACCGGCGCGAGCCAGTGCGGGATCTTGCGCGTATAACCAAAACTCTACGCCCTCACTTCGAGCGCTTTCGCCTGCGGCTTCTGCGCTTCGTGCGGATGCTTCTCGCCACGATAGACATTCAGCTTGCTGATCATCTGCCGTCCCAGTTTCGATTTGGGAAGCATGCGCAGAACTGCAGCCTCGATGATCGCTTCGGGTTTGCGCTCGAACCGCTTACGAAACTCCTCGGTACGCAATCCACCCGGGTAGCCGGTGTAATGCTGATATACCTTCTGCTCCGACTTCATGCCCGTCGTCTTTACTTTCTCGGCGTTGATCACGATCACATGATCCCCGGTGTCGAGAAAGGTCGTGTATTGCGGATTTTCCTTACCCATCAAAATGCGGGCGACCTGTGACGCAAGTCGGCCGAGCGTCTGCCCAGAGGCATCCACGACGTACCACTTGCGCACAATTTCCCCCGCTTTGGGGAAATAGGTTGACATGCAAAATCTCCCAGAAATAAAAAAACGCAAAGAAGACCGCTGAGCACCCAGTGAGCGCCGAAGGCGCAGGGCTATCAGGCGGGCAACCGCAGGACTTGCAAAGTCTTAAAGATAACGTAATGCGCAGGTTATTGTCAACGAAGCTGTCTGTGGTCTTCTGTGGTCTCTGTGGTCCACAGACGGGTGCACGACTTTAAAGTGAGGGTTATGCTCTTCGAGCCTCCCCGTAATCCTCGAATCTGCCACTGAGCTGACAGCAGCGGAGGGCAATTATGTCATTGGCCCCACGCACAGTCGCAAAACATACCGGATTGTTTCAGTCTGCCCAATACGGTTTTTACACCCGGCTTCGATCACCCCAGAACCCAGCAACAGTCCTTGCCACATCTCTTTCGGGGCCTCAATCACTCATAGGCCAGCGCGTCAATGGGATCCTTCTGCGCCGCCTTGTACGCCGGATACAGAGCCCCGGCAATCGCCCCCACGATGGCGATAATCGCTGCCCTCAACATCCAGCCGCCGGTCACCACCACCGGCAGCGTCGGCAACCGATGAACGATCCCAAGCCGAGCGGCTAGACTGAAGACGATCCCCACCCCGATGCCCCCGATAGCCAGCAGCACTGTCTCCCGCAAAATCACGTTCACGATATAGAGCTTCGAAGCGCCCATCGACTTCAGGATTCCAATCTCGCGCGTGCGCTCCATCACCGCGGCATACATAGCCTGGAAGATGACAATGAACCCGATGATCACGGAAATCCCGATCACCACGTTGATAAACGTCGACAGCCCCGGATAGTTGCTCGGGGTCATCATCGACAGGTAGTACGCCATCGAAGTGGCGACATATTTCTCCATGCCTGGAACCTTCTTGATCTCATCGACCACGGCGTCGGCGTTGTCAGGACTGTCTAGCTTCAGGTAAAAGATCGAGGCCTTGTCTTTGGCTCCGATCAAATCCTGCAGAACGCCGATTTGCAAAAACTTTCGCGCCCCCTTGCCTTGTTCGACAATGCCGGCCACACGGAAATTATTGTTGAGAACTTCAATCGTGTCGCCGACGTTCGCGTGTTTGGACCTGGCAAATAGGTCATCCACCAGGACGTCGTTCGGCCCTTGGAAGGGGCCGCCCTCCAGGTAATGAAAAGGCCCGGACAGTCTCTCATAACTTTTCAAATCGATGCCCGCGATCATTTCCAGCGTTCCACTCGAGGAAATATGGGTCACCACCGGCGCCACAGCAACCACATGCGATAGCTTTGCCAGAATGTCACCGACTCTGATTGACATCGGTGCACCCGTCAGCCCCACAATGAACGAAGAACCGGGAGGCATCACGATCACGTCCGCTCCAATGCCTGCCTGACGCGCTCGGGAATCGTTCAGCATGCCCAACGACAATCCAACGATCAACAGAATGAGCGTCACTTCCAACGCAATCGCGACGATGCTGATCAGGGAGCGGAGCGGCCGGTGTACCAGATTGGCGACGATCATTTTGTTCATCATAGTGAGCAGCTTAATTTAGTGATGAGCAGCCAGCGTTTAGCACTCAGCACTCACTTTCTCGAATGCTAGCAAAGAGGCGAGGTGCCGACTAAGTGCTAAATGCTGATTCTACCTGCTGTCCCCATGAGGCGCGGACGACGATTGCGTTGCGGGCTTGTCCAGGTGGACTACCTCTGCGCCTGGCGGCTGCTCCAGCACGAATTTGTCATCCGGAAGCGGTTGGTTCAGATCGAGTTTCACAATGTTCAGGGTAATGTCGTATTCCTCCTGAGGCCGCGCAATCTCGATTTGCCAGGGAAATTCTATGCCGTGGTCATCCTTGTAGTTGTAATAGAGCGCATTGGTCGTGACATCTCCGTTGCCGTCGTAGAGCAGTTGGCGGTGCGGCAGCAGGTCGGTGCGGCTGAAAACGATTTTGCGCGAGAGTGTCCAGCCGTGTTCCCCTTTGTTAATCACGGCAATCACATAATCCGCCCGCGATGCTCTGTGACTCTTGACGTCGCTCACTAGTTCGGTATCGTTTTCCATCACGGCGATTTCATTCTGCGGATCGATACGCCGCAGCAGCAACGCGTCATAGATATATTGCGGGCGCAGGTTTTCAAGGGGCTGCGTCGGGTTAGGAGTTTCGATATCATTTCGGCCCACCACGAAGCGGTTCTTCGAGGGAATCCAGAGCTTGAAAATCTGGCCATCGCTCACCATGTCGAAGGCTTTGTTGCGCACAATCGGCATCAGTCCGATCATTCGCAGCATCGCCGGCTTGCGCGCCAGCACGTAGCCGCGAATTTCCTGGTAGTCGGTGACTTTGCCCTTCTTAACCCCTCCCACCGTCGTATCAATGTCAACCGTAGCCTGCATGGACTGAATGGCTGCGGCTTGACTGTTGATGTAGCCGATGAGTTCCTGCTGCGTCGCAGTTTTCAGTTGGGCTGAGTTAATGGGCGGCTCGATCTTGTGAGAACGAAACAAACAACCCGTCAGGGGCAGAACTGCCAATAAGGCGAGCACAACACGATATCGAACGAAAAAAGCCATGAGGCGGTTTTGGTTAGGTGTTAGACAGATGAGTATACCCAAGCTCGGGATTCAGGTTCGGGGAGTGGGCTTTGGGCTGCCGACGTTCGCGGCTAATGGAGTAGCACGGTATTGCCCGACGCCAGCTGGCATAATCCGCGGTCGAAGGTGACCAGCGTTAATCCGGCTGCGCGAGCAAAAGCCGCGAGATATGCATCCCGCCATTGCTGCGAGAGGGATCGGTTGTTGGAGGTCAGCTTCCGGAGAGCGGATTCCACCGGTTCGGGATCAGCCTCGATGCGAAACGACACACGTTCATCCTGGAGAAACGAATCGTAGGTTTCCCATGCTTCGCTCTGATTTCTCACATCCTCCCGCATCACGCTGGGATGGGTGAGGAGTCTGAGCAAACCAAGCTGGCTAAAACGGCAAAAATAGACGGTTTCCCCGTTCAGCTTCGAAAACCAAGCGGTCGCGGACTCATGATGTTGATGCCCTTCATATGCCAACGCCAGCCACACATTAATATCAGGGAAGTAGGATTTCATGAATGGTCTTGTTGCTAAGCCTCAGCCAACCGTGCCGTTTCGACTTGATCAGGGGTAGCGCCACTCTCCCTTTTGTTTCTCCGCGCTTTTTGCCGTTCAATTCCGCCTCCACGCCGCGTAAAATCAATTCTTTCACCGAACAGCCCCGCACCGCCGCTTTCGCCTTGAGCTGGCGATAGGTTGGGTCAGGAATGTCGACTATAGTTCTCATTAGCGAGCAGTGTACCATATTTATGGTTGCTATGCCATATTTATGGTTCTAGGCGTCCGTTCATCACTTTCCGGTATGCCGCTACGTTCTTGTTGTGCTCTTCGAGGCTGCGGGCGAAGCGGTGATGTCCGTTTCCATTGCTGACGAAGTATAAGTAGTCGGTGACGGCGGGATGCATCGCCGCTTCCAGCGAGCTCTTCCCCGGATTGCCGATCGGCCCGGGCGGAAGTCCCGGATGGGTGTAGGTGTTGTAGTCAGAATTGAACTGCATATCGCTGTGGTGGAGCGCGCCGCCGTAGGTTCCCTGCAGAAGTTCGGCGTAGATCACGCTGGGATCGGCCTGCAGAGCTCCGTGCCGCGCCATGCGGTTGTAGTAGACACTCGCGACCAGTGGACGTTCTTCCGGCGCAGCCGTTTCCTTCTCGATGATGGATGCCAGAATGACAGTCTGCTGCACATCGTTGCTCTGCGCGTCATTGCTGCGCGCATCATTGCTCTGCACAGCCGTGTTCTTAACATCCGCCGTGTGCGCATCCGTCAACCCAATCTCGCGCGCTACCTGGCGGAACTGTTTCACCATCGCAGCTGCTATCTCTTGCATGGTTTGCATGCGGGTGAACTCGTAGGTGTTCGGGAAGAGGTAGCCTTCCAGAGTCTTGGCGTCCGGCGCGAGGTCTGCGATGAAGGCAGTGTCAGACGTCGCGACTTTGAGGAACTCCTCGCTCGAACCCAAGCCGGCGTTCTGTATGGCTTGCGCGATGTCGAACATGTTGTAACCTTCAGGAATTACCACCGTATGGAAGTAAACATCGCCATGCACCAGCCGGCGGTGGACGTCGAGCGAGCTGGCACTTTTGTCGAAGAGATATTCCCCAGCCTTTAGAGAATGCTTGTGATGCAGGTAGTGCCACAGCACGAAAGCATCCGCGCTGCGTATCACACGGGCAGATTGCAGTTCGGTCGCGATTCGGCGAGTGGAGTAGCCAGGGTGCAAGAGCACAAACGTCTGCTCCACCGGCGTCACCGGTTGCGTCAGCGCCCAGGCCAGCCATCCTCCCAAAGCCAGGACAGCGAGCAGCAGAAGTATGACAACAGTACGCACCTTACGATTAGTTTAGATGAGCGCCGGTCGTTGGTCGTTGGCCATTGGTCGTTAGCCGTTGGTCACCTCGGAGGCATGGGCTAAAGGCTGGTGCTGCCCCTCGCATCCATCCAGCTTTGCAGGATCAGAACCGCCGCCATCTGGTCGACGACTTGTCCCCGACGTTTGATTGACATCTCGGTCTCGCGCAGGAGGCGGTTGGCTTGGGCCGAACTCAGGCGTTCATCCCAGAGGTGAACGGGCAACGGGAAACGCTGGCGCAGTTCCTCGGCGAAGCGTTGCATCTTCTCCGCCTGGATGCCTTCCACGCCGCTCATGCGCAGCGGATAGCCCACAACGATCTCCGTCACCTCATAGTCGTGGATCACCTTTTCCAGTTGGCCGAAATCGAGCCGCTTGTTTTGCCGGTGGATGGTTTCGATTCCCTGGGCGGTTATGCCGAGCGGGTCAGAGACGGCAAGGCCAATCCTCTTGGAACCGACGTCCAAACCTAGAACCCGCCCGGGACTCCGTTGGGGCGGCGAGCACTGGGAACGGGTTGGCTCAGAGGACACCTGCGGATTATAAGTCCCACCGGAAAAACCAGAAAATGGATTACGATGCTGAAATGGCGACGGGCGAAGCACAGGTGCAAGCCTCGATAACACCAGTTTCGGCTCCGGTCGCGCCCACTGCCAAGGTGCGTCCCCACTGGTCGATGAACATCATCGGCATCGCGGGAATCCTCGCGCTCTGCTACTTCGGCGAATCCGTGCTGGCAGTGATGATGGTCTCAGTGTTGCTGGCATTCATTCTGGCGCCGGTGGTTGACCTGCTCACCTATCTTCGTTTGCCGCGCAGCTTGGCAGCCGCGATCGCAATTCTACTGTTACTGGGAGCGCTCTGCGGAATTGTTTACACCTCCTACAATCAGGCGGCCACGCTGTTACAGGATCTCCCGAAATACACTTCCAGGATTCGCGATGAGACTCTTCAGTTCCGCAAGAGCGCCGAGCGCCTTGAGGTTCTGCCTCCGGAGCATGAAAAGGGCGTGGTGAGCGTCCGCCCTGCTACCGACTGGACGGATATTCTCACGCATGGCTTTGGTTCGGCAAGCGCGGCCATTCTGGCAGTTTCGTTCGTACCTTTTCTGGTGTTCTTCATGTTGACCTGGCAACAGCACGTGCGCTCGGCCACGGTCATGCTCTTCCCCTTACATAACCGTCACACTGCCTACGTTACCCTGGGTCAGATTTCAGCCATGGTTCGCAGCTTCATGGTAGGAAATCTGTTGATTGGGCTATTCGTGGGCGCGATGAGCACAGTCATCTTCTGGATGATTCACCTGCCATTCTTCTACTTCGCGGGATTCGCCAGCGGCTTCTTGAGCCTGATTCCTTATATGGGTTTGCTGCTCGCCTTGATCCCCCCGATATTTGTCGGGCTAGGGCATGCAGACTCCCAGGACGTCGTGGTCGTGGTCGTCTCCGTGCTTGTCCTGCACCTGATCGCTCTGAATCTCCTCTACCCGCGATTCCTCGGCAAGCGCCTGCAACTCAATCCCTTAGCCGTGACCATGGCGCTGTTAGTCTGGGGTGCATTGTGGGGAGCGATGGGGCTTCTGCTCGCTATTCCGATCACTGCTGCGATCCGGATCATCTTTGCTCACGTGGAGTCCTTGAAGCCTTACGGGGCTTGGCTCGGCGAATAAGCAACACCCAAGCGGCAACCATTTGATATCCGCGTTTTAGGCTCTTAGGAACCTATTCCTCTAGGTTGCAAAGAGTTACAGAAGTTATGGGCCTGGTATCTCAATCCACAGTTCTAGCCCGTGCCGAAGGAAATATAGGAAATATCCTCCAAATTGCCTTTCGGTTCAGATTCGGGTAAAATAAGCGAGTGTTGTTCCTCGCGTTCCCTCCGCCCGTGGGTGGCTTTTCATGTTAAATGGCGATGGTAATTTCCACATAGGCGACAAGGTTGTCTACCCCAATCATGGAGTTGGAATTATTGAGCAGATCAGCAGCCGGACCATTGGCGAGAGTGTGGAAAACTTCTATCTGCTCAAGATCAAGTCCAGCAGCCTCAAAGTGATGGTGCCTTTCCACAACGTCGGCACCGTGGGTCTGCGGCGGGTGGTGAAGAACGGAGAAATCCAAAAGATCGTCGATTTTCTTGAAGACGGAGCGTGCGACAATAACGCCGACTGGAAATACCGCTTCAAGGAGAATTCAGAGCGCATGCGGACCGGCTCCTTGTTAGAAGTCGCCAATGTCTTGAAAGCGCTGCTGATCCTGAACCAGTCCAAGTCCCTCTCTTTTCGAGAAAAGAAGATGCTGGAGCGCGCCCGCTACCTTCTGGTTAGCGAGTTGGCGATGGCGAAAAACTGCGAAGAGCCGCATATTGAGGAGTTGCTGACGAAGGCCTTGTCCAAGTCAAACCTACGATTCCCCGAAGCCTCGGAATTCCAAGCATAGCCTGGCTTCGTCACCCCAGCGCTTCATTCCCAATGCTGATAAAAGTGGGCTGCGGGAGCAGTCTGATCGCTCCTCGTAGGTTTATAATCCGGTGAGGCAATGACTGAGCAAATCAAGAGAAAACTGCAGGACGAAATGAATCAGCTCGAACATGAGCTGGTGCACGATCTGCCCAAAGAAATCAAGAAGGCCGCCGCGCTGGGAGACCTCAGCGAAAATGCCGAATATCATATGGCGAAGCAGCGCCAGGAATTCGTCAAGGCGCGCCTGCGCCAACTTGGCAAACGGATCGCCGATCTTTCCCTCATCAACATGGACAACATTCCCAGAGATAAGGTGGGTCTGGGATCGACGGTCCGCGTATACGACAACGACAAAAACGAAGAAGTCCAGTACAAACTGGTGACCAGCGAAGAATCCGATTTCCCTTCGGGAAAGATTTCTACCAGCTCTCCGATCGGGCGCGCGCTGCTGAACAAGAAAGTGGGCGACACCGCCATCGTGGTTACGCCCAACGGCAAGCGTGAAATGGAAATCCTGAAACTGAGCACGATTCACGACGAGGCGACGGCCGGGTGACGGACGCCACCAGAACTGGGCCACGGACTTGGACCAGCGCCTTCGGACGAGCCTGCGGCGTCCTGTTGGATGCCATCGTGCGGCGGTTGGCCCTGGCGCGCGTCAACCCAAACGTCCTCACTTTCCTGGGTCTGGTCGTCAATATCATCGCCGCTTTTCTATTCGGATACGCCAACGGTGACAACCAGGCTCGCATGTTTCGCTACGCCGGGCTGGTGATTATCGCCTCCGGTTTTTTTGACTTGGTGGATGGCGCCGTGGCTCGAGCCAGCAACCGCGTGACTCGCTTTGGCGGGTTTTTCGACTCGGTGGTCGACCGCTACAGCGATGCTTCCCAGTTCCTCGGCTTGCTGGTTTTTTACGCCCGCGGCGATCGATTTTTCTATGTGGTGCTCACCGCGATTGTAATGATCAGCGCAATCATGGTCAGCTACACCCGCGCCCGTGCCGAGTCTCTCATTGGTTCCTGCCGAGTAGGCTTCATGGAACGTCCCGAGCGCCTGGTGCTGGTCATCATCGGAGCCCTGTTCAACCGCATGGCCCCGGTCCTGTGGATCATCGCAGTGCTGTCCACGGTCACAGTAATCCATCGGATCCGCTACACCTGGACGCGAACCGAACTGGTGGACAGAGCCGCAGCAAATCCCGGTCAAGCGGCCTAAGTCCGTGTCGAGCGGACACGCCTGTCGGCTGCGCTTGACATTACCCAGTCCTCACTCAGAACTTCTCCAACTACCTGCTGAACCCATAGGGCAAGATAACAATATCGGCGCCCACCGCATGATATGGAATCGACCACCGCCTGAAAAAATACGGTAGACTGACCATCAACCGGCGATTCAACGCCAACATTCCGGTTTACCTGTGAAAAGGCCGAACCCGAGCGTCAGCGTGCTGTTCCTTCTGGCTCTGCTGGCCGGAGCCCTGCTCGTGGGCTTCTGGCTTTTCCGCCCCTTCCTTCAACCTATCGCCTTCGCCACCGTCCTCGGCATCGGATTCTATCCTCTCCACATCGCTATCAGTCGCATCGCCCACGGTCCGAACAGATCCGCCCTGCTGACGACCTTAGCCGTAGTTCTCATCATCGTGCTGCCGGCCGTGCTCGTTGCTTCCTCCGCTGGTAGCGAGTTGATCAAAGCCGCTCGGTACCTAAGCGACCGGAGCATCCGGGAAGGCGGAGCCGTCGTCTACCTGAGCCATGCGCAGCAAAGCGTTCTAAGCTGGTTGGGAAAATATGTGGACGTCGAAGCTCTGCGTCTGGAGGACAGTCTGGCCAATCTTCCCAGCCTGGCGAGCAAGTTCTTGCTGGCGGCCGGCACCGGCTTGGTGGCTGGACTAGCCGGCTTTGCGGGGGACGCAATCCTCACATTCCTGATCCTGTTCTTCGTATTCCGTGACGGACCGGCCGCAGTCCAGAACCTCACCGCAATGCTCCCGCTAAGCCCGGAGCAGGCGGTGCGTTTGTTGAGCGGAATTCGCGACAGCATCGTCGCCAACCTGTACGGCATTCTGGCCGTCGGCTTCGCCCAGGGCCTGCTCACCGGAATCGCCTGCGCCGTCCTCCAAGTGCCGTCAGCCTTGCTGCTGGGCTTAGCCGCCGCCGTTTGTTCTCTGGTCCCGATCGTGGGAACAACGCTGGTCTGGCTGCCCGCTGCTTTCTACCTCATGGCCACCGGCCATCTGTGGAAAGGAATTATCCTGATCTTGTGGGGCACGCTCGTAGTAGGAACGATTGACAACATCATTCGGCCGCTGGTCATTGGCAGCAAGGTCGAACTCCATCCGCTCCTTCTGCTATTCGCGCTGCTCGGCGGGCTTCAAGTATTTGGATTTATCGGAATTTTTATCGGGCCAGTGGTCATCTCCGTGATCGCCGCCCTGATCAATATCCTGCGGGAAGAGGTGGCAGCCTCGCCTAAGGATGCCCCACCCATTGCCGCGTCTGTGTCCTGAAGACACGCAAATCTCCGGCGTGACAGCCATTCACGGTTTCGCTCCGGCCCTTGTCAAAGCCCGCTTGATCGTTCCTTCGAGAGCGTGCTTTGCCGAATCGTACTCTTTCCCGGAGATGGTACCGTGCAAGCGGTCGATTTCTAGCCGGAAAAGCTCTTCCTTAAGAACCTCCGACGAATACGCCAACCTTTGTCCACTTTGCTCGGCCGAGTTGGCGGATATGCGCTCTCCGCGCCACAGCAGGAATCCCCCGGCACCAAGCGCGAGAAAACCACCGACGCCCAGAACCCACCACTGCCGGCGTGAAACCGGCGCGGAGGGCTTGGAGCCAGCCACCGTACCCGAAGCGCTCGCGCGTTGAGTTAGCGCTTGGGAGCTGCTCATAGCCGAAGGCGCAGGAGTAGCGACGGTAGGCGGAGCCTCCGGCGCAGGCTGCGCCTGAGCCTGCAGCGCGGGAAGCGCGCCCACTCCCGAGATTTCAAACTCTGGCCCTTGTCCTGCATTCACCCGGTTGGCCGCCCGAACTTGATAGTTGCTGTTGCCGGTGGGAAGGAGCTGAAAAGCGGGGGAGCGTGAGCTGAATTTCATCGTCGGCGGAATCATAACCGCCAACTGTTGCAGCGGATACAGCCTCCGTGTACGAAAGGTAGTATGGCCATCGTAGGGCAGATCGTAGTTGAACGCGAACTGGGTGGCTCCCGGCCGCAAGGGAAAGTTCACCGTGAAATGTCCGGGCTCACTGGCCAAGGGCGTCGCGGAAATCGTCACTCCCATCTTTCCCGAGCTGGCGGCCAGCACCGAATCGATCTTCGCGTGGCTGGGCAGGTAGACTTCGAAAGTGCGCTCCCCTGCTTGGGTCAGGGGCGGGCTGGAATCGTTCCTGATCTCGATCATATCGGAGACATGAAGCAGGTCTCCCTTGGTGCCGGTGCGAATGATCTCAATGCTGCCGGCCAGGCCTTGCACCTTGGTCGCCGCATCGAACACGTCGATGGAGACAGTATCCCCCATTGAAACCTGCTGATCGTAGTTGACCCCCTGATGAAGCACGCGCAGCAGGTGCAACTTGTCAGGGAACTGCACTCTCAGGGTAAAGGACCCTTGCGAGTCGGTTTTCGTGCGCGCTTCCTCCTGCATGCCCTGGTCCAGACGAAGCAGAATCACTTCGTCTCCGATTGCGAACTGGCCGAGGGTCCGGTTGCGGGCTACACCTCTGACCGTGTCCGCTGCCAGCGCGGCCGCCGAGCAACCAGCGATCAGGGCGAGGCCGAGGATTATCTTCTGTGACCGAATTTTGCTGACGCAGATCCGGATCACCCCTCCTCCTTTCATTCACCACTCCCGCGAGTCAATCGGTCGAAGCGTTTTCTGTCGAAGCCGTCGTCGGCCCCGACGAGCGTCCAAACATAATTCCAGTCTCCACTTCAACCGGCTTCCCGCTTTGCAGGTACGGCTTGAACTTCCACTGTTTGAAGACGTCGGTAATGGCTTTCGCCTGATCGGGCAACGCGCTGAGAAAGTGAATGTGTTTTATCTTGCCCTCCTTGTCGATAATGATTCGGACGGGAACGGAGTTGAACCGACGCTCGGTGAAGACTGGAGCAACCCGCGTAATCACGTGTTCGTCGCTCGCATAGTCTTTAATGCACACCGGAACCTCATTCCCGCCCGTGCCCGCGGGGGGAGTGCCTTCTGCGGGCAATTCCATCCTGTTCAGGTCGAGCATCAGGCTCTCCAGCAGCTTCGTGTCGCGGCTGGTCAGGACGACCTCGACTGCGTGGCAGCGGATTTGCGTGGCTAGGACATACCAATGCAGCTCCGCGACTGGCGACCAGTAGGCAAAGAAAGTAAAAGAGCGGCCCGCGACTTTGGCTTGGGTAGGCGGCAGCTCCAATTTGTAATCGGCCTGCAGATGGTCCTTTTCGTAATTGATGAGCTGCACCGCGTTGGTTGCAGGCAGAGCGGTGAAGAACATGTCCTCGGCGGTGATCAATATCGTGCCTCGGGCGGGCCCTTTGAATGTGACGTCAGGCCTGATCTGGGCCAGCACGTATCGACCGGTGTCCGATGGCGGCGGGCCTTTGTATTTTTCCGTCCAATCCTTGGGGAGGGGGTAGCTCATTCCGAAATAAGCATCGCGGAAAACGTTGTTGGCCACGCTCCCGCCTTCTGGCACCGGAGTGACGGAGTCGCTGGCACTCGACCATGCGCCCTTCACCAGAATGACATTCGCGGGAACCTTGGTTACGGGCTGCAGCTCATTCGAAAAGTCCCCACCGTTTTTCGGCGCGTTCTGTGGCGGGGCGCTTTGACCCCAGGCCGGCAACGATAGAAACAAGGCCACAATGGCAGAGCTAAACAAAAATCGCGGAAGCATAGTCCTCCTTCGGATCCCACGCCAAATGTAGGCGCGGGCATCCCCGCCCGTGCGGCCCCCAAACCCACCGTCCTGTCATTCCGAGCGGCGAAGCCGACGAGGAATCCAGGTTCCCCGGCCCTGCGAAAAACCCGGATCCCTCGCCGTTCTCGGATGACAACAGCTGGCGAGACACATCGCGTCTCGCCAGCAAGCCGTTACAGCGAGCGCAGGAAGTCGAGGATCTCCTGCTGTTGCGTCCTGCTCAGGTTCTCGAAGTTCCCCTCAACGGTCGTCGCCTCGCTGCCATTGCCCTCGTGAGCTTGAATGGCGGCGTTCAGGTCCGTAGTGCGGCCATCGTGCAGCAGGAAGATCCGCTGTCCCAGGCCCCACAGCGGGGCCGTGCGGAACTGGTCACCGCCGGCACCGCCCTGCGAGACGTTATCCGCCAAGCCGCTGCCCATGTGATGGATCTCAATATCCGAGAACGCATTCACCGGAGCTTTGCTCAACGCTGGAACGAAGTTCGACACCTGCGTCGTACCTGGTGTCGCATTGTGGCATGTCGCGCAGCCGATAGATCTAAATAGAGAGCCGCCCGCGGCGATGGTCGAGGCGGAGACCTGCTGCCTATTCAACACAACCCCACCGGTTGGGGGCGGAGCCAGGAACCGCATGAAGTTGGCGAACGCAGAAACGTCATCTAGAACCGCCGCTTGGGGCGTAGACGTTGGGTTGGAGGTGTCTTCCGGATAACCCTTTCCCGAAAGGTTCAGGCAGTTCGCGGGCAGCCCTGTGAGGCCGCTACCGCCGCTGCCGTCTTCCCCGGGTAGCGGACGGTCCTGCGTGAACAACTCGTTCGTGATGCCCATCTCCACGTTGTAAGCCTCACCGGCAAAGATGTGGAGCGACTTGTTTTGCGCCTTCCAGCCGAAACGGCTGATGGTGCCATCGTTGCCGTTATGGTTGAAGGTACCGGCAACGCCAAAGTTGTTATTGAGATTGTTTGCCTGGTTGGTCAACAGCGTGGAATCATCGAGGTTCTCAATCAGGCCCGCGCCAAAGGTTGGAGTGGGAATGCGGAAGATAATGTCGTTCGCCTGCTCTGCACCATTAAAGCTGGGCTGCTGCAGACTGCAACTGCCAGCATCGCCGCGGCCACTAACTGTAAACATGTCTTCCACTCCACCATTGGGATTGTTCGTGTTCACCGTGCCGTTCGGGTTGAAGAAGAATGGGAACCGGGCTTCACGAGTGGGGCCATTGGCAGTAATGAAATACGGGGTCGAGTCTTTAGGGGCGACTGAGCTGCCGGCAAACGCGAATTGGGGATTGACCGCTGCGCCAGTCCCGCCCAACGCAGGTTGCGCGTGGCAAGAACTGCAGCTGTTTGAGTTAAACCGCGGTCCCAGTCCATTGTTGGCGCCGCCTGAAACCGCCTCCACTTCCTGGAAGCGAGCCTGACCGTCCTCGAAAAACGACAAGAACCCGTTCGGGTCACTCTTAATGATTGTCGCGCCTGTGCCTCGGTTGGCACTCTGCACTCCAGGGTCGGTTTGCGCGAATGCCATTCCGGCAAGGAACAGCACCGCAAAGGTCAAAACTGACAAAGGTCTAGTTCTCTTGATCACGATTCCTCCTTGATTGTCTGTGTTCCACAAAATCCCCGGGGGATCTTCGTCACGCAGACCAGACAACGTGGATCCGCAAAAACGTGGCGGGTGAAGGGTTTTCGGTGGGCAGCTTCAGACACACGAATAGCGCCTGAGGCTGCACCCAGTCATGGAGCACACTCCAGTGAAGTCGTCTCGACTTTCAAAACGCGGAGGTCACCCAACGCAATTTTGCTGACGTGCAGCGCGGCGCACGGCCAACGAGGGACGCGGGAACAATTTCGGCCGAGTGGCGGCAGCCGGAGTGGGCGCGAGAGTAGTACACCCAAAAGTGAGAGTCAATAGAAAACTGCGTGCTTATGCACTTTCTATTCATCGTCGAACCAATTCCGTGCAAAATGTTTACGGTACGTCTTCCCCATTTGGGAAAGCCACCAACCGCAAGTCCAGATGCCAGACGATTCCGACACTAGCGAGCTCCAACTACATCCGTTCGAGCCCACGTAGCCCCGGATGCCCGTCCGGGGGGAGCAGCTCCCAAGCCCATCGAGTTAGGGAAGGACACGAGTTCACTCGTGCCACAAAACCCTGAAAACAATTCTGGGCTTCAGCCCCTGAGGCGATCAAATTCCAATTGAATGGCGCCCACGTAACCCCGGACGCCCCCATTCCGGGGAGCCGAGCGAAGCGCCGCAAGGTTTACGCAGGATGCCACCTTGATTCGTATCAGGAAGACTTCAGCCTTATCACATCAGATTCGTATCTGGATATGGCTTCAGCCGCATCGCGAGCCGATCCACATAAATCCGGCTTCAGCCGCTGACTTTGAGCACGGCACAATCAGTTTTATGAGTGGCCCATGCTTAGACACCCCCCCCACAGTGCTAGACTGATCCTTCAGGGGGAACTTCTCTTGCCAATTGATCCTGTTCTGGTTGTCCATGGAGGCGCCTGGGCCATTCCGGATGACATGGTCGAGGCTCATCTGAACGGTGTCCGCAACGCCGTTGCGGCCGGTTGGCGAGTGCTCGGCCGCGGCGGCTCGGCGCTCGACGCAGTCGAGGAAGCAGTTGTGGTCATGGAAGACGATGAGACCTTCGATGCCGGCCGCGGCAGCTTCCTCAATCGCGATGGCAAAGTGCAACTCGACGCGCTCATCATGGAGGGCGGCACGCTGCGCGCCGGAGGCGTGGGTTGCGTGGAACATTTGCGCAACCCAGTGCGCGCCGCGCGCAAGATCCTGAGCGAAAGCCCGCACGTATATTTCGTCGCCGAAGGCGCGGAGCGCTTCGCAGCCGAGCATGGCATTCCGCTGTGCAAGAACGAAGACCTCATCATTCTGCGCGAGGTTGAGCGCCTGCGAGAATTCCAGGCGCACGCCTCTGGAGAGAAGCCTGACCTGTTTGCCGCCACGCTCTCGCACGACACCGTTGGCGCCGTCGCGCTCGATGTCAGAGGCGACCTCGCTGCCGCCACTTCGACCGGAGGCACACTCAACAAAGCTCCCGGCCGCCTGGGAGACTCATCCTTGATCGGCTGCGGATGCTACGCCGACAACAAGACCGCAGCCGCTTCGACCACGGGATGGGGTGAGCCCATCATGAAACTGGTGCTGGCCAAGTGGGCCGCGGACCGCGTGGCCTCAGGCAGTCTGCCGGAGTGGGTGGCGGCAGAGGCGATCAACTACTTGCAGGCGCGCGTGACCGGGCACGGCGGAATGATTTTGCTGGACGCGCGCGGGCGTCTTGGCATCGCGCACAACACGCCCCGCATGGCTTGGGCGCTCAAGACCATGAGAGAAGAGCGCTCAGGCATTAGCCGCTAGGAGTGAGAAGTGTTCCACGTGGAACACTGTTAGTACCAAAATATACGTACGGCTATGCATGTACAGAGATTGCAAACGGCGTGGTCTCAACGCTTGTACGATATTTCATGCGACTTCTCGTATCACTGTTTGCGGTACTAGCCGTTCTTGGCTCGGCCTATGCGAGATCAGGGTACAACAAGAGTTTGTTGGGTCTTCCCGGCTGACATTGACGCCTTTGCAAAAATCCAACGCCAAGAGTTTTTCCGCAAGCTGGCTCGGATGTTCGTCCGGCTAAAAGTGCGTCACCGCGCTTCGTCGCGGGGGTGCGGTGGCTTCGCGCGGGGGCGGACGGCGGCGTCCACCCCTACGTGTGGACATCACGACACCGGCTATATTGGTAGTTGCCCTCGACCGAGGTGACATTTGTGCGTGAGAACTGGTCTTTCGCTGCGCTGGGGCTCATCGGCTTCCCACCTTTACCCACGGCTTACGCCATGGGCTGCATTCTTACGCTGCTTCGCGGCTAACAACGTGGGGCTTTGTTCCACCGTGTCCTCGAGATTCTGGTCCTCACGCACACACTGACCAGCTCGTCGCCGAGGCGTCGTCGCGGAGTGCGGTGCTTCGCAGCGGCGGGCGGACGGGAGCGTCCGCACCTACGTGTTCTTAACTACGGGGCTTCTAGCCTGGACGATCATTTCTACATTTAACCAATCCGATGCTCCTTGGTGATCTGGCTTGCTTTCTGGTTGGGGCTTGATGTACAAAGCAGCCGAACGCGCCTTCTCAAGAATGTTTGCTCTAAAGCCTGCCGACAGATTCGGACTGGCTATGGCCTCCTGCCCGCAAAAGCCGGGCGTCTCTCTCGTCAGTCACGCTTATGGAGAAATTTAGTGACCATGCGGAAGCTCGTCTCGCTACTGGTTCTAATGTTGGCTCTGACCACATCCGGCTTTGCCCAAAGCTCGGCTACCGGCGATCTGCACATGACGGTGAAAGACTCGAAGAACAGCGTGGTGACGAACGCCACGCTGACGGCGCGAGATCCGGCGAAGGGAGTGGAGCGTTCCGGAACCGGGAACGTCCAGGGTGAGTACCGCATCGCGTTGTTGCCACCGGGAACGTATCAGGTTACTGCCGAGGCTGCGGGCTTTGCGAAAACTACGATTGAGAACGTGGTCATTACGGTTGGAGAAGTAGCGGATTTGCCGATCACGCTCGCGGTTGCGGGTACGCAGGAAGTGGTTAATGTCAGCTCTGCAGCGGAGTTGGTCGAAACCACCCGTACTTCGACCACCGACACGATTGGACAGACGCGTATCGATAACCTTCCGATCAACGGCCGCAACTACATCAACTTTGCGCTGACGGACTCGCAGGTGCTCCTCGATAATGCCCCCAGCATCGGGGCAGCTCCCACGTCGGGGCTCAACATCAGCGGGCAGCGGGCACGCTCCAACCTGGTGAACGTGGATGGCGCCAATGCGATTGACAACGCGACCAACGGTGTCCGCTCCACCGTCTCGCAGGAAGCGGTGCAGGAATTCCAGATCATTACCAACAGTTACGCGGCGGAATATGGGCAAGCCTCAGGGGGCGTGATCAACATCATTACCCGTTCCGGAACCAATCAATTCCACGGCGATGCATACGGCTATTTGCGGAACCGATACATCCAGGCCACGAACCCTTTCAGCAATGTCCCGCAGCCGGCGTACACACGGGTGCAGGCTGGGACAGCGTTCGGCGGACCGATCAAGAAGGACAAGACCTATTATTATTTTGCCTACGAAATCACGCGGCGGCAGGAGACTGGCTTCTCGGTTATTGGGGAGAACAACTTTGGGCTAGTTCCTTTCGACGCCACCAACATTTTCGCTCCACCCGGAGTCGGCCTCCCTCCCGGTACCTTCAATATTCAGGTCACGCCTCAACAGGCTGTCTTTCTGGGCACACCGGGACTGCCGCTGGCGCTTCTGCAGCAATACGCGTTTCTGGCAGGAGGCTCTTCCGCGATTGCTTTGAACGGATCTTATCCGCAGTCGTTTGGATTGCTGGCGCAACTCGGCGCAATTCCGATTCCCTCGAACGGAACCAGTCCGTTGACCCAGTTTCCCAGTTCGTGCAATCCCGGCAACACGCTGTGCCACGGCTTGCCCTCGCAGTTCCAGACGCTGAATGCGCAAGTGGGCAACTTCCCGGTTTCTGAGGGCACGAGTCTCTATTCGCTGCGAATCGACCACAATTTCAACGCCAACAATCGGATCACGCTGCGCGCGAACGTCAGCCCCAGCACCGTGACTGGGATCGAAGTCAATGGTGAGAATCAGACGTTCGGGCAGAACTCGTTCTCGAGGACATCGCAGCAGACTTATCGTGACGTCGCCGGAGTCTTTCAGGATACCTGGACCATTGGCAACAACAAGGTCAATGAGTTCCGTTTCCAGTACGCCCGGCGCGGGTTGTCGTATTTCTACTCGAGCGCACCTGGCGGCTCCGATGTCGCCGTGAACATTCCCGGCTTTGCGTATTTTGGCCGCGAACCGTATTCCTATATCCAGCGTGTCGAACAGCGTTATCAATCTACAGACAACTTTTCCTGGACGCGCGGACGGCACGGCATGAAGTTCGGAGTGGACTTCAACTACATTCCAACCACGGCGACGTTTACCGTGAACTACGGCGGCGTGTATGACATGGGGGCGCTCAGCGCCGCCCAGGTGATTCCCAGTTCAATTTTCAATGCTCTGCCGACAAGCCTGCAGCAGGCCATTCCCGGCCTTTCTGGAGTGCAGGCCTACGGTTTGGGAGTTCCGCAGGACTTCATTCAGGGCATTGGAAATCCTAACGACTCGTTTTCCAACAAGCCCCTGGGAGTTTATTTCCAGGACTCGTGGCGAACGACGCCGAACCTTACGTTGAACCTGGGCGTGCGCTATGACATCGAATTCCCGCCGCAGTTTGCATCGCCAGATCCGTTGGCGTTGACCGCTTACAACGCGCTGGGACTGCAGAAAGGCATTCAAACCGATACCAACAACATTCAACCGCGGATCGGCATGGCTTGGGACCCGAAGGGCAACGGCAAGTCGGTTTTACGTGCGTCCTTCGGCATGTTCTACGACCACCCGTTGCTCGGTCTTTATTTCCTGGGTGACGCCTCCGACGGCTCCAAGAGCGGCCAGTTGCTGTTCGCTGGAGGCAGTCCTTGCGGGACGAATGCGGCTACTGTCAGCCCACTGAATCTGAACGCGACCAACATTTTCCAGGGCATTCAAACTGTCCCCAGTTGCATCCCTGCTCCCCTCACGACCAACCTGGGATACTTGCCGAATCAGCAGCAGTTCCAGGCGTTGAATTTTCCGCAATCGATTTTTATCAATCAGAATTACCTGAACCCGGCATCGCCTTTCCCGCTGGCGTTCCAACCCTTCGGTTATCCGATCGGCAAGGGTTTTGTGTATGCCTATTCGGAACAAGCGAACCTGACCTTTGAGCAGGACCTCGGTGGCGGCTTCGCTTTGAGCCTGGCATACAACTTCAATGGTGGGCGGCATCTGAACCGGCCTATCAACGCAAATACGGTGCGCGGGGATTTGCTGGTGAAAAACTGGCAGACGGCAGTTGCTTATGCGAATGCAGCCCACATTCCCACGACCGACCCGGCTTACCCTTCCAGCCCATTGTCGGTCCAGATTTGCCCGGCTGCATTGCGTCTACCTCCGTCCGGCGCGTTCGCACCTGCGGCTATGTTGAATTTCTTCCGGCCGTCGGGATTGAATCCATCCCTGGCCGGTGGACCCTGCCTGCAGGACGCCGTTCTTCTGGCCAATGCCGATGGATTGGGGCTTAGTCCCGACGGGGGCAAATGCGACAACACTCTGCCGTTCAATTCTGCCGGCGGCTGCGTGGTGGTTCCCTTCGGCGATATGGATGCCAACTATTCGAACGGCAGCTCGAATTACAGCGGCTTCACCGCCAACCTGCGCAAGGTCTTCATCCATCACTACCAGTTTCTGGCCTCCTACACCTATTCGCATGCGATCGACGACTCTACTGACTTGCAGTCCCCGCTGGCGCCTCAGGACAGTTATTATCCTCAACTGGAGCGCTCCAACTCTTTGTTTGACGAACGCCACCGCTTCGTATTCAGCGGTGTCTACCAGTCCGGGAAGCTTGACGGAGACGGTTTTGCCAAGAAATTTTTCAGCAATTGGACCGTCGCGCCTATCGTATCGGTCGCGTCGGGACGTCCGTTCCTGATCATCACGGGTGACAACACGAACTTCCAATTCGCTCCCACCGCGGCACGCCCGAACGAGGTGACTGGTGCTGCCGCCGGGAATGGGTGCGGACCGCTGGTAGCTTCGAAGTACTCACCGACAGGGTTGTTTCAGGAGCCGTGCTTTACGGCCACCTCCAACACGACACTGCTTTCGCTGGATGGCGACCTTGCCCGCAACGCCGGGGTGCAACCCTGGACGGTGTTCAACGACCTGCGCATCGCGCGCCGCGTTTACTTCGGGGAACGGATCAGCCTGGACCTGATCACGGACATGTTCAATCTAGCGAACAAATTCAATGTGGCGTCCGTGAACCAGCTGTGGACGAATGCCGGGCAGCCGACTGCGGCTTACGATCCACGGCAGTTTCAGTTTGCGATGAAAGTGAACTGGTGAGAGGAGCAGCATTCAGCATTCAGCAGTCAGCAGTCAGCCAAACCGAAGAAGCGGTGCTGGCGGTTGAATGTTGAGGATCACATGCTGAGTGCTGATGGCTGAGTGCCGACTGCTGACGGCTTCTCCGCCTCTCCTGCTACACTCTTTTCATCCTTCGCGATTGCCGGGAGTTTCTCCTGAATGGCACAACCCTCTGCTCCGAGTGCGCGGACGCGTCTGGTCCGCGAAGCTGATCGTGCGGTGTACGATCGCGCCGCCGCTTACCAAATTCTGGATGAAGGCTTCATTTGCCATGTGGGATTTGTGGTGGATGGGCAACCCTTTGTGATTCCAACCGGTTATGGTCGGGTGGGCGACAACCTTTACATTCACGGCTCGGCCGCGAGCAGGATGCTGCGTCGGGCGGATGAGGGCGTCGCGGTTTGCGTCACGGTTACGCTGCTGGACGGACTGGTGCTGGCACGCTCGATTTTCAATCACTCGATGAATTATCGCTCGGTCGTGATCCTGGGAACGGCGCGGGCGGTGAACGATCCGACCGAGAAGCTGGAGGCGTTGCGTCTCTTGTCGGAGCACATTTTGCCGGGGCGATGGGTGGAATCGCGGCTGCCTACTGAGAAGGAACTTAAGGCGACATTGGTTATGCGCTTGCCGATCGAGGAGTTCTCCGCGAAAGTGCGGCAAGGTCCGCCGATGGATGACGAAGAGGATTACGCGTTTTCGACCTGGGCGGGTGTGATTCCTCTGGAGATGGTGGCAGGAAAGCCGATCAATGATCCCAGACTCAACCTGGGGTGTACGCTTCCGGCGTATGCGGAAAAGTACTCCAGAAAGAGATAGGGGTGAATTACTTAGGAGTTTCGACCCGGACAACGACCCACCGCGCCTCGGCAAGATCAGCATTAACTTCAACCTCGGTCGCGTCCGAGGTATAGGCCTGACCTTGCTTCAGGTTTTCTTCCCTACCGTCGAAATTCGTTCGCAGGTTCGTCAACGGAATAAGCAAGAGATGATCTTTCCCCTTCGTAGAGTAATACGTACTGGTCAGGGTTCCGCGCACAACCAGCCGGTGCCGATACGCGGTGATGAAACCGTTTCTAAACAGCGAGGTCGTTTCCCCAATTTCATTCGGACCCATCCGGATGGGGCGCGAGCATTTCATGGGTTCGATGCAGGTTCGCACTTCCGCATCCCAGTGTTGCTTCAGTTCGATAACCAGCGCCTGTGAGGGCTTGTCACTTGAGTCTTAGGTTCGTGTCTCGCGCGAGGAAGCGAACTTCATCGGTTGCAATTTGTTCGGCGTCGGAGGATTTCGAAAATATCAGATTAAGAAGACCCCCACCAACTACCGCAATCACTACGTCTCGCTTAGTCTGACGGATCTGCGGTGTCGGCACCAACTGGGAGATCGATTCTCGTTGTGCTGTAATACGCGTTCTCGTCAAGAAGCAGGCTGGACACTCCCGGCAGCGGCTGTCGCTTCGCATCGATAGTTGAATGATCCTGGGCCGCTGCGTTTGTGACTAGACTTGTCAGCATGGTCGCCAGGAGAAACCCGCATCCTGCCGTGCTCGAGAAGCAGGGGACTCTACGCCTCGTCGTAGCTCAGAGTATAAGGGTAAGTCTACAAATAGTAGTGTGATAAACCGGTTGTAAACGCTGCTACGGTATCAGCAACAACTTTCCCGCCGTCCTGCGCCCCTCTAAGTCCTGATGTGCTCTGGCGGCATCGGCGAGCGGGTAGGTGTGCGCGATCCGCAGTTTCAACTTACCTTCGGCGATCATCTTGAATACGGCGGCCGAACGCGATTGCAATTCCTCTGTGGTTGCGATGTAGTTCACCAGGGTTGGGCGAGTCAGGTAGAGCGAGCCCTTCTGTGAAAGTTGAATCGGATCGAACGGCGGCACGGCTCCGCTGGAACCGCCGAACAACACCATCATTCCGCGCGGACGCAGGACGTTTAAACCTTTCTCAAAGGTTGTCTTGCCCACTCCGTCGTAAACCACGTCCACACCTTTGCCGCCGCTGAGGCGCATGGTTTCCGCTTCGAAGTCCGTCTGGGTGTACTGAATCACCTCGTCGGCGCCGGCTTCCCGCGCGAGCTTGGCTTTTTCTTCGGTCGAAGCCGTGGCAATCACGCGGGCTCCGATGTGGTGAGCCATCTGCACTAGCAGCCGGCCCACGCCGCCTGCAGCCGCGTGCACCAAGGCCGTCTGGCCGGGCTTGAGGGGAAAACTGTCGTAAATCAAATAGTGCGCGGTCACGCCTTGCAGCATGGCGGAGGCCGCTTGTAGATCGCTCACGCTTTGTGGAACGTGCACCAGTCGTTCGGCCGGGACGGCCGCATACTCGGCGTAGGAGCCCAGGATGCTGGTCCAGGCTACGTGATCTCCGGGCTTCAGGGATTTCACATCGGGGCCGACTGCCGTGACCACGCCTGCGCCTTCTTGTCCGGGCACGAAGGGGAGGGCGACTTTGTATCTGCCCTCGCGCTGGTACACATCAATGAAGTTCACGCCCGAAGCTGCAATCTTGACTACGGCTTCGTTGGACTTGGGTTGCGGGACAGGCAAGTCCGCCAGTTGCAGAACTTCCGGCCCGCCGGTTTGCTTTATCTGAATGGCTTTCATGTTCGGGTTCGATGGCTTTCGCGCTGCGTGAGATTCGGAATAGAACTATAATCGCCCCCTGAACCTGCCACACAAGAGCTGGGCATCCACAGAATGGTTGCGGTCGCCGGGGTCGCTGAAGTAATATTCCGGCCTGTTCCTAAAGTAACTTGGACCAACCAAGTTGCGGATTGACCCATCAAAATAGGGATAGTAGCATTGAGTCTTCCATGAAAGCCAGGGGTTGATCGCGGTAAGTCCTAGAGAAACATGAGGATTCGGAAACTCTATCTTCTGATCGCGCCGGTGTTTGCCTTGGTTTTGGGCAGCATTGCGTGTCAGACCGCACAGCGGCCGGCCACCCTGTTGCCTCCAGGAACCGCCACCGCGGCAAATTTGAGCGCTACTCCCGCACCCGCTCCTCAGTCCAAGCCCAACGCCCAGACTGTTCCCGCTCCTGCAACCCAAATTGAAGCTAAGCCTGATCCGGTCGCTGAGTTGATTGCGCAGGTCGAGAAGGAATACCAGATTGGTCAGGACAACTACAAAGCTGGGCACCTCGAAGCGGCCAAAGAGAACTTCGATCGTGCTTTCAATTTATTGCTGGGAAGCCCATTGGATGTTCGCACCGACCAGCGGCTACAGCAGGAATTTGACCGCGTTCTGGATGGAGTAAACGGCCTGGAACTGCAAGCCTTGCAAGAGGGCGACGGCTTCACCGAGCAAAAGTCGGAACCCGCGCCCATTGACGAGGCCAACGAGGTCACGTACCCAGTCGACCCGAATCTCAAAGCGAAGGCCGAGGCCGAAGTCAAGGCTACGCATTCCGATCTGCCTTTGATGATGACGGATCCCGTCGCCGGCTATATCAGCTACTTCTCAACCCGCGGACGAGGAACTCTCGAGCGCGCACTTGCCCGTAGCGGCCGTTATGACTACATGATCCGGAGGATCTTGAAGGAAGAAGGTGTTCCCCAGGACTTGATCTACCTGGCGCAGGCTGAATCTGGATTCCATCCGCTCGCCCTTTCGCGCGCCGGAGCTCGTGGGATGTGGCAATTCATGGCCAGCCGCGCGTCCGGTTATGGATTAGAGCGCGATTGGTGGGTGGACGAGCGCCAGGATCCCGAAAAATCCACGCGAGCCGCTGCGCACCACCTGAAGGATCTCTATAGCGAATTCGGCGATTGGTATTTGGCCATGGCCGCCTACAACTCTGGCCCGGGCACGGTGCAGAACGCGGTGAAGCGCACCGGCTACGCGGATTACTGGCAACTCTACAAGCGGAACGTGTTGCCCAAGGAAACGCGGAATTACGTACCCATTATCCTGGCCGTGACCATTATGGCCAAGAACCCGGAGCAGTACGGGTTGGACAAGGTGGTCACGGAGAAGCCGGTTCCGTATGACTCGGTGAAGATTGATTACCCCGCCGACCTCCGCCTGGTAGCGGAATGCGTCGATACTTCCGCGAGCACGATGCAGGATTTGAATCCAAGCTTGTTGCGCCTGACTACGCCCAAGGATCGCGAGTTCGAACTGCATCTGCCGGTTGGCACCAAGGATCGCTACCTCACTGCGATTACCGCCATTCCGCCGGACATGCGGGTGTGGTGGCGCTATCATAAAGTCGCGCCGGGCGATACCTTATCGTCGGTCGCCCGCTCGTTTCACACCAGCCCTCGGGCAATCGTTCAGGCGAATAACCTCGACGGAGATGAAAACCTGCGCGCGGAAAGCGAACTCATCATCCCGGTGGCCCCCGGCAAGCACCCTGCGGACGAGATGGCGAGCTACTCGCGACGCGCAACCACCTACAAAGTGCGTAAGGGAGATACGGTTGAAACCGTGGCCGACAATTTCGGCGTGCCGCCTGCCATGGTTCGCCGCTGGAATCATCTGAAGGGCGACAGCGTACGGGGCCGGCGTGTTTTGTGTATCCACTTGCCGGTGGTGCCAGACGCCGCCGAAAGCCATCAGGGAGTTGCATCTAAGTCGAAATCCAAGAAGAAGTTACAGGCGGATGCTTCCAAGAGCGTGGTGCACCACAAAGTCCAGCCCGGCGAAACTCTCTATTCGATTGCCAAGTCCCACAACGTCACCGTCGACGACTTAAAAGAAAATAACGGGAATCTCGCGAACCTCAGGCCCGGGATGGTGTTGGTCATCGGCAATCCCAGTCGATAGTCTGCCTGCTTCAAACCGGTTCTATCTCAATCCAGGGCCACCTTCTGACACAGAATTTTTTTCGCATGACCCGACAGAACTGGAAACAGGAATTCAACTTCGGTGTAATATGCATGGGGAGCGGCAACCAGTTTTTCGTCACTGCAATGCGAAAAACCACTGTGCTATAATCGCGGCCCGTTCAGTCTGGCAACAAAACTTTCGGTAGTCTTTTTAATTCTTGAGGCATGCATTGCGGAGAAAATTCCAGGAGGAGAAATGAACGTTCACGAAACCCTCTATCTACGAGACGATGAAATGGATGAGTTTGGCAACAGCGGCGCCTATGGCGAATCGCTGGAAGAGGATTACGAAGAAGAAGAGGAAGAAGAGGAAGCTGAACTGCCGGGTGTGACCGACTCAGAGGTGGTAGCGGAAACGCCAATCCCCACGCCGTCGGTGCCCGCGGGTGGAGGCGGTGGAGGTTCGTCTAAGCCTGCCGCAAAAAAGGCCGCTCCTAAGAAAGCCGGTCCCAAAAAGGCGGCGAAGAAGAAAGCCCCGAAAAAGGCAGCTAAAAGGAAACCCGCCCGCAAAGCTGCCAAGAAGAAAGCCGCCAAGAAAAAGCCGGCGAAGAAAGCGAAGAAGAAGGCTGGCAAAAAGTCCGCGCGCCGTCGTCGCTGAGTTTCAAGAGCTACGATTTGATATCAAGCCGCAGCTGTTTGCTGCGGCTTTCTTATTTAACGAGCTTTATTTGATCAGGCTTATTCCTCAAACAATCGCAGGCCGAACCGCAGACGTGCTGACCCTGCTACTTCTTTCGCTGCACCGCCTCCAAACACCTCCCGTAAAGCTCGAGCAGGTGATTGGCATAGTCTTCCGGCTTTGAGGCGCCCCCCGAGCCCTGAAAGCCAACGCCCGACGCACTGGTCCGGCCGTATCCGGTAGTCATGGCGACAAATTTCATCAGGTCGAGCGCGATGTCCTCATTGCGGCGTGAACCGGGTGTGATGGCGGATGCTTCGTCCATGAATTCCTCCGTGGAGACACGAATGCTAGGTATTTCTTCGTCCATACTTCACGAAATAAGTGCGGCAGAAAAAATGATAGCAGAACTCGGGAAGAGTGGCCCCTTAACAGAACGGGATAGAAGCGGAAAAAGGAAGTGAACCGAAGTATCCATTGCGCCGCCGTCGCGGCAGCTGTGGCGGGTCGTCCCGCCCACACCGGCGAGGACAATATGCCTCCGCGGCAGCCGGCAAGATGCCGGCTGCCGCAAAATCGGCTGATGGTTAGGGTCTCAGATTGAACGCTGCTGTTTGCGAAAAGCGCTACGCCGTGCGCGGCACCTTGCTCATAAGCGCAAGCAGATTCTGTTCCGAGTCGCGAAAAAACGTCATCCACAGATCATGATTAGGCATTCTTGTGATCATGCGCGGCTGGTCCTCGAAGCGTACTCCGCTGGCCAGCAGTTCCCGGTGGGCGGCGGCAATGTCCGGTGCCGTGAAGTACAGGATCGAGCTGGGATGATCGAATTCCGGTTTCTCGGCGATATCGAGCATCAGGCGCACGCCGCCGCAGTCGAAGAAGGCTAGCTTACCGGCGGTGAATAACAGGGACAGACCGAGCTTGTCCCGATAGAATGCCGTCGCGCGGTCGAGATCGTGCACGTTGATCGCAATCTGCCCGCCGCGTGAAATCCCTACACTCATGGTTGCTTGATCGACAATCGAAAATCGGCAAGTGCCGATTCGCTTAGTTAGCGTTGAAATCTCTGTGTGCCTTCGTGTCCTCCGTGGTTCACGTCATCAGCTATAAAGGACACAAACGAACACGGCAGGAGGTCACGGAACTTCACCCCTGCACTCTCGCGCCCTATCTTGCCAAGGTAATGAGCGAGCCCTTAGGTCTCAATTCCCACATAGCAAACCCGGCCGACCAGGTAACTACTGGCGTTCTTGTCTGCCTCGATGGGCATGATTTCGACCGGATACGCCTGGCTATGTGGACGCAGGACCAGGTTGTTCCCGGCTAATTCCACATACCTGACCGTGGATGTGCCGTCTTTGTTTACGGCATACATGTTGGACTCGCCTTTGCGATAAGGCTTGAGCGAGTTGTAGTGGCGGTCGATGAGAACGGTGGCTCCCGGCAAAAGGCGGGGATACATGCTCATGCCATCGCGACCATCCACCTGAATTACAACGAAGCGCTCCCAGTCGCCGCGGTGCCCTTCCATCTCAGGACGAAGGCTGTGCAGGAAATTCTTCTTGAACTTGAGAATTTCCTTCACATTCATGCTCATGACGAGAGGTTCGGCCGCTGCAATCGCGCCGTCGACCTGGAGAACGTTTTGAAACTCGTCCTCGCTCGGCGGCAGGATGCTGGCACGTTTGTTGACTTCGTTCGGGTCGAGCAGATCGAGCACGGAGAGGTGCTGCACTCTTAATACCTTGTCCATGCCCTCGAGACTGAGGCCCCGCTTGCGGTTGAGGAAATTGGAGATATGGGCTTGCTTAAACCCGGTTTGTTCGGCCAGGCGCAAACCCGTCAACCCTTCCTCTTCGATGCGGTGCCATAAGGTTTTGCGGAGATTTTCCTGCAGTACTTTGAATTTCATAACCGAGAGTATACCATTATTTATAGCGGATCGCTATTAACAGCCACAATCTAACATCTCAAAGGAAACAGCGTGCTGGCGGAGTTCCCTGACATTTCAGGGGAGAAGAGGGATTTTGGCGGGTCTTACCAGCACAAAATACGAAGTGCCGAAAAGTTGTCAAGGGGGCAAAAACGGTCCTTTTCTCGCAACCGACTGAATACAATATTTTTCAAAACTTGGCGGGTTTCCCCCCTGAATCTGACACTGCTAATTTAGATCGTAAAGATTTGGCAAGAGGGCGCGCTGACCACAGCGCGCCCAAACTTTTTGGTACGAGAGATCAAGAATCGTGGTGGGCGAGCCAAGTCAGCCGAACAATGAAGAGAGAGCCAACACAACCAAAGGACGCAAGCCTCCCAATAGCTTCAACAGCGCAAAAGAAGGCTCTGAAGCAGGTTGATTTGGCCGTTGTCCGCGGGCAGATCACGAATCTGGTGGGCAATCGCGCTGTGGAAATGGTCGAGACCACGATGGACGAGGTGGATAAGGGCCACTATCTGGCAATGAAATATTTGTTCGAGATGATCGGACTGTGTCCGGCAACCACTCCCGAAGGTCCACTGCCAGAAGACTCGTTAGCGAAAACTCTCTTGCGACGGCTAAGGCTTCCCGAGGAGGCGGATCCGGGTACCGAAGTTACGAAAGAGTGTTTCGCGGACCCCGTTGAGCAAGACTGTGATGCCGTAAAATGAGAGTCAGTGACTGGGCAAAGGTTGCGCAGCGTTGGCCGCTGGCCATTGGTCGACGGCTCTTGGAAAACGAGGGAACACGCAATCCTGGTCGCCAGCTCCACACAAAGACATGCTACATAGGACTTTCATGATGGATATGAGTTGGGTCACCGGTCGAATCGCGGTCGGGGGTGGTATTTGGACAGAGGAGAACATGGCCCAAGTGGTGCGCGCCGGGGTAACCCATATCATCGATATGCAAATTGAATTCGACGATACATCGCTCGCGTTGCCATACGGGATTCGGGTATTGTGGAATCCGATTGACGATGACTTCCAACCGAAATCCCCCGACGTGTTCCAGCGCGGTGTGCACTTTGCGCTGGAGGCTTTGGACGAGGAGGGAACCAAACTTTTCGTCCACTGCGCCGCAGGAGTGCACCGGGCACCGATGATGACGCTGGCGATCTTGTGTTCGCTCGGGTGGAAGGTGACGGACGCGTTGCAGTTGATTGAAGCTCGACGTCCCGTGGTGGACTTCGCGGATGTGTACGTGAATAGCGTGAAAAGGTTTTTGCATGAGCAGGTAAGGGTCACGAAGTAGCGAAGGGCCTCTGGCTTTCTTAGGTTCCTGGTTCTCGGTTCGACTCCAAGAAATCTCAGCGTACTTGGCCTTGCGACATGCCGGGCGGACGCCGAAGTGCGAACAGTCGCGAAAATGTGGAGATGTACTAAGCAACGGAGGAGTTATGTTCGACGCGCGCGGGAGAAGGTTTTCGTCAACTTACGTTTTGAGCTCGCCGAACGAGCATTGCAACTGGACCATGTCGAGATGCTTCGGCGGCTGGATCTCTTAAACCGCGCGCATGAAGATGCTCGCCAGAAAGAAGCGAGTTTCGTCGGACGTGAAGTGTACGAGAGTCAAGTAAAGGACAGCAACAAGTGGCGCGACGAGGTCGATTCTGCGCTATCCAATCGGCAGGGCAAAGCATCGGTGTCATCGGGTATGGCGGGCGCATTGGGAAGGTTGGCCCTAATCGTCCTGTGCGCGATCATTATGTACCTTGCTAAAGCGGTATTGAGCGGCTTTCCGAACTAAACCAACTCTAAACCGTTCTCTCTCGCACCTCATTCCGACATATCCAATTCTTCATTGGAATTCTGGAGATACAGCAATGGATTTTCTAACCACAATCGTGCAGACCATTGCTTTCGTGCCGACACTGGTGAACGAGATCGAAGGTTTGTTCAGCCACCGGGCGGGAACCGAGAAGAAAGATGCCGTGTGTCATTTCTGTTGGAAGACTTATCAATGAGCGGTGCCGCTGCAAATCGACAGATCATTGATCCAGAGCTCAAGGACGGAATGGGAAAAGTCATCGACGGCGCGTTCGAGTGTTTGAATGCTTCGATCTGGGCGAAGGCGAAGTAGGAACTACCAGCCACAATCGCGCTGAACGCTACGTATCGCCGCTATCCGACCTCTTCGCTCCAATTCTCCAGCGTCTTCTTTACGAAGGCCATAAACTGATCCGCAATCGCACCGTCGATTAGACGATGGTCGTAGCCGAGTGTCAGGTGGACGACGGAGCGAATGGCGATGGAGTCATTGCCATCGTTGTCAGTCACCACAAGAGGCGCTTTGGTGATCCCGCCTACACCAAGAATCGCGGAATTCGGCTGGTTGATGATAGGCAGTCCGAAGACAGCACCAAACTGTCCCGGGTTGGTCACCGTGAAGGTGGAACCCTCTACTTCGTCGGGCTTGAGTTTCTTCGAGCGCGCTCGCTCACCCAAGTCAGAAATCCCGCGCTGCAGCCCAAGGAAATTCAGCTCGTCAGCATTCTTCAGCACGGGAACAATGAGTCCCCAATCGAGTGCTACCGCAATGCCCACATTGACGTGCCGATGATAGCGAATGTTTTCGCCTTCGATCGAAGCATTGACAATAGGGAACTGCTGAAGCGCGATGATCACGGCGCGGACGAAGAACGGCATGAAGGTAAGCCGTGCTCCGTGGCGCTGCTCGAAAGCAGACTTGGTCTTGTTACGCAGCTGCACGATGCGAGTAATGTCCACTTCGAACATGCAATGAACGTGAGCGCTGGTCTGTCGGGATTCGATCATCCGCTGCGCGATGATCTTGCGCATCTGCGTCATCGGCACCACATCTCCAGGGATTGCCGCGGCTGGAGTCGCCGCCGGTCTTGGCGAGTGCACAGACGAAGAAGTTGCTGGCGTGCTCGCTCGAGCAGGAACCGCAGGAGTCTCGGGTCTCTCTAGAAATGCCATGATGTCCTGTTTAGTAATGCGGCCGCCCATGCCCGTCCCGGGCACCTGCGACAAATTCACGTTGTGCTCGCGAGCGATCTTTCGAACCAGGGGCGAAGAACGGGCGTGATCGTCTTCTTCTTCTTCCTCGCGCTCGAGCTCGGTGATGGGCTGCTGCTCAGCCGGAGCGGCAGGCGAAGGCGCAGCTGCTTGTGTCTTCGCTGGCGGTGCGACCGAGGGCGCGGCCTTCTGAGGAGCGGATGTCGGAGCTGCTGCTTCGCCGTCGCCAGCAATCGTTCCCACCACCGTATTCACCTGCACGGTGTTTCCCTCGACCACTTTGATGTCCTGGAGAATACCCGTGGCGGGCGCAGGGATCTCAGCATCCACCTTGTCAGTAGAGATTTCAAACAGCGGCTCATCGCGCTGCACTTTGTCGCCAGGCTTTTTCAGCCACTTGGTAATAGTTCCCTCAAAAATAGACTCGCCCATCTGAGGCATTACGATATCGGTAGGCATAATTTCCTTCCCCGCGGTCCCAGCGGCAGCTCCCGGGCCGGACGCAATCTATTATTATATCGAACGATACATCTTTGCTCTGATCACGGCTTGGCTTCGTCCTTTTCCGAGCCCGCAGGCAGAGGACCAACCCCAAACGATTTTTTCCAGTAGTCCTGCACGCCCGGTGGGAGTTTTTGTATACGCGAAAGAAATGCCGTGACTTTCCAAATATCCTGGTCGCTCAAAGTTTTGCTCCACGCCGGCATGCCGGTGTAACGAATTCCCGTGCGGACAGCGTAGTAGATATGCCACTCCGGGTCATCCAGCGGATCAAGGATCAACTGCGGCACCGGCGGGTAGAACGATTTCTCCAGCGGACTCGGTTTGTTGTCGAGCGTACCGTGGCACATGGAACAGTTCATAGTGTAGACCTTCATCCCATCGATCAAATTCTCGTCAGTTGGTGGACTCGGGCTGCTGACTCGCGGTGCGTGCCGCTCCATGGAAGCGTCCAGCGCTCTCGTGGCAATACGGCGTTCGAGCCGCGGGGGAGCCGCATCCGCATTGGTTGGCACCAGGCCCAAAGTTGCCACCGCCAGCCCAACCAGACCGAGCACCAGCAGCGTAACAACGATTCCGAGAATGAAATTGCGCATTTCCCCTCCTGGCTCTTTTCCGACCACATCCTGCAGAGTAGTGAACCTCTAAGGTGTCAGCAGATGGTAAAACAATTTGTAATTAATACGCCTTTAACCGGCGCACTTCCCGCACCACATCGCCCACCTTGGGCAGGAAATATTCCTCCTGAGGGGGCGAGAACGGCACCGGAGAATCCTGCGCAGTAATACGGACGATAGGGCCATCGAGATCGTCGAACGCCTCTTCGTTGATGATCGCCGCGATTTCACCTGCAATGCCACCGGTGCGCACGTCCTCATGCAACAGGATCACTTTATTCGTTTTGCGCACCGTCTGGGCAATCGCTTCGCGGTCGAGTGGTGAAAGCGTGCGGAGGTCGACCACTTCCAATTCTGTTCCTTCTTTCGCCAAGATCTCAGCAGCCTCGAGCGCAACATGCACCATCGCGGCGTAACTGATGACGCTCACGTCGCGACCCTCCCGCGCAACTCGTGCTCTTCCCAGCGGCACGATGTAATCTTGGACGGGAACTTCTTCTTTGATTCGCCGATAAAGGTATTTGTGCTCGAAGAAGATTACCGGATTGTTGTCGCGAATCGCAGCCTTGATAAGGCCCTTCGCGTCGTATGCGGTTGCGGGACAAACCACTTTCAGCCCCGGCGCATGCACAAACCACACCTCCGGATTCTGCGAGTGAAAGGGACCACCGTGGACGTTTCCGCCGCTCGGCCCGCGAATGACGAGTGGCGCAGGCGCACCCCAACGATAGTGGGCCTTGGCCACCATGTTTATGATCTGATTGAAAGCGCAACCGATGAAGTCCATGAACTGAAACTCAGCTACGGGACGCATGCCGGTGAGCGAGGCGCCAAAGGCCGCGCCCACGATCGCGGATTCCGCAATGGGCGTGTCAATCACGCGCTCGGGTCCGAAGCGATCGATGAAGCCATCCGTCACTTTGAAAGCTCCGCCGTAGATGCCAATGTCCTCCCCAATGCAGAACACAGCAGGGTCGCGCTCCATTTCCTCCCAGATTCCCTGGCGGATGGCTTCGAGATAGGTAAGTTGAGGCATAGATTGTTAGCTTCCAATCGCCGCGAACTTGCGCGGATCGCCAAGACGGCCAGTGAGGCACGGCAAAACTTCTCTGACATTCTAAACCGAGCAGCGTATGGCGGCGAACGCGTCATCGTGCACCGTGCTAAAAAGCCCGTGGCGGCTGTGGTACCGATCGAGGATTTCGAGATGCTTGAACAAATCGAGGACCGGGTCGATCTGGAGGAAGTACGGAGACGCCTGAAGGAGCCCAACATTCCTTGGTCGAAGATTAAGAAAGAACTAGGGTTGTAGGTCATCCTTCCGTCATGCGCTACACGCTGGAGTTCACGGCTTCGGCTGCACAAGAACTCCGAGCGCTCGACCGGCAAAGGCGGATTTCTACGAAAGTGTAGGAGTTGGCCGATGATCCGTTTCCGGTGGGAGTGCGAAAGTTTCAAGGAGAAGACGACCTGCGGATAGGAGTGGGCGACTACCGCATCATTTATCGCGTGGAGAAGCGGAGAGTCGTAATCGTGATCGTGAGGATTGGACATCGGCGGGAAGTATAGCGTTAGTCCATTCTTGAGTCTCAGCCGCTACTTCAAATGAACTTCTGCTTCCCTCTGCTTGATGCCTGACGACCAACCCGTTTTTGCCTCCGGCACACCATACTTCGGCTTGATCTCGTGGCAACTCGAATCGCAATACACTCCCCCCGCCGCTGATTCCGGTTCTGGCATTGGCGAGGCCACAGCAAAGTCGCGATCAGCTTCGAGTTCTTGCTCGACATCGCTGATCAGCTTTTCGTTTTGCTTCGGAGTTAACCATTTCTTGCTCAACAAATACTTTTCAAAGCGCGCAATCGGGTCGCGCTTGCGCCAGTACTCGAATAGCGGCTTGGGGACATACTCCGCCGCGTCGTGGATGGCATGGCCCTTCATGCGCATCATCTTAGCCTCGATGAGCGTGGGGCCTTCGCCACGTCGCGCACGTTCGCAGGCCTCATGGGCCGCGTCATAGATCTGACAAGCGTCGGTACCATCAACAATCACTCCCGGGATTCCATAGGCGATAGCGCGCTCGGCAAGGTCCTTCACTCGGAATTGCATGTCCGCCGGCGTGGAGTATCCCCAAAGATTGTTTTCGACGAAGAGCACCAGACCGAGATCCTGAACCGCAGCGAAATTCAGGCCTTCATAAGTGACGCCCGTCGACTGGCCGCCATCTCCGATGTAAGTCATAGCCGCGATGTTGCGGCCCTGCAAACGCGCGCCCAGAGCGACGCCTGCGAGCACGGGAATGAGGTCGCCCAAGGTCGAAATAGGCGCAACTACGTTGCGCTCTTCGATGTCGCCGAAATGAGACGACGCGTCGCGTCCCTTGGTCGGAGAACCTGCTTTGGCCATGTACTGCATCATGATGTCGCGGGCTGAGAAGCCGCGAACCAGCAGCGATCCCTGGTTGCGAATCATGGGGCCGAGCCACTCGTCCTTGCGAAGAGCGTATGCGGAAGCGCAGGAGCAAGCTTCCTGTCCGAGACCGAAATAAACCCCGCCCACCACTTTGCCCTGCTTGTACAGGTTCTCAAGCGCAGCTTCCATTTTGCGATTCAGAAGCATCCACCGATAAATCTGGAGGCATTGTTTCTTGTCGAGGTACTTCGATTCGTGGATGGGCGGAACCGGAGCGTTTAGATCGCCCGTCACTTCGTAACGAACTTCGTCGCCTTTGCGGATTTGACGAATCGCGAAGCTGGGCTTTTCCAGTCGATGGTCAACGATGGTGTAGGTGCGGAGGTTTGGATTGACGGAGGGCTTGGACTTGACCTCAGCTGCACCGCGGTGTGGGCGGTTGCCGTTCAAATTGTGTTTGGAGCTGGACTTTTTTTTCTTGATTGCCATTGTGAAGGGTCGAGGTCCGAGCCGAACTGACAATTGATGGTAGCGCGAGAGTGGGGGGCGGCGCTAGGGATTCACGATTTAACCTGCCAGCTCATTGAGATCTCTGGATGGCTCTCTTCAAGAGCAGAAGTTTTTCCGGACGGTCGCCGTTCATAGCCAGTGCTGTATCCCCCTGCTTGTTCTTTGCCGCGGGATCGGCTCCGTAATCCAGGAGCAGTTCTACAATAGCAACCTCACCAAAACCAGCTGCCGCCTTCATCAACGCAGTCGTACCATCGCTGGTCTGGGAGTTGGCGTTTGCACCCTTCTCCAGCAGCATTCTCACGATGTCATGGGTGCTGTTCATGGTAGCTATAGCGCACTCGCAAGCCGCTGCGATCAAGGCTGTCATGCCATTCTTATCTCTCGCCTTGATTGGCTCCCTTTGCAGCAGCAGCCGACAAATATCCGTTTGACCGTACCACGCGGCTCGAATCAACGGGGTTTCCCCTTCTTCATCCCTGGCCTCAAGATCAGCTCCGCTATCGAGCAGGACTCTGACAGTGCTTACCCACGGCGATTCCGGAGCCTCCGTTGCGACTCGCCCGTCTTGTTTATTGGGTTTCGCTTCCGCACTCGTCGAAATAATGACTACAGGTCCGCCCTCTGTCGCCGTGAATAGTGCCTCGTTCTTGTCCTTGATACCCGAAGTGACCTCCAGAAGCACCACTACTGAATCCGCACCGCCGGCTCTTGCCGCCTGAATCAACGCTGTCTCATGATGATTGTCGCTAGCTGCGGCGTTGGCTCCGTTCTCGAGCAAGAATTTGACCATCGCAGTATTGCCACTCTCTGCTGCGATGATTAACGCCGTGGACCCTTGCTGATCCCTGGCCTCAATATTCGCGCCACTCTTGAGCAATCGCTGGACAGATCCGATGTCACGGTCGTTCGCAGCCTGAAGCAGTTGGCGGTCCAAGCTGGCGTGCTGATCGGCGCCTTGCACATCGGCCAGGATTCTGCCTCCGACGACGATCGTCAAAGCCGTAATAGCGGCGGCGGAGAACTGCCCCCGCTTCATCCCTTCGTATGCGGCGGTAAAGGCGGAGAGATCGAAGCATGCGGAGATTATGCACTCACGCGAGTCAGCGGCCTAACAATGCTGCGAGCGCCACGTTACTAGGGGTCACGCCCATGTCGTGCCATCTTCCTTGTGCATTTGGCGTAGTTCAGCGGGAGGTTTCATAGGGACACCGACCGAATGACCGAGAAGAGAATCCAGAGTTTCCAGCCACAGCATCTGGCTCTCAAACCCCGTCCCAAAATTCCGCGAGATCGAATGCGCGACTTCCTGCAGCGAAAGTTGCCGACCCAATTCCTTCGCCATCGAGGTCACAGGCTTTGAAGTAATTCCGCAGGGAATGATCAAGTCGAAGTAATCGAGATCGGTATTCACATTCAAAGCGAACCCATGCGAGGTAACGCCACGAGAAATGTGAACCCCAATCGCCGCAATCTTGGCTTGGGCCAGGGCCGAGTGGAGCCGGGTCTCTGACCCGGTTGGAGTGCCAACAATTTCCGGGCCTGAAGGGTCTGGGTCCGTCCAAACGCCGGTCAACCCTGTTACACGTTCAGTCGAAATGCGAAAGTCGGCGCAAGTGCGGATCAGAACCTCTTCCAAGCGGCGCACAAACTCCACGGCACCCAACGTCTTTCGCTTAGCATCCGTCGAGGTGAAACCGCGCAAGTCGAAGATGGGATAGCCAACGATTTGTCCCGGGCCGTGGAAGGTTACGTCGCCACCGCGATCGCACTCGAAAATCTCAACACCATGGGCCGCAAGTTGTTCGGCTGAGGCAATCACGTTGGCGGCTTTGGCGTTCCGCCCGAGAGTGATCACCGGCGTGTGTTCGAGCAACAGGAGCGCATCCCCAATACGACCGTCCTTCCGAAGTTGGACTAATCTCTGTTGCAGACGCAGCCCGGTAGCGTAGTCGAGGATTCCGAGTTGGAGCACGGAGATCAACCTGTTTGGCTCCGGTATTTCGCAACCGATCAGTGAGTCCGGGCAGACACTTCCACGTACCGAGAATAAGTATGAGGTTCCGGTATCGCCTCGCCGTTTCGGGTCATGCCCTGCAGATGAAACTCGATGGCGTCCTGCATCAGACTCACAACTTCCTCGCGAGTCCTGCCCGTGACAACACAACCATCCAAGTCGGGCGAATAGGCCGAGTAGCCAGTGTCGGTTTTCTCTACAACGACCAGATATTTTTTCATTTCTTTAGTCCTGCCTGCTTTAGAACGCGCTTGAATGTACTAGGACCGAGGTCATCGCGGGGTTTACCGGGCACCGTAACCAAACCCGGATTCCTCGCCTGCTTCCACTGTCGATGACTACCACGAGTGCGGTCCAAATACCAGCCATCCTCCTCTAACATTTTTAGAATGTCTCGTACTTTCATCTCGCACTCGTTGCGAATCCATCATGCATTAATAGCCATTCCGTACACACTATTCGATGCATCCAGCATCGCCTCAGCCAGCGTCGGATGAGCGTGGATCGTCCACATCAGATCTTCCACCGTGGCTTCGAGTTCGATTGCGGCCACGGCTTCTGCGATCAGTTCTGTTGCTTGCGGTCCGATAATGTGTACGCCCAGAATCTCGCCGTAGTCCGCATCCGAGACGATTTTGATAAAGCCCTCATGCTGGCCGACGATCGAAGCGCGCGAATTCGCAGTGAACGGGAATTTCCCGATCTTCAAGTTGTAGCCCGACTCGCGGGCCTTCTCCTCGGTCAGGCCAACACTGCCGATCTCCGGATGGCAGTAGGTCGCGTTCGGAATATGTTCCGGGTTGATCGGCTTGCCGGGTTTGCCCGCGATCTTGGTCACAGCCACAATGCCTTCCATCGCGCCAACGTGCGCCAGTTGCGGCGTTCCCAGCACGATGTCACCAATCGCATAGACGCCTGGCTCACTCGTCTGCATCCAGCTATCGGTTTTGATGAAGCCTCGATCAGGCTTGATGTGTGTCTTTTCCAGTCCAACATTTTCGGTGCGAGGTTTGCGACCGACTGCGATCAGAATCTTCTCGGCTTCAATCTTTTCCTGCTTGCCGCCCACGGAGAAAGTCACTGCAACTCCAGATTTCGTCCTCTCAACTTTCTCGACTTTAGCCCCAGTATGAAAATTGATGCTGCGCTTCCGGTACACGCGCGCAAGTTCCTTGGAGACATCGTCATCCTCGACCGGAACCAATCGCGGCAGCATCTCGAGAATTGTGACTTCAGCATCGAAGGAGCGAAAAATCGATGCGAACTCCACGCCCACGGCTCCTGCGCCCACAATGACTAATGATTTCGGAATCTCTTTCAGGCCGAGAATCTCAATATTGGTGAGCACACGAGCGTCCGGCTCCAGGCCGGGAATCATGCGAGCTTCAGAGCCAGTAGATAAAATAACGTTTTTCGTTTTGATGAGGTTGCTCTTTCCCCCGTCGCTAACTTCAACCGCCAGCACTCCGTTCTGCGCGGGTCCGGTGAGTTTGCCGTAGCCCTTGATCGTTTCCACTTTGTTCTTGCGCATCAGGAATTCAAGACCCTTCGCGTGCTTGCTGACGATCTTTGACTTACGCTCCTGAATGGCCGCCCAATTCAGTTTGCGTGAGTCTACGCCCTCAATGCCGAACTCCTTTGCGTCTTTTAAGTGGTCCCAAAGCTCAGCATTGAATAGGAGGGCTTTGGTCGGAATGCAACCCACGTGCAGGCAGGTGCCGCCAAGAAATCCATCCTTCTCAATTAACGCCGTCTTCAGGCCATACTGTCCGGCGCGGATGGCGGCGGTGTATCCCGCTGGCCCGCTGCCGATGATGGCGATGTCATAAATGGTGTCAGGCAAAGTAGTGCTCCCTGAGGGGATTAATGATGAGTGCCAAATAGGTGATTCTACGACAGGCCCTAAGGATTCGGGAAACGGGCGGGGTAGCAGACGACGTTCTGGCTCTGAAAAGACTTGTCACCCCTGCGAGCCCGTTCGAGTCTCGAGCAAAAGAACGTTGTGTCCTTCGGTATCGTGCAGGATAGCCCATGGCGACTGTGTGCTTTCGTCTCCACTTCCAACGTGTACGAAACGCTCCCGGCCAATTGCCTCGACCGCGGCTTGGACGTTTGGAACTTCCAGAAAAATTACCGCTTTGTCCCGCGATGGGTAGTCTTCTACGCCCTTTTTCTCCAGGCAGAGGAAAGCTTGCCCGACGTTAAACTGCGCATGGTGTCCAGGTTGCTCGCCGAAGATGTCTAGTCCAAGGATTTCCTCATAGAAGTTCTTTGCCGCAACCAGATCATCGAAATACAATTCAACACCGACCAGACGCGCATTGATGCTGGACATCTACCGCCTCCAGGGAAACTTCAGGTCAGAACAGAAATTAAGCCAGCAGTTTGGCTGCGTCCTTGGCGTAGTAAGTAAGAATAATGCTGGCTCCGGCGCGACGGATCGAGACCAGCGACTCCATCATTACTCGGTCGCGGTCGATCCAGTTGTTTCTCGCGGCGGCTTCGATCATGGCGTACTCGCCTGAAACTTGATACGCAGCCAGGGGCAGGTCGAAACGCTCGCGCGCCGCGGCAATCACGTCCAAGTAAGGCATCGCCGGCTTTACCATAATCATGTCCGCGCCTTCTTCGATGTCGAGTTCGATTTCCCGCATAGCCTCGCGCAGGTTCGCTCCATCCATTTGATACGAACGGCGGTCACCGAACTGCGGCGTCGAGTCAGCGGCCTCGCGAAACGGCCCATAGAAAGCCGAAGCAAACTTCGCGGCATAAGAAAGGATGGGGGTGTTCGCCAAGCCGGCATGGTCGAGCGCATTGCGGATGGCGCCCACGCGGCCGTCCATCATGTCAGAAGGGGCTATAATGTCGACGCCAGCGCGGGCCAGGGACACGCTGGTGCGGGCTAGCAGTTCGAGCGTGGCGTCGTTAGCAATCTCATAATCTGCGGCGACCGCGGGAGGCGACGCAACGGCAGCTCCGAGCGACTGCGAACGGGCAGCACGCACAATTCCGCAGTGGCCGTGCGACATATATTCGCAGAGGCACACATCGCCCACGATCAGCAGCTTGGGGACCTCCCGCTTGATAGCGCGGGCCGCCTGCTGTACGATCCCGTCGTCCGCCCAAGCGCCTGTAGCCAACTCATCCTTCTTTTCCGGCAGACCAAACAAGATGATCGCGGGCACTCCCAGGGAATGTGTCGCTCGCGCTTCCTTAACAGCCTCATCCACGGACAGGTTGAAGACCCCTGGCATGGAGCCTACTTCCTTGCGCACACCCTCTCCCGGACACACAAACATGGGGTAAACAAATGAGGTCGGAGAAACCCGAGTCTCGCGCACCATGGATCGCAGCTGTTCGCTCTGGCGAAGACGACGAAGGCGCGTGATCGGAAAAGCCATGTCACCAAACCCGAACGGGCGAAGGCCCGTCTCAAGCGATGATTCTAGCAGAGCCAAGCCGGGCTTCTTGTAACATTGAATTCTGATGCCTCCCCACTTGCTCTCGCACAGCAGCGCCCGAGTGCTGGAATTCGACTCCCTCCGCGACTTGCTGCGTGGTTACGCCTCTTCGCCCCTGGGACACGGGCTGATCGCTCACCTCGCGCCTTCAACCGACCGCGAATGGATTGAGAATCAACAACAGCTAACCACGGAGATCCGGGAGTTCCGGCGAGTGGGTGGACGCTTCGATTTTTCCGGCTTGCTCGACGTCTCTACGCTGGTAGAGAAATCCCGAATTGCCGGTACTGCGCTTGAGACTACAGACATCCGCGACGTGGTGCTTGTGGTAGATCGTGGCGCCGAGTGGCGTGAAATCGCACTAAGCCCGCCTGCCGCCATGAAGCTGGAGTGGAGGACAGTCGCGCATCTTTCCTCAGGAATTACAGACTTCACCGAATTCCTACGAGCTTTTCGCAACAAGATACTGCCCGACGGAACGCTCGACGACAAAGCCTCTCCGGAACTCGCCCGCATTCGCCGTGAAATTGAAAAACAGCGACGCTCGATTCAGGAGTCTCTGCGGGGCTATCTGCGCCGGTTATCCGAAGGCGGCACGCTGCAGGACGAGCTCATCACAATTCGCGGTGAGCGCTTTGTCATCCCGGTCAAGGTCGAGCAGAAACGGCGCGTACAGGGCGTGGTGCACGGCGCCAGTTCGAGCGGACAGACCGTTTTCGTTGAACCGCTCGAAACCATCGAACAGAACAACGAGTTGGTGCGATTGCTGGATGAAGAGCAAGCGGAGGTTCACCGCATTCTGGTTGATATGACAAGCCGCATCGGGAAACATACCGGCCCAATTCTCGCGGCAGTCGATGTGCTGTGCGAACTGGAGTGGCAGTTTGCAAAAGCGCGTTTCGCGGAGGAATACAACTGCGTCCCTGTAGTTTTGTCCGCGCAAGAATCACGTGGGGACGGCCGCCCCCGGCCGTCCCCATCGAGCAAAGGTCGACTCGCTCTCATTAAAGCTCGCCATCCTTTGCTCGAACGCAATCTCAAGGCAAAAGGCGACCACGTCGTTCCCACCACCATTGAACTCGAAGGCGAAGCTCAGGAACTCGTCATCACCGGCCCGAATACTGGAGGCAAAACTGTCGTCCTGAAAACCGTTGGCCTGCTCGCACTGATGGCGCAATCTGGGATTCCGATTCCCGCCGACCGCGCAGAGCTGCCGGTATTCGACGCCGTACTGGCCGACATCGGCGACTATCAATCGATTGAGCAGAATCTTTCAACCTTCTCGGCCCACGTTACGAACATTGACTTCATATCGCGCACCGGGACCGCGCAATCACTGGTGTTACTCGACGAGCTCGGCTCTGCAACCGATCCCGAAGAAGGCGCGGCCCTGGCGGTCGCCATTGCCGAGCACTTTCGCCGCATTGGGTGTTGCAGCATTATCTCCACGCATCACACGTCGCTGAAGGTCTTTGGCGCGAACACGGCCGGAGTGATCAACGCTTCTGTGGGATTCGACGAAGCCACGCTGCAGCCAACATACGAGCTGAAGATTGGCGTGCCGGGTGCGTCTGCCGGAATTAACATCGCGCAGCGGCTCGGCCTCAATCCGACAATTATTGAAGCAGCCCGTGCCCGATTGGGTTCGCAAGCGCGGGATGTCGGCCAATTTCTGGATCGGTTGCATTCCCAATTGCGCGACGTCGAAACCGAACGATTGCGTTTGCGCACTCGCGAAGACGAAGTCCAACGAGAGAAGGCTAGTCTTGCCGTGGAGGGCAAAAAAGAACAACAGGCCAAAGTCAAAGAAATGGAGAAGAAACTGGACAGCCTGCTGCGCGATTTCGAGTACCACGCGCGCGAAATGCTCAACGCGGTTCAGGATCGGACCGTCGCGCAAAAGCTGTCCAAAGATGCCGAACGACGCATCTCCAAGCTGCGCCGCGAATTTCGCGAGCAGTTTGATTCGGCCGTGGTGGCGCATACCACCGGCGCTGATCAAGGTGATCCCCATGCCCAGCCGCAACTGGTCAAACATGTCTCGGAAGGCGATACGGTCAAGCTGAAGTCCGTTGGCAGGCCCGCTGTAATATCACGTCGAATCGACGACAACCACTTCGAAGTCGAGATCGGAGCCATGAAGATGAAGATTGCGCGCGACGATATTGCAGACGTGCTGGTGCACGCGTCAGATTCTCCAATCAAAGCCGCCCGCGCCCGCGGGATCTCGGTTTCGCTCGAAAGCGAGAACCAGAGTGTCCCGTCAGAGATCAATGTGATCGGACGCACTGTGGACGATGCAACGCGGGAAGTTGAAAAATTCGTAGATCGCGCTTTCCTTGCCGGACTGCCTCGCGTCCGTGTTGTTCATGGTAGCGGCATGGGCATCCTGCGTAAGGCGCTGCGTCAGTATTTGCAGAAGCATCCACACGTCGAATCCGTTACCGAGCCTCCGCAAAATGAAGGTGGCGGAGGCGCGACCGTCATCGAGTTGCGAGTCTGATTCGCCCTGGCGGCGAATGTGTTGAGCCAGAAATTCGGGCAGTGGGTCAGTTTCAGAACTGACCCAATACAGAAATTCGTTGAATAAACCGAACGGTTTTGAAAGGGCGCGTCTTCAGACGCGCCGCAACGCTCCCTCAAGACTAAGGGCTTTAGCCCCTGAGGGACGCGATTTCTCCCTCATCGGAGCCGGCCAAATTAATCAACCAGCTTCTGCCTCACGACAGCAAGATGAGTCAACAGGCAAGTCTCCCAAGAAATCCACAGCCCTTCAATGTCCACACATCACAGCAAGTCCTCGAAAGTAGGGATAGGGTGAACTCTTTTGGGTAATTTCGAGGACTCGTTGTTCGGCAGTGCTTGCGGTGCAACATGTGCGACGAATGCGAGGCGGTGCACAGGGGCATATGATGCGCTGCTCCGATGGGAACTTCTACGTGGTGAAATTTCGCAACAAGCCTCAACACTTTCACGTGCTAGCGAATGAATTGCTGGCCACGCGACTCGCAGAGGCGGCAGGATTGCCAGTTCCGCCAACAGAGGTCGTCGAAGTTGGCGATTGGCTGGTGGAGAACTCATCTGATCTCAACCTTCAGCTTTCCGGCCGTGTAATTCGCTGCCATCCCGGATTGCAGTTCGGGTCGCGTTACGTAGTCGATCCACTACAGGGGGGCAGATATTCGATTATTTCCCCGTGGCGATGCTGGAACGAGTACGAAACCTTGAAAGCTTCGCAGGATTGCTGGTGCTCGATAAGTCGACCGCGAGTTCAAACGGTAGGCAAGCAACGTTCTGGCGAAAGATGCGAGAGAAAAAGTACACAGTGACCTTCATCGATCAATATTGCTTCAACGCCGGAGAATGGACATTTCCGGACTACCCATTGCGCGGTGTCTATGCCCAGAACGAAGTGCATTTGAGTGTGCACGGTTGGGAATCTTTTCAGCCCTGGCTCGCGACCATAGAAGGAATGACCGAAAACATCATCTGGAACTGTGCGGCGCCTTGGGACAATAGAAGGAAAAAAGCCGAATAAATCGGGGTTTTCCTCTGACCTCAACCAGTAACTGTCGAAATTCACAGGTTTTCCGCCATAGCTAGGCTGCTGCTATATTCCCTTTAGCCGTTCTCTAGGTCAGAATTTCTCGGGAGAATTGTCTTCGACCATGATCGACGCCACCGACTTCAAGGAAATGGTTAAGCAGCAGGCGGACATCGTCCGCGTCGTCGGCGACTACGTCAAGCTGAAGAAGGCCGGGGCGCAGAACTATTCGGGACTTTGCCCATTCCACGACGAGAAGACGCCCTCGTTTTCGGTCCATTCCACGCGGCAGTTTTTTTATTGTTTCGGCTGTGGCGTGAAGGGGGATGTGTTTGCGTTTGTCCAGAAGATCGAAAACGTCACGTTCATAGAAGCTGTCCGAGCCGTGGCGCAAAAGTTCGGAATTCCGCTCCCGAAGCTGAGTTACAGCAGTCCCGGTGAAGCTCAAGAAGCCAAACTCCGCACTGTGTTGCTCGGAATCCACGAGTGTGCCGTTGCGCTCTTCCAAGAGTGCCTCCGGCGGCCCGAGGGTGCCCGCGCCCGCGAATATCTCACTGGACGCGGCTTGACTCAGGATGTCATCAAGGCTTTCCGCATCGGCTACGCGCCGGATTCAGGATTCATCTTGAAAGACCAGCTCAAGGGAGAGTTCGACGAGGAGATGCTGCGCGCGAGCGGGCTATTTTCATGGAAGGAAAGGTCTGAGCCGACGACGGCCAGCTCTCCGCAAGACTCAAGGTCCCTCGACTCCGCTCGGGAGGACAGAGAAAGGGAGAACGACCAACGAAAGGTTGGATCCGGGCATGACGAGGGACCTGAAGCCCGAAGCCTGAAGCCTGAACCTCGCCTCTCCGACATGTACGCTAAATTCCGCAACCGGGTCATGTTCCCCATCACCAATGAAACCGGGCGAGTGATTGCCTTCACCGGGCGGACGCTTTCCACCGACGACAAAGCGGGGCCAAAGTATCTCAACTCCCCCGAGACCGCGATCTATTCCAAGTCCCGCGTCCTGTTCAATCTCGACCAGGCCAAAGAAGCTATTCGCAAGCTGGACTACGCCATCCTGGTCGAAGGCCAGATGGATTGCATCTCGATTTACGCCGCTGGTTTTCACAACGTAATTGCCAGTTCCGGGACTGCCTTCACCGAACTCCAGGCCCGATTGCTGGGCCGCTTCAGCAAGAACGTCGTCGTGAATTTCGACCCCGACACGGCGGGTGCCAAGGCCACGGAACGTACCCTCGGCCTGCTGGTCGAAGAGGAATTCCAGATCAAGGTATTGACTCTGGAACCGGGCTTCGACCCCGATCTTTACATCCGCCGGAAAGGCAAGGACGCATACGGCGAGGCGCTCAAGCATTCGCAGCGTTACTTTGACTACCTGATCGAGCGCGCCCAGAGCCAGTTCCGGATTCGCACCGCAGAAGGCAAAGTGAAGGCTCTGAATCACTTGCTGCCGCACATCCAGCGCGTGCCCAGCCGGATCGTACGTGACGAACTGGCCCGCGAGATCGCGCAAAAACTCGCTATCGATTCTGCCGTCCTCCGGCAGGAACTCAAACATGCCGCAGCCAACCGATCGTCCGCCAGTTTGAAGGCCCCGGTCGAGGCTCAAGTCACCGCCGCCGAGAAACTACTGATCCGGGCTTTGACCTCGGCCAGCGAAATTCAAACTTGCGAGGAGCACCTCTCCGCGCGCGAGGGCGCCGAAGAAGAATTCGATTCCGCTCGTCACGCGCATTTTGTGCTCACGAACGAGCGCCTGCACATTGGATTGGCCACCGAATCTCTGATCGAAACCTTACTTGGCTCCGCGGCGGAGTCTACCGATGTCATGCAATTGCCATTGCCAGATTCGGATCGCAATCTTCTTGCGGCGATTTTGCTGAAAGAAGACGAGGAACTCACAGCCCAGCGGCTGAACGGGGCGGTGCGGGCGCTGCGGCGCATCCACCTCAGGCGCAAGCTGGAACATGTACAGCGCCAGCTTCAGGCCACCCGCAATCAGGAACCAGGTCAACTACAGGCTCTGCTCGAAGAAAAGTTGCGTTTGAAGCGCGCGTTGATGGACCCCGGTTTGGCCGAAACCAGCGCCCCTCCGCCTGCGGCATAAATCGGAGGGACCTTGAAACTAAATGGGTTGTTTCGCCATCTAAGTTATTAACGGCGGGCAACATAGCGGCGGTCATGATCTGGGCGAACAGTTTTGGTCTGGCGCGATGCGTTCTCTGTGCTATACTTTAGGGGTTTGTGTCGGCGCTAACCCCGCCACTCCACGTTCCCACCGCTATCAACGACGTTTCGACGTCCTTCCATGGGACGACTTAAGGACAATCTTTCTTGGCTCTTGACGACAAGTACGACGACATTAAAAAGCTGATCGATACAGGCAAGGAAAAGGGATACCTCACCTACGACCAGGTGAACGATCTCATACCGCACGATGTGCACTCTCCTGAAGACCTGGACGATCTGCTCACGACCATTGGTACGCAAGGAATCGATGTGCTGGAGGGACCGAAGCTTCCCTCCTCCGCGCTCGACAAAAAGTTCGACGAAGACGAAGCTGGCGAGGACGTCGAACTCGACCTAACCCCCGGCGCTCTGGAAAAAACCAATGATCCCGTCCGCATGTATTTGCGCGAGATGGGTACTGTTCCCCTGCTTACCCGCGAAGGCGAAGTTGAAATCGCCAAGCGGATTGAGCGTGGACAACTGCGCGTTCTGAAGGCCCTTTCACGCTCTCCGATCGTCATCAACGAACTGCTGGCGATGGGCGAAGACCTCAAAAAGGGCGTCCGCTCCATTAAGGAAGTGGTCACCTTCGATGAAGAAGAAATCACCGATGAGATTCTGCAGAACCGTCTGAAAGAATTCACCGGAAAGATCGACGATCTGGCCAAGGCGTACAAGAAGGCCAATCAGCTTCTGGAGAAGTTCGCCGCAGTTTCGCAGAAGAAGCGCCCAAAAGACTATCGCCGCTACCGCATTGCTTTGGCGCGCGCCATTGTTGATGTCTCCCTGTGCGTTCGCAAGCTGGGCTTCACCAACACCGAGCGCAAGCGCCTCATCGACCGGGCCAACAAAACCGTCGACATGATGCGGTCGCTCGATCGCCAGTCCACGAATCTGGAAAAAAAAGCCGACGCTACTCGAAGTGAAGAGCAGCGCAAAGAATACCGTCGCCAGTCGCGTGCCATCCGCACCGAACTGGAGAAGCTTGAAGTTGAAGCCGGAGTGTCGTTCCAGGAACTCAAGCGCACCCAACGCGAGATCATCCAGGGCGACATGGACGCGGAGCAGGCCAAGCGCGAGCTAATCGAGGCCAACCTCCGCCTGGTAGTTTCGATCGCGAAGAAGTACACCAACCGCGGCTTGCAGTTTCTCGACTTGATCCAGGAAGGCAACATCGGCCTGATGAAAGCGGTAGACAAATTCGAATACCGCCGTGGCTATAAGTTCTCGACGTACGCCACCTGGTGGATTCGGCAGGCGATTACTCGTGCAATTGCTGATCAAGCACGTACGATTCGCATCCCCGTCCACATGATCGAAACGATCAACAAGCTGATCCGCACCTCGCGGCAGCTGGTGCAGGAACTGGGACGCGAGCCTACGTCAGAAGAAATCGCCAAGCGCATGGACATCCCGGTGGCCAAAGTGCGCAAGGTGCTGAAGATCGCACAGGAACCGATCTCCCTCGAAACGCCGATTGGCGAAGAGGAAGATTCGCATCTGGGCGACTTCATCGAAGACCGCGCCGTGGTCTCGCCAGCCGAGGCTGTGATCAACGTCAACTTGAAGGACCAAACCTCGCAGGTGCTGCGCACCCTGACTCCACGCGAAGAAAAGGTCATCAAGATGCGCTTCGGCCTGGAAGACGGCAGCGAGCATACGCTGGAAGAAGTAGGCCAGTCCTTCGCCGTAACTCGCGAACGCATTCGCCAAATCGAAGCCAAAGCGCTGCGCAAACTGCGTCACCCATCGCGTTCGCGAAAGTTGCGGGCGTTTATGGATGGGGTAAGGGACTAGGGTTTTTCACCACAGAGACACCGAATCACAGAGAGAAACAGACAACAAGGGCACGGCTTCATCCGTGCCGCAAAATCCTTGGAAACGATCCACGGCGCGGCTGGAAGCAGTGCCCCTTCAAGGCTCCAGCCGCAGATTTCAACATTTTCTGCACGCCGTTAAGGCGGATGGAGGGCGCAACGCTCTGGGTTGCGGCGTGGTGATAGCTAGTCCTCGAAACTTTTTGCCCCTCCCTTCAATCGGTTGGTCACGACCTGCTTCCATACCCATCTGATCACGCGCGCATCGTTGTAGCAGTAGCCCAGATTGTGATTGAGGGTCGAGAAGCAATGACGCTGGCAGGTGTGTTTCATGTCGCTGAGTTGCTGCTGATCGAACTTCGGGTTGTCGATATTTCCCCAATCGAAGGTCGATGGGTACATGGGGAAGCAGGGTGCGACCGTACCGTCAGTGCGGATGATTACGTTGTTCTGCCCGGCGCGGCAATTCCAATCGGTGAACTGGAGCTCGCCATTGCAGTCCTGCACGATGCCCGGCGTCTGCGCGAGGATCTCATGCATGTTGCCGTTGGTCCCGGTGCCATCGCCGTACCACCCATATTTTTTTAGATCCAACCCGGACGACATCCGCACGAACGCTTTCATCTCGCGGAGGCGCTGAACCGAATTCACCATCTGATATCCGGCCTGGTTTTTCTCGATGATCCAGTCGATCAACTCGTCAACCGAGCGCCAGTCTTCCGGTCGAATGTAAGTGGGATTTTCATAAAGATGTTTGAAGTGCTCGTCCTGCTCGAGCATGGGAGTTTCGTTGATGTGATAGTCAGTGGCGAGACGGTGCGCGCGGGCGTATTCGGTGAGCTGGCGAACGTCTTCATGATTGTTACGGCAGATATTGATATTGAAGAAGACCATGTATCCGTACACGTACTGCTTGCGAATCAGATACTCGAGATTCTTTTGGCCGGGAACAAAAGCTTTCGGCAAGCTGGGTTTTTCGTCCCAAGCGTCCAGCGCGAAATTGAAGATTGCGACGCCGGCGTCCGCGAGTCGATCGGCGACTTCGGGACGCAGCAGCCGGCCATTGGTACCGACGTAGATCCAGAAGCCTTTCTTTGCGGCATAATAGACAATCTTGTGCGCTACTTGCGGGCGCAGCAGTGGTTCTCCGCCCATGAGTGCCAAAACCCGGCAGCCCCGATCATGCAGCCAGTCGATGGAGCGTTTGGCGACGTCTTCGGTCATGCCCTTCACTTTGTTGTTGAACGCCCAGCAGTACCAGCAGTCGAGATTGCATTTGTAGTCGACAAACAAATACGCGGTAATCGGATGGAACTCCCCGGGCATCACTCGCGAGCGCACATACGGCAGGAGCCAGCCGCGCACCTTCCGCCATACTTGTGGGGCCGTCCAGTCGCGCTTTTCGAGTGGGGTTTCCGGGCCGGGGTCGTTCAGCAGTTCCGGGTACTGGGGAAAAACGGGTTCGGGCAACGTCGTGCCCTTGGCCTCGGCCGGGCTTGGCCCACCCGAACCGGAGTTCATCAGCAAATTGTGAATGTCGACGTCGATGCGAAACTTCGCTGGAGCTGGGCTAGCCATTTTCCATTCTCCTCTCTGGATTCAGACCCTGGTCGATAGACCGTGCCGTTATAACATAGACCGGGCCGTTATAACAAAGATGCTAGTTTTTGAAAGGTGGTTCCACGGATTTGCAAGAAAAAGATGGGCCAGTTTCAGCGCGCATAGATTGGCCGACAAATTGAGACAATCGGCTGATCAGAAGGTACCGACCGCGATTTAAGATTGCAGATTCAAGTTCTTAGGTGTCCGAAAAAAATGCTTAGCCAACGTGCCAAACCGTCTAGAACTCCTGTGCTGCTCGGAATTCCTTTCGACGCGAACTCTTCCTACCTGCGAGGTCCCGCGGATGCCCCACCTCTGATTCGCGAGGCGTTCCATTGTGATTCGTCAAATTCATCCACTGAGAGCGGGATCGACCTCGGCTCAGAATCCGTCTTGGACGCGGGCGATCTGACCCTGTCAACGGATGGCGCGTTTATCGCGATCGAACGCGCGGTCGCTGAACTGCTCGACAAGGAACAAAATCCGGTTTGTCTCGGCGGCGACCACTCGATTACCTATCCAATCCTGCGAGCCTTCGGAAAGCACTTTGCCGATCTCACCCTGGTTCACTTTGACGCCCATCCCGACTTGTACGAGGAATTTCAGGGCAACCGCTATTCGCATGCTTGCCCTTTTGCCAGGGTCATGGAAGAAGGATTAGCCAAGAGGCTGATTCAGATCGGCATCCGGACCATGAATGCGCATCAGCGGAAGCAGGCCGCCCGCTTCGGGGTCGAAGTTGTAGAAATGCGAGAACTGCCTGCTTTGAAAAAACTCGATGTTTCTGGGCCGGTTTATGTTTCGTTCGACATCGATGTGCTTGACCCTGCATTCGCGCCTGGGATTTCACACCGCGAACCAGGAGGAATGTCCGTCCGTGAGGCCATCACACATCTCCACGCGATCAAAGGTGACCTCGTCGGAGCCGACGTCGTCGAATTCAACCCAAAACAAGATGTATCGCAACTGACCGCGATGGTGTGCGCGAAGATCCTGAAAGAGATTCTGGGGAAAATGATTGCGGGATGAAGCCGCCGATCGGATCAAAATATTATCGGCGCCAATCAGTGTTTGAACATCTGACTGGCGCCGATTTCCTCCGGTCAACTCTTACTTCTTGAAATTAAACATGTTCGTTAAATCGCCGATAGCTGGCTGGTTGCCCGGCACATAGGGCGTTGGACCAGCAGTCGGGTTTGGCAGATTGTCGCGACCGTAGCCGGTCACCGGCGACAGTCCCCAGTTCTTCTCAATGAACTTCAAGATGGAAACGTGGTCGTAGTAGGTGTGATCCACCTTGCCGCCCCTGGAGTACGGCGATACCGTGATAAACGGAATACGGGTTCCGTCGCCGAAGAAATCAATCGGCTGCACGTAACCGGAATCGTAGTTACCTCCACCCTCGTCGAAGGTGATGAAGATTGCAGTGCTGGCCCAAAGAGTTGGGTTCGCCTGCACTTCAGTGACAATTTTCTTCACGAAACCTTCGAACAGGTCGAGCTTGGAAGAGGCCGGGTGACCGTCCAGGAAGCCCGATGGCTTAACGAACGAAACCGGAGGCAAAGTTCCCGTATTGATGTCGTTGTAAAGGTCCGGAACGTCCGCCAGGTGTAACTGGCGCAGCGTTGGGTTGGTCATGATGGAAGTCGTGTACTGCGCAAAGTTACAGATATTGCAGTACTGATTCCACGGGTTGTTGAAGTTGGGGTCTTGCACGTAGAGATTCCATCCATCCCCGTAGTACTTCCAGCCGATGTTGGCATTGTCCAACGAATCCCCAATCGTGGTCTGCGGGGTGGGAGGAATTGTGAATTCGCTGGTGTTTACGCTGCCATCGCCGAAGTAGCCGGGATTGTAATTGTTCAGCAAATAATACGAGCTAGGCTGGCAAATCGCCGTGCTGGTCTTGTATGGGAGCGAGTTCAAGTACTGGAACACCTGCTTCACGCCGGCCTGGTTTTTGTCGGCGCAAAGGCTGTAACTGCCACCACTGTATCCATCCTGTGTGTACCAGTTGTTGTCCCCTTTCCGTGGGGTGGGGTCCTCGATCTCATTAGTCGGTGGCACTGCGAGGTGGCCGTTACCGTCGGTGTAAGCGAAAGCCGTACCCGAGCCGAGCATGATGTGGTTGGCGCCGGTGCCGCCCATGACCGCCTGATGCATGTTGTCGGAAAGCGTGTAGGCCTCAGCCAAGGACGTGAAGTATGGCACGTCACCCTGTTGGACGTTGAAAAACTGCATCGAGATGGAGCCTTCATGAGTGGTTTGGTTGTTGAACGGATGGGGCCGTGGGCTCCCGTTGCCCCCGGTGCTGATCGAGACTTCCACCCAGGGAAACAAATCGGCCAGGCAACCGCTCGCGTTGCTCGTGGTGGCATTCTTCACATTGCAATCAAGCTGCTGCCACATTTGGTAGAAGCGGTGGACGGGGCTGCCTGCATAAGCGTCATAGGGGACGCCCGGAGTTAGCTGGTAGGGCCCGTTGGCCAGGTGTTTCACGTTGTGGATGCGCGTATCGATTACACCTTGAGCCAAACCGCTAGCGCATGTTTGCCATGGGGGCCTGTAAGCCCAAGAAAAAGCAAGAGCGATTTTTGAGTTTGGTCACTACATGAGCCATTCTCGTCCCTCCTCGGGTGTGGGCGGATCCAGCTGAGTAATTCCGAGAATGCGCAGCACTTCGGCGGCGTGTTGGTTGCCGCGGGTCACACAAGTCTTGCGGCGCTGACCGAGATCGACTTCGACACAGCGGATCGTCTCCAGCGCTTGCCAAGCAAACGGCGAGGACAACTGGCTACCGGCGCGGCGCAGACTCTTTTCCAGAGCGCGATCCAGTAACAGCGCGAGTGCGGCCACGAACACGTGGGCCTGCACACGCTCGTCGCTGTGGTGGTACACCGGGCGTAGCTCCAGCAGATCTTTCAGATGAGAGAAGCCGCGCTCGACTTCGTTCAGCTGCTTATAGGCGCTTACCGCCTCGGCGGCCGACAGATTCCGTTCCTCGGTCTGAATGACGTATTTGCCTTCCAGCGCCTTCTCCCGCACCAAGTTGAGGGGATGCTCAAAAAAACGAAACTTCCCCTTCCGCAGCTCCCAGGCAAAATAACGATGACCATGATGGCGGCGCAGACGCGTGGCGGCCGCAGCCCCAATCTTGTCCGGCTCTTTTAACTCGCCTTTTTCTACCTGCGCGCTTAATGCTTCCAGCTCTTTGCGAGCCCGCTCCATCGCTAATACCCGCAGGCTGCGCTCATACACTTCGCGTTCTTCGCTGTGCACTACGAACACCCGCACCCCAGCTTCTTTCCCCGCCACTTCGACCACACTGGTCTTGGGCGTCACCGCCTTCTCGGCCGCTGCTATCCCCACCGCACATTCTTGCCAGTCGGTGCGCGCCTCGGCTTGCTGGATATACTCAAATGTGTCTTTGCGATTGCGCCGTTGCAATCCTACCAAGTAGCCTTGGTTCATCTTCCGCAGCTGCTGCACATTGCCGATGGTCATCATGCCGCGGTCCCCCACGAACACCACTCGGTTCAACTCAAACCGCTGGTTCAAGTCCTCCACCACTTCCCGCACCGTGGTCTGATCGAGACGATTGCCGGCGAACACATGGTGGGCGATCGGCCAGCCTTCCATCATCACCACCCCGATCACGATCTGACGATTCCGGGGTTTGCCATCTCGGCTGTAGCCGAAACGTCCCAGTTCGGCCGGGCCCGCCCCTTCGAAGTAGGTGGAGGTGATGTCATAGAACGCCAGGTCGGGCTGCAGGCTGAACAGATTCCGCACCTCTAAGTAGACGGCTTTCTCCATGCGCTTTTTCTCGGCCAACAGATCATCCAAGCTCTGATACCAAAGCTTCAACTGATCGAAGCCCACCTTGACTCGGCGGGATTGCTTCCACACCGGCACCCAGCGTTGGCCCGCAGCATTGCACACATAAAAATCTTCCAGCCATTGCGCCAAGGCATGTTCGCTACCCGGACAGCTGAGCCGATTGGCGAGCAGAGGAAAGATTCGCTCCGATAGCGGCTGACGGTGGCGCAGTGGCGCTTGGCCCGCGTCCAGTATCGATCCCAGAGAGAGTTGGTCGAATAGGTGCCGGGCTACCAAAATCGGTCCCCAGGTGGAAGCACGGGGCGTGGTGATCTGGTCGGCGGAAACCCAGCGCGGAGCTGCGGTCTCAGCCTGCAGCAACCGCACCAAGGTGTCCAGGTGAGGAGCCAGAAGATCCTTCCGCCCCAGATGAGCGACGATGCGTTGCTTGACCTTGTCGCCTTCGCGAAACGACTCGACCAGCCGGAGATACTCGTGGCGACCATTGGGTGCCTTAACAGAGCGAAGGAACAAGCCAAGCCCTCCAGAGACACTACATATAGCGCGGTCTAGTGGGCATGTTCAATAGAAAACTGAGCACAACAGCAAAATACTTTGGCACTACATTTTTCGCCCGCGACAACAATCAATGCTCATAATAAAAGAGTTAGCATCGATGCCCCCCATTTCCATGGCAAACATGCGCTAGCGCCGGTGGTGAGCATCCAATAGTCGCTGGCAAGCAGTCCTGGCTCAGCAAGCTGCGCTGCCGCAATCGTCTGGAACGGCGCAGGATGCGCATCGCTGGGAGCGGTTGGCGTGCCTTGCGTATTCGTCGGCACAAGGATGGTATACGGGGTCTTGTTCTGAGGATTGATTTGGAAGGCGCCCTGGACCCAAGCCTTGTTCTGGGTGGCGATCTTAAAGTTCGGACCGGGCGTTCCGTCCGCCTTGATAATTCCTTTCGAGAGCAGGTTATCGACTTTCTGTCCGGCGGGTGGTCGGTAGGTAGCGAAAACGTGGTCGAAGGTGCGGTTCTCGCCAATGATCACGATCACGTGTTGAATCGGAGTTGCCGTGGCGGGGCGCTTTCGGGTTTCGGCAGCCAGGCTAGGGGGAGCTACGAGGTTCGTAACCGTAGAGAGCAAAGCCGCGCCAAGCCCAAAATAGCGGCAGGTCGCGCTAAAGAGATTTCCACACTGCATTCGATTTTCTCCGGGTGGGGAGTTTCAATCAACACCTTCCCCAACACCACTCAAGGTTGCCATCGCGCCCATTACATCTCGATGACCTGGATGTGAATGTTTGTTTAATAATTCGCCACCGGGATGAGACCGAATGTCGACTGGGGAAAAAGCCGGTCATAGTCAGGGGCCCGTAGGACTCGAATCAACATTTAAACGTAGTTTCAACGAGATGCAGGTCAGCGGATGACGCCTAAGACCAAGAGAAGCATCCTTACACGAGCAAACAGAGCGCAAATGGAGTGCACATCCGCACATCCTGCGGACGTCCAACGCGGAGACTCGACTCCTCACCTCTACCGTGTGAATCTAGCCCGAACAAGCTTTTCAACTTAACAGACCGCGGGACTGCCGAAGTTCGCGGAAGTTGTATAAGACATCGCATTTTGTGGCTTGGGTTGTGCGTTGAAAATCGGTTGAATACTCCCGACAAAACTCAACCCATACCAACGCGCCAGTTAATCAGGCAGGCGGTAGGTGTGAATTTTTGAGCTGTGCCGGCAACGTGGATATTCCCAGCGGGTTCCTTGGATAGTCAGGTCCCGATTGAACAGTGTGCCTGATCGTTCGTGGGTGGACGCTCAAACGGGTCAGGTTTGGTTTGGGTTTTGAGGAACGCTGCTTCGCAGCGGCTGAAGGATGACACGTCACCCCAGAATGGCCGCTGCAGGTTAACTTTCGTTAACGAACGTGAACTATTTGAAAACACAGAGACGCCTTTTTCACGGCGTTTGGGAAGAAGAGTCTATGGTCAAACTGAACCTTCGTACCAAGTCCATAGGGACAAGGGTTAGCGAGCAGGAGTACGCCCGCCTGGAGCGGGTAGCTCAGAAGGCCTCCAAGACATTAGCTGAGTGGTGCCGGGAGGTGCTGCTGAACAGCGCGAACGGCGGCGCGGCTGATACCGCTGCGGGCGCCCGGGCCGAGGCGCTTATGGCGGAAGTGGTAGCACTTCGCACAATCCTGCTAAACGTGCTGTTCAAACAGTCCAATGGAGAACGGCTGACGGCCGAGGAGATGCAGCGTCTCATTGACAGGGCCGATTCGGACAAGTTGAGGAAGGCGCGGGAGCGGCTCTTGCAGGCGCAAGAGTCAGAAGGGCAACGGAAAGAAAAATCCTGATCGTTTTTCGTGGTTTCGGGTTCCATAGAGAGTGGGTGTGGGGGCATTCGGTGATGAGCCAAGAGTTGGGTCGCGGTGAGCATCAGCCGCATCCCATAATCATCATTCTTCGGCTCCTTTCCACCCGAGCCTTCATGGTTGGTTTGGTACCACCAAGCTTACTCGGGTCTGGGAGCCGGCATTGTTATGGAATCAATTACGTCCACCGAGAATCTGCTCGATCTTCGATCAATGGTCAAAACGCGTAATCGCGATTTATCATAAAGGAACCAGACCTTTTTAATTAAGGTAGGAGTTAGTTGCTCTTGAGCAACGACTATTTCCCTGATCGCATGTAATGAGCATGGAATGATCTCTCTGCAACAGGTTCTCTGCAAATCAGCTCAAAAGGATCCCCAGACAATGAAGAAATCGTTAATTAACGCAGGCCTATTGTGCCTGTTCTCGAGCGTCTGCCTATCGGCAATGGCGGCAACCGCAACCTTCCAGACGATCTCTGACCCCGTGGTCGGCACGTGGGCGAACTACGCACTTTCCGGCGATGGCACCGTTATGGCTGCAAACTACGGCGGCGAGATCTATCGCTGGACGGCGGCGGATGGATTTAAGTATCTCGGCCCGGGCGATCCCTATGACAGCTCGATTGGAATCTCCCGCGACGGCTCTACCATCATCAGCGGTCACCTCCCACTCAAAGGTTTCTCCCGCCCGGCCCTGTGGAACGCGAGCGGCATGGTCGATTTGGGCCACCCTCGCAATGGCTGCACAAAGATTGGCAACAGCTGGGGCAGTGGCTACGGAGTAAGCGGCAATGGCTCGATAGCCGTGGGGCTCGCCTGGACTTGCACAGACGCGGAAGGCTTTGAGTGGACAGCAAAGACCGGCAACCTCTCTCTGGGGCATCCGGCCGGCAACCATAGCAGCCGGGCCAGCGCTATCTCGGCCAATGGAAAGACGATTGTCGGCTTTTGGGAGGATCCCACCGGTCCTCGCCGCCCGGTGCGCTGGGTGGGCGGGAAGCACGAATTGTTTCTCGGGCCTAAGACCATCGGCGAGGCCACGGCTGTGAACAGCGACGGTACCCAGATCGCGGGACAGGCGCCGGGCGCCAGCGGGTATGGGGTTGCGTTCTTTTATTCGGACAAGCGGGGGCTGATCAAATTGGGCACACTCACGCACATAACCACAGATCAAAGCTTCGCGAATGGCATCTCCGACAATGGACGAGTAGTGGGTTGGAGCGGCGATCAATTCGGTCACGGGATCGAAGCGTTTACTTGGACCTCCTGCTCCCACATGCAAAAGCTCGCGAGAGTACTGAAGAAGATGGGTGCCAAGATTCCTGCAGGCACGACCCTGACCACTGCCGTCAGCATCTCCGCCGACGGTTCCACCATGGCCGGCCAGTACGTCAATGGCCAAACGTTCGGTAACTGGATCGCACACATAACCAAGTAAGTAATTAGAATCCATTCGTAAATACGGGAAGGACTGGGAGCGTCGCTGTTCAGTTTCGACGCTTGCCAGTGTCCGACCGTGTTTCAAGCCTGATAACTGACGTAACCAGGCCATAGCGGTGCGCCGTGAAAAGCGCTGGTCCACAGCGGGATGAAAGGCCCGCCCGGGAACTGGATCGCTCCCACCCGGTAGCAATCGGAGCGGCAAAACGGATCTTCGTCACTCCACGACCAACTCGTAGGAGATGTCGTTCGTGCCTCTCATGAATGCTTACCTCCAGCGAAACTTATGTGATGGCGTTCGAGGCGGCGAGTAACAGAGGAATTCAGAGGGTCAGCTGCTCTTTGAGCAATTGCCCTTGTCGGCGGGAGACCTCAATTTCAGAGCCGGAGTCGAGCCGAACTAAAAATCCACCATTGATCCACGGTGCAATGTCTTCGACATTCTGCATGTTGATAATAGTGTGACGGTTGGCACGAAAGAACATGGCCGGGTCAAGGCGCTCCTCCATGTAGTTGAGACTCCGAGCCACCATGTAGTTGAGACTCCGAGCCACCATGTAGTTGAGACTCCGAGCCACCATGGGACGGCTCTTCCCGAAATGTACGCGTGTGTAATTGCCTTCAGATTCGAGCAACACTATGTCGGCGACTCGAACGATCCAGCAGTGCTCGCCGTCTTGGATGAAAATGCGCTGAGCGGCGCTGACCCGTTGGGGAGCAGGTTTCCCTATCTCAGGCGTCGGAGAAAACTTCTGCAGTACGGCCCGCAGTAGGTCAGGTGTGATTGGCTTTGATAGGTTCCGCATCCTTGCCCTCGATCGGTCCAAGACAAAGAGGAGACTTCAGTCCCAGAACACGCCCTTGTCGTTCACGCTGCTCGCGATGGAAACGACTCAAGGGCCGAGACGCAAAGACGAACTAAGAGGGGCGCGAACTATGCGCCTTATAAAGCAGCCCTTGGGCACTCAAGAGAGCTTCAGCGCTATGTTATTATCGGCGCAGTTGCTTCTTTCTCAACACCGGTGGCGGTGTTACGATTTCGGAACAACCAACCCGCCTGGATAGGCGCGGAAAGTTGCGGAATACACTCACTTTCTTTACTCCTTTTCCCGGTCGAAGAAACCTAGTCTAGTGTCCCATTAATGACTAGACGTATGTGGGCTGTTGTGGTATGAACCTAAGCATGGCTAGAATCAGCCCGGTCGTAAGCTTATCCGCAGACGATCTAGCGCAGTTGGTTCGCTGGGAAGCGGCCCCCAGTACGCCTCAGCAGGTGGCCTTGCGCTGCCGCTTGGCCTTGGCCGCTGCCGCCGGCAAGCAGGATCTGGAAATAGCCTCCCGCTATGGGGTCAACCGACATACCGCCGCCTTGTGGCGCCAGCGGGTGCGAACCGCCGGGATCGGTTCGGTGTGGGAGATTCAACCCGGACGGGGACGCAAACCCCGATATAGCCAGGAAAAGCGCGACGCGCTGATTGCCGCGACTCTGAAAACCAAACCCAAAGGCATGACGCACTGGAGCTGCCGGACGATGGCCCAAGCCCAGGGGATGAGCAAGAACACGGTGAACCGGCTTTGGAACTTACACAACCTCAAACCGCACCTGAGCCGGACTTTCAAATTGTCGCGCGATCCCAAGTTTATAGAGAAGCTGACCGATGTGGTGGGTTTGTATTTGAACCCGCCGGATAAGGCGATCGTGTTGTGCGTGGATGAAAAGAGCCAGATTCAAGCCTTGGACCGAACCCAGCCGGGCCTGCCGTTGAAGAAAGGGCGGTGCGGCACGATGACGCATGACTATAAGCGCAACGGAACGACGACCTTGTTCGCGGCGCTGAGCTTATTGGACGGCAAAGTCATGGGGCAGTGTCACAGCCGGCACCGCCATCAAGAATTCCTGAAGTTCTTGCGCCAGCTGGACCGAGAGTTTCCCGGAGATCGGGAACTGCACCTGATACTGGACAACTACGGGACGCACAAAACCCCGGAAGTCAAAAGCTGGCTGAAACGCCATCGCCGCTTTGTGCCGCACTTCATTCCTACCAGTTCCAGTTGGCTGAATCTGGTGGAGCGCTGGTTTCGGGAGCTAACGGAAAAGGCCGTACGGCGGGAGGCCTTTTTCAGCGTGCCGGATCTGGTTGAGGCCATCGAGGCGTTTCTGGAGGCATGGAATGAGAATCCGCGGCCTTTCGTGTGGACGGCACAACTGGAGGACATCCTGAAGAAAATTGACCGGGCGCGCGCGAAGTTGGAATCGATTGAACCGGGGAGCACCCAACCTCGGCGCCGCCGCAAAGGTGAAGAATAATACGTCTATCTATTTAAGGGACACTAGACTAGCAATACCTTTGTTAAGCCAGAATTTATTCGTAGCCATGCCGGAGCTGGTCGAGGAACTGCGCGTGCATCTGGCGTGGCACTGGTTTACAGGTCTGGGGTTCGATCAGGAGATTCCGCATCACTCCACATTCTCGAAGAATCGGCACGGACGTTTCCAGGAGTCGAATGTGTTCGAGCACTTGTTTGAGGAGATCGTGGCGCGCTGCCTGGAGGCGGGACTGGTGCAAGGGGACAACCTGTCGGTCGATGGCAGTTTCGTCGAGGCCAATGCTAACAAGGGGAGTCGAATCCTGCGCGAGCCGTTCGCGGAGGCCGGCGCGGGTGAACCAAATTGTGCGCCAGTACCTAGCGGTAGTTTGCTGACAGCGCTCGAGTGAGAGGTTCAGCAGTACTGGAAACCTATTCCATTATAAGCAGTTCTGCGATCTTGGTCGCGACCGATTTTGTATTACCCTTTCCTAACCTGGTTCCGCTGCTTCTTCTGGCCTATTTCCGTCGCCCAAGATGTGGCAAGCTTGGCCAGAAGTTCTTTCGCTTGCAACGATTAACCTCATTGCTGCGGGCGTGGGTAATACAAAATCGTACCCGTAACGCCACACAAAATAACGAACTTACGTTTCTTTTTGCTCCATTCCCGTGGAGTCGAGAAGAGGCGCAGTGGCAGTAGCCTCCCGGTGGCTTATGGCTGGGCTTTCGCTTCGCCGCCTCAATCCGGTTTGGCATAGCTCTGTTTCCTCTTCCCGCTCATCGAACCGGACAGGCGCATTTCGCGCATCCGGCTCTCGGAGAAAGGTTCACGGTGTCGCCCACGGAAAGCTACTCGTCCGCCGGGTAAGGCGGGCAAGGCCCAGCTTGTCATGTAGGGAGGCTGCCGAATGTTTCTTGGTCGCCGATCCCCGCAGGTTGTGCTTGGCACGTAGCCACTGGCGTAGCCTCCTGCGGGCATGACGTTCCACCGCCGAGTAGGCTTTACTGACTGGCCCCAGGCAAAAGTAGTTGGCCCACCCAAACATCATTCGATTGAGGGTCCCTACTACTGTCTTCCGGTCCAGTTGGGTTTTACTTCGCCGAGTTTCCTCGCTTATCGCCGCACAGATGCGTTGCACCCGTTTCTTCGAAGGAGTCGTGCCCAAATATGCCCGACCCGTTTTCGGCGAGTAACATCGACCGAAGGTGTATCCAAGAAAGTCGAACTTCTCTTCCGGCAGCTTACAGACCCGCGTCTTCTTTTCGTTCACCGTCAACTTCAGCTTCATCATCATGTTCCGCATCGTGTCTAAGGCCTCTTCGGCTTTGCCACGGCAGCAGATCACGAGGTCGTCGGCGTAGTTAACGATATACGCTTGCAGACGCTTTTCGTGTCCCAGCTTCTTCCAGCCGAGCACGAACCGGCGCATGTACAGATTGCTCAGCAACGGGCTGATCGGGGAGCCCTGTGGACTTCCTCGACCTTCGTCCCGATTGCGCGTACTTCGACGTTTGTTTCCACGCTCGTCCGTTTCCTCTACCGGGGCTTCGAGCCACATCTTGATCAGATGAAGCATGGCCCCGTCGACGACCCGGCGAGCTACCGACTTTAGAAGTTCGGCGTGTGGAAGGGTATCGAAGTAGCTGCTGAGATCTGCGTCGACAATTTCTCCATGACCAGTGTTAATCAGCTTGTGGACGTGTTTCACCGCGTCCAGTGCGCTGCGGCCTTGCCGATAGGCGTACTGTTCTGACTGCAGATCGATCTCGAAGATAGGTTCGAGCACCAAAACTGCCGCCATTTCCGCTGCCCGGTCGCGGATAGCGGGTACCCCTAACGGCCGCTGTTTCCCGTCCGGTTTGGGTATGTAAACCCGCCGCACGGGCAGTGGTTGATAGGTTCGGCTTTTCAGCTCTTGCGCCAGTTCGTCCAGCCATCGTTCCACGCCGTATGCCTCGATGCCCTCAAAGGTTTGGCCGTCGACTCCTGCTGCTCCGCCGTTGGCTTTGCAGCGTTCATAGGCGAATGCCAAGACATCTTTCCGGTACACCTTGTCGTACAGCGAGTAGAAACGAAAGTCGGGCGATTCCTTCGCTTTGTCGTGCAACGCCATCTGCAACTTCTGAACGCTTTCTGGGGTTGTTAGACTCACGTCAATCCCTCCGTCTTCGTTGCTTCTTGCGTTCCTTTCAACTGAGGTCCCTTTCCTCCGCCGGCATTACCCGGCTTCATCGGTCGTACGGACCTCTCCGCCACCCCATACGGCCCGGCCTGGCTCTCGCGAGTTGCCAGTTGATCCTGACTGCGATCACCGCTGGGGCTTCCCGTGTTGCTTCTGGTCCCTTTTGCCTGCATGCCGTCGCCAGTACCCCGGCAGGTTCGATGAAACTTGTTCGCTCGTACCGTTCCATCAACATCGGCCTTCCCTCGATTACTAGCGGGTCGGCTCCTGCATCGCTCGTTTCGGGGCTTGCACAGCGTTCACCGACGGTGGTTACGGCCTACATGCTCGCCAAGTCGCCATGGCGACCCTCTACACCGGAGGCTCCGACGGCTTTGTTGCCTCCACCGCCGCTCCGATTGCTACCGGGTGGAACGAACCAGTTCCCGGGCGGGACTTTCACCCGCAGTGGACCAGCGCTTTTCACGGCGCACAGTAAACTCCCGCTAGTGGGAGTGGAGCAGCCGAACCCAGCCGAACAGACAGTGCATCAGCAGGAACAGGTGTCGACGGATTAGCCTTATATGCCGTTGGTCAAAATGGCTACGCCTGCCAAAATCGGTCAAGTGTTGATATCAAGTGTTGATAACAGGCCATTTCACAGCAAGTTCCCATATTCGAGGGGGCTCCATTGTTGATTTTTGGGTTCTACCTCGATCTATTATAAAGCAAAGCCAATCCGTATTTGACGCATCACGAGCAACTAATAAGAGCGGTACTCGACCGCTTATCCTGAATTGAGTGGGCAAGTTAGTCGCGCCCTGCACGTCGTCCCCATAAAACGCACCCTGTGAAAATCCCTTGAAATTCAGCCCGACACGCTATAGGTTTGCCCACGCTCCACAGTCGTCGGCACCGAGAGGATTTGCGGCAGCCATTCGCTCTTCCGAGTTCCACCGTGTTGGTAGACCTACACGGTGCCGAAGTCGGTGAGAAGGATCTCACCGTTCGGCAGCATCAGCATGTTTCCCCAGTAGGAGGAAATATTCGGGGTGTCATCCAAGCGCGGATGGCGCCAAAAAAAAAGGGGGAGGACAAGCTCGCCCGACTTGTCACCCCAAATGTTTCAGAGGGCCCGAGCCTCACGCCAGCATGAGGTTCTCAAGCCCCAGGCTGGACAGACGCATTACTAGAACCCTTTGAACTTGTCACCACGAATCTGCGATACCGCAGTATCACCAAGGCCGTTAACCTCCGTGCAGTCAAGGCAGGAGGCAGTGACGCCCGTGATCGCTGGGCCACTGCATATTGCGACGAACCGTCTCGGACCGGGATGGGGCTCAACGCTCCCTCCTACGAGTGCCGACCCTGAGCTAACATCACCGACAGTGGTGTGAAAGACGACAGAGTAGTGGTGTTGGTGTAAATTGTCGACTTCGAGTCCAAGAATCCCCTGCTCGTTCGTGAGCGTAAGGCCTATCTCGCTGGCTATGGTTGTTGCGCTTCTATACACGGGTGGGTTATTGCTTTCGACAGCGTCGACAACGAAGGGGGTTGCCCAGCTCGGCCAGCCGTTTGAACTTGGCAGGGCCACCACACTTATTGACTGATCATACGTCGCTTCCACGCCCCCCATGTCCGCACAGGTGGTTGTAAATCCGTTTTCGCTGTTTGGCGGGTCCTGTAGGCTATTTCCAGACGAACACTTATTCGTCGAGGCATAATATCCTGTAGGCAGTGTGCCCGCGAGGGTGGCTACACAAACGGCAGCCCCATTGAGAGCCGCTTTTGGTCGTACGATAGTCGACTCCTGCTGGGCCCAAATAGATGGGACCGCTAGAGCGACAATCACTACGGTGAGAAGGATCATTTTGCTTCTTAGCATCGGTTTCTCTCCTTGCGCGGAGGGGAAACGGAATTGAAGGAAGTCGGTTGGTTAAAGGAGGTCCCCATTCTCAGTCCTTCCCCTCCTCTAAGCGGCATTCGACCAGACCGCCCGGTGTCCAAGCGCTTTTTCAGCGTATGCGCATGCGTTTTTTTTGGCAGAAGGCAAGATTTAGCTGATCGATCGCCGGTCTTTGGGTCTCACTTTTTGCGAGCCGAGGGCCCGATTCAAGGCTCGAAGATCCGCGCGGACTTGTCGTTCCAGTTTCACCATCGCGGATTCGAGTTGCCTGGGGTTTGTGCACAGAGGTCGTCGCCTGGCGGTTGGACGCCGGCGGGAAAGTGGGAGATGCCCGTTGCGCATAATTATTGAAGCGAATCTGCTGGTAAAGCGCAAGGGTGGCGTTGGAAGGATCCACTCCCAGATGCTCCCGTAACGTACTCGCGCACTTTTTATATACGGCCAACGCGGCTCCTCGATCTCCTGTGGAATCGTAGATTCGCATGAGGCGTTGATAGAGGTGTTCGCTGAAAGGGTTGTAACGCAGCAACCGCGATCCGTAGTGGCGGACGGCATCGCAATCGCATTGAAGCTCATAATAGGCGAGCAGCTTTTCCAACAGTGCCAGAAACATTTCCTGAAACCGTTCACGCTCGTGCAAGCACCATTCGTAGTAATTGCCAGGCAGGAGATCGCCGGAGTACAGCGCGGCAGCCATCTTCATCCTGCCCACAAGCTCGTCATCGAGGCAACCCACCGTGGTTCCCGCCGCCAAGTCGCAAACGCGCTCGAATTCCGCCACATCCAACCACAGTAGCGAACCAGTATTCACGCGCACAAACGAAGGATCGCTTTCGAGCGCATCACCAGCGCCGAAACTCGCCCTCAGTATCTTGCGAAGCTGGCAGAGCGAAGTCCTCAAATATTTCTTGGATTGGACAGTTGTACAGTTTTCCCAGAGGGCGCTGGCGACAACTTCTCGCACTAGATTACGGTCGTGATTGATCAGAAGGTAGCAAAACAGGTCCTGCAGTTTCCCAGGGGGAAATTCAGCGCACAAGACGCTCTCGTCCGTAATCGAAAAATTCGTGAATAAACGGATACACACCCGAGGCATGGCTACTGCACCATCTTTCTTGCCTGGAGTTTCGATTGCCCGGCCCTTCATCGGAAATACGCACCTGTTCAACTCCACAGCGAACCTAAATGGGAATGTTTCGAAAAGTTTCATGGGACTCATGGTTCCTCCTTACTACTTCATATGCGTGAGGCGGGCGATCAACCGTAACGCTGAACAGCGTCCCGAAAAATGGATCACCCAAAGATACTTAGGCGGATGTGGCAAAAGCTTGGTATCGGCTTTAGTACATCCGATAGGAGAAACGGCCCAACCTTATACAAAAATAATGGGGTCGACAATAGTCTCTTTACCCGATAACTTAACTTGTATTAACAGCAGCGTTACTAAAAGCCTGGTGGTTTCTGCCAGGTCGGGCTACCTGAAGTAGCCAGACCAAGCCTCTTCTCAACAGTAGGAGAGAAGTGCGCGAGCCGTTGAGTACCCAACTCGGCGACCTTGGGAAACGCAAGAAACTTGTCCGACGCTGGCGAATCAGAATGATTCACGACGTTATCCTCTGAGTGAGGCTAGTTCCTTGGGTGCTCGCCCTGATTACCCTCGGTCAAAACGAAGTCCGTCACCCCGCTACTGACAAACTGCCTGCTCTGACGAATCGATTCCACAGCATCTAGGAGTTCGTTGGGGACGTGTGCTTTAACAATGTAGCCCAGTGCGCCCGAGCTGAGAGCTTCCAGCACCACGTCGGCTGAGGACTCTTGGCTCACGAAGATTATTTTGGACGCCCAGGCGAGCTTGCGGATTCGTCGAGCGGCTTCAATTCCATTCAACCTCGGGAGTCCTATATCTAACAGAATTACGTCAGGTTGCAGTTTTTCCGCTTGCTGGACAGCTTCCAAACCGTCCGATGCTTCGCAGATGACTTGCAGCTCTGGTGTTTTCGAGAACATAGAGCAAAGGAGAGCCCGAAACGGCTGGAAATCTTCTACGACAAGAATGCGAACCGGCGACTCATGAGGCGACGCTTTCGCTCGTGCGAGAGTAAGAGGAAAGGTCGTGACCAATGCTCCGTACAATACCGCAATGTCGCTTTCGCAAGGTACCGTCTCCACGAGCGGCGGAAGATTGCGGAAGAGACGCTCGTTTTTTGTACACCCTTTTCATGCCGAAGGGAACTAGCATTATCTTGGTTAAGCCGGAATTTATTCATAGCTGTTAGCGATCATCTGAAAACGTAGATTTTCGAACGTTTGCCGACCGGGTGTTGCCGTCTCCGACGGCTTCGCGATAGCGGAATCGCGGGAAACGGATCGATCCATCGGCTGTAACGACCGCAGACCGCGCAGCTTCCAAGGCGATTGCGCTGTGTCCAGCCCGGCCAAACGATCACAGGGGAACCATGATCCGTCACGCGGGTCCCGGCCCTCCGCCGCCGATAGTCGCGCTGGCGCATTTGATGCATTCGCCGGCCTGCGTCCGTCCGCTGGTGACGTCGATTGGCCGCGCGAAGTTGTTGCCGCCGGGCTTCTCGTCGACACTCTTGGCTGCAGTAGCATTGCCCACGGTCACAATGGCTGCAGACGCAGAAGACGAAGCCACAGGCACGACAGTTACGGTTTCGGAGCACAACCTCGGACATGGCCATCCCTCGCTCAAAATCACACTACACCGGACGAGGGATGATGCGCGCCTCCGGCGCGGATGATGCTGCTGGGTTTGTTTACTCCGGCCGACGTTCAGAAAAGTACGTTTTCAGATGATCGCCCACACAAAGAAAGCTAAGCCATTGAAAGAATGGCTCCTCAGGTAGGACTCGAACCTACAACCAACAGACGAAACGCCAACCCGCTTGTTTTCAGAGGTTTCAGCGACTTCCAGGCATTTCCTTTTGACCGCTTGAGGCAATCGTGATCACCGTTGCTACCAAACCTGCTACCAATTTTGTTTGTGGATGTAGTACTCGCTCGGCATCACGGTCTCCGGCCCCGCGATGAGGGCGGCGAAGAATCCGTCGAGTTCTTCGAGGCTCATCGCCTTGCCGCCCTTGCAGCTTTTGAGGAAGGCTTCGAGGCGGTCGAGTTCGTGGTTGGTTAGGGGTTCGGTTTGGGTGAAGGTTTGCATAGGGACGTCCACACGCTTTCAGCAATCGCTCTACGATACTACCGCTTGTTGACCTCGTTCCGCAGGCTGGCAAGCAGCCCCGAATACCGCCTTTGGGGTCGGTCGTTTCGTACCGCGATGCCCAGCGCCTTCTTCTGCCCGATCAGCACCACCAGCTTTTTGCCCCGCGTGATGCCCGTGTAAATCAAGTTCCGTTGCAGCAGCATGTAGTGCTGTGTGGCGAGCGGGATCACCACTGCTGCAAACTCTGATCCCTGTGCCTTGTGAATCGTGACCGCATAAGCCGGGGCAACTTCGTCCAGTTCGCCGAACTCGTAATTGACCGTCCGGTCATCGAAGCGAACCGCTAACTGATGCTCGAGCGCATCTATCCGCTCAACGGTTCCGATGTCCCCGTTGAACACTTGCTTGTCGTAGTCGTTTTCCGTCTGGATGAGTTTGTCGCCCTTCTGGAATCGCCATCCGAACCGCTCTACGGCAGACTCGCCGGGTCGGGAGGGGTTCAACGCCCGTTGCAGGGCTTCATTCAGTTCTCTCACGCCGAGCGATCCCCGGTTCATGGGGCAAAGGATCTGAACGTCCCGGATCGGGTCTAGGCCAAAACGTTTTGGAATCCGCTCCTGCACCAGCTTGACCAGTGTTGCCACGATCTTCTCCGGATCGTCCCGCTCGACGAAATGGAAATCCGAACTTGGGCCTGCTTCCTTCATGTCCGGCATCTGCCCTCGGCGGATGCGATGCGCCGTCGTGATGATCCGGCTATCCGCAGCTTGCCTGAACACTTCAGTGAGGCGCACGACAGGCACCACACCACTTCCGATCAAGTCGCCAAGCACCGTCCCCGGCCCAACGGATGGAAGCTGGTCTACGTCGCCGACCAGAATCAACCCGGCGTGGCTGGGAAGAGCCCGCACCAGAGAGTGCATGAGCAGCACATCCACCATCGAGGTCTCGTCCACGACCAAAAGGTCGCAGGCAAGGGGGTGTGATTCGTCCTTGCTGAAGCGCCCTGTTGCGGGATTGATTTCCAGCAAGCGGTGGATCGTCTTTGCCTCCATACCCGTGGTCTCGGTGAGCCGCTTCGCCGCCCGTCCCGTGGGGGCGCACAGCAGGCACTTCACGCCCTTGGCACGCAGGATCAGCAGGATCGAATTCACCAGCGTGGTTTTGCCCACGCCGGGTCCTCCGGTAATGACGATCGCTCGGTTCCCAAGAACCGTTTTCAGCGCCTCCCGTTGGCTCGGGGCGAGCGTCTTGCCCGTCCGCCCCTCGCACCACGCGACCGCCTTTCCGAAATCGATTTGCGGATAGGGTGTCGCTCCTCCTGCCAACCGCTTGATCCTTGCCGCAATCCCCTCCTCCGCCCTCCTGAGATGCAGCAAGAAGATCAGGGGCTCGCCATCGATTTCCTCCAATAATAGGGAGCCACTGGTGAGCATCTGCGACAACGCCTGCTCGACAGTCCCTTCAGGCACCTCCAGCAGCTTCACCGCTGCGAGCTTGAGTTTCCTAAGCGGCAAGGCGCAATGTCCGTCCGAAGTCGCTTCCAAAAGGACATGGTCGATGCCCGCTTTCGCCCGATTGGGCGAGTCCCGAGAAATCCCCACCTTCTGAGCGATCTGGTCAGCGGTCGCGAACCCGATCCCGTAGATATCTTTCGCCAGCATGTAGGGATTGCTCCGCACCTTTTCGATTGCCTGCTCCCCGTAGGTCTTGAGGATTCGCACCGCCCGGCTGCTGCTGACGCCGTGGCTGTGAAGGAACAGCATGATTTCCCGTACTTGCCTCGCCTCCTGCCATGCGTGCGCGATTCGCTCCCCGCGCTTGGGGCCGATGCCGTCCACCGATTGCAGTTGGGCGGCTCGGTTCTCGATCACAGCCAGAACCTCGGCTCCGAACCGACCGACCAGTTTCTTCGCGAGAATAGGGCCGATGCCCTTGACCAAACCGCTGCCGAGGTATCGCTCGATGCCCTCGGCGGTGGTCGGCGGCACGGTCTTCATGCTCGTCGCCTTGAATTGCAGCCCATGCTCCTTGTCCCTGACCAACCAGCCCTCCGCACTCAGCCATTCCCCGGCAGTCACCGAGGGCAACGAGCCAATGACCGTCGTCTCCTCCCGGTGCCCCTTCGTTTTCACGCGGAGCACACAGAAGCCGCTGTCGTCGTTGTGGAAAGTGACGCGCTCGATGACGCCGGAGATTTGCTCCGTCACGGGCTTGCGTTCTGGGATTGCGGCATTCATATTCGGGGATTCATTCTCCCACGGAGGGTCTCACTTGGGGGCCAGTTAGCGTTAGCAGTCTGACTTCCCAGCGTTTGGCAGGAAACGGTGGCCGCGCAGGACGTGCTCACCCGTTTCACGCAATGGCAAGGACGAGAGCCAGAATCGGTCGCGGCCGACACGACCTACGGGGAGTTCTTGCAATGGCTGGCGGATCGGAGCATCACGCCCTATATGCGATCCCGAGACAGTATCCACAGAAAGAACAGCCCGTTTCCGGACACCAGTGTCTGCTCATGCAGTGGCTCGTCGGTCGGATTTTGCTGCACTAATTCCACCAGGTAGTCGCGCACAGTGTGGTTCAGTTGCGCCGCTTCGCTTACACGTACAAAGTGGCGGACGAGAGGTACGTAGGACGTGAATCCTTCCCTTCATTCGAGATGACGACGCAGCCCGTTTTGAAGCTGGCTGCAAACGCTCGGTGCGAATCCATTATCGGCCTGACAAGCCGAAGGTCTCCGCATTGGCGCGTGAGAGCATGCCTTCGTAACTGTCGATAAATCTTAGCTGGCCGCTTCAGCTTGCTGGTGAGGTCCTTCAGGCCCTCGTAGGTAAGGTTGGGGTCGACGATTTGACCGAACGCCTGCATCACCCGTTTACACCAGTTAGGAATCACTGGTGATGGCGAAATGAAACGAAGCTGACGGCGGCTCCTCTTTTTGTCTGGGCAGCTTTTTTGTAGCTGCTAAGCGGCAAATCGACACACACCAACAGCATGGGCTTATCTCTTGCAAGATACGCGTATTACCTAACTCTCACTTCGTGAAAATATCGTGATCTTGGTCATATTGTTTCTCGACTTTCTCAGCCTCACCCGCCATTTCATCTGCCTCTTTCTCCAACCGCTCGGAGATGGCGGCCTCGTCAGAGCGAGGTTCGTTTGATGGCTGTTTCGGTGAACTTGTTGAATCCTTCTTGATATCCGGCATAGTGCACCTCTCGATCGAGTCTTTTGATGCCAAAGCTTCGGAAGCCGGTCTCATTGTGATGTCGGTTGCGCCTCTGCTGGTCGGGGCCCTAGAAGCGTGCTGACACCGCGAAGACCGGAAGTTCAACCACTTATCATGACACTGTGGGGCCACGCCTGCAACTTGATCTTGTAGAGAAGGCAAAGACTGCCTGCCAGGACTTCCTCGCCCTGTGGAAAGAACGCCGATCCGGATATTCCCATCCTGAAAGAAGCCAAGGCGGAGTACGCGAGGCTG